>NZ_JBRKBA010000004.1:0-387172 GCF_052983255.1 Paraglaciecola aestuariivivens | reverse complement strand
AGTTTTTGTGGCTGTAGACAAAAAGTAAGTCACACAGAAGGGATTCTGTGTGAAAAACATCAAGGATGATGCGCGAAGCGTGCTTTTAAATTTAAGCCAAGCCCAATGACCGCTATCTGCTAATAACGCCCCAAAACTACCAACACTAAACAGCAAAAAAATAAAATCCCCCCTCCTCTCGCCACTAATTTTGTAAGAAAGATTTCGCTATTCCACTTGTTCTTGTTGGCGTTGAATTAGTTTTAGTAATTCAGCTGTGGCTTGGGCGTCACAGAGTGCTCTGTGATGGGTGGTCAGCGGAATGTTGAAGTGCTGGCATAAATTACTTAACGAATAAGATTTTAAACCAGTAAAGCATTTTCTGCTTTCTCTTACCGTACAAAGTTTTGGCATAACAAAAGGCCGTTCAAGTCGGGCAAACTCTTGTTTGATAAAAGCGTAATCAAAATTCACATTGTGGGCGACAAATACGGCGTTTTGCAGAAACTTTTCTAGGGTATCTGCAACCTCACAAAATAAGGGGGCATCTTTGACCATATCGTTGCTAATACCAGTTAACTTAGTAATAAAAGCTGGTATATGCCTTTGTGGGTTAACTAAACAGCTAAAGCTATCTACCACTTCACCGTTCACCACTTTTACCGCACCTATCTCTGTCACCCGGTGATAAGGTTGTTTACCCCCTGTGGTTTCAACATCTATCACCACATATGCTTGCATAGGATCAACAAACCATTCTACTTTACACAGCTGTACCTCAAATCCCGATAACTGTAAGGCGTTTATTGTCACAAACTGATTTGCTCGAATCACATCACCTGGGGCTTTAACTTCTTCAAACCTGAGTTGCTTGTTTTGAATAATCATCAAGTCTGGGTAACCATCATTAAAACCATGATAATTTTTGGCCATAGTGCGTAAATGGCTGATGACAGCTTGAGGATCGGCGACTTGCAAAAAGCTGGATATCACTTGCATTATTTTGCTACTCCAGCGAAACATACCATTAGGCTGGCCATAATATTGAGTGGCTATTTTAGTTAAATAGGCTATGGCTTTTTTAGGCTGTTTAAACATGCTTAAGCGCTGTTCTATTTGCGCCTCTAATCTTTGGTAAATGGTGTTTTCTTTAACAACTTTAGGACGCCGGTCAAACTCAGAGCTAGCAGCTTTAAGTTGAGGATCAAAAAGCTCTTGCCAAAATGCTAGCCCAAATAGGCTTGTAAATAAGCGGTTTTCAGTACGATACACCTTTAACCCTTGGTTTTGATAGTACTGTTTTACGCCTTTTTCTACCTGCTCTTTATGTATTTCGTCAATGGCAAGAGTGTAACTATCTTGACGCAGAGTAGCCGTTAGCTTGCTTAACTTTACTTGATGATATTTTCTTTGATAAAAATCTTCTGCAAACAATAACAAACGTTCATCTAACGATTGCTCTATGATCTGCTCTAACTGACTTTTAACCTGCTCTTTGTGGCCTTGTCTGTAACGCTCTCTTAGCCACTTTTCTTGCGCCGCGGCTGTTGAAGCTTGCAGGTATTTCATACCTAACTCTGGAAGAAAAGTTAACAGCTGTTTACCTAACAAGTAAAAATATTGATCTTTTAATTGTTGTGCGTATTCACTGTTTGCCGGCACTTGCGGATGACAATTTATCTGCTCTGAACGCTGGGCTAACTCAGCTAAATCCATATCATTACGTTTTATCTGAGCAATTTTGTCACTGTAGTAAAAACAGCAATAAGACTGCTGTTTATTATCAAAGCGGGCGCTAGCTTGAGCATTTTTATCTCGGGTTTTTAACACCTCCAAATCACGCATTGAAAATTTATCTAATTTGCTGTTGGAGTTGCCAAAAAATAAAAATAACAAATACGCTAAATTAGATTGAAAACATTTAACCAAAAAACTTTGTGCCAAATCACTAGCCAAGCAATCTTGCACGCTACATTGAGCTTTAACCTGTTGAAAAACTTCCTCTTTAGAAGCACTTTTTTTGATCGCATAAATTTGGCATTGATAGGCTATATCCATTAGCTGCGGCTTGGTTAATAGCTCAAGCCACACAGCAATGTCATCTGAGGTTAATGTGCGTAACAAACCTGCTTGAGTCAGCAGCAACAGTTGCTTTTCACAGTCATCAATTTCTTGGTAACGCATTTTATCTGACTGAATAAAATCACCCGTGCGATTCACTACCCTAACCAACATACATTGGCTGTCGTGACTTAACGCTTGGTAGGTCTGAATAAACTGCTTTTGTTCGGTAAATAGAAGATCCGCACAATACTGCTGATTGAAGCTGATGATCTCGTTAAAGTGATCGAGGTAATATTTCTCAGGTAAAACTTTTTGAGGTTTTCGCACAACACTGCCACCACTGTTATTTTATACAGCATTCTAACCTTATCATGGATAATCTCAAGTGTGATTAGCCACACCATAAAGTCACTCGTACAAAATTGCTTTGCTTAATTATCCAATACATTGCTAATCAACCTTTTGTAATCTAAATTTAATCTGGTTAATTTTTAAACAACTTTAGATGTTGTTAGGAAGCTATGATTTAGGTGTTGATGTAAAAAGTTAGCCATCATTTAACATTTAAATTTTAAAGGAAGAAATTTATGAAGGTTGCAAAAATAGTAGTCTTTTTAGGAACGGCCATTACGTTAATAGGCACAGCAAATGCTGGCTCAAGAGTTGAGCAGCAAGTTCACGTAGGTGGTCCAGATGCCACTAGCCTTTGTGTTGAAGGAGATAATACGTGCGATAAAAACTTCTCACTTACCGGATTAGTCTTATCAGATGGCAGAATAAAAGGTAATTATGTTGACAGGTTTGCGGGCGAATCAAAAGGCTTCAGCGCCAGAGTAGATTGTGTCAGTATCATTGATAATCAGGCTTGGATAAGTGCTGTGGTAAAAAAAGGGACTTATTCAGATTTAGATATCGCCGGCATGAGAGTAACGACTATGGTCGTGGATAATGGCAAAAATAATAAATCACCTTATGATCAAATAAGCTTCTCGTATCTGGTTAACGATGAGTTTAGTTGTTATAGCCAACCCGACTTGCCTTTATTTGATATGCCTAAAGGTCAAGTGAGTATTAAGTAAGTGGTAAAAAGCAAAGTGTCATTTATCACTTTGCTTTTCTTTGTGACCGCTAAAGGTTAGTTATATCAATTTCCTTCCATCTTCTTTCAACTATTTGAGTTATATTATTCGTTTACCAACTTAAATCATCTGGAATATCATAGTCGGCATACCAATCATCTTCTTCGCTGCTTTTTTGATCGGCTTCGCTAATGTTATCAGCGCGATAGACCACAGATGCTTGGTCACGCTCGGCAATTTTATTGGCTACTGGCATAGGGACTAATTCATAACCATCGTTAAATTTTACTATGGCTAATTTGCCCTGGGTAATTTGTTTATGTGTGGTTTGGCTCACATACATACGTTTAATTAAAGTGCCGTCGGTAAAGTTGCACACCTTTTCTTCTTCATTGCGTTTACCAGCAAATTTAGGCTGTTTGTTGACTTCAATTAACTGCTTGATTTGGGCAACAATGGCCTTTTTTTCGGCCTGTTGTTTGGCTTGCTGGTTAAGCTCGCGATCTTTTTGTTTTTTTTCTTCAATGAGTTTTTCGGCAGCAAGTTTAGCTTCGTTTGTTTGCACGATATTGTGATTTTTTTGCGCCTTGGCTTGTTTGTGTTTTTGTTGTCTGACTTGTTTAGCTTTTTTCTTATCGGCTAAACCAGCTTTTAGAAGTTGTTCTTGTAGTGAAAGGGCCATAATTCATTGCCATCTGAAAATTAAAAAAATACGGCAGCGTAAATCGCTGCCGCTAGTTTGAATATTTTACACCTAAAGTTAAGACTTTTTAGCTTTTTTCCTTTTATCTTCTGCTACCCATTGGCCATCTTTGTACCAAGCAGACCAGCCTGTTGCTTTGCCTTCTTCGTTTTCAGACATCACATATTGCTGCTTAGTTTTGCGGCTATATCTTACTATTGTAGGGTTGCCATCTGGATCTTCGGCTGGGGCGTCGGCTAAATAATAAAACTTAGGCGAAATTCTGTTTCTAAATCTGGCTAGCTCTGCCACTTGCGGGGCGCGAGTTTCGCGTGATTTAGGGAAATTATGCGCGGCCAAAAATATCCCCGATGCGCCATCTCTTAACACAAAATGGGCGTCAGATTTAGTACAAGCTAATTCTGGCAAATCGGTAGGATCTTCTTTAGGTGGCGCGGCTTCGCCGTTGCGTAATAACTTACGAGTGTTTTTACATTCTTCGTTAGTACAACCAAAGTATTTACCAAAGCGACCGCTTTTTAACTCCATGTTCGATTGGCACTTATCACATTCTAAAATTGGCCCTTCGTAACCTTTAATTTTAAAGGTGCCTTTTTCAACGTACACCCCTTCACAAGTTGGGGTATTACCACATACATGCAACTTGCGGGTTTCGTCTACTAAATAGCTGTCCATGGCAGTACCACAAACCTGGCAACGGCGTTTAGAACGTAACACTTCGGTTTCTAACTCTTCCTCGTCGTCTACCTTAATGACTTCGTCACCCGAGGTTAAATTCATGGTGCCTGTGCATCTTTCTTTAGGCGGTAAACTGTAGCCCGAACAACCTAAAAACACCCCGGTACTGGCAGTACGTACGTTCATTGGACGCTCACACTTAGTACATGAAATGTCTGTAGGTACCGCTTGATTGAGGCGCATGCCTCCTTCTTCGGGTGGCTTTTCGGCCACAATTAACTTCTGCTCGAAGTCTTCATAAAAAACGTTTAATACGTCTTTCCACGACACTTTGCCATCGGCTATTTCATCTAACTGTTGTTCCATATTGGCAGTAAAATCATAACCAATTAAATCGTCAAAGTTTTCCATTAGGCGGTCGTTGACAATTTCACCCATTTTTTCAGCATAAAAACGCTTATTTTCGATACGTGCATAACCACGATCTTGAATGGTTGATATGATGCTGGCGTAAGTTGACGGACGACCAATACCGCGTTTTTCTAATTCTTTCACTAACGAAGCTTCGTTAAAACGAGCCACAGGTTTAGTAAAGTGTTGTTTGGGATCTAAGCCATTTAAAGACAGTTTGTCGCCCTCTTTCACATCAGGCAACAACAGATCTTCATCGCCTTTTTTACGCTGAGGATTTTGTACTTTTGTCCAACCGTCAAACTTTAATACGCGCCCTTTGGCGGTTAACTCAAACTCATCGGCTTTGACCCTAATTGTGCTGGCATCGTACTTAGCTGGGGTCATTTGACAGGCTACAAATTGACGCCAAATTAGTTCGTACAAGCGCTGGGCATCTCGTTCAACTTCAGTTAATGACTCAGATTTCACCAACACATTTGATGGCCTAATAGCTTCGTGCGCTTCTTGTGCGCCCTCTTTGCTTCCGTATTTAAGTGGATTATCTGGTAGGTAATTGGCCCCAAAATTATCGCTAATATAAGCTCGGCAACTGTCGACTGCATCTTGGCTTAAATTGGTTGAATCGGTACGCATGTAAGTGATATGTCCGGCCTCATATAAGCGCTGAGCCATCATCATGGTTTTCTTCACTCCAAAGCCTAAACGAGTGCTAGCAGCTTGCTGTAATGTTGAGGTAATAAAAGGTGCCGAAGGCTTACTTTGAGTAGGGCGAGACTCGCGGCTAACAACAGTGTAGTCAGCTTTTTCTAATACAGATACGGCTTCTTGGGCTTGAGCTTTATTGCTAGGTTTAAAGGCTTTACCTTGTTGTTTTGCCACTTGCATACGCAAAGCAACATTTTTAGCGGTATTTAGCTCGGCATGCACATCCCAAAACTCTTCAGGCACAAAAGCTTTAATTTCACGTTCACGCTCTACAACTAAACGCACAGCCACTGATTGTACGCGCCCTGCCGATAGCCCCCTGGCGACTTTTTTCCACAATAAAGGCGACACCATAAAACCCACAACTCGGTCTAAAAAACGTCGCGCTTGCTGAGCATTGACACGCTCAATATTTAGTTGGCCTGGGTGTGAAAAAGCTTCTTGAATGGCATTTTTTGTGATTTCGTTAAACACCACACGTTGAAACTCTTTGCCGGGCTCGTCGATAAGCTCGCGCAAATGCCATGCTATGGCCTCTCCTTCTCTATCCAAATCGGTTGCGAGATAGACAGTGTCGGCGTTTTTGGCTAATTTTTTTAATTCGTTAACGACTTTTTCTTTGCCTTCAAGCACATCGTAATGTGCTTGCCAGTCGTTTTTGGGGTCTATCCCCATGCGATCAACCAGTTTTTTATATTCGTGTTCGCGTAAATATTTTTCACGCTGTTTTTCAGACAGTAGCTTTAACTCTTTTGCTGGTTTTTTAGGCGGAACTTTGCCTACTGCCTTATGGGGAAGATCGCGAACATGACCCACGCTAGATTTTACAATAAAATCTTTGCCGAGATATTTATTAATAGTTTTTGCCTTTGCCGGTGATTCGACAATGACTAGAGATTTTGCCATAAGTTGGTATTAACCTTTGATTTTATTAGGTTTTTAATGATTTGGTGAAGTTTAAGCTACTAGGCCTCATCAAAATTGCTTTTTAACATATATCGACAAAATGAATAGAAAACAAGTTCTTCTTCATACTTATCTACTTTTCTTTTATTTCCCCCATGTATAAGCGTTTACTTTTTAACCAGCTCGATTGGCATAACCAATAAAAGCAGTATAATGCCCAGCAATTCATTTGGCCGGGGTGTTTTTTAGACCTGTATTTGGCCAAGCTTAGCCTACAATTTTGGCTAAAGAACATCGATTTTAACTATGCGAGGTGTACATGAAACAATTTGAAGCCAATTTTGATGGATTAGTCGGCCCGACTCATAATTACGCGGGTTTGTCTTATGGTAATGTTGCATCCCTTAGTAATGCTAGTGCCTCTAGCAGCCCTAAACAGGCCGCTAAACAAGGTTTAAAGAAAATGAAGGCCCTTGCTGACCTTGGTATGGTTCAGGGTGTCTTGGCGCCACAGGAGCGTCCTGACGTGGCTTCTTTGCGTAGACTTGGGTTTTCTGGCACAGATCAAGCGGTTTTAGCCGCAGCCGCTAAACAAGCCCCAGCGATTTTTCAAGCCTGTTGCTCGGCTTCTAGCATGTGGACGGCAAATGCGGCTACGGTTTCACCCAGTGCCGATACTGCAGATGGCAAAGTGCATTTTACCCCGGCTAATTTAACCAATAAATTTCATCGTTCCCTCGAACCTCAAGTCACGGGCAATATATTAAAAGCCACTTTTGCTGATCAGCAATATTTTGCCCATCACACTCATTTGCCAGACAACGAACATTTTGGTGACGAAGGTGCGGCCAACCACACCCGTTTATGCCAAGACTATGGGCAATCGGGATTAGAGATTTTTGTATACGGCCGACATGCCTTTGACACTAGCAAACCGGCACCTAAAAAATTCCCTGCAAGGCAAACTTATGAAGCCAGCCAAGCCATTGCTAGATTGCACGGTTTAAGCCAAGACAAAGTGGTTTATGTCCAGCAAAACCCCGACCTTATTGACCAAGGGGTGTTTCACAATGATGTGATATCGGTGGGCAATCAAAATGTGTTGTTTTATCACGAGCAAGCCTTTTACCAATCAGAACAAGCCTTGCAAGAAATCAAACAAAAGTTTGGCTCAGATGACCTACATTTTATTTGTGTCAACACTAGTGATGTAAGTGTGCAAGATGCCGTTAAGAGTTACTTATTTAATACCCAAATCATAACTTTAGCCAATGGTGAGATGGCCATTATTGCCCCTACAGATTGCCAAGAGAATTCAGCGGTTTCAGCTTATTTAGATAATTTAGTGCAACAAAACACCCCGATTAAAAAGGTGTTTTATCACGATGTTAAACAAAGCATGAGAAACGGCGGCGGACCTGCTTGCTTACGTTTGCGTGTGGCCATGAACGAACAAGAATTTGCTGCGGTAAATCAACAGACATTAATGAGTGAGCATAAATTTGCGCAATTAAATACTTGGGTAGATAAACATTATCGCGACACATTACATGTTAATGATTTAAGCGATCCACAGTTATTAATTGAATCGCGTACTGCTTTAGACGAGTTAACTCAGTTATTGGACTTAGGCTCGGTTTACCCCTTTCAACAAGGGTAAAACTTAAAGGGATAAAAAAAAGCCAGTTCATCACTGAACTGGCAGTTTTTATTTATAGGCTGTTAGTACAGGTTCGATTTGCCCCATCGTCAATTAATTGTCCTGGGTTGTCAGGATCTTCAACCCAATTCACACCAGAGCCAAAAGGATTGGTATTTGGTGGCGTAGAGTCTAAGGCGAGATCTTCAGCAGAAGCCGATAAGCTATAAAACTGACTAGTTTGTGATTCACTGCCCGATACTGGGGTACTTACAGTAATTTTAACCTCACCCCATGCCGCATAAGACTTAGCATAGCGTAACTCAATGATGGCTTGACCATTTTCGTCGGTTACTACATTGCCATCAATAGACACTAAATTAACTGGTGTAAGTGCGTTGTCGCCATTGATATCTTCATTGGGATCTTCAATGCCATCACCGTCTTTATCTTCATTTTCGCAACCTAATGTACGCACCGACACCCAGTATTTAAACTCTTCGGCATTAGGAAATGGCGTCCAGTAACCTTTATAAAAGGCCGGACGGATTTTTTGATAATTAGCATCACCAGGGACAGCGTTAGGCTCAAGTAACTCAGAGTATTTGATAGGCGTACCTGTTACCGTTAATTCAACATTATCCACGGGGTTAGAATTAGCATCGGTAACAAAAACCGTGAATCTTTTAAGGTAAGTAGCAGGATCTGGAGACTCAATGGTATTGCCTGTTCCTATTGAAATAAATTGCGCTCTATCTGCCACAGTTAAATGAGTAACAGCATTTACTCCAGATTCAGTCTCAGTTGCAGTAATTTTAATGGCGTTTTCTGAAGTTAAGTTACGTGAGGTATACACAGTAGAAGCTAAGCCATTACTGTCTGTTACCGCTGAGGCTGGCGAAATCTCTCCACCACTCACATCGTCGGCATTAAAGTTTACGGTTTTACCTTTTACTAAGTTGCCGTCAATATCGCGTAACACCGCAGTAATAGTACTCTTTTGCCCTGATGGCCCAATAGAATTAGGACTTGCGGCAATAATAATATTATCAACAGAGGTGGCAATAAACTCTACCTCAGTACGGGCGTTGACTATATTGCCATTGGCGTCTTTGCCCTGCGCAGAAATCACTGCTTTGCCAGCATTGGTTGAAGAGACTTGAAAACTAGCGGTGCCTTCAGCGTTGGTATTAACTTTAGCCGCTGAAAGCTGCCCTCTGGTGGTAGTAAGAGTCACTTCACCATTGGCCAGTGGTTGATTTTCTTTTAACCAAGTCAGAGTTAAAGTACTGTTTTGATTAATTGGAATGTCTGCTGTTGGTACGCTAGAAAAGCTAAATTGGTCTTGTTGTACACTAATATTAAAACTACCGCTGGCATTTAACGCCGAGGCTGTTAATACATCTATACCAGAGTTGTTGGCAGTATAATTAACTGTGGCTTGGCCTTCGCTATCGGTTACCACTTCTGTTGCATCAAAGGCGTTATTATTCAAAGAGCTAATTTGTACCTCTTGATTGGCTATGCCTTTTCCATCTGAGTCAGATAAAAACAGGGTTAACTCTGCATTGGCACCTAAAATAACACTGGGTGGTCCGTTGATGGCTATACTGGTGCCTACCACTGCCACTTGTAAAGTTTGGGCAAAAGTTCCAGTGCGGGCTGTCACTTCGATCACTCGATTTTCTGCATTATTTTGGGTGGATAATAGCGCTCGCGCTATACCATCGGCGGCGGTAAAGTTTTGAGTAACTTGTAAACTGGCCCCTGAATCGGCCGAAAAGGTTACCTCTACTCCTTCTAATAACACATTATTCGCGTCTTTGATTAGGGCGATTAATTCAACTTGGTCTGAGCCACTAGAGGCGAGTTGAGTTGAACTACCAAAGAGGTCTAAAGACGCGGGCTTTTCGCCCACAGCCTCTGTACCGGCAGAATTAAAAGTAGTAGACGCAGACTCGCCTGAGTTAAGGCTTGCGGTGATCTGCCCTGCTCCAGATTTTTCTCCTACTAACACTTCTATAGTCGCCACCCCGTCGCTATTGGTTGATGCGGTACCAGTGTCGTTACCAAATACCGCTACATCTGCTGGTGTAAAGGAATAAGTTACTAAGGTTGAAGCTACTGGGTTGCCATCGGAATCGGTCACAGTGGTGGTTAACGTCAGCGGATTTTCAGCACTTAGGTCGGTCGAAGGCTGGCCGTTGGCATCGGTAAAGACCAATTGCATGCTAATAGTCACAGGATCGGGATCGCCGCCCGCAGTGGGACTTTGGTCACGGCTAATGCTGCCCCCTCCGCCACAGGCAAAAAGGCTTAAAACCGCTAACCAAATCAAAAGTGTTTTAACACGTAAAATCATAGATATTTCCTATACACAGCAGCCAAAAAAATGCGGCAAATTCACATAAGAGTTTAGCTTAGTTAACAAACTTGTTAATCTATCGCCCGAAAAGCTAACTCACTAAAAATCAATTGCACCCTAACTCGGTGCTTTTAAACAACAATAAAGCTTAGGAATTCCATGACTAACTCAACTTCAGCGTTATCACAAAACCCTACCCCTAAAAAACTCGGGCTCACCGCTCGTATCTTTATCGGCATGATTGCCGGAATAGTGATAGGAGCAATTCTGCAATGGTTATTTGATGATAGCGGAGATTTTTCGTTTAGTGTATTCGGCTTGCAAGTTTCAACGTATGGAGTTTTAGTCGATGGTATATTTAATGTAATAGGAAGCATCTTTATAGCCAGCTTAAAGATGTTGGTTGTCCCCCTCGTATTTGTTTCTTTGGTATGTGGTACCTCGAGTTTGTCTGATCCGTCTAAATTAGGGCGCTTAGGCGGAAAATCGATTTTATTGTATGTATTTACCACTGCCATTGCCATTACCTTGGCAGTGAGTTTTGCCCTAATGGTGGCCCCTGGTGAAGGCTTAAACCTAGCAACAGAAGCCACCTATGCGGCAAAAGAAGCCCCTTCACTAGGCCAAGTGATCATCAATATGATGCCAACTAACCCAATTAATGCCATGGCTCAGGGTAATATGTTGCAAATCATAGTCTTTGCGGTGTTTTTTGGCATTGCCATGTCTATGACGGGTGATACAGGCAAACGCCTTAGCGCAGTGTTTGAAGACATTAATACTGTAATCATGAAGTTAGTGACCATATTAATGAACCTGGCCCCATACGGGGTGTTTGTGCTTATGGCTAAACTTTTTGCCACTATTGGTTTTGACACTATCGCCAGCTTGATTAAATACTTTTTATTGGTGGTGTTTGTTTTACTTGTACATGCCTTTGTGTCTTACCCCATTATTCTAAAAACCTTAAGTGGTTTGAACCCGCTAACCTTAATTAGAAAAATGCGAGACGCGGCGATTTTTGCTTTTAGCACCTCAAGCAGTAGCGCGACTTTGCCTGTTACCATGGAAACCGCTATTAAAAAACTAGGGGTAAAACGTTCGGTCGCCTCTTTTACTGTGCCTTTAGGTTCAACCATTAACATGGATGGCACAGCCATTATGCAAGGTGTAGCCACAGTATTTATTGCGCAGGTTTATGCGGTAGATTTAAGTTTAAGCGATTATATGATGGTAATACTTACCGCTACCCTTGCTTCTATAGGTACAGCTGGAGTTCCTGGCGTAGGCTTAATTATGCTAGCCATGGTATTGCAACAAGTTAACTTACCAGTAGAAGGCATAGCCTTGATCATAGGTGTTGACAGATTGTTAGATATGACCCGCACCGCGGTCAATGTAACAGGCGACTGTATGGTAGCTTGCATAGTTGGAAAAAGTGAAAACGAATTAGATGAAGCGGTATTTAATAATCCCGAAGCCGGAATAAAAGATGAAGAAGTAGACTTTGCTCACTTAGATAAAAACAGTTAAATCCAAACAATCCGCAGCTGCTCTAGCTGCGGATTGTCTTTTAGGTATAAACCTCTTGGCAGCAGTTATTGCCAAAACTCAAAAAACTCACTGGTATCGCGTTTAGGCTTTGGCAAAGGTTTAAGCGACGAACTGCCCAAATATAAAAAGCCAACAATTTCATCTTGCTCAGCCAAATCAAAGGCCTGTTTAACCACAGGATCTTGCGCATAACTACCAGTACGCCAAATACCCGCAAAACCTTGGGCTTGAGCCGCCATTTGCATAGCGTGTACCGCACAGGAAGCAGAGGCAACTTGCTCAACCCAAGGTACCTTTTCATGTTCAACATATCGACTAATCACCACTATCACCATAGGCGCCCGTAAAGGTAAATTAGGTGCCCGCTCTATTTCTTTTTCACTTTTATCACTGGCAATGGCGGCTTGTTCGTAAATATCGCCTAAACGTTTTAAGCCATTTTTTTGACATACAACAAACTTCCATGGGGTTAAACAAGCATGGTCTGGGGCCCGCAGTGCCGCTTGCATAATGTTTTCAAGGGCCTCACCTTCTGGGGCTGGGGCTTCGAGTCGCGGTTGAGAGCTACGATTAAGTAATAAATCAAGAGCCTGCATAGGGTCTCCTAGCATTAGAATTTAAAAAAGTTGATAAAATGGCGCGAACGCGCCCTGTGTTAATTTTTGTCGATAAATTTTTTGGCTAAGAAATAATCCACACTAGTGAATTTTCCACCGCCACTAAAAAATAGTGCTAACAGCATAATAAAATAGGTAATGGCAAATTCAATACCATTATTTAGAACAACAAATTGTCCACTAGAAGTTAGCCATTCGTAATTGCCATGTTCTTGCAGTAGCCCTTTAGCCGCCGCTAATTTATCTGGGGCGCTCATTACAGACTGATTCAACATAATGGTGCCGTTAGATAACCAACTATTGGCATCGGCTATGGCTGCCCAACCATTATGCCAATGCACAGTAAACGCTGCCACTAACATAGTGAACATTAACGGCATAGCGATCCAACGGGTAGCTAGGCCCACTATTAATAACGCCCCACCTATTAACTCAACCGAGGTTGCTAACAACGCCATAACGTAAGGAAAAGGCAAGCCTAATCCATAATCACTGTTGCCAAACCAATCCACTATGCCTGCAAAATTTTGGTATTTATTCCAGCCTGCTTGCAACATAACGGGGGCGAGATACAACCTAATGAGCAAAGGCGCCATACCTTCAAAAACTGCGCTTTTGTTTAATGCTTGGTGAAAAGGTAAATAACAATTAACCAGTTTCATGCGTTATCCATATTTAACAAACTGCTAATTAAGAACGCCTATGTTAGCAAAAAGTTTCAGATAGGAAAGACCAATGTTTATTTGCCTAAGCAGATATATTTTTAATGAATTCGCACCTAGCACCAAACTTGCTTTTTGGTCGCTAGACTAAGCTGATGAATGTTTGACCTAAACCGCAAGCTGGCATTTTACTTGCTAAACCCAGTAATAATACAACTTGCCGCAATGTGGATTAAATGCTGAACATCGATTGTAAAAAATATCTGGGCCTGGCTTGCCTTAGCCTATTTAGCCTAAGTTGCAGTCAAACATCGGACTGGGAAGATGACACTCAAGTGCTGTCTGCCCAAGAACCTGCGCCCTACTACAACTCAAACAGTTTACATTGGCATGTTGAAAAACTAACCCGACAACTATTAAACACCTCTGCCACTTTTAATACGGCAAGGCCTGTGGCTGTCGGCACAATATTACCGTCTCACCCCATGGACGGCGAACCCTTGCCACAACACTTAGCCCTTGGCAGTCAAATTCAACAAAGCCTGATGACTTTTGCCACTCAAGCTGGCTTAAAGGTAATTGAATATAAAACCATGCCTTCGATTAAAATTAATCAACAAGGCGATGCCATGTTAAGCCGCAATATAGACGAGCTAAACACCAATATTGCTGCCCACTATTTTTTAACCGGTACCTATACCTTGCAAGAGAACAGCACCTTAGTGAACCTTAGGCTTATACAAGTACCCGACAATATAGTGTTAGCTGCTGCCACCGATTACGTACCAAACGATGTAATGTGGCGCGGGGCTAAAGTAACCCTACAAAACAATTACATCTACCGTAAAGCGAATTAGGAAATCATGATGAAAATGACATTATTAAGTGTGATCATTTGTGCAAGTTTTACTGGTTGTAATATTTTTAATGAAGAACACAGTCAAATTATTGATGCACCTTCCAATCAAGCAAACAATGTAAAAGAACCCCTTTCTTCAAGCGCAGCGTTTCATTATGAATATAAAAATAAGATAGCCAGCTATCAAACTCAGAATGACATGCAAGATCCCTCTTTTCATACTGCACCTAACAATCTTTTAACTAGCTCTAAAACTCATCAATTAGAGCAACAAGCTAAAGTTCCTGCGGCAAAACTAAATATCAATCATTTTGCCCAGGGCCTAATGCAAGACCTAATGTCGAATTTACAATATGTCAATAATACTACGCCTTTAGCTGTGGTTAGTTTTGTAATGTTAGATAGCGACTTTAACCAGTCTAACCTGCTTGGCAATCAAATGGCCGAAAGCTTAATGCATGAAATTCATAAATTTGGGATCCCTGTGATTGATTATAAAACTACTGGTTTTATAAGAGTTACCCCTAATGGCGACTTTGCTTTTAGTAAAGATCATGAAGAGTTAGGAAGCTCATTAGCCGCTCGCTATGTTTTAGGCGGAACCTTAACCCAGCATGCCGAAGGCTACTTAGTGAATGCCAGAATAATTGGCCTAAAATCTAAAGCTGTGGTTGCCTCTGCACAAAGTTTTATTCCTAATAATATTGCTGACAAATTACTTACAAGTGTACCAACTCAGCAAAATACCAAGTTAACTTCAAGCGACAATAGACAAACTACATTGCATGCTGAACACAACATATCTTTAATGCATTAAGTGACTTTGCCCCCTAATCCATCAGCTTTTAAGCAATGTTTCGATACAGCTTAGCATTGCTTTATTTGGTATTTTAAATTTATAAAATTTTACAAGGCGCTAAACTGTGCCTATCTAAATAAATTTCTTCAGACATAGGTAGAAACTCAATGTCACTACCACTTCTAAATAAACTACCTGGCGCAATATCTTTTAGTACCCCATCAGTATATTGTTTAGCTTTACCATTTACTTGCACTAACACTGAGGATTTTTCAAGCAACTTAACTACGCCAAAATAATTTTCGTTATAACTACAAACTGAACTTCCGCTAGAAATAGGTAAATCTCTTACTTTGTCCCAAAATGATGTTGTACTTCTGCTCGAAGTTAAACCTTGCCAGTATCTACTTTCTGGATTGGGAGCTGAAAAATTTAGGCTTTCGATAAACATTTCATCTTGAGTTTTAGCCGTCATTAATAAAATTCCATCATTGTGCGATGGTTGCATATCAATATCAGCGATCTCTGCCGGTACATCACTATCTGTACTGACAATACCGTCATTAAGAACCTGCTCTTTAGATATCCAGCCTAAACTAGGAGTGACGGCATGTTTACTGGCAATAGTTGAGCGACCAAATTTTTGATCTAAAAAGGCTCGGTTATAACGACTTACCTGCTGAGCCACCGGATCAGTAAGAAAAGCCTCAAATGCAGATTTAGACAATACACGGGTGGCATAACTAACAAAATCTTGTGGGGTAGATTTTTGCGTCTTTTGTTCGACTAGGTAATAAAGATAATCACTAAACTGTTCAGGCTGCGAATTGGCTAAAGATTGAATATTTTCATTTAATAAAAAGAGTTTTGCGTAAAAATCGAATAACTGAAACTCATATTGTTTAAGTTGTTTGGCTAGAAAGCTTCCTTCTTCAATGTTGTCGATAGCTTGTGCATCATCGGATTTTTGGGTTTTTATATATTCGGTCAATTGTATACAGGTCTTTTTACACACAAATTTAAAATCAAACTCAGGACGCAATAAGTCTACAGTTGAGGCTTGTTCAGCAAGGTCAAATTTAAACTTGTCTAACTCAAACCTAGGCTGATTACCGCTTTCACCTAACTTAATTTCAGCTGTAATAGTGTAGCCATAAGAAGGTAATTCACTGTCAGCATACTCAGCCATTGCTTTCCACTTCTGCGCTGCTGTTTTGTGCTTCTCCCCTACTTTTTCTATATTTGAGGTACAACCTATAGCCAAAAGTGTAGCCAAAACTATTAAACCTCTTAAAACAGAACCAAAGGCGTGTTGAACAAAGGTAAAATTAACGTGATTTAGCTTATTCATTATTCAATTTCTTCCCACTCAATTGCGCCAACAAAGTTAAAATTTATTGTTTGCTCAAAAGGATAAATGGTTGAAATCGTTAACTCGCCGCCCAAATAAAGGTTCACTACACCAGAAGCACCACTATCAATAGAGACAAAGTTGTTATTGTTCACTATGTATTTGCGCTCGGTATCACTCTCCATTTGCACCCGAGGGTTAAATATTGTGCCTGTTCCATCGTCTAAATTAGGTGGGAATTTAACCTGAATCTCTTTGTTAGGATTAGCAATTATGGTGTAGATGCCAATTTGAGAGTTTTCACTAATTGCACAAATAAACTCTCCGCTAAAAGCGAATAACTCGCCAGTCTCAGGATGCATCAAGCAACTACCTGTAGTAGGCAGGACAGTACCAAATTCAATTTCTTGAACAATATTAAAAGTGGGAGTGATAGCCATACCCGCTTTGCAAATCAAGATCAAAATTAAACCTAAACTAAGATGTAATTTTGTTAACCTAACCATAGTTAGTACCTGTAAAATAATGTGTTTAGCACGCATGTTAATCAAAAGCCAAGTGAGACAGATTCAAAGGGCGAAGTTTTCTCAAAACTAGCTCTATTAACTACCCAGCCCGAATAACCTAAACTGCTTAGTAACAATTGGGCCTCTCGTTTAGATTTAAACGCTTGACTAATCACACAATAAACTTGCCCCGAGTCAGTATTTTTTTGCGCCATATACAGTTGCGATAGTTGAGGGAACTTTTGTTTAATTATCGCCTTTGTTAGTGGTGATTTAGATGCATACCACTGAATGACCCACTCACCTTTAGCAGTGGTGTTTTTTCTGACTTTTGACAATTCATTGCTTTTCATTGGCCTAATAAAAAATGCGCGGCCTTTAGGAATATGCTTATTGGCAAAACTTAACCCTGCTAATTTATTGGCGAATCGTCCATAAACTAATCTTGTAGTTTCACCCTCATCGCTCTGGATAAAACTGAAAGCATCTTTTTCCAAAGCGTATTGGCTTAATTCGTCTACAACTTTGTGAGCGTGTCTTACGTCTTTATAAATGCCCAATTGAATGACATAGGTTATACCCTTACTTTCGTCTGAATGAACTTGCTTAACGTCAGTTTTATCTGGTTTAGCTAATGGTTCGATACTAAGTTGGTCGTCTTTTAGGCTATGACTTGTAAATTCTGGCCAGCCAAGTTTTACTACAGGTAATGTATCTTGATTTGGTTTCCGTTTTTGCTGTTTATTAACTTCTGATTGAGTCTCACTATCTTTTTCAGCAGTGACGCTATCCACAGCTTTTATTACAGTTGCTAATTCGTCTTCATCTAAACTGTGAACAGCTTTTACTTCATTTTTAGTGGGTAAGGTGAAGTAGTTTTTTCTTACTTCTGCATCATTATCCCATACACTAGGCTCAGTATTGCTACTATCTAAGCGATAAGGTTCAAATTGTTCAGCTCCAATATTTCCACTGTCACCCACTCGGCGTAACACAATGGCAGGCAATTCAGCATAACCACCATTTCCACCTGTAGTGACATCAAAACCTACAGTATCACTGGTATAGCCTTTTTCACGAAGGCCTTGAGTTTTTAGACTCACCCTATACTTGCCTGGGCTTAAACCCAAAAATTCATAGTAGCCGTCTAGATCTGTGTCTTTAACTTGAATTAGATTATTTTTTTCGTCGTATAACTCAACTGTCATATTTTGCAGACCAATTTCTTGGTTATTGTTTTCTCTTAAAACAAAACCAATTAATTCTGTGGATAGAACAAAAGGCATATTTGCCTGAATATAAGCCCCTGGATGAGTAAAGACCACATAATCGTTATTAATGGTGTTGCTACCATCTTTCCATTTTGCCGAAAATCTAAAAGGATGATTGGCATAAACGCCAGGTAATACTGCTCTTCCCTCTTCGCCAGTCTCTATACCTTCCCATTCGGGGTTACCAGAAAAACTGACACCTTCTAAATTGTAGTCAAGAGGATCTGGGATCCCATTAATCTGGCGATCAAGGTAGGCATGCACATCTAATGAAGCGGTATTAGGTAATAATCGATGGCTTAAGGTCAGTCGATTATTTCGATAATCATAACCAAGGAAAAATTGTAGACCCAACTGAATGCTCCAAGAGTCATTGTCACCAATCTCATTAGCTAAATTAAGTTGGTAATCGCCTGTACGCCATGAAACGCGATGAGTTAAGCGCCATTTATCTCGAAACTCTTGAGCAATAGGTAAATAGTTAAAGGTTAAATAATGACGAGTCCCCCAAGGGTCTTCGATATTTTTCTGAATTACCACAGAAGATGAATCTAAAATTACATCACTGGCTTGGGGATCATAATTAATATTAGCACTCACCCTAAACTTGTAAGGCAAGGTTCCACTAATGCCCAATGAACCCAAGATATTAGATGAATCGGTGAGAATGCCTGATTTAAATTTTCGCTCTGTATAGGCTAGATTATGCCTGACCAGCAAACGACCAATGTTGCCTGATAACCTATTGCTAATGCCATAACTTTCTACTATGTCATCATTTAGATAGTTAGTACCAAATGTCACCCCCATTAAAGATGTATTAAGAAAGTAAGAGGCATCTAAAAGGTAACGCTTTCCGGTTTGATCTATATGTTGATTTTGATAGTTGTTTCCAGACTCAAAATTGATGTTATATTTATCTTTACTAAAAGCGCTACCCCGCAAAGAGGTTATTTGCGCGTAGTTACCATCTTGGTCAATTGAAAAATCGTTTTCAAGTAACATTCCAGGTAAAGATAAAGCGTTGCTTAAACTAACTAATTGTTGATCACCTTCTAAGCCGGCGAAACCTACGCCTACTTGCCAATTATCTGTCACTCCATAATCAAAGGTGCCCCCAAAATCCGTTATTGAATAATCTTGAATACTATTGTCGTTTAATAACTGTTTGTTTCTGTCAAAGGCATAGACAGAATGGGCAGACTGGCCTTTAGATAAGGCATTTTGGGTTAATTCATATTGTTTAGTAATAACATCTGTCTCACCATATGGGCCATACAATTTTATGGTGTAGTTGTTCTGACCATAGGTAACTTCTACTTCATCAAAAATTAATAGTCCATTATCTGGTACTGTAGTTGCGCCTAGAAATACTTGATTGCGAAACAACTCAGCTTCCCAACCAGGTGGAGCCGATTCTTTTAATGTAATAAATTGATTGGTATCGCGAAAGTTTTGAGATCTACGCTCAAATATCGCCCCAACACCTGAAGTAGTTCTAGTTGTTAAGTTATTGTTGCGACTACTGATATCACCAAATTGATATTGATCATATAAACCTAAAATGTAATCGTCAGGGCTGCTTTTATACCGGCTAAGTATTAGGCGACTAACAAGGTCGGCATCTTTTGATTTTGTTAAGGTTAATTGGGCAGAATGATAAAGTAAATCAGAGGTGAGTTGTATAGAGGAGTTAAACCCTGCTCCGTCATCACTTTGCTCTGCGGCAAAATTGACTCTACCATGAGGAATTGTAAAAGCTCGATATTGATCTTGGATAGTGATAGGTAACTGCTGGTCCCGAGACCGGGCTTTACTGCGCGAAGTTAACCTTTCTAATAATCTTTTTTCTTCTTGTTCGGCTAATATCTGCACCGGAAATATAGGTTGGTCTCGGGGAACAAACATCTCTAACTTTAACTGGCGAGATTTGTACTTTAATTCAACTGCAAAAATTGACTCAAATACTGCTAACTCAACAAACATATAAAAGTTATCAGTAGCCCAGCCTAAGGAGTTTTCTGCCTTAGTATTCGATTGATTCTCAGTTAATTGATATTCATGAGGGGTATTTTTTTGCCATATTACCAAGCGCGTATCAGATAGTTGATACCTAACTTTTAACGCATCTAATAAAGGCTCTATGGCAATAAATTGACGATCTTCGACAAAGTACATGTCGATTGAGCGCACTATAGTTTTGTTGTTAAGTACAATATCAACCAACACATAATTGTCTTGGTCGATTGTTGATTTTATTAATACTTCTGCTGCCGCAATAGAACAAGGCATTAAAAGAATTAATAAGACCCAACTTTTCAGCTGTCTTAACATAGAGTTTTGCTCACCTAAGAAAAATTATTGACACTTTTCTTAGGCAAGCAAAAATCGCACCATAAAAATTAAACTATTTAATTACAACATCTTGGGTATGAGTGATGGTCCCGCCGTACGCTGAGTCTTCGGTAAATCTAAGCATTAATTGCTCAGTTGGAAGCCCAGCAGTTACTAACGAATAACTGACTTTTTCTACTTCGGTATAAATAGAGATATTACGTCTAAACACAACCACATCACCGTTATTTTTATTGATAAGTTCAAGGGTTCCATAAACCGAGCGGTCTCCCTTTCTAGCAATAGTGAATTCTAACTTTTCTTCATTAAGTGCAAAGTCGCCGAATTCTAAAGACGCATCTAACTTGCCTGTGCGTACAATAATAGGAATATTTTGTACAATTTTAGGTTTAATGCTGAGTTTAGCCACATTGTCGGCGCCAGACGTAGTTGTATCAACTTTAGGTGCCACTTCATCACAAGATACTCGCAAATAAGAACGATATTCGGCAGCTTGCATATTTGACTTACGTCTCATAGTAAATCTAATGGTTTGTGGATTTTGTGGCGCCACCACAAAATTTCTAGGAGAGTATCGCATCCAAGGCTCTGCTGAGTTTTCAGGTAATCCAGCTCCTTGGTAAGGGACTAATTTGCCATCTTTTGTAAAGTCATTGTGAACCAAAGACAAAGCACAGGTTTCTGTAACCGCAGACTTATTAAACATAATAAAAGATGCTGAATTATTCTCTGTGTCTAAATAAATTCTGTAAGTAGACAAACTAATAGCTTGAGCACTTGCACTTATTAATCCTAGTAACAATGCCGCTATTTTTATACTGGTTCTAGGCATAGATTTTAGTTTCTTTTTGTTTAGATTCACGGTGTTTTTTACCTCATAAAAAAAGCTATTGTAATCTGCTGACTACAATAGCTTTATGCTACATCATGCGTTTAGAATTAAAAAGATTAGTAAGTCACACTAATATCAAAATCTACTGAGTAAGCAGTTGCAGCTGCAAGGCCAACAGAACTAGTTACCGTTCCGCCCAATGCAAGATATGAAAACCCAGCAGCAGGTACACCATTACCGGCACTAACAGTTTCGTCACCTGACGCAGCTAAAGTAATAGTTGCTGACCCACTGTTTGGAACGTTTAAGCAAACATCCCCATCGGGATTACCATCATAGTCTCCAGCACAACCAACTGGTGCAAAAGTTAAACCACTGCCTGATCCATTTGTTAGTGATATAGTCACATCTGCGCCAGCAGAACCTTCTATTTCATACACACCAGGTACACCATCATCGCCTGAACAGGTTGCTCCTGTTGTTTCGCCATAATCAGCACTTGCAGCTGGCGAAGAAGTTGCCGCTGATAATTTCATCACTGTTTCACCAGGGAAATTATCGGTCAAGGTTGGTGTAGTCATAACACATGAACTACCTGAGGCTAAATAAAGCCCGTTAATAACCATTGGGGTACTTTCTACAATAGTTACATTTTTAATTGTTTTAAATGAACCTGATAGGTCCTGGTTTGCTGCCCATACGCTAGTACATAAAGGTAGTAGAACTAATCCAGCAGCAATGCGAGTAATTTTCATAATATTCTCCAAAATCTAATAATCGTTTTTTGCAACAAGAGTTCTAGTAAACTACATCTACGTTGAAAGTAACGGTATAGCTAGTATCTGAATCTAAAGCAGTAGCGCCCACATCCAAAGTTCCACCAACAGTAAAGTGGGCGAAGTTGGCAACAGAAGCGCCGTTGTCAGTACCGTTTGCTAACGTCATGGTTAAAGGAGTACCTGCTGTATAAGTGGTACAAACATCCCCATCAGTACCTGCATTGTCGTGTACAACTCCACAGCCAGTCGGGGTAAAAGTAAAGTCACCGGATTGAGTAAGTGAGCTTAATGTAAGTGAAACATCCAACCCGCCCACACCTTCAATACTGTAGATACCGGGAGTGGCAACAGTTGTGCCTGAACCTATACAACTTGAGCCGGTAATTACACCAAAGCCAGAAACGGTAATATTATCATCTGCTAATACTGTTGCACCTGCAGGTGATGTCGCACTCATCGCACATGTACCATTAGCATCAGTGGTAATATTTTCACCAAAATCTAAGGGTTGTACTGTATCAATGGTTACATCACTTAATGTATTAACAGTGACTGAGAAGGTATCAGCATACGAATTAGAAGCGCACAGTGCTCCCAATACAACAGCCCCGATTTGAAGCGCCAGTTTTGTTTTATTTGGTTGCATAGCAACACTCCTAGTTATCAAGTTATGTTTTATGACTAGACGGTAAACTATCTGTTTACATCAATCAATTAACGGTTTGACTGCTAATGTATAGTTTTCTATAAGGTGGTATAAAGCACTATACGCCAACAAAATGCTCTTCCTTTAGCACCAATAATCCCTGTATTTTTTCTATCAATTTTTGTTTATCGTTAGTAAACAACTGCTATTTAAAAACCTGATAAAATTAATTTAGCTAACTTTTTAAAAGCTTATAAAAATTGACTTACATCTATGTATCGACAACTAATCAGTTAAATTAAGTTTTTTTTTAAAAAATCTTTTAACAACAGATATTAATTAGTGGATACAACAAATTTATCGGCAGAAAAAATCAATAAGTTAGGGTGAATTGGTTAGATCAAAGCAGCTAAAAGATGACTCGGCAGTAGTTTTGTTCCAGACGCTATAACTTTACCACTTTTCAGCTCTAGCACTCTAGCGTTTAATGCTAACCCATTGCTTCTTGGTGAAATATTGCCAATCAAAACGTAAGACACATTAAATTTATTCATTACTTTTTGCTGCTCATTGGAAAATTCAATTTGTTTTGAACCGGCCTGTTGAAAATATTCAGCCAGACTTGAATCTGCGGTGATGATTCCAAAGTCGGTAAGATCGTTTTGCATTCCAAAGGCTAAATCATTTTCTAATTGGGAAAAGTCAGCTGTATTGCTACCACTATAAGCAAAGGGCAAAACGATTATACTGCCAGTTAAGGACAGGCCTGACATGTTGGACTTAAGTTCTAGTGCCAGCTGTTTGGTATAATCATTAATTTGTACAAAATGTTGAGCACTTCCTGCTGGAGACAAATCCACCTGTTGAGTGTTCTGCCTTTTTAAAGGTTCATCAACACAGGCACTAAAGTTACCTTCATCATCAGCACAGATTCGACCGCTGGTTTCAAACTCAAACATTGAGCAAGCACTATTGACTAATATGACGATTAACATCAATCCAAATTTTGAAACGGATGCCATAAATAAACCCTACTAATAAAAAATCTGATTTTATCAAAGCAAAATGTAAGCCAATTAGAATCAATAGGCACATACCCAAAATCAGTTTTAAATACAGTCAAACTAAGCAAAATGTGGCAAGCTATTGCCATGTAATCTAACAAATGAGGAGGTGAATTTCCTTCATATTAAAAATTGACTGACTAGGGGCAAACTCGTTAAGGTTAGTTTTTATTTTTTAAGGACAAGTTGAGTTGTTGAAGCGCCTGATATTAGTAATTAGTCTTTTTATCTTAGTAGGTTGCAGTGGTCGTTCGGCAAACCAAGCGCCCTTATCTCAGGCTGAGAAAAATCTATCTGCAACAGATACCACACTGTCACACATTCAAGCTTATCTATTAATTGGCAATACAACTAAAGCAGAGCAATTACTTAATCAATTAGACAGCACACAATTACCCCCTAAGGCTAAGGTGCTGTTAGCCGAGTTGCATGCGGCTAAAGGCAATAGCGTAGAGGCGCAGCAAAGCTTTTTATCTGCCATTGCCGACATGCAGGCCAATCAAGCTTGGGCAAACACCCAAGTACCAGTAAATTTATTAGATTATTTTTGTGATGAGAAAAAATGGCCTGCATTAGAAGGTTATGCCAAAACTATTGTTGCAGATATCAGCAATGCTTCTGATAGCCTTAATGAAAATCAACCAATTAAACAAAAGGTATTAACTCAAATAGGCTTATGCTTTTTTAGCCAGCAAAAGTGGCAACAAACTAGTACTTGGTTAAACCAGTTGGAACTGAGTTCTGAGGTTGACCCTTTAGTATACTTGGCCTTAGCGAGAGCCAGCATAGAACAACAAGATCTAGTCAAAGCACAACAACTTATTTCTCACTATCAGCAATATAAAAAGAAAGTCGATGCCCCTAGCCTTTGGGCAGCAATAGAGGTGCATTTAGCCTTGGGCCAGCAAGAGCAAGCTAAAGCTTTGGGCGAAACCTTGCGAAGTTTGTTTCACTACAATGAATATAGTCGTCAATACATTCTGTTAACTAAAAGAGGGATGCTTGATAGGCCCACCAGCAACTCAAGTCAAACACTACCGCCCGAAGCGCAACAAGAGCCTAGTGCCACTGACGCTGTATCAGCATCTACACCTGCACTGCCTTTTAATACGGTTCATACCATTCAAAAAGGCGAAACCTTGTACCGTTTATCTAAACTTTATGGTTTAACTACCGCTGAGCTACAGGCTTGGAACCCAGAGTTAGACGTAAACGATATTCCTATTGGCACCCAAATTCGAGTAGTACCTAATCGCTAAGGATTAGGCTTATTGCTATTGTGGTACACCACTGTGGAAGCGAAATTCAGAGTCTGGGCTAAGGATCAGTTTGGCTTCTTTTTGTTTAAATAGCTCTACCCTATCTTCTATAGGTTGAGCGGAAATTGTTTTAGCTAAACTTAAATAGTCTTCAAAATGTCTGGCTTCACTTCTTAACAATGAAATATAAAAAGCCTGAAGCTCTGCGTCTAAATATGGGGCTAATTTGGCAAACCTTTCGCAAGATCGTGCTTCTATATACGCGCCACAAATTAAGGTATCGGTTAATTTTGCGGGTTCGTGGGTGCGAACATGCTTCATTAACCCCCTAGCATACCGCGATGCGGTAAGGTTGTTGTAAACTATGCTTCTGTTTTGCATGATTTGCCAAACTTGCTGAAAATGATGTAACTCTTCTTTAATTAGCATCACCATTTTACTGATCAGCTCGTCACCGTGTTCAAAATCAGATTTACTGATCAGCTTTTTAGATAAGCTTTGTTGTTGGCTAAAATCCCCCTCGCCTATTTTACGATAGACAAAATCTTCATAGGGCTTCAACCAGGCTAATAAGGCTTCGCCACTTGGCTGGTCAACGGCATAACGGCGTAATAGCAGCATGGCAGTTTGTGCGGCTTTTAATTCACAATTTGCATGGTCTACTAGCAAGTTTGCCAGATTCTCTGGCTTAATAGCCTTATCTATCCAACTTTGAGGGGTTGAGCATTGAAGGAATTGGTTGATTGGGGTTAATAAGTTGTCCAAGGGTTAGTTCTCTGTACACTACTTTTATTTAAAAACACTATAATATGGCCTCCAGCTCCTTGGTAGATAAATTACAGAAGCGTATCTGTCAACTCTACTGATTCATACTATTCAAGGCAAATGATTTAAAGAATATAGAATTTACATCAATTTGCGGTTCTTCGAGAATGCTCAGAAGTGATGCTAATTACTTCAATTTGATTGTGCATTAGGCTCTTTTATAAAAGCCAGCAAACGGCAGAATAAACTACCGTAGCTGGCATTAATTAATAATTAAGGAGTAAACTCCAGAACAGCTCCACTAAGATCATTCGGATTACCAGCGTTAAACAATTCATATTGGGTACCGCTAGAGAATAAACTCCCCAAAACGCTGAGGTCACTTCCACCAGGATCTGCTACTCCCCCACCTTGTGTACTGCCTACCAGCCCATCAACAGCAGAAATGACACCATATTCAATGGTATAGCTGCCATCATCGCGAAGTGTCAGCTTAAAGCTATTCGCACCTGTATTAGGAAATTCAGGCACGTTATCATACACCAGTATGAAACTACCGGCCTCCAGCGCATAGCTGACGTTGCCACCATTATTTGGCGACAGGTCATCCCACAAAGGCGCAATTCGCGGTTGATTGTTAAGCAGTTCAGCTATACTTTCACTCCAATCCAAATCCTCGGAACCAAAAGTCACATTACCATTTGAGTTTACAAAGGCACTGGAATAATCAACACCGTTAAAGGGAAAGGTAAACCCCAATGATATTTCAATCGAATCGTCATCTTCCATAGATAGCGGTGCATTGTTACTTTCGTCAATTTGCAGTACGTATCTGCCACCGCTGCTTCCGGCACCTGTTAAGGCGAAATCGGCAAAGGTCGTCACGGCTAGATAATAACGGCCCGCAGGCAAGCTTATCGCGACTAGTTTTGACAAATTACCGGCTCCACCATCATCATCCTGGGCAATCAGATTGCCACTGTCATCAAACAGTCCAATAAGTGAGTCAAGCGGCCCTGCACTAATTTCTATAATGAGTGCTAACGCCCCCGTGGTTTCAAATCGGTACCAGTCAATATCATTACCAATAGGTTCTATTTCGGTAAAGCGACCCACATCGGCACTGCTAAAGGGGAGGTTAAGGCTACGAGCCTTATTGAAGCTGTTGTTCTTTCCGGCCCAGTTATCGTTGAAAGTAGTAGTGCCGTTAAAGCGCAACTGACTATTGGCCAAATCGTTACCATTGGCGGCGTTAAACAACTCATATGTTGCTGGGTTATTATGTAGATTAATACGACCTTCATACTCGCTGAGATCTGATGCATTTTCCATCCCGGAGGTAACGCTCACACCACATGAAACCCCAACTAAACCGTCTTTTGAGCTCATGTCACCGTATTCAATGTCAATACTATTGTTGGCTCGGCGTAAGGTAATGCTGAAGCTATTAGCACCAGATGATTGCCATTCAGGTACAGCATCCCAATTTACGGTAAAGCTATTTTTACTTTGTTGATAACTGACCTTACCACCAGTGGAAGGGTTAAGATCATCCCACCACGCGGCGATACGGGGAGGACCGCTGAGCATTTCGGTACTGCTCTCAGACCAGTCGTCATTTGGTGCACCAAAGGTTAGATTACCATTAGCGTTGACCGAGACGGATGAGAATGCCATACCACAAAGTTCAAAGCTAAATGGCAATGCCAGATTGACCGAACCATCATCGCCGACTAGCAAAGGGTCACCCGGTGCCGGCGCGTTAAAAATAATATCGACATTGCTACTATTGGGCTGCACAAAATCGAATGCAGTCACAGGATCGGCACCATCGAGATTATTGGATTCTGTCAAATTGTAATATTCCTCAGGCCCGGGGAACGGACCGCTAAGTGCAGTTGAGAATCCTCCAGCAAGGATTTCGTCTATATAAACCCGATAATTGGCACCGGGCGTTAGGCCTTCAATCCAATACTCTCCATCAACACCAAAATCACCAGAAATCGCAGAAATTGCATCATTGAAAGGGTCGGCATCGTTTCGCGCAATAACATTAACCCCAGTTACTGGGGTTACACCATTGGCCAGAAAAATCTTACCACTGATGTTACCAGTAGTGGCAAAACTAGGGGCTGGATACAGAGTCGATAATGAAGCCATATCGTCTGCATGCAAAGTTTGAGTGCCTACAGAAGGCCCAAAATAAAAGGGATACATGGTTTCAATAGAGTCAGCAAAGAGATCAGGCTGACCATAGGGATCGTCGGTTCCTGCACCCGAAGTGTCACCCGCGCCGATAAACAACTGACCATTGACCACAGTATGGCCTAATCCAGAATAATGCCCAAACTCATGCACCATTACATCCAGCGCTGCAGTGGGATCAACAAATGACGGACCATTGAGAAAGGATAGTCCTTCGGTGATAGTACAAGTGGTGGTATCCCCCCATTCAGGGCCGGCGAAACCTAAAATGCCGGAGTTTGGGCCAAACAGCAGATCAAATATTTCACCGCTATCGTCAAATACAATTGCCGACAATCCATCAGGGCTTGCGGCTTCTAAGTAGGGGGTAAAATTTGTGATATCTACATCCACTGGCAACAATCCATTGTTACTATATGTTGCTGACGAACTTGCTGTAGCCTGCCAAACAGCAAAGGCATCGTTGACAGCAGTAACAGCTGCCACATTGCTTAGTGGCCCCAGATCACCCTGATCTGGGTTAAAGGGAATATTGCTACCACCATTGCCCCAGACAAAAGGCTGATTTGGCTGACAACCGACAATAGGACCACCAGCTAAGACGGAGAAACTAGCCATTAGGGTCAATGATAATGATATGGCTCGCAAGCCAAAACAGTTGATAGTTTTCATGCTGCGCTCCTTAATTTATGTTGTTAAAAATGGCGGCTTTGAGTTCATCGTAGCTCACTGGACCAGAAAAAATGCCCTTATTATCTAAACCATTGACTGCCATATCTGGACCACTCCCGTCGTTACTTAGGCGAAATAAGCCTTGACCAAGACCCACAGTAGTGGATAAACCGGCCGGACTGCGAGCAGTGGTAAAGAGTACATAGTCACTGCCTAATTCCAGATCTGGATTAATTTGTAAGTTGATTAAACGCTTTTGGTTGCCCACAACAAGCGACGACTTCATGCTGCCAAGCATGGTTAATTGCAGTACTTGCGCCTCCTTGCCTGAGCCAAAGTCACCTTTTATTGCATCATCGATACGCAGTGTATAAACGATAGTCGATAATTCACCACCTCCGGCGTGCACCGAACTAGGCTCTTTGCTTAGCACAGTAGCGCGAAACACTTTGTCTGCATTGCCCACCATTTCCGATAAACTCATTTTTTTAACTAAGGCGGCATGTGTCGACCAAGATGCTGTTACGATTATTAACGTGAGTGATAATAACCATTTGAATTTTGTGTAATACATGATAATTCCTTCTAAAAGTTTTGGATTTACACGTTCTTAAGTAGGACGCTTAATTCCGTTTTAGTCTGTTGACCGAATAAGACTGGCTTTAAGGCCATGTATGCGTTTAGGTAATCCATTGCGACAATACGACACCAAAACTTAAAACAAAGGAATTTGAGGGACAACGGATAAACCGTTTACCCGAAGAAATATAGTAGAGAAACGACTTATAGTGAATTAATATAAAATATTTTTATTCGCAAATTAAGAGAGCGGTTTTCACTAATTTAGAGAATTTTTTGATTTTCTTTTCTTTCGAAATCTATCCAATTTGAAGGTGTAGAACAGGATAAAAATTGCTGAATAGGTAGAAGTAAAGAATTGAGATTGGCTGTGTTGGTCACTGGATAAAACTGTTTTTAAAATCTTAACCGCATTTTATCTGATTGAAGCTCGGTTGTAGACCATTATTCTATTTAATATCAAACTTAGATTTTAACCAATGAAATGGCCATTAAGCCCTAACTAATCACTTTAGGGCTTAATGGCAAAGCTAGATTACTGACATAAGCCATTACTGGCTGATGGGTCAAGGGGCAAACCACCACTGACCTGTGACACACAAAAGTTCACTGTTACTGCTCCAGCTGCTGTACCACTAGTGATAAATTCTGCGTTTCCACTGGCATCTGTCACTGCACTTGAGGTTTCATTAAAGGTACCAGTAAAGTTTCCTGTTACTGTTACCCCTTTCACTGCATTGCCAAGATCGTCTAACACTAACACATGGGCGGTGCCAGACTTCTGCCCTTTCCCTGCGCCTTGTGTACCAGTGGTAACTGAAGAAATAACAGTTGATGTTGCTTGCTCTGCTCCCCCAGAAGTCACACTAATTGCGCTTTGCGATTGATTTTGCGCAGATAAGTCATCAGTTACAGTTAATGTAACTTGGTATACACCATCTACTGCATACGAATGATTGATCACCGCTCCACTGCCAGTATTACCATCACCAAAATCCCATTGATGACTAACAATATTGCCATCGGCATCACTGCTAGTTGAACCATCAAAATCGCAAGTTAAATCGGTACATGAATAATTTAAAACCGCCACTGGAGCTTGATTACTTTGGCCACCTGTTGCTCCAATAATTTCAATATTATCTAATACATACACATCTGAGTTAAACGAATTAGGGTCGATTAAAAAAATGATGGAATCAACAGAGTTATCGCTTGTATTAGTATCAAGTCGATCATTCATTTTGAATTCAAGGGATTGAATACCATTAGCATGTTCAATATTGGCGGTATAAACACTGTGTCTACCACCTGGAAAGTTGTCTGGTGTTGCTACTGCGCTATTTTCTAATTGCACTAAAATCTGCTTACCAATTAATGCAGGATTTTGATTATCTACCTCTAGTCTAAAAGCTTTTTTACCTGTAACAAAAGCCCCCGCATCAGGAATAGCAGTGGTTGAAGTAGCTATGACATCATATTGGCTTAACCCGTCTCGCGTATAAGTTAACAGACCTCCAGACACATTATATTCACCTGTTGCCAAAACCAAATCCATATTTGTTGTACCGTTATAATCTTCTAGTACAGTTTCAGTGGTCAGGACCTCAGATACATAAACTGGTGCAGTTACAATACAGTTGCCTAAATCTACCGAAATATTTTGCGTGCTACCGGCACTGGCTAAATCCCATTGAATTTGTGCTTGTGTACTTGATGCACTTAGTACAGTTCCACCGCTCACAATCCAAGTAACATTACTGCCAGCGTTGTGCAAAGAATAACTGTCTATCTTGTTAGGTGCAGATAAATGTTCGCCTTCTAAAGTGGCTTGGTTACCGGCATACACTCTCACGTAATCTACATCCATAGATTGCGGCAAAGCGGTTTCATCCACATCTCCACCCCAAGTACCGCCAACAGCTAAGTTCAACAACAGATGAAAAGGCTCTGTTCCATCAAAAGGCCAAGCTTCGGGCGTTAAATCAGCAGGGGTTTTAGTAGAGTAAAGAATATTATCTACATACCAACGAATTTCGTTTTGCTCCCATTCAATAGCATACACATGAAAATCATCAGACCATTTATCAGGCTGCTTAGGAATGCCAGCGCCAGTGTGACGATTATAGGGATAAGCTTGGCCAAAATGAATGGTGCCATAGGCCATCATTGATGATTGGCCCGTTGACTCCATCACATCTATTTCGCCACTAGTAGGCCAGGTTTCCACAGGATCTGTGGGTAACATCCAAAATGCTGGCCACATACCTTGTCCGTTTGGAATTTTTATGCGCGCTTCAAATCGGCCAAAACTCCACTCTCCACTATTTGGCATATTTGCCGTGCGAATTCGGCCAGAGGTATATTTTGTGCCTTTTATGCGCTCTTTTTTGGCTGTAATTGACAGTATTCCATTGGCAACCGTTAAATTAGCTGCCTGATAAGATTGTAATTCACTGTTTCCCCAGCCACACATTCCTGGCCCTTGATCACAACCATCACCTAACTGAATATCCCAATTAGATGTGTTTAAACTAGCGCCATCAAACTCATCACTCCACACCAAAGGCTGACATTCTTGCGCTATTAAACTGCTAGAAACTAAAGTAGAAATCGATAGCAAAGCAGAGATCCCTAAATTTATATTTGTTATTTTATTAGACATTGTTTTTCTCTTTTTGCCGATGCGTGTTTTGATAACTCGTCCGTACATCAACTAAGTTAGATTGCAAAGGTTGTAAAAATCATTTTTAGCAACGTGAAAAGTCAAAATGCTTGGCAAAGGTAAAGTTCAATTCAAAGTCTTTGCTAACTGGGCAACCAGTTATTAACATTTTGTTTACAATGCATAAACCACTTATGTTTTGGCAAACACAATGCGTTAATACGGTTTTTTAAAGAGATAAAGCGGATTTGAGATTTGTTTGCAGTCCTTAGGACTGCAATTTTTAGCAATGAGATACCAAAAAGTACAATGTTAGTTAGTCTATCAATCTAACTGTTATTTTTGATGGCTGAGGTTTAATTAAGATTCTGAATCTAAACGGAAATACAAAGAGCTAGCCCTAGCAATACGGCGTAAAGACTGTACGTCTTTTTCACTCCACTCGTAAATATTACCTAAGCTTTCACAACAAATCACACCTATGGGATTAAAGTCTTCGTGCAGGATAAAATCTAGCAAAGAGTAGATGTTATTAGGCTCAAAGTACAACTCGGTAAAACACTCGGTTGCGGGATGATTTCTGGCGTCACTGGCTTTGATAACGTTTTGATTAATAATAGCGTCAAAGTAAGGGGTAAAATCTTTACGATGTAGTTCTGAGCTGTCTTCAAACTTATTTTTACTGCTATCATAGCTGACACTAGACACAATTTTTGAATAGTCATCTTCAAAACGCCATAGACTGATCCTATCTGCCCCAGAAATAAGCTCTGCAGTCACTTCACAAATCATCTTTAACTTTCTATCTATAGTTAAAGCTGGATTAGTTAAACAGGTTGTGAGTCTAATAAATGCGTCCATAGCTTCCTTTAAGATACCAGCGACGGGAGAAAATATAGTGGAATGCTATCTGTTAATGTGTAAATTCTCAACAAAAACTGACCGAGATGTATGCTTTTAGAGTGCTTGCATTTTGAGAATTCACCCTAGCACAAGTGAAATGCGCTTTTCATTTATTGTAATTGGCTAGATTCATTAGATTGACTAAAGCTTTATTACAACATTGAGACCTAACTTGAGTGCATTCACTAATACTTGTATGTTTGCCTAACCAGACCTTTGCAAGGCAGTTGACCAGATGAAAAATGTAACTCGTTTAATGAATAGTATTTTTTTAATATCGTTTAAAATAATTGTACTGACCTGCTCAATGCATGCAGTTGCTCAATGGGTTAATCAATATCCTAAATTAGATGATTTTGGTCACCACGTTTACTTAGAACAACATGAGTTACCCATTTTTGCTTATGGTATTACCGACCCTGCTCCTTCTCCAAACGGAGAAAGTATTGCATTCGCATCTATAGGTTGGCTTTGGTTGCTTGATTTAAAAAGCCAAGTTGCAACTCAGCTTACCTATGCCAAAGGTATAGACTCAAGACCTCGCTGGTCGCCAGATGGTAAACAGCTCACTTTTGTTCGGGACTTTGGTGACGATACCGCCGTTGTGATTAAGCATCTTGAAACAGGCAAAGAATCAGTCATTAATAGTTCTGCCATAGATTTAGATCCAGAGTTCTCTGCAGATAGTCAGTCTTTGTATTATACCAGTGGTTTGTCTGGCTCATTGGAGCTCTATCAGAGGCATATTGATAGTGGAACACAGCAAGTCATCACAAACTTGCGACAAGTGGTGCGCAATACAAGACGCGTGGCTAATAATCAAGGCTTAGTATACCTGCATGGCAACGGTGCTCACCGTGTATTAAGGCATCGAAACTTACTAGCGGGTACCGACCAAATTATTCAGGCACAAACCCTGACTTATCATTTATCAAGTGATACTCACCCTAGTTTACCGTTAATTGTTTACAGCGCTCCCATAGACAATGATTATCATTTATGGACTATGGATATGACAGACAAAAAAGCTAAACATAGACTCACCACAGGCAACAGCTTTGCACTCACCCCCGCTTTTAGTGCTAACGGAAACCACATTTATTTTATCGAGCTGACTGACAACCGCCAGTTCCGTTTGATGAAGATCAACACTTATGGGGGCAAAGCCTCAGAAGTTGCAATTAAACGTTGGGATTACGCTAAAAAAACCGGCACGCTAAATTTAGCTGTAAAAGATAAAAATAACCAACCTATAGCAGCACGAATATCAATAGAGACTGAAAGTGGCCACCCTGTAGCTAATCCTAAAGGCGCCACTTATATGGATCCTCAAACGGGACGTAGTTATTTTTACCTAGATGCATTACTTGACCTTAGCTTACCTGCGGGAAAATATCAGCTAATTGCAGCCCGAGGTCCGGCGACCCCCATATATTCAACTCAATTCACCATCAAACCCAATAAAAAACAAAGACTGAATATTGCACTTTCTCCTTTATGGGATAGCGTTGATGAAGGCTATGTATCTGCAGACTTTCATGTGCATTTAAACGGTGATGGTCACAATCGCGCCACTCATGAAGACGCGTTATTGCTTATGCAAGGTGAAGATTTACACACCCTTTCTCCCATGTCTTGGAATCGCTGGGAGCGCCGAATAGACAGTCAAATAATAGGAAAACGTACAGGTAAAACCACCAATACTCAGAACCACTATCAAGTGATTCAAGGCCAAGAAGTCCGATCACATTTTCATGGCCACATAGGCTTATTAAACCTTAATGAACCGTTTGCGCCGTGGTTTTTTGGTCCTTCAAATCCAGTATTAGGGGATCCTGATCTTACCAACGCGGATGTGTTCGCCTATGCCAATAAAGTAGGCGCATTTGCTACTTATGTGCATCCGATTGCCACTGATGGAGACCCCTTTGCAACTGATGCCATTGCAGGCATCCCTCTTGAATTAGTGTCAGACGGAGTACTAGAAGAAGCCATGGGTTTAGAGTTGGTATGTGCTTGGACTAGCCCGCTTGGCAACGCAAATTTATGGTATCGATTTTTAAATATTGGCCGCCCTGTGGCAGCTATGTCTGGTACTGATGGATGGGTAGACTTTTATCGCACTCCAGCTATGGGAACGGGTCGCGCCTATATTCGCCCTTTAGAAAATTCTGGTGTTACCGAACCAGTAATTGCAGGGGCTTTAGCAGGTAGAAGCTTTGTTACCACAGGTCCAATTTTAACTTTTTCGGTAGGCGATAATATTCAACCGGGAGACACAATAATTGGTGGTGAACAAAAATACAGCTTGAAAGTGACCAGTACTGTGTCACTAGAAAAGGTGGAAATAGTAGTTAACGGTAAAGTGGTGCATAGCCTAGAAGGAGTTAAAGCCGGCAAAACAAAAAGCTACCAAGGCAAAGTTCAACTACCTGAAGGTGGCTGGCTGGCAGCTAGAGCTTATTCTGAACAGCAAAGAGCCGACAGTTGGCCAACTATGCATGCCAGACCTTTCGCCCACTCTTCTCCAATTTGGATAAACCAAAAAGGCAGCATTGATAAAGCCAGTCGCGCAGCAGCGGCGGCAGATATGATCCGCGCCATAGACAATGCAGAAAAACGCGCGCAGCACGCTTATGGTCAGCGCCCTATGCCAAGATTATATAAACGTTTTTCAGAAGCTAAATCGACACTAGAAAAAATGCTGTAACCAACAGAATAGGATTGCAATATTCAATTTAAAATAAAGGGATAAAGGTAATAGTGTATTTCTATTACCTTATTGCCTTTTGCACATATTGTGATGAGGCGTAGTTATGTTTTTTTAAGGCCAACTTAAATCAATGATTACTTCCTGCAAAATAAGTTTAATAAATCCACAGTCAAAAATAATCAAGTTTAATAATAAAAGTGTTGACGCTCAGATTTTAGTCACAGACAATAAATGTTAACAGTATGTTTATTTTAATTTAATAAGTTGTACTTACCTGTATTAGTCAAAGAGAGTTGTTAGCATGATATTGAATCATTTATGGGGTTTGTATACTCACCCAAAAGAAGAGTGGCATAGCATTGATGAACGTCACGAGAGTTATTTTTATAGCTTAAGCCATATTGCCATCATCTCTCTTATTCCCGCCATCATGAGTTATTACTCAGCCGCACATTTAGGTTGGAGTATTGGTGTAGGGGATATCATTAAGCTTACTCATAATAGTGCAATGTTTATGAGCATTGGAATGTATTTTGGTTTAATGACTGGGGTGATTGGTTTAGCAATTTTAATCCATGAATTGGCCAAAGCCTTTGATGCGACTCCAACCTATACTCAATCACTTGAATTAGCCGCTTATACTGCTACTCCCTTGTTTATGGTAGGTTTTGCCGCCTTTTATCCAGTCTTATGGTTTGTGATGATGATTGGACTAATAGGCTTGTCTTATTCAATTTATTTACTTTATTCTGGCACCCCAATTTTAATGCATATTCCTGAAGAAAAAGGCTTTATTTACGCAAGCTCAGTGGTGACCTGCGGTTTAGTGTTATTAGCTATTTTAATGGCCGCATCAGTGATTTTATGGAGTATGGGCATGGGCCCTGTCTATACAGGTTAACAAAGGTGACTAAACAAAAAAGCCACGCTTAGCGTGGCTTTTTTGTTTGTGCAAATGACTTAATCTTGACTCATATTGTGCATTTCTAAATTACTTAATTCAGTTTGAATGCCTTTATTTTTACTGCCTTCATTCCGTAAATTATCAATATGTTGTAAATAGTCGTTATCCACGTCTCCTGTGATGTAGTTGCCATCAAACACTGAGGTTTCAAATCGCTCTATTGTTGGGTTTTCTTCTCTTACCGCTTCAACTAAATCACTGATATCTTGAAAAATTAACCCGTCGGCACGGATCAATTCGCTTATTTGTTCTATCTCGCGACCATAGGCGATTAGCTCATTAGCCGAAGGCATATCTATACCATATACATTAGGAAAACGAATTTCAGGTGCGGCTGAAGCAAAGTATACTTTTTTCGCCCCTGACTCTCTGGCCATTTCTATAATTTGTTCTGAGGTAGTGCCTCGTACTATAGAGTCATCCACTAACAATACACTTTTATCTTTAAATTCTGAGGATATGGCATTGAGCTTACGGCGTACAGATTTACGTCTTAGAGTTTGGCCTGGCATAATAAAAGTACGGCCAATATAACGGTTTTTAACAAAACCTTGACGGTAAGGTTTGTCTAGCTCTATGGCAATTTGCAAGGCAACGTCCATAGAGGTTTCAGGAATAGGAATAACCACATCAATGTCTAAATCGGCCCATTCTCTGGCAATCTTTTGTCCAAGCCTACGTCCCATATTGACTCGCGATGCGTACACCGAAATACCGTCAATAAAAGAATCAGGACGAGCAAAATAAACAAACTCAAAAATACAAGGTGCATGGCTAGGATTATGCGCACATTGTTGTGTATGCAATTCGCCACTTTCGGTCACATAAATAGCTTCACCTGGCGCAACGTCACGAATAAAAGTAAATCCTACTGCATCTAAAGCAACGCTTTCAGAGGCCACCATGTATTCATCACCAAATTCAGTTTTACGTTTACCTAATGCCAAAGGTCGAATACCAAAAGGGTCTCTAAAGGCTAACATGCCATTGCCAATAATAGCCGCCACAACTGCATAGGCGCCGCGGATTTTATTGTGCACTTTAGATACCGCTGAGAATACTTCTTCTGGGGTAAGATGTAATCCTTCACAACTTTGTAATTCATGCGCCACTATATTAAGCAACAACTCTGAATCAGAGGTGGTATTAATATGCCTGCGAGCGATTTTAGACACATCGTCTATTAGCTCGTGGGCATTGGTTAAATTACCATTGTGTGCAAAGGCAATACCAAAAGGTGAATTTACATAAAAAGGTTGGGCTTCGGCCGAACTTGAACTACCGGCTGTGGGGTAACGCACATGACCAATGCCAAACTGGCCAGTTAAGCGTTTCATATGGCGAGTATGAAATACATCTCTAACTAAGCCATTGTCCTTTCTTAAATTAAACTTACCTTGATCAACAGTGACTATCCCTGCCGCGTCTTGACCTCGATGTTGAAGCACAGTTAAGCCATCATACAAAGCTTGATTGACCGCACTTTTACCCACAATTCCGACAATGCCACACATGCGATTTACCTTTTTAAACGGTCTTTATAAAACTTGAGTTGTTTTGAATGTATTCAAAAAACCACTCGATAATTAAACTAAATTCAGGAATAAGCACCGAACTACCCCACCAGTCTGAAGAAGCCAAAGGAGTGAAAGTATCTAAGAAAAACAATAAGGCGCTAACAATTAACACCCCTCTTAATACCCCAAACACTAAGCCTAAGGCGCGGTCGGTGCCAGACAGGCCAGTAAATTCAACCAATTGGGCAATGAGATAATTTATCAAGCCACCTAGTACTAAAGTGGCAATAAATAAAATGGCAATGGCCACGCCATTACGGATCATAGGATCATTAAAATTAGTCAGAAAAGTGGCTAGATCAGCATAAAACTGGCTAGCGACAAAAAAAGCGCCAATCCAAATGGCTAATGAGATGGCTTCTTTAACAAAGCCTCTGATTAAGCTAATTAGGGCAGAGAGTAAAATAACTCCGAGTATAGTGTAGTCAATCCAATTCATAAGATTTGTGTATACTGCTTTAGTGGCTTAATAGAGGTTTCGAACTTTTCTATCAGCACAGAGTTTAATTCGCGCGCATTCTATCAAAAGGGTTAATGAAAATCCCATAAATTTTTGCCCCCATTTGCAATGAAACAATCTAAGCCTCAGAGATATTATTGCACGGTAAAAGGCGTGACACGGCCCTGTAATTTGGTTAACTCTTTTAAGTGTGATAAGGCTTGTTCTAAGTTTTCTTTATCTAAATCTGGCCCCACAAACACTTTAGTTAAGGTACCAGACTTAGTTTTAACTGGCCGACTAAAAGCGCGATAACCGGCTTTATCTAATCGGTTCAGCAATTCTTGTACATTTCTTTGATGTCTAAAGCTACCTAACTGCACTACCCAACCCGCACTGGCCAATAATTTTTCTGGATCTTGCTCAACTATGGTTTGCTGCGCCAAACTGCTGGTAGATTTTTCTGGTGCTTGTTTGGGTGTCTCTTGAACCGCCAGCTCTTGTTCTTTCGCTTGCTCTGGCGTTTGCCCTTGGCTGGATTCTGTGGTGTTAGTGCTAGTAGGTTGTTCGAATTGCTGATCTATAGGCGTTTCTGACAAAACTTCGACCTTACGGGTGGCCGCTTCTTTTACTTGTTGCGTATTAAAGTTCTCAGGCGTTCGCACCTCTTGAATAGGTGGCTTTTTAGGAAGCTCAACAAACAAATTGCGTGTTGATTCTTTTTTACCGTCTAACAAGTCAGGCAAAAAAATGACCGCAATGGCCACCAAAATAATAGTTCCAACTAAACGATTTTGTAATGCGGATGACACTCTACTACACCTTCTGTTAAGACTTTAAGCTTGTTAATGCTAATACTTTTGCCACAGTGAAAAAGGATCCGAATACCACTATTAAATCATCTTCGTAAGCGTTTTCAATGGCTAGCTGATAAGCATGTTCAACTGAGTCAAAGCATAACACTTTTTTATCTTGGCTTAATACCGATTCTAAACTTTGTGCTTTAGCCCCTCTAGGCACATCTAAAGTGGCGCAGTGCCAATGCTTGATAATTGGCATCAAAGGAGCAAGGCTAGCCGCAATATCTTTATCTGCCAGCATAGCCACCACAGCCACAATACGTTTTTCTGTGCGAGCCATTAAATCAGCGGCTAATAAACCTGTGGCCTGAGGGTTATGGGCAACATCTAACATAACAGTGGGCTGTTGCTGTATGACTTGCCTTCTACCTGGTAATTGAGTGTTTTGAATAACCTTGATCAATTGCTCTTGTGAGAAGTCTAAATCTAACAGACTTAATACTTGCAAGGCGGTAGACACATTTTGTGCGGGAATATTAGGAATGGGTAAGTGCTCAAACTGATAACTTGAGTTTTGCCAATGGAATCCAGTTTGGTCTAAGTGATAGTTAAAATTTTCACCTTGCCAGTAGGCTTGAACTTTATAGTCTTTGGCCGCCTGTATTAGACTAGCAGGAGGTTCTGGCTCCCCTATTACCGCTGGAATATTGGCTCTAAAAATACCGGCTTTTTCCTTAGCTATTTTTTCTTTGCTGTCGCCTAACCAATCTTGATGGTCTAAATCAATACTGGTTATAACCGCAATATTTGGATCAACAATATTTACCGCATCTAAACGTCCACCTAAACCCACTTCTAATAATAAATATTGCGCATCACTGCTGGCCATAAGTTGTAATGCAGCCAAAGTCCCAAACTCAAAGTAGGTTAACGAAATATCAGCGCGGGCTTGGTCTACCTGCATAAACGCCTGGCAATGGGCTTGTTCACTCAACAATTGCCCAGCAACTCGAACTCTTTCACGATAATCGAGAATATGTGGAGAACTAAATACTGCCACAGATTGATTTGCGCTCAGCAGGGCTTGCTCGATTAACGCACAGGTGGTGCCCTTTCCATTAGTACCAGCGACTGTGATAAGGGTTTTAGAAGATAAGTCTAAAGCCAGCTTAGCGTAAACTTTTGCGACCCGCTCTAAGCCTAACTCAATGTTTTGTGGATGGATTTTTTCTAAATAGCTTAACCATTGGTCAAGCGACCAAGCCTCTTTTACAGAGGCTGGTACAGATGATAATTCAATCATTAACTAGTGATGTTGATGATGTAATTTAGACAGCAAGCTGTATATTTTATCGCGCATTTGACGGCGATCTACTATTAGGTCGATGGCACCTTTTTCTAGTAAAAACTCACTACGTTGAAAACCTTCAGGTAAAGTTTCACGAACGGTTTGTTCTATTACTCTAGGGCCAGCAAAACCAATTAACGCTTTAGGCTCTGCCACATTCACATCACCTAACATAGCTAAACTGGCTGACACCCCACCCATAGTAGGGTCGGTTAATACAGAAATATAAGGTAAGCCTTTTTCACTCATTTTAGCTAAAGCCGCACTGGTTTTGGCCATTTGCATTAACGACAAAAGAGCTTCTTGCATACGTGCGCCACCACTAGTAGAGAAACACACTAAAGGCATGTTGTGTTCTAAACAGGCTTCTACTGCTTTGACAAACCTAGCCCCAACCACAGACGCCATTGAACCGCCCATAAAAGCAAATTCAAAAGCCGCTACAGCAACAGGCATACCATTAAGTTTACCTTTCATTACCACTAAGGCATCTTTCTCATTTGTGGCTTTTTGCGCACTGATAAGTCTATCTTTATATTTTTTGGAATCCTTAAATTTAAGAATATCTTGTGGTACTAAGTCTGCACCTAGTTCCACTCTATCACCTTGATCTAAAAAGTGATTTACACGTGCTCTGGCCGATATACGCATGTGATGATCACACTTAGGACAGACGCCTAACTGTTTTTCTAATTCGGTTTTGTACAACACAGCTGTACATTCAGTACACTTAGTCCAAATGCCTTCAGGTACATTACTTTTAGTTGAAGACTTTGTTCGCGGTAATATTTTTTCAATCCAACTCATATCAAATCCTGTTCTGCAATTTGTGCAAATCAACAAATTGGCAATATTAAACGGTTTATTTTAACCCCGTTTTAGGCCCGTAGGCTAAAAAGTGGGGCTATTAAATCACATCACCAGTGTTTCGCGAAAACAAAACTGGTCTTAGAAGTACTAATTAGGTAAAAACAACGGACCCAATGCGCTGCTAGGCAAACTAAAAGTGTCTGGATAGCTAACATGCACTAAGTATAACCCATTGGGTTTAGCCGTCGCTGCGGCTTTAGTTCGGTCTTTTCCTGCTAATAATGTTTTCATCCAATGGGTAGGCTGCTCTTGGTTGCCTATGGTAATCAGTGAACCTGTGATATTACGCACCATATGGTGTAAAAAGGCATTGGCCTGCACATCTATCACTATGTAGTCGCCTGTTCGTGTTACTTGTATATGCGTTAATTCACGCACTGGTGTATTTGCTTGGCAATTCACTGCACGAAACGCACTAAAGTCATGGCGACCCACTAAATGCTGGGCGGCTTGATGCATTAGCTCGTGATCAAGTTCACTATGCACATGGGTAACACCTTTAGCCAAAATAGCATTGCGTAATCTGTGATTATATATCACATAGCGATAACGACGCGCTGTTGCTGAAAATCTTGCGTGAAAATCGTCGCTCATGGGTTTTACCCATTTCACCGCAACAGAATCGGGTAAATATCGATTAATGCCTATTGTCCAAGCGCGATCGGGTCTGTGGCTTTGAGTATCAAAGTGCACGACTTGACAGGTAGCATGTACGCCAGCATCAGTGCGCCCTGCACACACCACTTTAATCGGCTCATTGGCAATTTCGCTTAATGCTTCTTCAACATGTTGTTGCACACTTACTACTGATTGTTGTCTTTGCCAACCGTGAAATGGTGCACCATTATATTCAATACCTAAAGCTAATCGCATTTATCCACTTTAACCCATCGTAAAAATTCGCGGTATTGTAAGCAAGTTGAGCGGAAATAACAGGTTTTACCCTAAGTTTTTAGGTATATCTGTGTTTACCTTAATGGGGTTTAAAGTCTATGGAGTGTAAATCGTGCTTTTTCATCAACTTATGCATGTCGGTACGGTTGCGACCGGCTAACTCTGCAGCCCTAGTGACATTTCCATCGGTCATTTTTAATAGCTTAAGCAAATACTGTTGCTCAAAGCCTTCTCTTGCCTCGGTTAAGGTTGGCCACTTTTGTTCTGAGGAAGATAAGGCTTGCTCGACTAAATGAGTGGCAATAACAGGAGTATGAGTAAGCGCTACGCACTGCTCTACCACATTAACTAATTGCCTAACATTGCCTGGCCATAAACAAGTGGTAAGCAGTTGCATAGCATCATCTGAAAATCGACTGGCTTTAACCTGATGGCGTTCAGCACTGTTTTTTAATAAATAACGCGCTAATAAAGGAATGTCTTCTGAGCGTTCACGTAAACTGGGTAGTGTGATATTTACCACGTTAAGTCGGTAATATAAGTCTTCCCTAAAGTTTCCCTCTTGCATCTCTTTATTAAGATCTTTATGGGTGGCAGAGATAATTCGCACATCTATGCCAATTTGTTTACTGCTGCCTACAGGTCGAATCATATGCTCTTGCAGCGCTCTAAGCAGTTTAACTTGCAAAGTGACCGGCATATCGCCAATTTCATCTAAAAATAAGGTTCCGCCATTGGCTTCTCTAAATAATCCTTGGTGTTCATGCACCGCTCCTGTAAAGGCGCCTTTGGCATGCCCGAACAGTTCTGACTCTAGTAAGTTTTCTGGCAAAGCCCCACAGTTAATGGCTACAAAGGGTTTATCTGAACGTTTGCTAGCTTTATGAATAGCTTTAGCTAACAGTTCTTTACCTGTACCGCTAGCTCCACTAATTAACACACTGACATCGCGCTGAGCAACACGGTATGACTGATCTAACAATTGCTGCATAGAGAGTGAGCGGGTAATAATATCTTCACACCACAAGCCTCGTTGTGCCCTTTGTTTTTGTCCAACGGCTTCGGTTAACAGGCGACGTAATTCATCATGATCTATTGGTTTTGCCAAAAAACCAAACACCCCTCTTTGGGTTGCATCTACCGCATCTTGTATAGTGCCGTGAGCTGTCATTAAAATAACTGGCACATCTTTACGCAGCGCCATGATTTCTTCAAACAAACTCAAACCATCTAGGCCTGGCATTCGTAAATCACTTAGTACCACATCAAAGTTTTGCGAAGCCATGAGTTTCAGAGCTTCTTTGCCTCCAGTTACCCCTTGTACACTGTAACCTTCACTCTTCAATCTTAAGGTCATTAAACGCAACAAACTTTCGTCGTCATCCACTAGCAACACATTAGGTGCAGAGGTGTGAGTTTGAGTCATCATTTCTCCTTATTGATGTTTTGCATAATAGAGGCTTCAATATTTAACAACTGTTCGATTTGAATCTGTTGTTTATCTAATTGCTGTTGTAATGCTTGAATAATGTTGCTTTGTTCTTGGTTTAACCTTTTTGCTGTAGCTAAAGCCGACTGTAACTCTAAAATATCTTGACTAGGGTGATAAATGCCAACCAGTACAAATCGTCGCATATCAGGACTAAACTTAGGCAACAGAGTTTCTAACCAACTCTGGGAGCGCAAACGATTTTGATAAGGGGTTGTTTTGCCTTGGCTTAATAAGACTTTTTTTAATAAATCGGCTTTGCTACTGCCTAGAGCATCAATTTTTTGTTTTCTTTCTGACCAGCTTAACTCTTCACTTGCGCCCCAGAAGCGTAGCCAACTGTCTAGTTCGCAGGACTCAGAATTACTAGCTTTAGCCCACACACAAAATGCTTTATTTGCTGATTGTCTGTCGCTCTTTATATTCGCCCGTTCAAGCAAAGTACAACCACTAAGTAAACTAACAAGTGAAAAGCTTATAATTAGTAACGTTTTCATAGATTCGCTTCTTGGCAAGGGATCTGAACTCGAATACATACTTCAGCATAATCTACAGAAACAAATTCTGCTTGCCCAAACATCATTCTTGCGCAATCTGCGACAATAGATAACCCCAATCCAGAGCCAGTTATGCGATCATTTCTTTGCCCTTCTCCGCGATGAAAAGGCTGAAATAAGATTTCTGACTGGGCTGGTGAAATATGTTGTCCGTGGTTTGCAAAGTCTAATACCTGCATATTATCGCGTTGATATAACTTAATAATGATGGGGGTGTGTTTGCTGCCATGGGCTAGTGCATTAGACAATAAGTTATCTAATATGCGTCGAAACAGCTTTTCATCTGCGTAAATGCTGGCTAATTCAATATTCAGATCCACTTGATGTTGATAACGATTAATGGCCAAACTATTTTCAGTGATAAATTGTTCAAATAGCGGCTGGCTATCAATATTTGAAAACACGGGTTTAGCTTGTTGTAACAATAGGTTGTAATCCAATAACTGCATAATCAATAAATTTAGTCTGTCGGTACTAGAATTAAGCAAAGTTAACACTTCTTGCTGGTCTTCATTCATTGACCCTAAAACCTGCTCAGTTAACAAAGAACAGCCTTCTTTAATACTAGCTAAAGGCGTTTTTAATTCATGAGAAGCATGCCTAAGCAGCGCATGTCGCATACTTTCAAGCTGCATCAGGCGCGCTGCTAAACGGTGCAATTTGTGTTCGAGTTCAATTAACTCTTTAGGTCCTTGCTTAGAAATTGTAGGCAGGCTCTTATCTTGTCTGGAAATGGCACGAATAACCTGCTCTAACTTAGAAACGGGTTTTAAAATGGCTTTAGAGCCAACAACTAACAATACAAAACACATGCCGAGCAGCATGGCGGTCAACCAAAACTGAGTTTGCTGCACAGACATGACATAAATTTGTTGGGCCTGAATACGGCTATCTAGTCGAGCAGAGATTTGCTCCGATACATCCTTTAGGTTTTGTTGAAAGTCTGCTAATTGAGCTTCCATCAGCATATCATCTTCTTTACCAGTGAAGTTTTCTATCCATTCAACTCGTTCCTGCAAACTACCACAATGCTGTTGATTAGGTAATTGTTCACATACTTGAAATTGATAGCCTTTGAACCCTTGGGTAGATTTAACTATTAGTTGTTTTAAGGCCTCATTTTGGATCACTTGATACTGTCGAACCTGTCTCTCTATGTCTACAGCTAGGCTTTCTAACTTACTGACTTGGCGCACTATAGTGACAGCATTTTGCGCTTCACTTCGGGCAATTTGAGCAATGTCCTCCAGCTTAATTTGACTATAACCCACCAATAACATCAAAGGCACCAACACTACTACAAAACTCACTAAAGTGAGTTGTCGCAAAGAAGCCAGTTGTATATTAAAGCGCGGTAGAGGTTTCAAATATTTTGTTTATTCCATGTAATGAATAGGTCAGTCCCCCTATTCTATGCCGTTAAAATTCTGTGCTACACCTTACTATTCACCCTTGCAACCCTTGGCAGAGATTATCAGAATCCTATCTTGGCAAGTATCATCAAGTTGAGCAACCGAGAAGGTGTTGGCCTGAGTGACCAAGGAAATAAAAGTATAAACTATAGCCAGTACCAGCAACAATGGGAGTAAGTATTTAGACCTTTTCATGAATTCATCCTTTAAAATTGGGCTGCAGTTTTCAATAACTCTCAATAAAAAAAGTGGCATCCCTGCCACTAACGACATAATAGATAATGTTTTAAAACCCTAGACCAGTCATAAAACACCTAATATCAAGTTATTACAAAGACTATGCCAATAAAATTATTTATAGGTATATCAATGAGTTAACTGATGCATGAAGCTAGATTGAACTTTTAAAGTTTGAAAATCACCCATAAATGTCTGCAAAAAGCGACACCTAATCATTTGGTTAGATAATTTATCTTTAAATCAGTAGGTTAAGAAGTCGCAAATTAGAGACATCTAGATTTTAGTCTGGCTTAACCGACAGTTTGCTTTGAATAAATTGGCTATGAGGTATGTACAATAAGTCAGCAATTTTACGAATTGTATATTCTTCTTCTGGGCTAAGTGTATGATCGGCATAAGCCACAGCCCAAAGCGAATCAAGCACGGCTCGTTTTTCTGCAGGCCCGTACAACTCATTAATTACCCGGGTAAATTGTTGGTAATCGGCAGCAGTGTCTGATTGATTTTGAGTGAGCTCGGTTAACTCGTTAAGCTCTTGTTGAGTTAACTGAAAATGTTGAGTTAATTGTTGTAAATAACTTTGATGCTCGGTTTCTTCAAGTTTATGGTCTGAGCGCATGACTTCGTACAAAAGTACAGCCGTTGCTAATTCAATGCTGTGCTGTGTTGATACTTCTGTTTGCTCAAATTGACGAGCAAACCAATCTTGAATACTTGATAACATTACTTACTCCTCATTAACCGCGTTAGCTAAAATCCTTCCGGCTAACGCCTTTGCCGTTTGAAAGGCTGCTTCAACAGATGCACCATGACTCCAATCCCCCCCTGCATAGAATCCTAAATGACTAGGGGCCACAATGCCTAAAGCGGGTTGGCCAAATTCAGGCCTAGCAAAACGCCAATAGTGTGCGTAAACTGCCCTTACTTTAGGCTTGGCATGATTAAAGATCTGGCTAAAGCCTCGACTCGCCGCTTGCATAGCCGCTTCTTTTCCTTGGTCTGTTAGTTGCTCAGATAGTTCATGAGCCAATTGCGCGACCCATATCTGCCCTTCCCCCTTTTCAGACAATGGTCGATTTGGCTTAGCGCTATCACAGACTAAAGTTTGTAACTGGTGGTGTTTTAAATACACTAAGTCTAAATCTTGCTCTAGTTGAGTATCTACTTTCAACACTACCGACCAACAACTGCTCCAGTTTTGTTGCAAATTGGCGAGACTAAAAGGCAAACTAGAGTTGCTGATCAGTTTTTGCACTTGCGGCCAGGGAGCGGTAACTACCAATTTATCAAAGGTATTTTCTAGCCACTTATCTGCAACTTTGAGTTGCCAACCTAATTGCGAACTAAAGGCTAATTTGGTTACTGCACTATTAAATTGACAATCAGCGTGGGCAAGCCAGGTATGGCAGGCCGAATTCATTTTATCCTGAAAAACAAAAAAACTATCGGCAGAGTCTGTAGTTTGCATTTCTTGCGTGAGCTGTGAATATCGAGCGATTTTTTGGGGCCAGTTGATGGCTAAAGCATTGTCGCATTGAGATTGCATAAAACCTCTGAATTCTTGGCTTTTGCAAGGCACTATAGTAGCACCAATGTCGGCTTGCCCCCAGTCTCCACGCTTGGTACTAACACGGCCTCCACATCCCCGTGCCTTTTCGAAAACAGTGATGCTATGGCCGCTTTCCTTGAGTAAATAAGCGAATAGACTGCCTGTGATCCCAGCACCAATCACTGCAATCTTCATGATTAACGACTCTGATCTGCAAAAACGATTAAATGTTCAAGATCGAGACGAATACCAATTAGCTCGCTCACTGCATGGTCGTGATGACTTAAGGCTAAACATAACACTCGGTCTTGGCCAATTTGCTGCAATTGCAAATCATATAAAATGTGTGATCCTTGAAATGAGCGATCGATAACTTTGGCAAAGGTCGGACTAGAATCATCATGTACAATATCATCGGGACGAACTAAAAAGACCACCTTGTCTCCATGTTTGAAGGGGCTTTTAGGATCTAAAGGGAAATTGCCTAAGCCACTGATAATTTTTCCGTTGTCTACTGTGCCTGGTAAAAACACCCCATCACCAACAAAACTTGCAACAAAACGGTCGTTAGGTCGATGATAAAGCTCATAGGCGCTAGACCATTGAAGTAGCTGACCTTTAAACATCACCCCTATCACATCAGCCATAGCAAAGGCCTCGTCTTGATCGTGGGTAACCATTAATGCGGTAGTATTTTCGTGCTTTAAAATGGCTCTTAAATCCTTAGCTAAACCATACCTCAATTCTGCATCTAAACTTGAAAAAGGCTCATCTAATAACAACAAATCTGGCTTGTTGGCCATAGCACGCGCCAACGATACCCGCTGCTGTTCACCTCCCGACAAGGCATGAGGGTAACGATTTTCATAACCAATCAGTCCAATTAGGGCCAATAGCTCGGTTACCCGATCGCGCTTTTGTGAAGCCGATTTTTTGTGTAGGCCAAACGCGATATTTTCAGCTACTGTCATATGTGGAAACAAGGCGTAATCTTGAAATACCACAGCGACATGGCGTTTTTCGGCAGCTAAATGTTTGCTATCACTGCTAACGGTTTCCCCTCTTAAACAAATTTCACCTTTTGCACTTTTTTCGAAACCAGCAATTGCCCGCAACAAAGACGTTTTGCCACACCCAGAGGGGCCTAGCAAACAACCTATTTGCCCTGCTTTTAGCTCAAAGCTAACATTTTTCACTACTACCTTTTTTTGATAGGCAACAGATAACTGCTTGATACTTAACATTAAGCTCCTTAGTGCTGTGCTTGATTATCAATGAGTTTGGTCAGCAGGACCACTGGTATGAGCCCTACCCCAACTATGGCCAAAGCTGGCAATGCCGCATCCATTAACCTTTCATCTGAGGCTAACTCAAAGGTTCTAACCGCCAAAGTATTAAAATTAAATGGGCGTAAAATAAGGGTGGCAGGCAATTCTTTTAATACATCAACAAATACTAATAAAATGGCACTAAGCACACTGGTTTTCATCAATGGAATATGAATTTTGCTTAGGATTTGCCTTGGTCTTAATCCAAGTGAGCGCGCTGCATCATCCATACTAGGTTTGATCCTAGCTAATCCTGTATCAATATTATGTAAGGCAACCGCTAAAAAGCGACAGGCATAGACCAAAACTAAGGCAAACAAAGTACCTGAAAAAATTAAACCAGGGGTGAAATTGAACCATTTATCTGTAATGGAATTGACCCACAAATCAAACCAACTAAGGGATATTAGCGCCCCTATTGCCATGACAGTACCAGGAATGGCATAACCTAAACTTACCGCCCCTACTAATACGCGAACCGATTGCATATTTAGCAATCGTTTACTATAGGCAAAAAATAAGGCTAAACACACTGCCGTTAACGACGCCAAAATGGCCAAATAAAAACTGTTCCATAATAACAAAGCAAAGTCGAGATTCAGATGCTCGGTTAAGGTTTGGCTAGCCCAAACCGCTAGTTGGGCTACCGGCAAAATAAAGCCTAACAATACCGGAATAAAACACACAACCGGTACCCAAATGGCCTTGGCTCCTACCAGCTTGATTCGTTCAGGCTGGCGCTTTTGCTGACCTTGATAATAGTATCGAATTTTTCGTCTAGAGATAAATTCAATAAGCAGCAAAATTATCACAAAACTAGTTAATAGCGCCGCTAACTGCGCCGCGGCCATGCCATTGCCAAGGCCAAACCAAGTTCTAAAAATTCCAGTAGTAAAGGTACTTAAACCAAAATATTGCACTGTACCGTAGTCTGCAAAAGCTTCCATCATAGCTAAGGCTGCCCCCATCAAAATGGCGGGTCGAGCTAAAGGTAATAAAACTTTCAAAAGATAGGTACGGTTTGACACGCCTAAACTACGGGAGACTTCTTCAAGACTGGCAGGTTGTTCGCGAAATGCGGTGCGTGCCAACATATACACATAGGGATACAGTACCAGAGCCAGCATAATAATTGCTCCAGCAAGTGAACGAATTTCGGGGAAATAATAATCTCCATATTGCCAGCCGAAGATGACTCTTAGTTGACTCTGAATGGGGCCGGCAAAATCTAATAAGCCAGTATAGGTGTAAGCAATTATGTAGGCTGGCATAGCCATAGGTAACAACACTAACCATTGCAATTGTTTTCTGGCAAAAAATTCATACTTGGCAATACACCAAGCTAAAGGCGTGCCTATCAATATGACTAAAAAGCCAACACCAAATGCTAGGCCGAGAGAATTTAAAACATAATCTGACAACACCGTGTTGTATAAGTGTTGCCAAACTTCAATTTGTGGAAAAGCTAAGCTTGAAAACACTAGCCCCATAGGTGTGACTAATATCAAACAAGCTAACACTATTATGGCAAACCATGGATTAAACCAATCATGGCGACTCATAAATAATCCACTTCCTTGTGAGGATATTTTTTAAGGGTTATTTCCAACCTGCTAAATCCATCAATTGCACAGCTTTGGCGTTTAACTCACCCAATTGGCTTAGGGCCACTTGCTCTGCTTTAAACTGACCAAAAGATTGCAACAACTCACTCCAAGCTACCCCATCAATCACAGGATATTCATGGTTTGTTTTGGCATACCACTGTTGAGATTCTTGGCTTAATAAAAAGTTTATTAACTTAATAGCTGCGTCTTTATTAGGTGCATTTTTTGCCAGTGCAACGCCAGATACGTTGACATGGCTGCCACGGTCGGCTTGATTTGGCCAAATGACTTTAACTTTTTGCGCTTGTTTTTGACTGGTTTCGTCAGCGGTTAACATACCAGCTAAATAATAGGTATTGGCAATGGCGATTTCACATTGACCTGCCGCTACCGCTTTTATTTGATCGCGATCGCCTCCTTGAGGAGAGCGGGCAAAATTAGCCACTAAGCCATTTAACCAAGCTTGGGTTTGTGCTTCACCTACTTGCGCAATTAAAGATGCCACCAATGATTGATTGTATATATTACTCGAGCTACGAATGCAGATTTTTCCTTGCCATTGTGGCTGGGTTAATTGCTCTAAATCTGTAATAGCAAGCGCGGCTGGATTGCTTGCATTGACCATTAGAGGTCTAGCTCTTAATGACAGCCCTACCCAATGCCCTTGCTCATCTCTATAATTGCTTGGCACAGTTTGAATGCTTGAAGTTAACTCAACGGCTTGAGTTAATCCTAAGGTTTTAGCACGATATAAACGCCCAACATCTGTGGTTAGCAATAAATCAGCTGGACTAAATTTACCCTCACTCTTAAGGCGAGTAATTAAATTGTCAGCTTTGCCTGTTACTAAGTTTACGCTTATGCCGGTTTGCTGAGTAAACTTATCAAGCAGAGGTTTGATTAACACTTCTTTGCGAGCAGAATATAAATTAACTTGCTCAGCACTTACTGTAGAAGACAACAAAGTGCCCACTACAATCAAGCAATACATGATATTTTTCACGTGGCCTTCCTAAAGAAAGAAATTAATAAGGAAAGAATCTTAATCTAATTGAGAATTATTCTCAATAGCAATTATTCTTCTTCAAACATTAAATAGTGACTTTCGTGCATACCAAGAGAATGATAAGTTTTTTGTGCGATTAGGTTGTCTTTTTCTACGTACAAGCGAAAGCCGCACACGTCTTTTTGTTGCTCAGCCAAGGCCTTAACTTGAGTATAAAGTTTGGCGTATACGCCTTTCCTTCGATACTCAGGTACCACATAAACGCTTTGGATCCACCAAAAAACCGCATTTCGCCAATCACTCCACTCTGTGGTGACCATTAAACTGCCTACTACCTGGCCATTGACTTCGGCGACTAAATAATAGCCTTTGCTTTTGTCTTTAATTAAACTGGCCACCCCTTGTGACAGAATGCTCTCATCTAAGCTTTTATTTTCGGTTTCTTGCGCCATTAATTGGTTAAAAGACACCAAAGACGCCAAATCTTGTTCTTGTGCCACTCTAATTGCAATATTCATTGTTACTACTTACTCCTAGACTGAATATCAAATTCTACATCAACTGTATTGCCATTGTGACTGTACTGCACTGACTGACATAACTCCTGAACCAGTGAAATCCCTCGGCCGTAACACTTTTCAATATTATTTTCGAGTTTATCCACTTGTAATTGTTTAAATCCAGCACCTGAATCTTTCACTTGAATTTTTAACATTGGACTATTAGGACTAAATTCTGTGCTAATCACTATTTGTGCATCTTCTAATTCTGCTAGCCTTTTTTCTCTTTGAGTAAAGTAGGCAAAAAAGCCTTCATCAGATTGTTTAAGCTCAGAATCTAATTTTAACACCCCATGTTCCAATGCATTATTGTATAACTCACCCAAAACAGTAAACAGCTCTGAATGACTACCATATATACCTAAATGATTAGTAATAAGTTTAACTAGCTCTACTATAGGGTCAGAAGACTTAATTTGTTCGGCATCTAAATCTAATACTATTTTAAAAGGCACTTTTGAAATGGTATTAGTATTAGCTATAGTGCCTAATTCCTGACTATTGAAGATCACCATAGTCACATCATCTTTACGCTCTCGGCCCGCCAAAAACTCTTCAGTTTTTTTAATGACCCCTTCAACGTTGATTTCAGGTTGTTGATTTAACCATTGCTCTACCCCATGCTCGCCTAACATCTGATTTTCGGGATTTTCAATTTCTACTAAACCGTCGCTAAAGGCTATTAAACGTTCGCCTTTGCGCATTTCGTAACGTTCAACTTCAGCTTCAAACTCATGTTTTTCTAAAATACCTAGAGACATATGCCGCGAAATAAAACGTTTAACAATTTGGCCTTGTTGATTTTGAATTAATAGGTTTGGCATCCCCCCATTCCACACATCAATTTTGTTTCCCGCGGAATTAATTTCCACTAAAGCTGCAGCAAAAAACATATCGTCTGGCAGTAGCATCAGTAATGTTTGATTAATGGTTTCGGCCATTTCCATCAAAGAAAGGCCTTTTTTAGACATAGTTAAAAAGGTTTGCGAAACTGGCAATGCGCCTATGGCAGAAGCTAAACCATGACCAGTAAAGTCACCTATTAAAAAATACAGTCCGCCAGTGGGGCTAGCATTAGCCAAAAACAAATCGCCGTTAAAATCACTGGCGGGGTTGAGGCAATAATCTAGGTATTGGGTATAAGATTGATTAATAGAAAGGGCGTTAGCAAAAATGTGCTCAACAATTTTATGCTCGCGCTCAATAGAATTACGATAAAAAGATAATTGTTTGTTTTGTTCGTGGGCTTTTTTACTTAATAAACGGGTTCTTGCGTGCGCTCGAATTTTTGCGGCTAAAATGACTTTATCAAAAGGCTTAGCAACAAAGTCGTCGCCCCCTACCTCTAAACACCTTGCCAGGGTTTCTTCTTCTTCAAATGCAGTCATAAAAATAATAGGTAAATAAATGCTACCTGCTATTTTTTTCACTGCACTGGCCACTTCAAAACCATTGACTTCTGGCATAACAATATCGAGCAAAATCAAATCAGGTTTAATTCGCTTAACTAACTCTATTGCTTCTGCGCCATTTTCTGCCTCAAAGGTATCCAGGTAGCCCTGTTGTTCGAGCATATGAATAAGCAAAAAGCGATTGAGGGTATCGTCATCAACTACCAGAATTCGCATGATGAGTACGACTAGTTATTCAATGTCGAATTTTTTGCCAAAACGCGCAATCTGTAAAATCTTAAGCACTTGCGGGCGGCAATGACTAATTGTAAATTTAGTCACTTTATCACTCATGCTTTTATGCATGTTAAGTAACATACCTAGTGCAGAACTATCCATGTATTCGGTTTTACGTAGGTCAATAATTATAGAGGTGACACTATCTGTGCCTTCTGTATATGCAAGTCTAAAGTCTTGAACTTTGCCAAAGTCGAATTTTTCTTCGAGGTAAATGGTTAATTGTGAACCATCTTCAGAAAACTGTCTTTCTAAACTCACGGGTTTCTCCCTATTAACAAGTAGCTAGTCTAGCACTTTGTTGACACATATCGATATTAAATAACAGTTTAGTGTTTTTGCCTACTCACAATGTTTTTTTTTTAATAGAATACCAGTTCTATCGAGTTAGCATTAAGAATAGTAAATATATGAGCAACGATAAACTAGTGTACAGCACAGATTTGGGGCGAATTCGTCCGGAACCTGCCCCTAAAACTCTAACTAAATCAGATGGAATAGTCCGAATTCGTCGAGAGACTAAAGGCAGAAAAGGCAAAGGTATGACGACCATAAGCGGGTTAGAGTTAGCAGATCAAGAGCTAAAAGCACTATGCAGCAAACTAAAAAAGATGTGTGGAACAGGTGGTGCAGTAAAAGACGGCATTATTGAAATCCAAGGTGATAACAGAGATAAAATCAAAGCAACTCTTGAACAACTAGGCCATAATGTGAAATTGGCGGGCGGTTAACAGCCTGTAGCCAATTTTACCGAGGAACAAGCATGCAGCACATCACACTATCTGAAGTAAGTATTATATTAGTCGAACCTTCAGATACTCAACGTAAAATCATTACCAAGCAACTGGAAGCTGCAGACATCAAACAAGTTGAAGCAGTAGGTAATGTGGAACAGGCATTAGTCGCTATAGCCAAAAACACCCCTGACTTAGTTGTCAGCGCTATGTATTTTGAGGATGGAACCGGGCTAGACCTGATCAAAAAAATGAAACATCAGGCTGCCTTGGCTGCCATTCCATTTATGTTGGTATCTAGTGAAAACCGTATATGCAAACTAGAAGAGTTTAAACAATCAGGGGTAGCCGCCATTTTGCCTAAGCCCTTTACTCCAGACAGTTTATCTAGCGCGTTAAAAGCCACACTTGATCTAATTAATAACGATGAAGTGGAGTTAGAGTTATTTGATATTGAAGAGGTAAGAGTTCTATTAGTGGACGACAGCACTTTGGCTCGTAATCACATAGGTCGAGTATTAAAAGGCTTAGGCTTACAAAAAATTCTTGAGGCTGAAAACGGCGCTCAAGCCCTTACACTTTTAAAAGATAATACTTTTGATCTGGTGGTCACAGATTACAATATGCCAGAGATGGACGGCAGAGAATTATCCGAGTTTATTCGTTTTAATCCTGAAACAGCCCATATTCCTATAATTATGGTAACCAGTGAATCTTCTTCAAGTTTGCACATGGCCAATATACATCAAACAGGTGTCAATGCGCTTTGTGATAAACCCTTTGAAGTCAAAGAAGTACGAAAATTATTAGTCTCCTTGTTAGGTGAATAAGCCAAAAACCTTTATTAGGCGATATTGCTCAATAAAAGTCAGAAAGATTATTTCACAGTTTCAAAGTTGCCGACTAAAGTTAGGCTACTAGCGCTATGGAGCTAGCCATTTGAACCAGCAAAAGTGAGGCATAATGTCAGTACCAGAATTATCCGAGTTGAGAGTCAAAATAACTGAGTTAGATACTCAGTTGTTGGCTTTATTAGCGCAAAGACAAAGTTTTACCAATCAGGTAGCTGAAACTAAAATTAAAAATAAAATTCCCGTACGCGACCAAAAACGTGAAGAACAACTGTTAATTCGTTTAATTAAAGAAGGGCAAAAGCTTGGATTAGATCCACATTATGTTACTCAGCTTTTTCACGTTATCATTGAAGATTCAGTGTTAAATCAGCAAGCTTTACTGGCTGCCAGAGCCAACCCTGATAGTAACTTGCCATTAAATCGAGTGGCCTTTTTAGGGGATAAAGGCTCTTACAGCTACTTAGCCACACAAAAATACTTTTCTCGTAGGCCAGGCGAAGTGTTTGAAATTGGTTGTCAGAGTTTTGCTGAAATCATTAAAAAAGTCGAAACCAACGAAGCCGATTACGCTGTGCTACCAATAGAGAACACCTCATCTGGTAGTATTAACGAAGTATATGACCAATTACAGCATACCCATTTATCTATAGTAGGTGAACTGACCCACCCTATTAAACATGCACTTTTGGTGGCTGCCGAAACCGAATTACGCAAAATAAAAACCTTGTACGCCCACCCCCAAGTATTTGCCCAGTGCAGCCACTTTTTGGCGGAACTAGGCAATGTTGAGGTTAAACCCTGCGATAGTACGTCTGCGGCAATGTTAAAAGTGGCTGAATTAAAATCAGATAGTGTGGCGGCTATGGGTAGTGAAAGTGGAGGTAAACTTTATGGTTTACACGCCATCCAATCTAATCTAGCTAATCAAAAAGAAAACCACAGCCGCTTTTTAGTGGTAGCTCGGGATAGCGCACGGGTGCCTTTACAAGTGCCAGCTAAAACCACTTTAGTGATGTCTACTGTTCAAAAACCTGGAGCCTTAGTTGAAGCTTTAATGGTGCTTAGAGACAACAATATAAATATGACTAAGCTGGAGTCTCGACCTATTAATGGTAATCCTTGGGAAGAGATGTTTTATTTAGATGTTGAAGGCAATGTGCAAGATGGACCAATGCAAAATACCCTAGACACATTACGCGCTATGACCAAATATTTTAAAGTGTTAGGTTGTTACCCGAGTGAAGATATTAATCCAACCAAAGTTGCCGCTGTAAGTGCCTTAACAGAATAGAATATTGGGGATACTAACTTATCCCCAATTTATTTAACGCAAAATACGATCATCATCAGCTTTTAATAATAATTGTTTACTGCTTAACAAAGATTCTTGAGCATAGTCACCAAACCAAGCCGCAATATTATTAAACGCCTGAATAAATTCAGTTTTATTATTTTGTTCAAGCATCTTAAGTGCTTGATTAAAATTGAGTTGAAACGCCTTTAACATAGCCAAACTGTCTTTATTGTCGAAAATTATGTCTGCGTAAAGTTTAGGATCTTGAGCAAACAACCTACCTACCATAGCCAGCTCTAAGCGATAGATAGGCGAACTTAACGAAATAAGTTGGCTTAAATCTGGGTTTTCATTGGCTAAATGGGCACCAAATACAAAACTACAAAAATGCCGCATGACTTGAATAAATACCATGGCATCATCATGTTCTTTGGCGTCAGACTGCTCTAGCACTGCCCCCCAAATTCGCATTTGCTCAAGCAACCATTGATACTTTTCAGCTTGCCTACCATGACATACAACAACAACTTGCTTAACTAAACTTGGCACATCTGGACCAAACATGGGGTGTAATCCAACCACTGCACCTGAATGTACCGCCAGCATAGAAGCTAATGGCTTTTGTTTAGTACTAGTAATATCAGCTAAGATACAATCTTCTGGCAATTGGTTTAACTGCGCAATGATCTGCTCTGTTAAAGCTATAGGAACCGCCACTAAAACTAAGCCTGCATCCGCCAATATAGCTTGAGCTTGAGGCCAATCGTTTTGTTCTAGTATGGCCACTTGATAACCACTGCGGCTAAACATATCTACAAATACTCGACCTAAGGCCCCCGCGCCCCCTACTACAACCACTTTTTTAATTTGTGGGTTGGTACATAGGTATTTAACATTTTGGGTATGATAAGACTCACGCATAATACGCCGCAACAAGTCCTCAATTAAAGCGGGAGAAACCTTTTGGGCTTCTGCTTCAGATCGCTTTTTAGCGATCAATTCCGCTTCTCTTTCTGGCACATAAATAGGCATACCTACCTGACTTTTATACTGGCCAACTTTCGCAGTAACTTCTGCGCGTTTTGCTAACAAAGTTACCAACTGACTATCAATATCGTCAATTTGCGTCCTTAGCTGCGCCAGTTGTTCAGTTCTTAAAGCCATGAGCTGTCCTAATTTTCTGGATCATTTCTTTTATTTAAACGCATGGGAAGCACAGTGATTAGTTTGTCCCGCATATGATTAATTAGGTCATCTGTGGTTTTCCAATCTATACAGCCATCTGTAATTGATACCCCATATTGCAACTCAGCTGGGGTTTTACCTTTGTTAGATTGATTGCCGTCTTTTAAATGGCTTTCTAACATTATGCCAATAATAGATTGATTGCCTTCTAGAATTTGATTGACCACATTTTGCGCCACCAGAGGTTGACGACGAAAGTCTTTACTAGAATTAGCATGGCTACAATCAATCACTAAATTTGGCGTTAAGCCTGCATTTTGTAATTCAGTCTCACAATCGGATACACACACCGAGTCGTAGTTTGGTTGTTTGCCACCACGTAAAATAATATGCCCATCTGGGTTGCCTTGAGTGGTGATCACGCTCACCTGACCATCGCTGTTTATTCCCATAAAACTATGCCCAGAAGCTGCCGATTGCAAAGCATTTATGGCAATATCTAAACTGCCATCTGTGCCATTTTTAAAACCAACAGGCATAGACAAACCACTCGCCATCTCACGATGGGTTTGTGATTCTGAGGTACGCGCACCAATTGCAGACCAACTAAATAATTCGGCTAGATACTGCGGGCTAATAGGATCTAAGGCTTCGGTTGCTACCGGTATTTCCAGCTCAGCTAACCAAATAAGCAGCTCGCGCGCTTTGCGCAAGCCTGTTTCTATATCAAAGGTATCGTTTAGATGAGGATCGTTAATTAAGCCTTTCCAGCCTACTGTGGTACGTGGTTTTTCGAAATAAACTCGCATCACAATGTAAAGGGTGTCTTTGCAGCTTTCATGTAACTCTTTAAGTTTTAACGCATATTCTTTAGCTGCGTCTATATCATGAATAGAACAAGGCCCACATATCACTAAAAACCTGTGATCTTTGCGCTGTAAAATATCACTGATAACCTGCCGAGAAGTCTGAATGATTTTTAATGCTGATTCACTTACGGGTAACTCTTCTTTTAACGCCTGTGGGGTAACTAATACTTTTTCTGAAGAAATATTAATGTTGTTGATACTGTCGCGTAACATGATTTAACTCTTAGTTTTAATTTAAAATAGCCTCGAATCTGAATTTCACTTGATCCCTAACTTGTCGTTCTCCCATTAACCCCAACATAATGTAACGAATTTATTACACCAGCACTAAGCCTAACACTAGAAGCAAGCTTGACTTTTTAACAGCATTCAAAATTAACAACAAGTGTTAATTTTCAATATTCAGCCACTTGGTGGTTTTTCAAACAACAGTTGCTTTTGTAAATGGCCTCACACATCTAGGTGTTTAATTACTTTAGCTGGCACCCCAGCCACAACAGTATTGGCAGGAACGTCTTTATTGACCACTGCACCTGCGGCTATCACAGCGTTATTGCCTATAACGACTCCGTCTAACACTTTTGCTCCCATACCAATCCATACGTTGTCACCCACAGTGATAGGCTTGGCTGTTTCTAAGCCTTTTTGCCTGAGTAAGGAATCTAAAGGATGACTGGAGGTAGAGATAAGTACCCCTGGCGCTAACATCACGTTTTGCCCAAATATTACTGGCGCTGCATCTAATATAACCACTCCGTGATTAGCATAGAAGTTTTTACCGACTTGAATGTTGTAACCATAATCACAATAAAAATCTGGCTCTATCCATGCTCCAGCACATCGCCCAAACAAGGCCTTGATAATTTTTCGTGCGGCTTTTCGATCGTCAATATCTGTTCGGTTAAAGGCTTGACATAAACGTTTGGCATGCGCCCGTTCTTGCTGCAAGGTTTTGTCACTAGGAAAAAACGCTTGGCCAGCTAACATTTTTTGTTTTTCAGTTAAATTGTTCATTTTTATCTTTCATATCGCCATGCCACAAATCGGCTAATTTTTTGGCCTTGACCCATGTCTATGGTTTTTACTTGGGTAACAGGTTGCTGCTTTAATGCTAGATAGATTTGCGCTAAGTGGGCTTTTTTAGAGACTAAGCTAGTAAACCAACCTACTTGCTTAGCATACTGAGCGCTTTGCTGGATCATAGTTTGAATAAATTTAAGCTCGCCGCCATCACACCACAACTCATTATTTTTTCCAGCAAAATTTAACCCTGTATCTTGTTTGTGGTTAGGGCTATGTGCGCCTCTTTTTATTTTATTACGCTTTAGGTTGTGATGTTTTCGAGCGGTTCCTTGTTGAGCATCTTGAGCCGATTGATGAAAAGGTGGATTACACATACAAAAATCGAATTGTTCGTTGTCTTGTATTACTCCGGTAAATATATCCGACTTATTGCTTTGCAGCCTAATATTAATCTGCCCATCTAATACCGCATTTCTTTTAATGATCTGCTTAGCAGTATTAACTGCAATAGGATCAATGTCAGTGCCTATCATTCTCCAACCATAACTGCGGTTGGCAATGATGGGGTAAATCATATTGGCCCCTACCCCAATATCTAATCCTTTTATGCTTTTGCCTGTTGGAATTTGCCCTTGATGCTCAGATGCCAATAAATCTGCTAAGTGATGCACATAATCCGCTCTACCTGGCACTGGAGGGCAAAGATAGCCTGGGGGAATATCCCACATCTTTATTTGGTAATAATGCGCTAACAAAGCTGCATTTAAGGCTTTAACTGCTTGTGGCTCGGCAAAGTTAATAGTGGCTTCACCATCAGGCTTAACCACCACAAAAGGCCGTAAAGGCGCATAACTCTTTATTAACTCATTTATCGGGTAACGCTGCTGATGTAAGTTTCTAGGATGTTTTAAATTCAAAATCCCACCCTACTGAGTGCTTGCAAGCATGTCTAAGGCCAATGCCTCGGCGACTTTAATACCGTCAATGCCTGCCGACCATATTCCCCCTGCATATCCGGCACCTTCTCCGGCAGGATATAAACCTCTGGTATTAATACTGTTGAAGTCTTTTCCGCGTTTAATACAAACAGGCGACGAGGTACGAGTTTCGACCCCAGTTAATAATCCGTCTTTTTTGGCAAAGCCTTTTATTTGTCTATCAAAAGCTGGAATGGCTTCACGAATAGCTTGAGTAACATAATCTGGCACCACTTTGGCTAAATCTGTCAGGGTCACGCCTGGCGTATAAGAGGGTTTAACTTCACCAAGCTCTTCACTTGACTTACCTTGTAAAAAATCACCAATTAATTGAGCTGGTGCATGGTAGTTTTCGCCACCTATTTTAAACGCCAGCTCTTCAAGTTGACGCTGTAAGGCGATACCTGCTAAAGGATGCTCTGGATAATCTTGTTCAGGGGTGATGCCTACCACTATGGCACTATTGGCATTACGCTCGTGCCTAGAGTATTGACTCATACCATTAGTTACCACTCTCCCACTTTCAGACGCTGCGGCTACCACTGTGCCACCTGGGCACATACAAAAACTATACACAGAGCGCCCGTTTTTACAGTGATGAACCAGTTTATAGTCGGCGGCCCCTAATATGGGGTGACCGGCGTTTTCGCCAAATCGACAGGCATCTATCATGGATTGTTCGTGCTCTATTCTAAACCCTATGGAGAATGGTTTGGCTTCTACATAAACGCCTTGTTCATACAGCATTTCAAAGGTATCTCTGGCACTGTGCCCGACAGCTAAAATAGCATGCTGACAGGGAAGAAATTGCCCATCGTTCAAATGCAAACCTTGAAGTTGCCCTTCTTCAATGGCCAAATTTTCAACTTTAGTACTAAAACGTATTTCGCCCCCAAGCTGGATAATTTGCGCACGCATTTTTTCCACCATATTCACCAGTTTAAAGGTACCAATATGAGGTTTACTAACGTATAAAATTTCTTCTGGGGCGCCCGCATCTACAAATTCTTGCAATACCTTACGCCCATAATGTTTACGATCTTTGATTTGACTATAGAGTTTACCGTCAGAAAAGGTGCCGGCTCCCCCTTCACCAAATTGCACGTTAGATTCGGTATTTAATGGTTGTTTACGCCAAAATCCAAATACGTCTTTGGTGCGTTCACGCACAGCTTTACCGCGCTCAAGCACTATAGGTTTGAAACCCATTTGTGCCAATATTAATGCAGCAAATAAACCACAAGGCCCGAGCCCAACTACCACAGGGCGCTGCGTGAGATTGTCTGGTGCCTTCGCCACAAATTTATAGGTCATGTCGGGGGTTTTACGCACATGGGGATCTTTGGCAAACTTAGTTAATAATAATTCAGGCTCGAGCACCTCAACATCTAGGGTATAAATCAACAAAATATCGGCTTTGTTGCGAGCGTCATAAGCGCGTTTAAATACCTTAAAAGACTGCAATTGTGAGGCAGGTATTTGTAGCTTTTGTAAAATAGCCTGAGATAACGCTTGCTCTTCGTGATTAAGCGGCAATTTAATTTCGTTTATACGCAACATATAGTTTCCAAAGATCGAACCAATTTAAAGCACCAATAATAGGCTGAGCTGCGTATTTTATGTTAGTTGGCTCCATTAGCATAGGTAAATAAGTCAGGGGATTTGGCTTGTTTTTTTGTGCTGCTAGATTATGATCCTGCCTTCAATCATTCTTTTAAATAGGCTCTTAAGCTATGACCTTTGTTGTTGGCGATAATTGCATCAAATGTAAATTTACCGACTGCGTACCTGTGTGCCCAGTCGATGCCTTTTACGAAGGAGAAAACTTTTTAGTCATCCATCCTGATATTTGCATCGATTGTGGCTTGTGTGTTCCAGAATGCCCCGCTGAAGCTATCTATCAAGACACTCAACTGCCCAAAAATCAGCAGCACTATTTACAAATTAACGCTGAATTAGCCGAAGTTTGGCCCAATATTACTGAGTTAAAACCCGCCCCAACCGATGCTGATGAATGGCTGGGGGTTGAGAACAAATTACCTTTACTCATTAAATAAAATAGAAACTCTGGGATTCTCTAGGTTAAAGAGCAAAAACCACTTTGGGCCATTCATTGTCTTAGCTTTGATAGTAAAGAGCCTTTCACTGAAAGGAAGATATATCGTACCGACTATACTAGACCATTACCTTGAGCGCTTTTGTTTGTAAAAAAGCCTAATTGCAAAACAGGTGGCATCGGCTTTTACTAGAATTTGCGATCACCTGACGCTATGATAATCCAAAAAATTAATACCTAGGAATTCCAGTATGCACATGGAAGAAGCCATCAGTAGGATTGCCATCTGTAAACGAGATGGTGACAGCGAGCTCGATCTAGAGGGGTTAGGTCTTTCTAAGCTACCAGAGGAAATAAATCAGCTGTCTCAACTGTGGCTACTGAACTGTTCGGACAATCAGTTGAAGTCTCTTAAAGGTATCGAAAACCTGACTAAGTTGACTAATTTAAATTGTTCTGGCAATCAATTGACTTCTCTCAGTGAGTTGAAAAAACAGGTCAAACTAGGGGCATTAGATTGTTCTAAAAACCAACTCACAACACTAGACGGCATCCAAAATTTACCCCAGCTTATGATTTTGGATTGTTCTCATAACCAAATTGAGTCTCTTGATGGCATCGAAAACTGCAATCAAATGCGCGTGCTTAACTGCGCAGAGAATAAAATAGTCAATATTGACAGCCTTGTTTCACTCAACGAACTTTTACGTCTAAATTGCGCCAATATCCAGCTGGAATCATTATCAGTTATTGGCGATTTATTGATGTTGAAAAACCTTGACTGCTCAAGCAACCGCTTAGCGACATTAAAGGGCATTACAAACCTCATTAATCTTACTGAGCTCAATTGTTCTGGTAACGAATTAACCAGCTTGCAAGATTTGCAAAGCCTTAGTGAGTTGCTGAGGTTGAATTGCTCGAACAATCAACTGACTTCCCTTATTGGCATTGCTGGGCTCACTCAATTAAGGACACTTAATTGTTCGAATAACCCTCTATCTAAGCTTGAAGGCCTGCACGATTTAACCGCACTGGTGTTTTTAGAGTGCAATCACAACCAATTAACCTCATTGGCCGGCACAGAGACACTCAAGCAACTTAATTATCTTTCTTGTGCCAACAACAAATTGTTCACTCTGGACGGTATTGAAAACTTTCATGAGCTTCGCAATTTAGATTGCAGTCAAAACCAATTGACCACATTGCAAGGTATTCAAGGCTTATCCCTCTTGCGAGGTTTGTATTGTACGGATAATCAGCTAACCACACTGCAAGGCATCGAAAAACTGACCAATCTTGAAGTATTGTTTTGTTCTGCCAATCAATTAACCACGCTCCAAGGTATTGAAAATTTATCTCAACTATCGGACTTGTATTGCGCAAATAATCTTCTCACCTCTTTAGATGGTGTTCATTACCTGACTAAACTACATGCATTGGATTGCGCGCACAATCAAGTCACATCACTAAAATCAATAGCCGATTTGAGTTTTTTGGAAGTACTCAATTGTGCCTATAACGCAATAGATTCACTCGAGGCTATTGCGCATTTACCTTACTTAGAAATACTCAATTGTGCCCATAACCAAGTGTCTACGCTAGCTCCCATCAAAAACCTAGACGATTTACGTGAGTTGGACTGTCGAAACAACCCCATTCTCGATATTCCTCCACAATATTTCGATAGTGTTTTCCGTATACAGCTCTTGTTACGTGAAATGGATGAGGATGAGGTAGTGCCAGGTAACGGGACGAGACACGATTTAAATTAGTCCTATCATCACTTGGTGTTACCTAAGTTTTATCCTTTGGGCTCATTAACAAATTTTTGAATTGAGGTTTTCGCCCCAGTTTTAGCGTGTTTATTTTGCACAAACTGACTGAAACACCGAGCTTTTTTTTACTTAATTCATTGCTAAACAACACTCAGGTCTAATTGTTATTGACCATAAAAAATCGAATAACATGGGCGACTAAGCTTTAATCTCGGGGTTTATTTCTTCTGACTATTCTCAAGCTTACCCAAGCGATTAATACCAAAAAGGCTGATATCAATGGCGCCGCAAAATAGATTTTCTTATGACTTAATCCTGTCGGTTTTTGAGGTAAGTTTGCGGGCTTGTTCAAACGCAAAATTGCTTGCTCAGGATCCTGTGCTTTGACTAACGCAATTAAGGCTTCCTTATGGCTATTTAGCAAAAGATTGTCTCTAGCCAAGCGTATTTGGTGGCCACGTTCATTAGCTATCTCGATTGCCGTGGCTTTTTCCTCACTAAGTGAACTAGGTGCTTGTTTTTGATTATCAGCGATTACTTGTTCTTCTCGTATCATTTTTTCAATAGAATCAACTGCAACTTTAGCTTCCTTGATTCGATCCTTGTTGATAATGTTAATAAGCTGATGAGTCATGTCAGATAAGATAGATTGCGCTCGATTAGGCAGCGAGTCACTATATTCAAGCTGATATAAGTTTTCCTCAACCACAGTAACACGGACTCGTTCTTTTACTTTTGCCAGCATAGTATCAACTTCATGGGTCATACTGTCCTCAGACAACAACTCGTTGTTGAACAACACTTTACGCAAAATATAGGGAGACAAAATAGCACTTTGCAACATGATTAGAGTGCTCTCTGTTGATTTATCTAGCATAGGCGACCCTATTAGTGCCTTGAGCGTATGATTATCCCTGACATCAATGCTAGTGCTAGATATATATCGCTGGGGAAAAAAGGACGCGCTCAGCATAATTAGGATCATAATGATTAAGTATGCTATTGCGCCTATTTTGTATTTGCGCCAACGTATATTTATAAATAAACCATCTTTATTAGCCACTTCAGTTGCTCCCGACATCTCTGCACTTTTCCCTGCATTCACTTTGCCAACACTTTTTCAAATCAGTAAATACATTGACTAATAACATTAAATACCGAGATTAATAGTTGTCTGTTATTTGAATTAAATTTATGCAGAATAAACGCTAACCCCGTTGTAATCAATGCGCACCAAGCTGCGCTGAAATTAAGTGGTAAGGATCTTGTAGGAATGTAGATGATGCCTGTTTACCTAGGTGTGATAATAACTTTTGCATATCTCTAGTGGTGGCGAGCTTGCCGAACTGAGCCATGAAACAGAATAAAATCTGTGCAACACCCTCTCGATATGGAATTTTAAGCTGGTATGTTTCTCATCTGCTTTAAGTCTTGCTAAAGCCCCTTTGAATAAGATATTTTGGAATATTAGCGATGCTAAAACATTAAGTTGTGGCTGAATTTGGATACATTAGAGGTTTGTTAATCAATGAAAACTGGTTAATTGATTAAGTTTGGTATTTGTGCGGCATTTTTATTCGCCATCAGGAATATGCCAAACTCTGACCAAGTTAGCCTCTCAACAATAATTAGAATGATAATATGTTAAACACTTTAACTTTAGAATTAACCACACCTCATGCAACCCTTGGTGAAATTTTTGATGTGAAAATCGACCAAAAGCCATTGCTGGATTGGTTTGTAGAATACGAGAAGCAATTCTCATCTAGTATCAACGGTGCGTACATACCTGCATTAAATGTAAAGTCAATTGAGAAAAATTTAACCGCTAACGGCAATTATTTTATTCCTCTGGCGTGCCCTTGCGGTGAATGGGAGTGCTGGTATGTTACCGGGCAGGTGATGTTGGTTGATGATTATGTATGTTGGGGGAATTGGTGTAACCCATATCGAAACGATCGTAGTCAAAAAGAACAAGGTCTGTATTGGAGTTACAAAGACTTTCCAGCCTTAACCTTTAGCCGGGTGCAATATCAGCAAGCCATTAAAAATGCGTTGGGGCTGCTCAGTCAGTCACCTTAGACTGTATTAAGGGGGGCTATGCTTGGCCTACTTTTTATAATGTCGCCATAATATTTGTTGGTACCAAATTGCCGTTGAGCCACTGTGTTTTTTTAGCTCCATCCAAATTTTAGCAAAGTCTGTATCGGCCTTTTCGTTTCGCTCGCTTGGCAAAGTATTTAAGTAGTAATCTAGGTTTTCCTTGACCTTGGCAACCACACAATGTTGTGAACTTAAAAATAGAACAGGAAATGTCTCTAGTTTCCAGTCCCAGTAACCTAGAGTGGCGACATGTTGATATTGTGAACCGTCAACAGCATAAAACAATTTAAAATGCTCTCTATGTGTATCTAGTTCATTTACTTCACACCAATTGATGTAACCAAAATTTTGACCGTCGTCTTGGATCACTTCGTTAAGTTGGTAAGAAAAACTTTGCGCCTTTGGGATAATGAATTGCCATTGCACATTTCCAATAAAAAAATCTTGTTGTGACTTAAAGCAAAAATATGCCCATGCTTTAGCCGGCTGCTTTTGGGTATCAAAATTTAAGTATTGATTAAACGCAGTATTAGTAGATTCTACTGCATGTGCTATGGCTTCAGGATCATCTGTGGTGAGTTGAAAAGGAAAACACTGTTTACCTGTATCCCATTCACCCACAATGGCGGCCTCAATTTGCTTAGATTGGTCGTTAGCACAATATGTGAGTTTCAAATGTGGTTGCTCTGCATCCACTTCAGCCTCATGCCAACTGTGCCAGCCAAACTTTACATCATCACTCATTTAAAATACTTTGCCATGGATAGATGTATACCCTTAATTACCGATAAATAATGCAGGCTCAATTAACCCTATGCGACCGGTACGATAACTACCGAGATCAAGAAAACTTCGATTGGTTATAGTGCGATATTCTTCAATAATTGAGTGGCCATGAAACACATGATGGATATTCTTGACAGCCTGTATGCTTTTTTCACGCTCACCAGACGAATATGCTTGTTGGCGTTGCCAAAACATATCGCTGATGACCGGATCACTTTCTAAGTCTTTAGGTGCGTTAAGCAGCCTCTGTTTAATTTTCTGCCAATCACATTGTTCAGGCAAGTCAGCGTGAACTAAGCCAAAGTATTGGCCATCTGACATTTCCACTTCAATAGCAACAGGTAAAGCAACAACAGCTTCATAGTAACTAACCAATTGTTGTTGCGTAAGATGCTGCGCCCATTGGCCACCTGCATAATGCCAGTTAAGACGATCTTCTTCACTGCCCGACTCAGCGGCGTATATCAGCATTCGCTCGTGGTTACCTTGAATGGCATTAAACCAAGGGTAAGCTAACCATTTTAGTACTTGAGCAGAACCATCACCTCGGTCAATCAAGTCGCCTAAGCTAAAAAGTCTATCTTCACTCGGCTCAAAATTAACCTCACTAAGTTGACGCTCAAGCAGGCTAAAGTGCCCATGAATATCAGCACAAACAAAATCGCGCCCTTTGCTATTTTGACTAAATGATTGAAAATTCATGAGCGTTTTCTTAGTACTAGAAAAAGCAATGGACGCACAGACGAATATACACTTTGCTTTTTCAGTAGAAATTTCATTGTCTGTGGCCCTTTTTATTTTGCTAGTGCGTATTAAGGCTAATTATTATGAGGTTTAAAGTCTAAAATTTCGTTTACCCGACAGGTATAACTCTCTGCTTTTTCGCCCAATAACTCTCGAGTGTAGGTGTAACTAACTGAATATTTACCAGGTGACTTGCTAAATTGCGACATCTGATATTGGCTTACATTGCACCAAATATACTGCTTATCAAAAGGATCGGCTTTTTCGCCTAATGTATGTAACCTAACATCGCGCTTTGTTTCTCCTTCATAAACAAAAACAGTGCCGTCATAATACTCAAAGTCGTATTCAGAATTAGATAACACCAATGCAACAGCAGCAATACCAATAATTATCCATGCATAAAAAGTTCCCATATCAATTGTCCTTTACTCTAAAACGATAAAAATCATTAGGGTTAACTTCTCTTTTAATGGCTCTTGCAGAGCGGTAAACACATTGATAATTTTTAATTCTTTGATCAGAAAAAGATATTGAAAGCTCATCTCGTTGAAACTGCTTTGTTAAGATAAGATCAATTTGGGAGTCTGACTCATTGTCATCACATTGGTTTTTTGTAAATTCAAAAGTCATCTCAACCGGAATTATTTTATCTAATTCAATGAAGGACTTTGATAGTTCAACGGTTATCTCGTCACCATTCCAATTAAAGGTCTCATCATATTTATTAAAATCAAAATCTTTTGGCACAAAATCTAAATAACCGTCACACATGCCAAAATAATCATTAGAGTCAGCTATGCATTCTTCTATTGGATAATAGTTGTAAGTATTTGTTTTAGATAAATCAAACGTTTTCCAGTTGTCTTCGGTATATATGCTTTGGGGTAATGCGTCTTTGAGTTGCCCATAGTTGTACCAAGCTTGAATTGGAATATAAATAACAACAATGATAAAACCCAAACCAAAGATAATAAGCGTCACTGTATTCATGAAGCTCTTTATTGCATTAAACACTTATTGTTCCCTACTCTGATTTTAACTAATCGATAAATTAAAATACTTCATAAATATAATCAATAGCTTATGTGATATTCAATTTTTCAGTGGGGAGAGAGCTTGGGTTAAGGTATTTTTGAAAATATCACGAAATTCTTTACCGGTGCCCACATTACCCTCTACTTATGGTTTCTATTGAAATCTGTTGTGGATCTGTTTTTTGCTGACTTAACTTAAAAGATACCTTGCAGGCTAAATCTGAATAAATTTTTTGAATATCGCGCTTGGCCTTTTGATGAAACATTAAATGTCCACCGCTATCGCCTATTTCCCTTATTTGTATATCCAAAGGTAGTTGCGCTAACATTTCGGTTTGATATTTACTTGCAATGCGCTTGCCACCATCATCACCAAAAATATGTTCTTTATGGCCGCACTTGGTGCAAGTGTGGTAACTCATATTTTCCACTATGCCTAGCACCTCAATTTCCACTTTGTTAAACATAGCTATGCCTTTGATGGCATCGACAAGGGCTAAATCTTGTGGAGTAGTGACTATTAAAGCCGCTGTCACTGGCAGGTTTTGCGCTAAGGTTAATTGAATGTCGCCAGTGCCTGGAGGCATATCCACTATCAAGTAATCTAATTCTTGCCAAAGGGTCTCATTGTACAATTGTTGAAATGCGCGACTGGCCATAGGCCCTCGCCATATAGTTGCCGCATCTGCATCCACCAAGTATCCAATAGACATGCTTTGTATTTCATTGACCACTATGGGGTTCATATTTTTATTGTCTGGGGATTGTGGTTGTGCGTTTTTAGTGCCCAATAATGTAGGTAAAGACGGGCCATAAATATCTGCATCAAGAATGCCTACTTTGGCACCTTCTAACTGTAATGCTTCGGCTAAATTAAGTGCGGTTGTTGACTTACCTACTCCGCCTTTACCCGATGCCACAGCTATCACATTTTTCACTTTTTTAGGATCTTGGCCTTTTATTGATGGTAAGGCATAACTCAAATTGAACTCGAGTTGCTGCTCTTTTGCAAAATCTTCTAATTGCTGTCTAAACTTGCCCTGCTCACCTAACAAACTATTACAAACAAAAGGTAAACTAAGGTGAAGCTGATTGTTTTCGACCTGAATATATTTTGCACTTTGCTGAACATTCTGAAAAAAGCTGGGAAGTATACTGCGTAATAAAGCACTTAATTTTGCTTGAATATCTGTCATCTTAACTCTTACTTGCAAGACCAAAAACCTATGTTGATCTTACCTCAATTCGTGGTCTATTTTGTTTTTAACCCAGAATAAATTAGCCTGTTTTCTGATATCTACACTAAGCAAGGTAAATAAACATTTTTAATGATTCAATTAATTTAGCTTTAGCAGAGCTAAAAAGTAAAAACCCGCCATAAGGCGGGTTTTTTATAAGTTAACGGTAACGCAAAAAATTAAATTAACCTAGCTTCTCTTTAATACGTGCAGAACGACCAGAGCGTTCACGCAAGTAGTAAAGTTTAGCACGACGAACAGCACCACGACGTTTCACTTCAATAGAACTGATTGCCGGGCTATGTGTTTGGAATATACGCTCAACACCTTCGCCGTTAGAAATCTTACGAACTGTAAAAGCAGAGTGTAGGCCACGGTTACGTTTAGCGATTACTACGCCTTCGTAGGCCTGAAGACGTTCTTTTTCGCCTTCTTTAACGCGTACTTGCACAACAACTGTGTCACCAGCACCGAATGCTGGAACGTCAGTTTTTAGCTGCGCTTCTTCAATTTTCTTGATGATATCTTGATTGACTTTTCTCATCATATCCTCTCATTCTAGATTAACTGTCTTTTTGAGTATTCTCATGCTGCAACAAACTTTGCTGATATTCATCTAACAAGTTTTGCTGCTCCTCAGTCAGAGCTAGATCGTTTAATAATTCAGGGCGTCGTTGCCAGGTTCTACCTAACGACTGTTGTAACCGCCACTGCCTGATTTTTTCGTGATCACCACTTAACAACACCTTAGGAACCAGCTCGCCGTCCAAGTTTTCTGGGCGTGTATAGTGCGGACAATCTAACAAGCCATGACTAAAAGAGTCTTGCTCAGCAGATTGTGTATGCCCTAACACACCGGGTACAAATCTTGACACTGCATCCATTAAGATCATCGCAGGAAGTTCGCCACCACTTAACACGTAATCACCAATCGACCATTCCTCGTCAACCTGTGTTTGTATTACCCGTTCGTCGATACCCTCGTAACGACCAGCAACTAGGATCAAACTTTCATTTTCAGAAAGCTGCTTCACCCCTGCTTGATCTAGCTTTTTCCCTTGGGGAGAAAGGTAAATCACTTTTGTTTTTCTTCCGGCAGCTTGTTTAGCTGCCAGAATAGCGTCTGTTAATGGCTGAACCATCATCAGCATACCAGGGCCACCACCGTAAGGTCGGTCATCGACTGTACGATGTTTGTCGTGCGTAAAGTCTCGTGGATTAAAACACTCAACTTGCAATAAGCCATTTTTAACGGCTCGTCCTACTACGCCCTGTTGGGTGAAGGTCTGAAACATTTCTGGAAACAGACTCACAACACCAAACCAACGATTTTTACCCTGTTTAGGTTCTTGCATTAAAATGCAGGATCCCAATCCACTGTGATCGTTTTTGCCTGCCGGTCTATTTGCTTCACTACTTGGTCAAGCAAATAAGGAACCATGCGTTCTTTTTGACCAAAAGCGTCATTGAGGTTGGCTTTGACTAACATTACGTCATTAGCGCCGGTTTCAAATAACTCTTTTATGACACCCAAGTTGTAACCTTTATCAGTTATCACTTGCATGCCGACTAACTCACGCCAATAAACATCGTTGTCTGCTAGTTCAGGTAGCAATTCTGCTTTTATAGAAATTTCGAGATTTTTAATGCGCTCTGCATCGTCTCTAGTTTCTACCCCAACTAACTTGGCAACCAAACCTTTATTGTGGGTTCGCCATTGGTCTACGACATACTCATTGCCTTCTTGCACTTGACCCAAAAGCCAAGGAGTGTAGGCAAACACGCCGTTTAAATCATGGGTATAAGAGGTGATTTTGACCCAACCTTTAACACCATAAGGTGCGCCGATTTTGCCAATCACTAATGTGTCAGACGTCAGACTCATTGTTTTATACCTTTATACTTTTTAACATCTGCAATTAAGCAGCTGCTTTTTGTGCATCTTTTACCAAGCGTGCAACACGGTCAGATAAGCCTGCGCCTACCCCAACCCAATGCTCAACACGGTCTAGATCTAAGCGTAAACGCTCTTCTTGACCTTGTGCAGTTGGATTGAAAAAACCAATGTTTTCAATAAAACGGCCATCGCGTGAACGACGACTGTCTGCAACCACTACTTGATAAAATGGACGCTTTTTAGCGCCACCACGCTGTAAACGAATAGTAACCATATATGCCTCAAACTCGTTGTAGCGTTAACGTTAACTTAATGTACCTCTAAATCTAACAAGAATTAGCTAGATAAAAGGCCGCGGTATTGTACGGATTTGACACACTTATGCAAGTTTAATTAACTATACAGTCAAGTTAATTCATTTTTATTTTGAAATCTGGCATAAGAGTGGAGTGAGGGGTGTGTTATTTAACTTCTTTGCTTGTTTGGATTTTAATTAAGGCTTGGGGGTAATTTTGTGCAACCATCACTGTCCAATCGGGTGATTTTATCCCTTGAGTTAAAGTGGCGACCCGATCATAACCCTCTGCGGTTTTTGGGATAATAATGGCAAACAGCTTTTCGGCAAAATTCGACTCAACATTGGCCAGCACTGTCACCTCATGTAAGTCTTCAAACTTTAATTGCACATCATCACAAAAAGAAAAATCATGAACAACAGTTTGCAAACGCCTAACCTGATTTACAAAATCATTATCTGCAGCCATTCTGATAATGTCTAAACCATCTATGAGCCCTAGATACTTTACATAGACATGATCTTCTTCCACAGCTACCTTATAGCTCATTATGCAAACCGACCTTTTTTATTTGTTTTTAAAGTTTTAGCACAGTACCTCTTAAACTGACAGGCTAGATAAGTACTTAAAACTTTAATTAACTACTTAATATTTTTAACGGTAAAGACAAGGCACCATTATCAGATTGCCCTAACAGCCAAATAATGGCACTCAAACCACCTAAGGTAAGCACATACCATAAAATGGACACCCATTGCGCATAACGATTTAACGGCAGTAATTCACTTAGGTGGCGGCGTTTGTATTCAAAAAATATTTCAACACTACCAATAGCCAGTAAAAATCCTAACAAAGCTAAACCAAAGTGATAACTCACATAAACCCCTAAGGCTGCGCCTAATATACAAGCAACCAGACCCACTTTAGAATTTATTGAAAAAGCGATACTTTTTAATATATGACCACCATCTAAAGGCAACACTGGCAACATATTAAATAAATTCAGCAAAGCGTTAAAAACGGCTAAACCAGCGAGAATTTCAATATCGGTAAGCCAATAGCCCACTAAACACACTACAGACAATATCAAGCCAAAAAATGGCCCCATAATTGAAATCACAACATCTTGCCAACGAGTATTAATTTTATCGTCGCTAAGCGCTAAGCCGCCTACAAAGGGGATAAGGTAAATACCTTTAGTTTTTAAGCCAAAGTACTTCATCGCTTTAATGTGACCATATTCATGGAAGACCAGGCAAAGTATTAGGGCAATGGCAAACTCAATAGAAAACAACCAGCTATAAGCCGCTAAGCTTCCTGCGGCAAATAACACTTTAATCACTTTGGCACTTTTAAACAGTTTTAAGCCTAATCCTGCCATACCAATGAAACTAAATTTTAACCCTTGTTTAGGCCCCAGGATCACTTGCCTTTGTTCAATATCTTTTTCCACTAGGGTATTTTGTTCTAGCACTTCATCATTTATGAATAACTCATACTGCAGCTGAAAAGGTTGCCATTGTAGCCTCCCCTTAAGCTCTACCCGCAATTCTCCCTGCTCGCTCTGAATATTAAATTGATGGGAAAAATGTTCAGTATCCGCACTAGCATTTATTTGCGAAACGCAGTCACCCCCCCAAAACAGCTGTTGCCAACCAGCCATAGAGCCTTCTAATCTCAGTGTTTTGCCTAAACAGGCTATTGCTAATAATTGCACTTAATACTCTCTGTAAATAAAACCTAGGGGATAATTCAAATAGAAACTTAGGTTAAACCTAACCTACAAAAAAAGGTCTTAGAATAAACTAAGACCTTTTTAATAATTTGGTGCGGATGGAGAGACTCGAACTCTCACGGCCTAAGCCACAGCCCCCTCAAGGCTGCGTGTCTACCAATTCCACCACATCCGCTAAAGAGGAAGTTTTAGTTAGGTACGTCTTCTGCTTTTGGCTCGTCTACTGCAGGTACGTCTGATTCAGCTTGCACTGCTTGTTGAGAAACTGGCACATCTGAGTCTACCGCTTCAACTACTGGTACTTCTAGGTTTTGCCACTCATCAACCGCTTTTTCTTTGTCGGCAGTTTGATTACCTAAAATCAAGCTAATGACAAAAAACAAAGTCGCTAGAATGGCGGTAGTTCTGGTTAAAAAGTTGCCAGAGCCGGTTGAACCAAATACTGTATTAGATCCACCACTACCAAAAGATGCGCCCATATCGGCACCTTTACCCTGTTGAATAAGTACAAAACCAATCAACATTACCGCAACAATTAAATAAACAACTATTAATACTTCGTAAAACATGTGTAGCCTCTACTGATTTGCCGCTTGGCAAATGCTTAAAAAATCGTCCGAATTTAAACTGGCACCGCCAATTAATCCACCATCTACGTCTGCCTGAGAAAACAATTCCTCGGCGTTATTTGCTTTAACACTACCGCCATACAAAATACTTACATTGGCAGCAATATTGGGATCTTGTTTTGCGAGGTGAGCACGAATAAATGCATGTACCTCTTGCGCTTGCTCTGGGCTTGCGGTTTTGCCTGTACCAATAGCCCATATAGGCTCGTAAGCCAAGACTAATTTGGCAAAGTTGGTAATGCCTACTGCTGTAAGTACTGCATCTAACTGTTCAGCTAAAAAACTAAACAAGTTACCATTATCACGTACTTCTTCTGGCTCACCCACACATAATATTGGGGTTAAACCCGCGTTTAAAACCTGTGCTACTTTACTCGCCACTACTTGGTTAGATTCGTCATTGTCGGTTCTTCTTTCAGAATGCCCCACAATCACATATTGGCAATTTAATTCGGCTAGCATGGCTACAGACACTTCACCTGTATGTGCGCCTGCATCAAACTGACTAACATTTTGCGCACCTAAACACATATCCTTATCAAACAAAGCTAAGTACGGAAAAGGTGGACAAATGACCACATCCATATTGTTTAACTCTGCTTGTTTAATCTGAGTTTGCATGTGCTTAACCAGATTAAGATCGCCGTTCATTTTCCAATTCCCTGCGACTAGCTTCCTACGTTTATTTATTTGCACAATTTGCTCCATGTAGCGCCAATAAAAAAGCGCGCGAGATATTAACCAACCCCACCACATTATACAAGTAGTGGTAGGGAATATTAGTGGTAAGATTAATTATTTGGTCACTTTACGCACAGCTTCAGCTATATGCTCAGCCCAGTTTTTTGATTCTTGCTCTTCATTGGCCTCAACCATGACACGAATTAATGGTTCGGTGCCACTCTTACGTAACAATACCCGGCCTCTATCTTCGAGAGCAGTCTCAGCTTCAATTACCGCTTTTTTTACTGCTGGATTTTCTAATAGCGCAGTACCAGAGGTAAAACGCACATTAATTAAGGTTTGCGGGTATTTGATCATGCCTCGACTTAACTCATTTAAGGTTAAGTCAGCATTTAACATAGCCGCTAATACTTGTAGGCCGGCAACTATGCCATCTCCAGTAGATGCGGCATTAAGATTAAGCACATGGCCAGACCCCTCTCCACCAATAGACCAGCCTTTTTTCTTAAGCAATTCCATCACATAACGGTCTCCAACTTTACTGCGAACAAAAGGCACACCTAAGGTACCTAGTGCCACTTCTAAGCCAAGATTACTCATCACTGTGCCTACTACTCCACCTTTTAACACACCATTTTTAAGCGCATCTCTGGCAATAATATACACAATTTGGTCACCATCAATCACATTGCCTTTGTGGTCAACTAGCATGATTCGGTCGCCATCACCGTCTAAGGCAAAACCAAGATCTGCTTTATTGGCAAGCACACTTTCAGTTACGGCTTTCATTGATGTTGCGCCAACTTTTTGATTGATATTTAAACCGTTAGGCTCAGTTCCAATTTCAATCACTTCTGCACCTAACTCGCTCAAAACATTTGGCGCAATGTGGTATGTAGCTCCATGGGCACAATCAACAACTATCTTTAAGCCAGTTAAAGATAGAGAAGACGGAAAATTGCCTTTACAAAATTCTATATAACGCCCAGCAGCATCACCAATGCGTACCGCTTTACCCAATTTATCTGAGGCTACACATTCCATAGGTTTGTCTAGTTGAGCTTCAATGGCTGTTTCGATGTCATCATCTAACTTCATGCCATCAGCAGAAAAGAACTTAATACCATTGTCGTAATAAGGGTTATGTGAAGCACTGATCACTATGCCGGCTTCTGAACGAAAGGTTTTTGTTAAATAGGCAATGGCTGGAGTTGGCATTGGGCCTAGTAAACCAATATTGATCCCCGCTGCTGATAGGCCGGCTTCAAGTGCGGATTCCAACATATAGCCAGAAATTCGGGTGTCTTTACCTATCAACACTTTATTGGTGCCTTGACCAGCCAAGACTTTTCCAGCTGCCCAGCCTAACTTCATCACAAACTCTGGGTTAATTAAGTTTTCACCCACTTTTCCGCGAATACCATCGGTTCCAAAATACTTTCTTTCGCTCATTTATTATTATTCCTGCAAGCTTTAACTTTATTCACTACTTTAACAGCATCTAAGCTCTCTTTCACATCATGTACACGAATTATTTGTGCACCCTTTTGCGCTGCAATTGTGGCCACCGCAATATTACCAGCTAAACGTTGATCTACTTCTCTGTTTAACAGTTTACCCAACATAGACTTTCGAGACATGCCGGCCAAAATGGGGACTTGTAGAGCATGAAATTTGTCTAACTCAGCTAATAATGCGTAATTATGTTCTAAAGATTTACCAAAGCCAAAGCCAGGATCAACAATAATCTGATCTTTATTAATTCCAGCTTGGGTACATTCTTTTATGCGTTGTTGCAAAAACTCAAACACCTCTTGCACCACATTGGCATAAACTGGATTGTGTTGCATCACTCTAGGCTGACCTTGCATGTGCATAATACACACTGGCACTTGGCATTGTACTGCTTGGGCTAAGGCTCCAGGCTCTTGTAACGCGCGCACGTCATTGATTAATCTTGCACCTGCTGCAACCGCCTCTTTCATCACTATGGCTTTGCTGGTATCTATTGAGACAATGGTATCAAAACGCTCACTGATCCCTTCAATTATCGGGATCACCCTGTCTAGTTCTTGCTGCACTGGCACTTCTTTTGCCCCAGGGCGAGTTGACTCTCCCCCTACGTCTATAATGTTGGCCCCTTCAGATAACATTAAGTTGGCGTGATCCAGTGCTTGGTTTAATTGGTTAAAGGTACCACCATCTGAAAAAGAATCTGGAGTAACATTTAAAATGCCCATTATCTTGGGGGTGTTTAAATCTAAATTAACCTGACCAAACTGCATACCCTGTACACCTGTAAATAAAATTAAGTCGAAAAAAAACGCTTTGCTGTTTTTACAACAAAGCGTTTTATGGATTGCGCCTTAGTTAGCTGGTTGCGTCACCCGGCTTTCCTACATTGCTTTGGTTGGGCTTTTCTGAATCTGTCACTTTAGCCCCACCTGTTGGTTTGTCATTGTCGCCTTTGTTATCACGCTCCCAATCTGCTGGAGGTCTAGGCTCTTTACGTGCCATCAAATCGTCAATTTGTTTTGCGTCAATGGTTTCGTACTTCATTAAGCAGTCTTTCATGGCTTCTAAAATATCACGGTTTTCTGTGAGGATTTTTTCTGCACGTTCGTAATTACGGTCGATAATAGACTTAATTTCAGCATCTATAGCACGAGCGGTATCATCTGACATGTTTTTCGCTTTAGACATGCTGCGCCCTAAAAAGACTTCGCCTTCTTCTTCAGCATATAACATTGGGCCCATTTTTGATGACAAGCCCCATTGGGTAACCATTTTACGCGCAATATCAGTGGCACGCTCAATATCGTTTGAAGCCCCAGTGGTGACACCGTCTTCTCCTAAGGTCATGGCTTCAGCAATACGTCCACCAAACAAACTTGAAATCATGCTCTCTAAATGTTGTTTGCTGTGGCTATACCTATCTTGCTCCGGAAGGTACATAGTTACCCCCAATGCTCGACCACGAGGAATAATAGAAACTTTATACACAGGATCGTGCTCTGGTACTAAACGACCCACTATGGCATGACCGGCTTCGTGATAAGCTGTGTTGGTTTTTTCTTCTTCAGACATCACCATGGTCTTACGCTCTGAGCCCATCATGATCTTATCTTTAGCCTTGTCGAATTCTTCCATCGACACCACTTTTTTACCTGAGCGAGCAGCAAATAACGCAGCCTCGTTAACTAAGTTAGCTAAATCAGCACCAGAGAATCCTGGCGTACCTCTAGCAATTAAGCTGGCTTCAACATTTTCGCCAAGGGGTACCTTACGCATATGAACTTTAAGAATTTGTTCACGCCCACGAATATCAGGTAGACCTACTGTCACTTGACGGTCAAAGCGACCAGGACGAAGTAATGCAGGATCTAGTACGTCAGGACGGTTAGTCGCGGCTATAACTATGATGCCTTCATGACCTTCAAAGCCGTCCATTTCAACCAACATTTGGTTTAAGGTTTGCTCTCTTTCATCATGTCCGCCGCCTAATCCAGCGCCACGCTGACGACCTACAGCATCGATTTCATCAATGAAGATTATGCAAGGTGCCGACTTTTTAGCTTGGTCAAACATGTCACGCACACGTGATGCACCTACACCAACAAACATTTCTACAAAGTCTGAACCCGAAATGGTAAAGAAGGGTACTTTAGCTTCACCCGCTATGGCTTTGGCTAATAGGGTTTTACCTGTACCAGGAGGACCCACCATTAATACGCCTTTAGGAATTTTGCCTCCTAGCTTTTGGAACTTGCTAGGGTCACGTAAAAAGTCAACTAGTTCAGATACGTCTTCTTTGGCTTCATCACAACCCGCAACATCGGCAAAAGTGGTTTTGATTTGATCTTCGCCCAACAAACGCGCCTTGCTCTTACCAAAAGACATGGCTCCTTTGCCGCCACCGCCTTGCATTTGACGCATGAAGAAAATCCACACCCCAATAAGCAACAACATAGGGAACCAAGAAATAAATATAGAGGTTAAAATAGACGGCTCTTCTGGCTCTTTACCAAACACCGCTACATTGTTTTCAATTAACTCATCCATCAAGGCTAGGTCAGTGTAAGGGATGATAGTGGTGAATGATTCACCGTTACGCTTAACACCCTTAATTTGCCCAGTATTTCTGTCGATGGTGGCACTGCTAACTACGCCATTACTGACATCACGTAAAAACATAGTGTAATCAGTATTGGTTGCTTTTGATTCGTTACCCGAAAAATTTTGGAAAACCGACATCAATACGACAGCGATAACCAGCCATAAGATTAAATTTTTTGCCATGTCGCTCAAGTTGTTAAACCTCTGTTGTTACTAGAATCTTATCGACTCTATGATTTGCGTCTTGCGCCTTAAAAATAAGTAAGCTGCAGACTACTATAATTTGTATCTCGTCGCCACCAGATAAACCGCTAAAATACTTGAATTTATTGATTTTGGTTGAGGTAATTTATTTGCTTTAGATGCTATATCTAAACCCAGACCTCTACTTCGACCATACAATTTCCTTATCTGCACAAATTTACTCGCAAAATGTGCATTTACCTCACCCTATTGGTACGTTTAATCGTAATTTTTAGATTTAGATTTGATTAAAAAAAGACATTCAAATTAGGAATAACTCAAAGATGGCGTTAGAATAGCGCTTTTCAACCATTCATCTTTAATAAATTTGTAAGAAATCCTAACTAATGACTTTATCAAACAAACAAAAACAGCACCTCAAGGGCTTAGCCCATTCGTTAAAACCTGTTGTGCAATTGGGCAATAACGGCTTAACAGAAGGCGTGTTAGCGGAAATAGACAATGCGCTAAATCATCACGAACTCATCAAAGTAAAAGTCCCGACTGATGATAAAGAAGAAAAAAAATTGATCATGGATGCGATCATTCGCGAAACCGGTGCTGAAAAATTACAAACCATCGGCCACACTTTAGTAATGTTTAAACAAAGTGACGAGAAAAAAATCGAGATCCCAAGAAAGTAATATATTTAAAAGTTTTGCCCGCATTAAATAGGCAAGGCTAAATATAAATATGCCATGACTAAAATAATAGTCATGGCATGTTAAGCCTTAGTGCTGATGACCGCCTACACCATGGGCATGGCCATGCTCAATTTCTTCATCAGTAGCTGCACGTACATCTTCTACTTGTAATTCAAATTGCAGCGTTTTACCCGCTAATGGGTGGTTGGTGTCTATAGTCACCATAAACTTACCTACTTTTACTATTGTCACTTCTCTTTGACCTTGTTCAGTGTTTACCACTGCTGTCATGCCTGCTTTCCATTTAGGCTTTTTCTCAGCACTGTGAAGGTGTTTTACTGAAATCCGTTGTTCGCTATCTGCTTGAATTTCACCATAGGTTTCCTTGGCCTCTAGTTCAACTTCAATTAGGTCGCTTTTTTTCATAGACTCCAAAGATTTTTCTACCCCTGGCATCATATTGTTGTAACCGTGTAAATAGGCCACGGCTTGTTGACCAAAGTTAGACTCCAACACTTTGCCGTCTAAGTCTTTTATTTTATAGTGAAATTGCACTACTGTGCCTTTAGAGATTTGCATGTTAAATACTTCTTTTATTTAGTTAAAAATAGCCGCAAAGCATAGCAGAATAAGCCCGCAGGTGTTACGTCTGGCTAGCTTTGTGGAACCTATCTAATTATTCGTCGTCGGCACCTGCCACTATATTGGCAATATTTAGCAGGCTAGTTACTGCCATATAATTAATCGAACCTTTGGGGTATCGCCCTTTGCTATTTAGTACCCCAACTTCTTTGTCCATTAATAATTCTAGCGCTTGATCCACTGTATCCACTACACAAATATGAAAGGTATTAGCTTTGACTGCCGCTAATACGTCTTTATCTAACACTAAGTTGACCTGATTTGAGCGGGGGATAACTACACCTTGCTGACCTGTTAAGCCTCTATGCTGGCATAATTTAAAAAAACCTTCGATTTTTTCGTTTACTCCACCGACAGACTGAACTTGACCATACTGGTTAATCGAGCCCGTGATAGCTAAATCTTGACGTACTGGCATTTTTGTTAGGGCCGAAATGAGTGCCACTAACTCGGCTAACGAAGCGCTATCGCCATCAATATGTCCGTAAGATTGCTCAATGGCAATATTGGCACTTAAGGTTAACGGAAATAGTTGGGCATACTTATAACCTAAATAACCTGTTAGCAGCATGACACCTTTAGAGTGAATAGGTTGACCCAGCTCCACTTCGCGCTCTATATCCACTACCCCATTGGCACCAGCATACACAGTGGAAGTGATACGCGCTGGCGTACCAAACATACTGTCACCTACCTCCAATACGGTTAAGCCATTCACTTTACCAACATCTAAGCCTTGGGTAGCAATTAAAATTTGACCTTGTTTGATATCGTCAAGTACGGCTTCACTGACCCTGCCTGTGCGATGCGTTTTGGCGGCCAGTGCTAGCTCTATATGGGTGACATCTAATTCTCTGCTCAGTTGTTGTTGGCAAAAATATTCGGCTTCATGCAATAATTCAATCACATCTGAAAAGCGTGCTGACAAACGTTGCTGATGTTCGGCCAAACGTAAGCTGTACTCAACTAATCGATACATGGCCTTAGCCGAAATACCTTGCAATCCTAGCGCCTGAACCTGCACTCGCACTCTGCCAACAAAATCAAATAAGGTCTTTTTATCTAGGGCTATTTCGTGATCAAAATCTACCAACACTCTAAACAGTTCATAAAACTCATCATCGTAGTCTTGTAAGGTGTAATACAAGTCGCGAGAGCCAAGTAAAATCACCTTTAGATCGATTGGGATTTGTTGTGGATTTAAGGTAATAGAATTTACCATGCCTACATCTGCTTGGGGTAAGTCCATTTTTAACGAACCAAATTTCAACACCAATTTTAAGGTTTCCCACACATAGGGTTGATCCACCAATTTATCCATATCTAACAATAAGTAGCCGCCATTAGCTTTATGCACAGCACCGGGGCGGATCATTCGATAATTAGTAAATACAGAGCCCTGAATATTGGTGTACTCCACTCGCCCAAATAAATTTTGATGGGTGGGGTTAGGCTCATATATAACTGGCGAACCGCTATTAATTTGATGAGCCACTAAAACATTGGGCAAATACTGTTCTTCTAAAATAGAACGCTTGTCATATTCATCGTGTTTATCGTCTTTTTTATCATCAGCTAATACCTCAACAACGGTTTCCACTAAATGCGGCTTTAACTGACGTAAAAATTTTAAAATGGCTAAATCGGCAGCATATTTATGTTCTAAATCTTTTAGCAAAGGTCGAATGCCTAGCTCGGCTGTATGTTTTTTTAATTCACGCAGTTTTTCAGCGGTATTGCGCTTCCAATTAGGCAGTTCAATTAAGGCTTCGCTAAGCTTATCTTCTAATTGATTAATAACCTGATAATAATGCTGCCTAGTTTCTTCAGACTCTTTGGCAAACTCAGCATCTTCAATGGGTTTACCCTTAATTAACGGCGAAAAAGAAATACTGCCATTCTCTTCGAATAAGGCCACTCCTTGCTTAAAAGCCAATTGTTCTACAGCCGCAATAGCTTGGTCGTAACCTTGATCAAATTCGCGCGTAATGGCGGCTTTTTTTCGTTGATAACCTGGGTTGTCAAACGCAGCTGGAAAAGTGTCTAATAATTCGTCCACTAAACTTTGCATGTCTTTGACTAACTTTTTACTTTCTCCGGCAGGTAAGCGCAAAGCAAAAGGTTCGCGTTCGTCTTCAAAATTGTTGATGTAACACCAATCGTCTGGTGTAACCGTTTTACTTACATATTTGTTGATGAACTCATGAACTAAAGTAAAACGCCCTGTGGCTTGCTCGCCCATAACATATAAATTGTAACCTCGAGCTTTAATACCCAAGCCAAAAGATAAAGCATCACGCGCCCTATCTTGCCCAATAAAGGTTGAAGTTAAAGCAAGATCATCTTTAAGAGCTTGGTTAATTAAGCGCCTGCTAGGTTTAGCAGTAAGCTGCTGTAGTTCTAATGCATATTTGCTTTGCATAGTGTAGCTTCGTTAGTCACAGGTTAAGGAAATCGTTATTTAGTGAAACCTGTAATGACAAAGGTGTCAAACAGATAGCGAAAGATTATAAACAACTGACTACTTTACATACAATTTAGCCTTGCAAATCAAAAACTCATAATAAAGCGGCATAAATCGGCACTTAGCTATTGTTTGCAAGGGATACGCTAAGGTATTCTAACTAGCTAATTTTTATATCAATGTTTAGGATCCTACTGATCCTATCCCATAGTCACGGAAATCTTTGTTAATGGCCGAAAAACAATATCAACCTCAAGCAATAGAAAAAGAGGTTCAAGCCTATTGGGAAACCCAACAGACCTTTAAAGCCACCGAGCAAGAAGATAAAGAAAAATTCTATTGTCTTTCTATGTTCCCTTATCCTAGTGGCCGTTTACACATGGGGCACGTACGTAATTACACTATTGGTGATGTAATTAGTCGTTACCAAAGAATGTTAGGTAAAAACGTCTTACAACCTATGGGTTGGGACGCATTTGGTTTACCTGCAGAAAATGCGGCAATTAATAATAATACCGCCCCGGCTAAGTGGACCTATTCCAACATTGAGTACATGAAAACCCAATTAAAGTCGTTAGGCTTTGGTTACGATTGGGATAGAGAAGTTGCCACCTGCAAAAAAGACTATTACCGCTGGGAACAATGGTTCTTCACACGCTTGTACGAAAAAGGCTTAGTGTATAAAAAGAATGCCACAGTGAATTGGGATCCGGTGGATCATACGGTTTTAGCCAATGAACAAGTAATAGACGGCAGAGGTTGGCGTTCAGGGGCTTTGGTTGAGCAAAAAGAAATTCCTCAATGGTTTATTAAAATTACTGATTACGCTGAAGAATTAGTAAAAGATTTAGAGCAACTTGAAGAATGGCCCGATCAAGTTCGTGCCATGCAAAAAAACTGGATAGGACGTTCTGAAGGGGTAGAAATCTGTTTTGATCTTGAGCAACCCGTTGCCGAGCTGAATAACTTTGATGTTTACACTACTCGCCCAGACACACTCCTAGGGGTGACTTATGTGGCAGTAGCAGCACAACACCCTATCGCATTAGACGCAGCCAAAAACAATCCAGATTTAACCCAGTTTATCGAAGAGTGCAAAAACACTAAGGTAGCCGAGGCAGACATGGCTACCATGGAAAAGAAAGGCTGTGCCACAGGCTTATATGCCATTCATCCATTAACTGGCAACAAAGTGCCAATTTGGGTGGCTAACTTTGTACTTATGGGATATGGCTCAGGTGCGGTCATGTCGGTTCCAGGTCACGATCAAAGAGATTGGGAATTTGCCACTAAATATGGCCTAGATATACAACAAGTGATTCGCCCAGTAGACGAAGCTGAGTGTGATTTAAGCCAAGGGGCTTTCACTGAAAAAGGTCAACTAATTAATTCTAATGAATTTGATGGTTTATCTTCTGAAGAGGCGTTTGAAAAAATTGCCGAAAAACTTGTTGAACTGGGAAAAGGCAAAAAAACCGTCAATTATCGATTGCGTGATTGGGGAGTCTCCAGACAGCGATATTGGGGCAGCCCTATCCCTATGTTAAATCTTGAAAATGGCGAATCAGTGCCTGTGCCTAGTGATCAACTACCCGTTGAGTTACCAGAAGACGTAGTCATGAACGGTGTGGTGTCGCCAATTAAAGCCGACCCTGAGTGGGCCAAAACAGAATACCAAGGCCAGCCGGCTCTGCGTGAAACTGATACCTTTGACACTTTTATGGAGTCGTCTTGGTATTACGCTCGATATTGTAGCGCCCAAAACGATCAAGCAATGCTTGACCCTAGCCAAGCCAATTATTGGTTGCCTGTAGACCAATATGTTGGTGGCATTGAACATGCAATTTTACATTTGTTGTACTCACGCTTTTTCCATAAGTTATTGCGTGATGAAGGTTTAGTTGAATCAGACGAGCCCTATAAGCGTTTATTATGCCAAGGCATGGTATTAGCCGACTCTTTTTATCGAGAAGATGCAAAAGGCAAACAAACTTGGTACTCACCTGCTGATGTAAGCTGTGAAAAAGATGAAAAAGGTAGGATCACTAAAGCAATTTTAAACAGTGATGGCCAAGAAGTCTTTCACGGCGGCATGACTAAAATGTCTAAGTCTAAAAATAATGGCATAGATCCACAGCAAGTGATTGATTTGTATGGGGCTGACACTATCCGTGTATTCACTATGTTTGCTGCGCCACCAGAGCAAACCTTAGAGTGGATAGACTCAGGTGTAGAAGGCGCACACCGTTTTGTTAAACGTCTATGGACTTTAGTGCAAGAGCATATTGAAGCAGGTGAAGTACCAGCTTTAGACAAAAGTGCACTGAGCAGTAAACAAAAAGATCTTAGACGCGTAATCCACAAAACCATTGAAAAAGTCAGTGATGATATTGGCCGCCGTCAAACCTTTAACACTGCTATTGCAGCCACCATGGAATTGTTAAATCATTTACAAAAGGCCCCTACTGACACTCCGCAAGACCTTGCCATTATGCGCGAAGGGGTTAACACTTTAGTGCTATTGTTAGCACCTATTGCCCCGCATATTTGTCATGTTATGTATCAAGACTTAGGGCATCAAGGTGGAGTAGAAACCGCCCCTTGGCCACAAGTTGATGCCGCTGCCCTAGTGGAAGATGAAAAATTAGTAATAGTACAAGTGAATGGTAAAGTACGCGCCAAAATCACTGTTGCTGCTGATATTTCAAAAGAACAAATCGAGCAGTTAGGATTAAACGAACATAATGTACAACAACATACTCAAGGCAAAACCATACGTAAGGTAATTTACGTGCCTGGTAAGTTGTTAAACATAGTAGCGAATTAATATGCGACTTTGGGGCAAATCATCTCTGTTACTAAGCCTAGTGTGTGTCACTTTGCTTGGCTGCGGATTTAAATTGCGCGGCGACTATGGTTTGCCCAGTGGCATTGAATATTTGCAACTAAAAGCGGCACATAATAACTCGCCCTTGCATCGCATTTTGACTAAAGCCTTGCAAGGCTTTGATATTCAATTGTGGGAAAACAGTGCCCTTCAAGCAAACCTAGATAAACAACCCGATGCCAGTATATATTTGCAATCTGAAAAATTAGAAAGGCGACTTTTGTCGCTGTTTTCTAATGGTCAGGTGGCCGAGTATGAATTGGTGTATACGGTGAATTATCAAATGCAATTTCCCGAACAAGAACCGCAAATTATGTCTTTTGATGTGACCCGTGAATATCAAGACGATCCTAATGCGGTGCTAGCTAAGTCACGGGAATTAGATTTAATTCACAGTGAAATGCGTATGGAAGCCGCTAATCGAATTATTCGCCAATTGGCGAGCTCTTATGTTAATTGGCAACAGACAACGGCTAACTAATGCAGCTATATCCCAATCGTTTTAATTTGGATAATAAGAGTCAGCTTAAAGGTTTTTATCTCATTTTTGGTGACGAACCACAGCAAAAACTAACCTGCATAGAAAACTTACGCACTTGTGCTTTAGCTCAAGGCTTTGATGAGCGCCAAACCTTAGTCGCCGATGCCCAGTTTAATTGGGATTTACTGATTGAAGCCACCCAAAGTCTATCGTTATTTTCTAGCAAACAATACATAGAGCTAGAGTTACCCACGGGTAAACCAGGGGCGCAAGGCAGCAAGATTTTGGCTATGTTAGCGCAACAAGATAACCCCGATTTATTGTTAGTTTTACATGGCGGTAAAATTGGCAAAGATGTGCAAAATACCAAATGGTTTAAAGCTTTAGATAAGCAAGGGGTTTACGTTCCTTGTTATCCCCTTGAAGGCAATGCCTTGCATCAGTGGATTAACCAGCAAATGCAAACGGCAGGCATGCAAGCCAATCCACAAATTGCCCAACTTTTAGTTGATTATTGCGAAGGCAATTTACTTGCTGCCAAACAAGAAATTGAAAAATTATTGTTACTCTATCCTCAAGGCAATCCAAGTTTGCAAGAAGTTGAACAAGCTGTGGTGGACCAATCTAGATTTACAGTCTTTCATCTAATAGACGTATTATTAGCGGGTGATGGGCAAAAAGCAGTGAAAATGTTGTATCGACTTGAGTCTGAAGGAGTTGAGCCTACTATTATTGCTTGGGCACTTACCCGGGAGTGGCAAACCTTAAACGCATTGCTTGAAGACAAGCAACTTGGAAAAAGTATCAACTGGAACCAACATAGGATCTGGAAAAATCGTCAAGCTTTTTATCAAAAAGCCTTACACAGATTAAGCCCTCAACACTTAACCCAAATACAACACAAGTTAGCCGAATTTGATCATGCAATTAAACAATCACAAATTGTGAGGCCTTATATTGAGTTGTGTCATTTATGTTTATTGTTTATGCCATTTAACATGGACAATTTACCCTTAGATTACGCCCTGTTTGACTAAAACTATGCAACTGGCTCCTGCTTTAGGCATTTTTGGTGGCACCTTTGATCCTATTCACTTTGGGCATATACAACCTATTCTCGAAGCCGCTACCCTTACCCACATAAAAAAAATTGCCTTGTTGCCATGTTTTATACCAAGTCATAAATCAGCTGCCAGTGCCTCTAGCCAACACAGATTTAAAATGCTTGAGTTAGTCTGCCAACACCATCCAATTTTTTACCCTGATCCAAGAGACATTAAACGTAATATTCCTACAGTTAGCATTGATTCACTCAAAGAGTTAAGGGCTGAACACCCGCGTAGCCCATTATGTTTTTTTATTGGCACAGACTCTCTCTATACTCTTACCTCTTGGTACCAATGGGAGGCGTTATTTGATTATTGCCACTTTATCGTTTGCCACCGCAAAGGTCAGGCGGTAGATGCTTTAAGCCAAGACCCGCAGCGGCAAACACAGCTACAAAAACTGTTAAAAGATAAACAAACTCTAGATCCACAAGATCTGCACACCCGTCTTAATGGACATATATATCTAGCCGATACTCAACCCTTAACGCTTTCATCTAGCGCTATTCGTCAGCAATTAGGTACCCACTCGCTAGAGGCCAACTTGTTGCCAAGTGAGGTTTTAACTTACATTCAACAACATAAGCTCTATCAGCCATAGGCATATTTCTGATAAACTAGTCAATTAATACTGGTTTAAAAATCAATCAAAAGGAAAATCTTTGGATCACCTACAATTAAAAGCCTTTGTTACGGATAAAATTGAAGACTTAAAAGCAAGAGACATAGTGGAATTAGACGTCTCAGAAAAATCCTCTATTACAGAAACCATGGTTATTTGCACGGGCAACTCTAAACGCCACGTAATATCAATTGCCGAACATGTAGTAGTAGAAGCCAAACAAGCTGGAACTCAACCTCTTAGTATCGAAGGCCGCGAAACTGGCGACTGGGTATTGGTTGATCTTGGGGATGTAGTGCTACACGTTATGCAAGACGAAGCCAGAGAGTTTTATCAACTGGAAAAACTTTGGGCTTAAGGCACAGAGTTTTCAAATACAGTCACTTTTAATGCGTATACAAATGATAGCAGTAGGCATAAAAATGCCTGCTTGGGTAGAACAAGGCTTTAAAGAATATAGTCGGCGTTTTCCTGCAGATATGCCTTTGCAATTAACCGAAATTGCGGCTGGAAAGCGCGGTAAAAATGCCGACATCAAGCGAATTTTACAAAAAGAAGGGGAACTCACCTTAGCTGCTATTCCTAAAGGCAATAGAGTGGTTACCTTAGAAGTAAATGGAGCACCATGGGATACCCCCAAACTGGCAAAAACCATGCAACAATGGCAAATGGACGGACGCGATGTCAGTTTGTTGATTGGCGGACCCGAAGGGCTGGCCCCAGACTGTATCAAGATAGCGGAACAAAAATGGTCCTTGTCGAGTCTAACCTTACCCCACCCTTTAGTACGGGTGATAGTTGCCGAAAGCCTATATCGCGCTTGGTCTATTAATAATAATCATCCTTATCATAGAGAGTAACTTTGCCTAGACCTCGCATTATGATCAAAGACCACACCGCTGAAGCAAATTTATTTGCTAGGCGTACCTTTATTGGTTTGTTAGTGGTATTTGTAATGATAGGCATGTTACTCACCAATTTATACTATCTACAAATTAGTCGCTTTGAAGATTATCAAACACGCTCTAACGGCAATCGAATTAAAGTTTTACCCGTTGCCCCTAACCGCGGGTTAATTTACGACAGAAACGGGGTGTTATTGGCAGAAAATCGGCCGGTATTTAGTTTACAAGTGGTACCAGAAGAATCAGCCGACTTAGAAACCAGCATTAATCAACTGGCCAAACTATTAACCATTGATCCAGAAGATGTAAAAGATTTTTATCAAGAATTAAAAGGCAATAGGCGCTTTAAACCTGTCACTCTTATTAATCGATTATCAGAAAAACAAGTCGCGCTGTTTTCGGCCAATCAACATAAGTTTGCCGGGGTATCTATTGAAGCACGTTTAGCTCGTTTTTATCCCTATGGTAGTGCCCTCACCCATGTTTTAGGTTATGTGGCTAAAATTAATAAAAAAGATCTACAAAAACTTAGCGAAGCGGGGTTAGAGGCCAATTATGCGGCGACCTATGATATTGGTAAGCGAGGGGTAGAGAAATATCATGAAGAATTATTACATGGTCAGGTTGGTTACCAAGAGGTAGAAGTCAATAATCAAGGCCGCATCATTCGCACCTTAGACTTTAATCCCCCTATTCCTGGGCAAGATATTGTTCTTAATATTGATTTAAACTTACAACTCGAAGCCGAAAAAGCCTTTGCTGGTGAGCGCGGCTCAGTGGTAGCCATGGATCCAGAAGATGGCGGAATTTTAGCTTTATACAGCAGCCCAAGCTATGACCCAAATTTATTTGTGCACGGCATTAGTAGTAAAAATTATAAAAAGTTACTCACATCAGATAGGCCGTTATTCAATCGAGCAACTCAAGGACAATACCCTCCAGCTTCTACTGTTAAACCTCATTTAGCCTTAGCTGGGCTAGAAGAACAGGTTATAACCCATGATTCGCGGGTTTACGATATTGGCAAATATCAGTTAAAGAATGTTGAGCGTATATGGCGCGATCATAACCCTTATGGGCATGGCTGGGTAAATGTCACTAAATCTATTGAAGTTAGCTGCGACATCTTTTTTTATGATATGGCTTACAAGCTAGGTATAGATAGAATTAGTCAACATATGAGTGAGTTTGGATTTGGTGAATATACTGGCATAGATTTACACGAAGAAGCCGATGGTATTATGCCTAGTCGCGGTATAGTTAAAGCCTTGTACAATCGTCCTTGGTATATAGGTGACACCATCAATATTGGTATAGGGCAAAGTTATTGGACTGCCACTCCAGTACAGTTAACTCAGTCAATTACCACTTTAGTGAATAAAGGCAAACGCGTGATACCACAAATTATTCGTGGGAATATGGTCAATCAACAACTTCAACAGCAAGACGTACGCGAGCGCCGACCTATCTCTATCACGAATGAACAAAACTGGGATATTGTGCTAGATGCTATGTATGGAACAGTCAACAGAGAGCATGGCACTGCACGTAAAGCCTTTAAAGGAGCACATTATGTGTCTGGCGGGAAAACCGGCACCGCACAACTTGTCAGTATTGCTCAAGATGAAAAATATGACGCAGAAAAGCTGTCTAAGAAAAACCGCGATAATGCCATGTACGTGGGTTATGCGCCTTATGATAAACCCCAAATTGCGGTAACTGTGGTTTTAGAAAATGCCGGACATGGGGGCGCACAAGCCGCCCCTATCGCACGAAAAATGATGGATAACTACCTAAAAGATCAAAGTTTTCCTGAACACCAGTTAATAGAAGCCTTAACTTTTGAAGGCAATAGTGCAGAGTTCGCCCAAATAGAGAGTAGGCCTTAATGCTTAGAACAAAACTCATTGCCGACCAACGTTCCTGGTTAAACAAAGTGCACTGCGATGGCTTATTGCTTTTAGGTTTATTAGTTTTAATGGCTGTTGGTTTAGTCACAATCTATTCTGCAGGTGGCCAAGATCTAGATTTAATCACCCGGCAACTCACCCGTTTAGGTTTAGCTATAGGGGTAATGTTTATCGTTGCGCAAATTCCACCTATGGCCTATCACAAGTTATCGGTTTACTTTTACATTGTAGGGATCGCCATGTTAGTGGCGGTACTAATTGTGGGAGTATCAAGCAAAGGCGCACAAAGATGGCTAGACCTTGGTGTAGTGCGCTTTCAGCCTTCTGAAATAATGAAACTTGCGGTCCCTATGATGGTGGCTTGGTACATTAGTCGCTTTAATCTTCCACCCAAAACCTGGCAAATTTTATGCGGTTTTGCCCTAGTGGCTGTGCCAACTTTACTGATTGCTCGCCAGCCTGATTTAGGCACATCTTTACTTATTGCCAGTTCAGGAATTTTTGCCTTATTTTTAGCTGGTATGAGTTGGCGCTTTATCTCATTTGTGGCAGTAGCGGCTTCGGCATTTACCCCTATTATGTGGATATTCCTAATGCAGGATTATCAAAAACAAAGGGTACTTACCTTTCTAAACCCTGAAAGTGACCCTTTAGGATCGGGTTATCACATTATTCAGTCAAAAATAGCCATAGGCTCTGGTGGCGCAGAAGGAAAAGGCTGGCTGCAAGGCACCCAATCACAATTAGAGTTTTTACCTGAACGACACACAGACTTTATTTTTGCGGTGTTTAGTGAAGAATTTGGGTTTTGGGGCGTGGTAGGCTTATTAGCTATTTACAGTTTTATCGTCATACGCGGCATGTTAATCGCAGTAAAAGCGCAAGACGCTTTCAGCAAAATTTTAGCCGGTAGTATCACTCTGACGTTTTTTGTTTATGTTTTTGTAAATATGGGCATGGTTTCTGGCATTTTGCCTGTGGTTGGTGTGCCATTACCTTTGGTTAGTTATGGAGGTACCTCTATGGTTACCTTGTTAGCGGGCTTTGGTATATTAATGGCTATAAGCACCCAAAAACGTATTATGTCTCGTGAATAACTCTGTCGACTTGTGACTTGATTTTTTGGAATAAAAATGACCTTTGTTCAACCTAAGCTGCTTACCTTTTTACTCTTTTTCAGTCTTTCAAGTCAGCTATTAGCTGCTAATGCCAAACAAGACTTTATTGAACTTATGGTTAATCAACATGGCTTTGAAGCTCAGTATATCGAGCAAACTTTAGCACTGGCGAATAAAAATCCCGACATACTTAAGGCCATTTCTAAACCATGGGAAGCCAAACCCTGGCATCAATACTATCCAATATTTCTCACTGATAAACGCTTATCTAAGGGACTAGAGTTTTGGCAAACCCATCAACACACCCTATCTAAGGTTGAACAAGAAACTGGGGTACCAGCCCAGATAATTGTGGCCATTATTGGGGTAGAAAGCTTTTACGGGACCTACCTAGGCAAATATTCAGTGTTAGACGCGTTATTTACTTTAGGTTTTCACTACCCTAAACGTTCACGCTTTTTTAAAAGTGAATTAACTCAACTATTTTTATTAGCCCAACAAGAACAGTTTGATATCACAGCTATACAGGGCTCTTATGCCGGGGCTATGGGTTGGGGGCAGTTTATACCTTCAAGTTATAGGCACTATGCCATAGATTATGATCAAGATGGCGTACGCGACTTATTTAATAATCCCATTGATGTCATTGGCAGTGTGGCCAATTATTTTAAACAGAATGGTTGGAAAAGGCATGCTCAAGTTGCATTTAAAGCCCAAGTAGCGGGCAATCAACAGCAAAAGTGGTTGTCAAAATCCCTCAAACCAAAAACCGAATGGCAAGCTTTACAACAAGCTGGAGTTAAATTGATAGATGCCACACTTGAGCCGAGCAGCAAAGTCAAATTACTGGCATTTGAGCAAGCTAACAACCAAGAATACTGGGTGGGCTTACATAATTTTTATGTGATAACTCGGTATAATCACAGTCCTCTTTATGCTATGGCTGTGTATCAATTCAGTCAACAACTGCAAGCACAGTTCAAGCCTTTACAAAATCAAGATAGCTAAGCCCTGATGAAAGCGTTACATCTTAACCTAAGTTATCTTATTGTGCTTTTGGCTTTAGCTGCTTGTGCCCCCACAGGTCGCTATTATCAAGCGCAAGATTCTGCGCCCCATGTTATTCCTAACCAGGTCACCACAGAAGATGCGGTAGTGACTTATTTACCTTATGCCAAAGCCAATATGCGCCCCTACACCATAAGAGGCGTAAAGTATCACCCACTGAATACAGGCAAAGGGTACAGTAAACAAGGCTATGCCAGTTGGTATGGACAAAAATTTCATGGGCATAAAACCTCAAATGGCGAAATTTATGATATGTATCAAATGTCTGCCGCCCATAAAACCTTGCCTCTCCCCTCATTTGCACGGGTAACTAACTTAGCCAATGGCAAACAAGTAGTAGTAAGAATTAATGATAGAGGGCCGTTTCATGCAGGCCGCCTAATTGATTTATCTTATGCGGCTGCGCTTAAGTTAGATATGTTAAAAACCGGTCTGGCTGAGGTAAAAGTCGATGTACTGCATATAGATAAAAATGGAAACTTAACCGTTGGCAATCAACCAATAATTAAAAAAGCTGCTGACAAACAATTGTTTGTTCAAGTTGCTGCATTAAAAAATAAAAATAAAATCAACCAGTTAGGACAAGCATTGCAAATTTTGTATGAGTTACCTTTTCAAACTAAATGGCAAAATAATCTATACAAATTACAACTAGGGCCAATAGCTAATGAAACCCAAGCCAAAAACTTACTAGAAGAATTACACACTAATGGCTACCCGCATGCCTATAAAGTTTATGTTGATGCAACTTAGGTTAAACTTTTAGCACCTAATTAGGTCTTAACTTCGAAAAATCATGATTTTAAATGCGATTTAATCCACTGCATTGCAGAAATCAAACGCGCAAAGTGCTATATTAACGCGCAAATTTTGACGCGACTTTTGAAAGCTCAGTTTTTTAAAAGTTTCAATTTTCACATTTTTATAAAACGGTAGTTTAATGCTTAAACCTTTATCTTTATTGAAAACCTTGTTAGCCAGTATGGCTTTATGTCTTAGTGTTTTTTCTGTCAGTGCTGCTGTGGTTATTCCTCCGGCGCCTAGCGTATCCGCTAAAGGGTTTATTTTGATGGATTTCCAAACCGGAAATGTGATTGCAGAACAAAATGCGGATATTCAATTACCTCCAGCTAGTTTAACCAAAATGATGACCAGCTATGTAATTGGAATGGAACTCAAAAACGGCAATATTAAAGAAACCGATTTAGTCACTATTTCAGAAAATGCCTGGGCGAAAAACTTTCCCGATTCTTCAAAAATGTTTATTGAGGTGGGCAAAAAAATCTCAGTTGCAGACCTAAACCGCGGCATTATTATTCAATCGGGTAACGATGCTTGTGTGGCCATGGCCGAACACATCGCCGGTAGTGAAGACGCCTTTGCGAGTATGATGAATATGCATGCACAAAGACTTGGCATGACCTCTACCCATTTTGTAAATAGCCACGGCTTGCATGATGGTGACCACTATACAACGCCTAGAGACATGGCCATTCTATCTGCTGCGTTAATTCGTGATGTGCCAGAAGAATATGCAATTTACGCTGAAAAAGAGTTTACCTTTAACGATATTAAACAATACAACCGCAATGGCCTATTGTGGGATAAAAGCTTAAATGTAGACGGTATCAAAACTGGCCATACATCTGATGCCGGATACAGCTTAATAACCTCAGCCTCGCAAGGCGACATGCGTTTAATTTCTGTGGTTATGGGCACAGATAGTGAAAGAGCACGTAAAGTCGAAAACAAAAAACTACTTAAGTATGGATTTCGTTTTTATGAAACCATTACCCCATACAAAGCAGGTGACAGTTTTGTATCGCACCGCATATTTATGGGCGACAAAGAAACTGTCGATCTTGGTATTTTACAAGATACCCCCATTAACATTCCGCGCGGTCAAAGCAAAAACCTAAAGGCAAACTTTGAGTTAGACAAAAAACTCGAAGCCCCGCTAGCTAAAGGCGAAGTAGTAGGTAAATTATTCTTACAAATTGACGGCGAAGACATTGCAGTTTACCCATTGGTAGCCTTACAAGAAGTTAAGCAAGGCGGTATGTTTGACCGTATGCTCGACTTCGTAAAACTAAAACTTGGCTTTGATAGCTAGTTTTAAACCAAATTCAGAGATTTATATGGATACTAAGTTTGATCAATTGCTGGACTTTCCATGCCAGCAAACTTTTAAAATAATGGGCCTAGCTCACGAGCGACTGCCACAAGATGTGATAGCTTGTTTACAAGAACATGCACCTGGTGATTATGTGCCTAAAGTTAAACCCAGCTCTAAGGGTAACTATCATTCATTATCTTTAAGTGTCACTGTGACCAGCAAAACCCATATGGAAACCCTGTATACAGAGTTATCTAAATTAGAATTAGTTAGAGTGGTATTGTAAAGGGTGACCCAAGACGTTAACCCCAATAAGCTGATCGTTAGGCAATTAGGCTCACAACCTTATTTGCCGGTTTGGCAAGCTATGCAAAACTTTACCGATAATCGCACTGAGCAAAGCCCAGACGAAATTTGGTTAGTTGAGCATCAAGCGGTATTTACACAAGGCCAAGCGGGCAAAGAAGAACACTTGTTAATGCCTGGGGATATACCTGTGGTAAAAGTAGATAGAGGCGGACAAGTTACCTATCATGGCCCAGGTCAACTCATGCTCTATGTGCTATTAAATTTAAAACGCAATCAATTAGGTGTTCGCCAGTTAGTTACAGCATTAGAAGAATCTGTGGTCAATACGTTAAAAGATTATGCTATTGCCGCCTACCCTAAAGCTGATGCGCCTGGTGTTTATGTAGAACAGAAAAAAATCTGCTCTATTGGCTTAAGGATCAGAAAAGGCTGCTCATTTCATGGACTAGCCTTAAATGTAAATATGGATTTATCTCCGTTTCAACGTATTAACCCTTGTGGTTATGCTGGTTTAGAAATGGTAGATTGCGCACAATTAAAAGGTCCAAGTACGCTACAGCAAGCTAGTGATGCACTGGTAACTCATTTAACTACCCTTTTGGGTATCAATAATATAGAAAGTAAAGAAGGCTTTAATGACTAACGCACGCCAACAAGCGGGAGTAAAACTCCGCGATGATGAAAAGTTAAAACATATTCCCATCACTATTGTGCCCACAGAAAAGGCCGAAATGTTGCGCAAGCCAGAATGGATCAAAATTAAGTTGCCTCGTAGTACCGACAAAATTGATCACATTAAAAAAACTTTGCGTAAAAACAATTTACATTCGGTTTGTGAAGAAGCCAGTTGCCCTAACCTTGCCGAATGCTTCAATCATGGCACCGCGACTTTTATGATTTTAGGCGACATCTGTACCAGACGCTGCCCATTTTGTGACGTTGCCCATGGTAAACCCTTACCACCAAATGCTGAAGAGCCAATTAAACTCGCAAAAACCATTGCTGAAATGAAACTAAAATACGTGGTTATCACTTCAGTAGATCGTGATGATTTACGTGATGGCGGTGCCCAACATTTTGTGGACTGCATCAACGCCATTCGTGAGCATAGCCCTAACACTAAGATTGAAGTACTAGTGCCAGACTTTAGAGGACGCATGGACAGAGCCCTTGAGATCCTCAAAAAAGGCCCACCAGACGTGTTTAACCACAACCTTGAAACTATCCCTCGTTTGTACCGCGAGTGTCGTCCAGGTGCCAATTATCAATGGTCCTTAGACTTATTGAAAAAATTTAAACAACAACACCCAGATATTCCGACTAAATCAGGGTTAATGATGGGCATGGGCGAAGATAAACTTGAGATTGCAGAAGTATTAAAAGATCTTAGAGCCCATGACGTAGAGATGTTAACACTAGGGCAATATCTTCAGCCTAGTAAGCATCACTTCCCTTTAAAACGTTATGTACACCCGAGTGAATTTGACGAGCTGGGTGAAATAGCCAAACAGCTAGGCTTTAGCCATGCTGCTTGTGGGCCTATGGTTCGTTCAAGCTACCATGCTGATAAACAAGCCGCTGGTGAAGAAATTAAGTAAACATAAGCCATTAGCTAAACAAAAAAACCAGTCAAAAAGACTGGTTTTTTTATACCTTAGCGCCTGAGTATTAGCTCAATAAAGCTAACAATTCCTGGGTTTTTTGTTGCATTAAATCAATGTTGGCGCGAGATTCTACATTCAGCCTAATAACAGGTTCGGTATTGGACTTACGTAAATTAAAACGCCAATCTGAAAACTCCACCCCTATGCCATCTGTGTAGTCAATGTTTAGCGCGTTTTCTTGATATTTAGCTAAGATAGACTTGATAGCGGCATCTGGATCGGCCAGTTTACGATTAATTTCACCGGATGATGGGAAAGCAGCAATACGCTCTTTGACCAATTGAGAAAGTGGTTTTTGACTTGTACATAAAAGTTCAGCAACCAATAACCAAGGGATCATACCTGAGTCACAATAAGCAAAATCGCGGAAGTAATGATGAGCGCTCATTTCGCCCCCATAAATGGCGTCGTCGGCTCGCATCCGCTCTTTTATAAACGCATGACCGGTTTTACTTTTTATGGGTACCCCGCCCGCTTCGTTTACTATGTCTTCGGTATTCCAATACACTCTTGGGTCGTAAATGATCTTTGAGCCTGGTTTTTTATCTAAAAAGGCTTTGGCTAGTAAACCCACTATATAATAGCCTTCGACAAAGTCGCCGTTTTCATCAAATAAAAAGCAGCGGTCAAAATCCCCATCCCAAGCAATGCCCATATCGGCCTTATGCTTAATCACAGCATTGGCGGTATCTGCCCGACTTTCAGGTAATAATGGATTTGGAATGCCATTAGGAAAGCTGCCATCGGGTTGATGATGCACTTTAACAAAACTAATAGGTGCTCCAGCGCTTTGTAAGGCCTGCTCAATAGCGTCCAAGGCATGACCTGCAGCCCCATTGCCGGCATTCACTACTAGTTTAAGTGGCGTAATATTTTTAACATCAATATAAGACAACATATGTGCAACATAGTCAGACATGTTGTTAAGTACAGAATATTGCCCACTTTGGGTTAATTTTTCTACATTTACCGAGCCTTGGCCTTGTATAAACTCAGCCTCTGTCACTAACCTTTGGCTAAAGTGCGTGAGCCTTTGTTTGACTAATTCAGTACTGTAGGTTTCGGCTAAGTCACGTATAGCAAACAAACCTGTATCACCACTAACAGGCTTAGCATCGGCTTTTACTAACTTCATGCCATTGTAATCTATTGGATTATGGCTAGCGGTTACTTCTATGCCGCCATCGACTGCTAAATGTTTAGTGGCAAAATAAATTTCTTCGGTACCTGTCATGCCTAAATCAGTAACTTTGGCTCCACCATCAATCAATCCGGCGGCCAGTGCTAATTTAAGAGGCTCAGAGGTTAAGCGTACATCTCCTCCAACTACAACGGTTTTACTCTGCATATATTCAGCAAAGGCCCGACCAATGCGATAGGCCACAGTTTCGTCTAGTTGTTCAAGTAACTTGCCTCTAATATCGTAGGCTTTAAAACAGGTAATTTTCATAAAATCTCTTTTTACTTGGCCACTTAATTTTTGACCTGGTTAGCTTATTTTGCGTCAACACGGCCATATCTATCAGAAAAACGCACTATGTCATCTTCGCCTAAATAGCTGCCAGACTGAACCTCAATTAACTCCAATGGAATACAACCTGGATTTTCTAGAGCATGTACAGCACCAATAGGAATATAGGTTGACTGATTTTCTGACAATAATAGAGTCTTATCGCCATTGGTGACTTTTGCTGTACCTGACACAACTATCCAGTGCTCAGCTCTATGATGATGCATTTGCACAGATAGTTTTTCGCCGGGGTTTACCGTGATCCTTTTAACTTGAAAACGTTCACCATTATCTATGGAATCATAACTGCCCCATGGTCTAAAGACTTCGCGATGAAACTCCCATTCTGGGCGCTGCTCATCTTTAAGTTGATTAACCACGTTTTTAATATTTTGCACTTTGTCTTTATGCGCCACCAGCACTGCATCTTTGGTTTCGACCACCACCACATCGTCTAAGCCTACTACGGAAATAAGTCTTTGCTCGGCATTAATGTAGCTATTGTTTACCCCATCTAAAATGGCATCGCCTATTACCACATTGTTATTAGCATCTTTTTGTTTAGCGGTTTCCCACAAAGATGACCAACTACCCACGTCGCTCCAACCCGCATCTAGTGGTACCACACAAGCGGCATCGGTTTTTTCCATTACCGCATAGTCAATGGAATCATCAGGACAGGTTTCAAATATACCGGCATCCACTCTTACAAATTCTAGATCGGTGGATTCTGTGGCTATGGCTTGTTTACAAATATCTAGCATTTCTGGCGCGTACTTTTCTAACTCTTGTAAATAACGGCTGGCCTTAAACATAAACATGCCGCTATTCCAATAAAATGCTTTTGAGTCGACATACTCTTGTGCTGTAGCCAAATCAGGCTTTTCTACAAAGTCAGCAACATCAAAGCCAACGTCATGTCCTGCCACTTTATCGCCACGTTTAATATAACCATAACCAGTATGGGGCGAGTCAGGCACTATGCCAAAGGTGACCAATTTACCTTGATTGGCCAATACATCAGCCTGAGCAATGGCTTTATGGAATTCACTTGGCTGATTGATAAGGTGATCAGCAGCTAATATTAATAAGGTAGGATCTTCACCATGTAAACTCGCGTGTAAGGCAGCAAGAGCAATAGCTGGTGCGGTATTACGCCCCATAGGCTCGAGTAAAATTCCACCATGTTTAATGTCTTGTTGACGCATTTGTTCAGCAACAAGAAAGCGATGAGCTTCGTTGCAAATCACTATGGGTTGTTCAGCATTAGTGCCAGCTAACCGACCTATAGTGTCTTGTAACATGGTCAATTCACTGGTTAAACTTAGGAATTGCTTAGGCAATGCCGCTCTTGATTTAGGCCATAAACGGCTACCGCTTCCACCAGCTAAGACAACAGGTTTCATTTTTTATTCCTTATTCCTTGTTACTGCCTGAGGTTTATCGCAAAAATCTAAAATTGCTGATAATTCATATAGATGAATAGTATTAAAGCTTGGGGCTATGTTCAATCAACAAAACCTCGACTAAGGCCATTAATTGAACAATATCAGCCATTATTGTTTAAAAAAGCCGAGTCACAGATACCTTAAACCTAATTGACACTGGTATAATCCGCTAAAACTAAATTAACTAAATGTATTTATGGCAACTCCCGACTCTTTTTCCCATCGTTTTGGTGGTACCCAACGTTTATATGGTGTAACCGAAACCGATATTTTAAATCAATCGCACATTTGTGTGGTTGGCATTGGTGGTGTAGGTGCTTGGGTTGCCGAAGGCTTAGCCAGAACGGCTATAGGCAAAATCACTTTAATTGATTTAGATGATCTCTGTGTAACTAACACTAACAGACAAATTCACGCCCTTAGCCACACTATAGGTCAGGCCAAAGTTGATGTGATGGCCGAACGTATTCGGCAAATTAATCCTGATTGTCAGGTCACCTCAATAGAAGACTTTATCACCCCAGAAAACACCGCGACTTTGTTAAATGCTGGTTTTGATTATGTGGTAGATGCCACCGACAGCATTAAAGCTAAAGCGGCCATGATCGCCCATTGTAAGCGTAATAAAATTCCAATTATTACTATAGGTGGGGCCGGAGGACAAATCGATCCCACCCAAATTAGTGTGACAGATTTAAGCAAAACCATTCAAGATCCCTTAGCGGCTAAGTTACGTTCCGAATTACGTCGTTTTTATGGCTTTAGTACCAATGTAAAACGACGTTTTGCAGTAGATTGTGTGTATAGCACAGAGCAATTACGCTACCCGCAAGCTGACGGTAGTGTCTGCAGTAAAAAAACGCTACAAGATGGCAGTGTTAAACTCGATTGTAACAATGGCTTTGGTGCAGCTGTGGCTGTCACTGCTACTTTTGGTTTTGTGGCAGTAGCCCGAGTGATCAATAAAATTCTAGCCAAACACCAACAGGCTAACAATTAACTTAGGTTTTGCTGGGCTTATTGCGCAAATCAAGATAAACACTAATCGCCAACCAAATACTCACTATTGTGGCCAGTAACCAAGTATTTTCAGCCATTTGTAACACCTCTTGGCTGAATACTGATGTCGCCCAAATGAGCATTAAGTAATAAGGCAAATTCAGCAGCGCGGCAAGAAATATGACTTTTTTACTCTGCTGAGTGGCGCCTTGGTGAAACATAAAAAATGCCAATGAATTGATGTGTATCATGGCTAGCAGCAATTTTTTAACTGACACTTTGCCAGCCTGAGTGGTTGATTGCGGCCATAATCGGCCCAAGTGGTAATTTATATAAGAGCCTAAAGTAGCAGCCACAACCATAGCTAAAGTCAAATAGGCTAAATCTTTTGCTTGTGGATTAGCTAACACCACCAATAACACCGCAAAAAATTGCCCAGGAAAATAAAAACCAACGTAAACAATAGATTCGAGCAATATGATACAAACTATTACTGCGTAAAAGTAACCATCGAATGTTTGTTGTAACTGTTTTAATAAGGTTAAGCCGTTGGGCAATATGCTGTAATTTTCAATGGCAGCAAAACCTAACACTACTATGAGAGCCGAAAAGGGTAAGAAAAACGAATATTTCAACGACTACACCTGTTGATTAAACACCTAAATGATACGTGCTAAAAACCACTTAGATCAGTCAACAATTTTAAAAAAATAAAATAGACTTAAGCGAAATTAGTATTTGTATTCGACAAATTCATTAATAAACAACACAATAGTAAAAAATATAAAAAGCGAGAAATATGATGCAAATGACCTCAGCTGAATTGACTGAAATCATGATAGACAGTGCTCAAAATGCCATAACCACCACAGAAGAAGAGTTCAATATACTCTTAGATGTGACAGAACAAAGCATTGAATTAGTTGACGAGGTGATCTTAAGTTGGCTGGCTAGATATAAAGATCAAGCTCTTGAGCCAAATGCAGTCTTTACTATTTGCAATATTTATGGAGCCTATGTGGGTGAAATATTCCGTAAAAAAATTGGCGGAAATTGGAATTATGATGAGTCTGATCCTGATGCCCCTTATGTGGTACTAAACTATGCGGGAAACACTTACGCCTTTGCTGGAATTTGTTATCAGCGATTAGTAAACGACAGTCAAATCAGTGTTAAAAATTACTTTGACCAAGCCGTCGCCAATAGCTTGCAATAAATTTCCGCTTAGTAAACTTGGCCTTTACGCCAATCTTTTACCATTAAGCGTATGTGTTGATCTTTTATTATATAAAACAAGGCCAAGCAGTCGGTTAGCAAACTCGCTGCTAACACCCATGAAAACGCCCAGGCTTGGCTGTTGGCTAACACTATATGTAAAATTAAATCGGCTAAAATAGACAAGGCCAGTAAAGGTTTTATCAATAAAAATATCCATTCCCGCCCAGACAACCAAATTTTCTCTCTAAACCCCAAAATAAATAAAGTGAACAAAGCAGGCAGTGCAATTAGTAAACTAAGGTACAAAAAGTGTTGTTCTGGGTAAACAATTGCCAGTAATTGATCAGTATATTCGCGCATAGTTAAGGCACCAATTAACACTAAAATACTGCGACATAAGTACAAGATTAATAGGTACAAGCCCATTGCAGGCTTAACTCGCCCTGCATCATCATAATACTTTAAAGGTAATAACAATTTAATTGTGAGACTTCCTTACAACAACTATAGAAGAGTATGGTCGGTGCTTATTATTTATTTAACGCTTGGCTGATTTCCGCTAATACTTCATGAATATCGGCAAGGTCATTAGTTGTATTATAAATATGTATACTTGTGCAAATTTCAATGCCATGTTGCCCTTCAATAGATAAAATCACCCGCTCTAAGTTTTGTTGGATACGCGCAAACAATTCAGACGCGACTTTATCTTCTACATTGGCAAGGCAAAGTAAAAATAAATTCGATTTTACTCTGCCTAACATTTCCTGTTTACGGGTAATTTGTTTTAAAGCGTCTGCAATTTGTTTAATTGCGTTTTGCCCTACTTTTGCCCCATAAATTTGAATAATATCTTGAATATTAGTCAATTCTAATACGCCTAAAGCATTAACTTTGCCGCTTTGACTTTTTTTCACCTTTCTAATTTTGGCTAGCAACCACTTTTGACTAAGTAGCTCAGTTAATTTATCAAATTTATGCCGATTAAACTGACTATTTCTAACAATGTAATAGCCTAATCCTAATAAGACTAGAGTTAATATTATGACCAAAGCAATGGCATACCAGCGCTTTTGCTCAGCCTCAGCCAAACTGGTTTCTAATCCAATGATTTCATTATGTAAATGCGCAACCCCTAATACCCTAGCCGATGACTGTTGGCGCCTAACTTTTTCCTGGGTTACCTTTTGGTAATTTTCAAAACTCTGCTTGGCCGCCTCTAAATCTCCCAGAAACAATTGGGCTTTGACCAAAAAGCCAATGAAATGTACATCTCTGGCTAATCGCCCAGTTAACCCCTGAGGATCATCTTTAAAACTGGCCAAATAACTCGCCACACAAATTTTGTCTTGATCATGTAAACACAAAACAGCGCGATACCAGTTAAATAGTTTTTGCATAGTTTGATTGGATATTTGCTCAATAAACACCTGCCAAGCGCGCAGGCTTTGCCTTAGCAATTCGTAATCGCCAGTGCGCTGCGCATGCCGACTTTGGGCAAAGTGAAACCAATTATTGGTAAGCGGGGTGTTGATAGCTAAGTTTCTTTCACCTAATTCTTGAATTAGCTGTGCTACTTTTTGATAGTCTCCACTGCCAGAGTAGGCTGTAATAACGCTAATTAAGGGCGCCAGTTGATTTTTTTCTTCGTAAACATTAAGTCCAATTTGGTAACTTTTTTCGTACTGTTGGGCGGCCAGTGACATTTGTCCTATTGCGCTAAACATTAGCCCTATACTATTGTGAATATGCGCTATTGCTGCTTGATCATCTATCAAAGTGAAGCGTTTTAATAAGGCAAATAATCGCCCTAATTTTACTCCAAGATCTTGATCTTGCTGACAAACAGTAATTAACCCCAATTTTGCACTGAGATAAATATCATTAAATGAATCTTTGGCAAGTTGCTCGGCTTGTTGATAAAAATCGCAGCGTTTGGGGTTGTCTTGTACATCTAAGATAAAGCCTAGTTGATACAGAATACTGGCATGGCTCTCTGAACCTTTTTCAAGTTCTGGCTTGGCTAACAATGCATTTAATAATTGATAGGCTTGGTCATTTTTACCCATGCAAATTAACCAATGTGATTTATGCACAAGCAACTGAATTCTCTGGGAAGCCGTGAGGCTTTGTTGCAGATAGTGTTCTAATTTAGGAATAAACTCGTCAGCGGGACAATCATAAGTCGTCACTTTGCTTTGCAAAATGAACTCATTTACCCCATCGGCCTGGACCTTTAGGGAAAAACCAAAATACATTATGCCTAAAACAGTGACTTTTAAGGCAAGCACTAAGGCGAAAAGTAGTGCCTTATTCATAGCCTTTAAACATAATGTTAACTGCGGAATATTTCCAGCTCAATCCACAAAATCGACAATTTTTGTCTAAGATCAAACACTTGGTTGAGTCGATTATATTCGCGTCTAGGCTATTTATTCTGCTAAACAGCTAGAAAGAGCAAGTTCGTCAAGCTTGTCAGGCTGATTTGTGTAACTAGTTTGCTCTACACAGATTGCAAAATCCGCTGGCACATCATTAGGCGCTACCAGCTGATCTTGAGAATAAGCAAATTGGCTGAACTCAATGCAAGAAAATAAAACAAACACCAAACAAAATAGTTTTTTATTGTGCATAACAGGTCTCGTTAGTGATAATAACACATTAGTTACTATCACTAAGCAAAACCAAGGCCAACTATTAATCTCTTTATTTTCAACAAGTTAAATAGACATTTATTAATAGACTTGTAGAAATAAACCTAATTTTTAGCTGAACTGATAAAATTTGGTGCGTTTCATCAATATTGTCTTTTTGGTTAGTGGATAAGTTAAATCATGATTAAACTCGCCACAAAATAAGCAATAAATGCTAACGCCCCCCCAACTAAGGCATAAGGCATTTGTGTACGCACATGGGTTAATAAATCACAACCTGAGGCTATAGAAGATACAGCTGTGGTATCTGATATAGGCGAACAGTGATCACCAAATACTCCACCGCCTAAAATCGCGGCAATAACTAAAGATGGTGGCAAACCTAAGGTTTGAATTAACGGCACTCCAATTGGAATAAGAATCGCAAAGGTGCCCCAAGAGGTTCCGGTAGTAAAAGACATCACAGCCCCGGCCAAAAACAACACAGGAATAATTAGGCTAATTGGCAAGTAGTCTCCCACAACCCCAGCAACAAATACCCCTGTGCCTAATTCTTTTAAACTTGCACCTAAGGTTAAAGAGAACAAAACTATAGTTACTAAAGGTAAAATCTCGCCCATTCCTTTAAATCCTGTATCCACTAATTCCTTGTGCGAAAAGCGTTTTCCCGTAAGCAATAAAACATAGGCCATAAAGCAGGCTAATAAAGTTGCGTATAACACCGACTTACTGCCGCTACCACTGGCTAAGTCACCATTACCTGTCCACAACATAAAACCTATCATGCTGAAGATCATAGTTGCTAAAGGCAGCAGCATAAATCTGGCTTTGGTGCCTTTAACCGCTTGTTGTTCACCTTCTAATTTGGCTAACTCTTGTTCTGCTTGGCGCATAGGGCCATGTACTTTGTCGGCTAGCACAGTATAGAGCACAATAATTAGCGCGATTATGGCGTAAAAATTCAAAGGCACTGTACCCCATAAAATTGACACTGCACTTTGCTCTAATTCGTAATTACTTAACAAGCCAAGAACAAAGGCGCCCCAGCCGTTTAACAGAATTAGAATACAAATAGGTGCACTGGTGCTATCAATCACATAGGCCAAACGCGCTCGACTCATTTTAAATTTGTCGTATAAACCTCGAGACAATATGCCAGAAGCTAACACACTAAGATTAGACTCAATAAACACCACCATGCCAGTAAACATAGTGAGTAACCCAACTTGTTTGCGGTTTTTCGCCACCCCTTTGTTAATCAGCATTTCTACCGTTGCGGTAACCCCGCCTGAATGACGCATATAAGCCAAAAGCGCCCCGATCAACACGCTAAATAACAGTATCCGACTATTTCCAGCCGAAGTGACTATCTCCACTACCCGCTCTATTGAACCAATAAAACCAGTAAATAAAACCTCAGTTTGATTTTGGTAAGCCAGTAGAAACTCTGCGCTCAAAATAGCCATAACTAAGGCCAAAATGACTTCTTTACGCCAAAATACAATAATGATGGCAATAATAGGGGGTAAAATAGAATACCAATGCATGAAATAACCTTATTTTGATAACTCGTTTTTAATGGGTAAATACATCAAACAAAGAGACTTAATTAAAAGCCCATGGCAGATAATATTAAACAGGTAGTGCGGTGGTGTATTTGATTTGTTCCATAGCAAAGCTTGATGTGACATCAGACAAATCAATTCCACCCACAAGTTTTTTATAAAATACATCAAATGCGGGCATGTCTGCCACCACAACTTTTAGCATGTAGTCATATTCACCGCTCATGCGGTAAAATTCGACGATTTGCTCAATGCTTTGTGCATGTTGAGCAAACTTTTTTAACCAAGTTGCATCGTGTTTGGCCGCTTTAACTTGCACAAAAACCGTCATATTTAAGCCTAAACTTTGGGCGTTTACTAATGCCACACGCTTTTCAATCACGCCTTTTGCTTCTAGGGCTTGAATACGTCGCCAACATGGCGTGGTACTTAAGCCAATTCTCTCGGCAATCTCAGCAACAGCTAATGTGGCATCTTGTTGCAAACAACGTAAAATTTCACGATCCAATTTATCCATAGAAAATTTTTTCCAAATTCACATCTTTAACAGCATTAATTTTTAAAGTTTTAGCATGTTTGTAGATTTTTTAAAAATTTATTCTTATCCCAGCATGGCAAAATAGCCTGAGATTCACACCTTTAGCCAATGGATTATTTTACTATGCCACAGCAACAAAACCTTGCAGTTAATATTGTTTCACATTCAGCCGAAACGCCTGATATCTTAACAAAAGGTAAAATTTACGATGATATCACCCAAACAATTGGCCAGACCCCTATGGTCAGACTATCTAGATTGGCGCAAACCTATAATGTAGAAGCAAATATCTTAGCTAAAGTAGAATATTTTAACCCAGCTGGCTCTATTAAAGATCGACCCGCCATTGCCATGATAGATGCGTTGATGTGCTCAGATAGCTTTACCGACAAGACCGAAATTATCGAGCCTACATCGGGCAACAATGGGGTAGCCTGTGCCTGGGTATGCGCCTTGCGAGGGATTAAATTAACAGTAGTGATCCCCGAGCATATGTCGATTGAAAGACAAAAACTAATTAAACACTATGGCGCTAAAGTGGTTACCACTGCCAAAGAGTTAGGAACCAAAGGGGCCATTGACCACGCCAAGCAATTGGTCACCCAAAATCCCCATGCAGTCATGCTTGATCAATTTGCAAATCAAGCGAATCCGGCCACTCACTTTGCTAGTACTGCACAAGAAATATGGCGAGACACTGCAGGTAAAGTGGATATTTTAGTCGCAGGAATCGGCACAGGTGGCACCATAACAGGGATAGCTAAGGCGTTAAAATCCTTAAACCAAGACATTCAAATTATTGCAGTTGAACCCGCCTCTTGCCCTGTTTTAAGCCAAGGAAAATCGGGCATTCATAAAATTCAAGGATTAAGCTCAGGGCACGTTCCTGATGTGTTACAAACAGACTTATTAGATGAAATTTTAACTGTCACCGATGAGCAAGCCATAGAGCACGCACGACTATTAGCAAGGTTAGAAGGTTTACCAGTGGGGATTTCTTCAGGCGCCACCGCCTATGCCGCCATTCAAGTTGGGCAAAGACTACAAAACCGCGGTAAAAATATTGTCACTATTATGGCTGATACTGCTGAACGTTATTTTAGTACTGAATTATTTAAAGACTAAGGGCTTAATTAGCCCGCCCTAATCTGGTAGTTGGCATAGGGTTAGGGTTAACAACTAAAAGATCAGAGGATAATTAAGTATTGGGAGCTGAGAAGGTTGCTAAGACAAAAGCAATTTTACGCTTGGCACTTTCACTTAATAAGCTTTCTAAGGCCTTAAAAAGGTAAGCTAAGGCGCCTGTATCTGGCCTTGCATATTCGGGGGCGTAGATACATTTATCCACCATAATCGCTGCTTTTAACTCAGTTAGCTGGGCTAACCTTTGCTGCGATATGGCAACTTTATTGCTGATACTTGCCAGTAACTCGCTAGCCTTAGAGTTTTGATTTGCAGACGGTTCAAAAACGCCCAGGGCTTCACATTGGTAAAAGTCGTAGAGCAGTTTTTCTATTTTATCCCCAATCACAGTGGCTACGTCTTGGCGTTGAGCTGGAGTTATTTTTTTGTCTGCGCTGGTAGAATAAACAAGGTGATATAACCCAGCTTGTTGTAACTCTTCTCTGGCATGCCACTCTTTTAACAAACAAGCTGTGCCTTCAAGGTGCGCGATTAACTTGGCATCTGCATGTTCAAACTTTCCAGCGCCTAACTGTATAAGTTTTAAAAATATTTGATCCATACAACTCCCTGCAATACACAAGGGCTCTTTATCTGTGTTGTTGCAATAATTTTAATTATTCTTAAGCATGAGAGACTTATTAAGCCAGATATTGACTTATGATGAAAGACTAAGGATTAAATTCAAAATATAAAATAATTAAACTTGAAGCGGCAGTAAACATTAAAACATAGCCGTTAATTCCATAATAATCTTGTTCTCGGCGGTTACGTTGGCGTTTCATAATCAACACTATTAGGCTGATCAACACACACAAACTTAACAACCCTATTAAATATCCTAATAAACTTTGATGCCACTGCTGACGCCCTTCAATTCCCCAAAATGCTTGTACCCCAGACACAAATTCGGGGCGCGCATCGTGAAAAACCAATAAGGCCCCTAAAAAAACAAACCAGCCTAAAACGTTCAATGCCACTAAACATTGAAAAAAGCGGTCTTTTTCCCGCGGAAGCTTGCGTCGATTAGGATCGTTGCCTTGCTTTGCTGCTGAGTTTTTCATTTGCCTATAAATACTCGTTAAATTGTCGATTTTTCTTGAGTCTACGCGCTACCTGAGTAAGATTACACCCCTTGCGAGATTAGCCAAGTAGCACAATGTCATCAAATTTCAATTACTGGTGATTAATTTCGGCATTTTGTTCAGATTCTATAGCTATTTTAAGGCTTTGTGATTTCTATTCTGAACATATGTAGTTTTATTAATAGGAAATATTTTTCCACAAATTGGAGAGAAGTAAATGGCGCACGCCCCGGTGGCAGAGATTTTTGCCGGTAAATATTCAGTTGGTGACCAAGTCACAGTTAAAGGGTGGGTAAGAACTCGTCGTGATTCAAAAGCAGGGTTATCATTTATCGCCTTACATGACGGAAGTTGCTTCGATCCTATTCAAGTTATTGCGCTAAATAGTTTAGAAAATTATAGCGATGTTCAAAAGCTCACTACGAGTTGCTCGCTAGAAGTCACAGGTGTGTTAAAAGAATCTCAGGGTCAAGGTCAATCATTAGAAATTGAAGCCCAAAACATTAACATAGTGGGCTGGGTAGAAAATCCAGACACCTTCCCTATGGCTCCTAAACGCCATAGCATGGAATACCTACGTGAACATGCGCATCTACGTGCCCGCACAAATGTAGGTGGCGCAGTTACCCGTGTACGTAACTGTTTATCCCAAGCCATTCATCGCTTTTTCCACGAACAAGGTTATTGCTGGGTAAGTACCCCAATATTAACCGCTAGCGATACTGAAGGCGCAGGTGAGATGTTTAGAGTCTCTACTTTAGACATGTTGAATATCCCTAAAACCGATAAGGGCGAAGTGGATTACAGCCAAGACTTTTTTGGCAAAGAAACCTTTTTGACCGTTTCTGGGCAATTAAATGGCGAGACTTACGCCACTGCCATGTCAAAAATTTATACTTTTGGCCCCACCTTTAGAGCTGAAAATTCAAATACTAGCCGACACTTAGCCGAATTTTGGATGATAGAGCCAGAAGTTGCCTTTGCTGATTTAGCCGACATTGCGCAATTGTCAGAAGACTTATTAAAATATGTTTTTAAAGCCGTGTTAACTGAACGCGCCGACGATATGGCATTTTTTGCTCAGCGTATTAACAAAGACGCCATCTCACGCTTAGAAAAAGTCATAGAGCAAGATTTTGTACGCATGGACTACACTGATGCCATTGAAATTTTGCAAAACTGTGGCAAAAAATTCGAATTTCCTGTGAGTTGGGGGGTAGATCTTTCTTCAGAGCATGAACGTTATTTAGCCGAAGAGCATGTAGGCGCACCTATCATTATGCAAAACTACCCGAAAGACATTAAAGCGTTTTATATGCGTATTAATGACGACGGCAAAACCGTGGCAGCAATGGATGTGTTAGCCCCGGGTATAGGCGAAATCATCGGTGGCTCGCAGCGTGAAGAGCGTTTAGATGTGTTTGACCAACGTTTAGCAGAAATGGGATTGAGTCAAGAAGACTACAGCTGGTATCGTGATTTACGTCGCTACGGCACAGTGCCCCACTCTGGATTTGGTTTAGGCTTTGAACGTTTAGTGGCTTATGTGACTGGTATGCAAAACGTACGTGATGTTATTGCCTTTCCACGAACTCCTGGCAACGCTAATTATTAAGCTAGGGTTATCCACTCAGCAATTCATTAAATAGCTACCTTTAGGTGGCTATTTTTTTGCCTTAAACTTGCTATATCAAAAATTTATCCATATATGTTCATGATAAAAATAGTGGTACTACAACCTTTAGGTTAACGTATTCGCTTATTACTGAAAGTCAGGAGAAACAGATACCATGCACAGCACTCAACAGCTATTCACTTTAATTACTTCGTCAGGGCAATTAGAAATGCCAATTAAAGAAGTACCTATTCCTAAACCTAAGCCCCATGAAGTGATAGTAAAAATAGAAGCTGCGCCTATCAATCCTTCAGATATGTGGCCTATGTTTGGTCCGGCCAATTTAGCCGAAGCAGAATATGATCCAAACAAAAAAATGCTGACCGCGCCAGTATTCAAAGGCATGTTGCCACGGATTAAATCACGACTAGATCAAACCCTACCAATAGGCAATGAAGGTGCAGGAACTGTTGTTGCTGCAGGTGATAGCCCAGCGGCTCAAGCTCTGATGGGTAAAACTGTTGGGGTATTATCTGGCGCAACTTATACTCAATATTGTTGCGTGCCTATTCAAGCCTGCTTAGTACACAATCCAGGCACTACAGCTAAGCAAGCAGCCTCGTCTTTTGTTAATCCATTAACTGCCTTAGGTATGGTAGAAACCATGCGTATGGAAGGTCATCAAGCGTTGGTCCATACGGCTGCTGCATCAGCCTTAGGACAAATGTTAAATAAGATTTGTTTGGCTGAAGATGTGCCCTTGGTCAATATTGTTCGTAATCAAGAACAAGTAGATATATTAAAAGCAATAGGTGCCAAATACATTTGTGATTCATCACAAGAAAGCTTTAAAACCGACCTATATCAAGCCATAGAAGCAACAGGCGCGACTTTGGCATTTGACGCCATAGGGGGAGGAGAATTAGTTAGTGATATTTTAACCGCCATGGAAATGGTGGGAAGCAAAGATGCGGTAGGCTTTAATACCTACGGTAGTGATGCCAATAAACAAGTTTACATTTATGGCGGCTTAGACTTTTCTCCTACTATCTTAAATCGTGCCTATGGTATGACCTGGGGCATTGGCGGCTGGTTATTAATGCGCTTTTTAGGCAAGTTACCAGTAGACAAAATCTTGCTGCTGCATAAACGCGTAGCCGATGAAATTGATAGCACTTTTGCTTCTTCATTTAGTCGAGAGTTAAGTTTAGAAGAAGCTATTCAGCCTAAAATTGCCTTAAAGTACAATGCTAAAAAGACCGGTGAAAAGTATTTAATCAATCCATCTAAATAATCACTCGTTATTGAACAACAAAAAAATGGGCGCCTTTAGGCGCCCAATTTAGTTAGCTTTGATTAACTACCAAATACGTACTCGCTCTTCTGGTGCTAAGTACAACTCATCTTCTGGTTGCACGTTAAAGGCATCGTACCAAGCATCGTGATTTCGTGGTGCCAATGCACGGTAACGACCTGGCGCATGAGTACCGCCTTTAAGCTGCGATAACATGCTTTCCTCAGTACGTTTTTCACGCCAAACTTGCGCCCATGCCAAAAAGAAGCGTTGGTCACCTGTCACACCATCTATCACTGGGGCTTCTTGACCATTTAGGCTAAGTTTATACGCATGATAAGCCATGGCTAACCCGCCTACATCACCAATGTTTTCACCTAAACTATTACGCCCATTCACAAAGTTTCCTTCGATTGGCTCATATTGGCTGTACTGTGCAGCTAAGGCATCGGCTTTTAATTCAAAGGCCGCGCGGTCTTGATCTGTCCACCAGTTTTGCTGAATACCATTGGCGTCTGATTTAGAGCCTTGATCATCAAATCCATGCCCCATTTCGTGTCCAATTACTGCCCCTATGCTACCGTAGTTAACCGCAGGATCGGCATTAGGGTCAAAAAATGGTGGACGTAATATGGCAGCTGGAAAAACAATTTCATTAAATGAACTATTGTAATAGGCGTTAACCATTTGCGGGGTCATGCCCCAACGATTACGATCGGTTTTATTTAATTCATTTGCCACACTGTCTGCACGGAAAAACTCACGTAAGCGTACAGCATTACCAATTAAATCATCTGCTTTAATTTCGAGTCCTTCGTAACCTTGCCACTTGTCTGGATAGCCAATTTTAGGCACAAAAGCCGCTAACTTAGCTTGGGCATTCACTTTAGTTTCTTCACCCATCCAATCTAAGTTTTCAATGCGCTCGCCTAGGGCTTTACGAAGGTTTTCAACTAACTCAGCCATTTGCTCTTTTGAGCTAGCTGGAAAATGTTTTTCTACATAGGTTTTACCAATGGCAAAACCAAGAGATTGTGTGCCAGACATAGCTGAAATGGCGCGTTTCCACCTTGGGCGTGGCTCTTGCTGTCCCCTTAAAGTTTTACCAAAGAAGTCAAAATTGGCGTTAAAAATTTCATCTGACAACATAGACGCATGGTTAGATATAGTGTGGTAGGTCATATAAACCTTCCATACATCTAAAGGTTGTTCATTAATAACCTGTATAACAGCGTTAATAGGCTCTGGTTGAGAAACATTTAAATGTGGTACCACATAACCGGTTTGAGAGAAAAAGCTATCCCAATCAAAATTTGGGTAAGATGTGGCTAATTCAGCACGTTCAATTTGATTTAAAGTTAAGTCTCGGTTGCGGCGCTTTTCACGGGGCCATTGAACCTCGGCAATTTGTGTTTCTAAAGCTAAGATTTGCTGGGCTTTTTCATCGGCCTCAGCTAAGTCAGCAAAACGTAACATTTGCGCAATATGTAAAACATACGCCTGACGAATTTTTTCAAAACGTTCATTATCTTCAAGATAATAAGAACGATCTGGTAGGCCAATGCCCCCTACCCCAACAGACATTTGATATTGATCTGGATTTAAGCGGTTAAAACCTAAACCTGCCCAAATTGGGCTAACCGTGCCTTCTCGCCATGCGTTACCAAAAGCTAAAGTTAGGGCTTTTTTATTGTCGATTTGCTGAATTTTTTCAAGCATAGGCTGAATTGGCGATAAGCCTTTAGCATTGATAGCCTCTACATCCATATAGGCCGAATAAAAGTTTGCCACCAATTGCTGTTCAGCATTTAAATCACTGGCTTGAGAAATTTCATCCACTATCGCTTTGATTTCGTTTTCGCTGCGCTCATGCAACTTGTCAAAAGCGCCAAAGCGGGTTTTATCGCTAGGCATTTCAAAGTTGTCATACCAAGTACCACCGGCATATTTAAAAAAGTCGTCGCCTGGATTAACTGTTAGGTCGCGTGCGTCTAACTCAACCCCAAAGCTACCTAGCTCTGCTTGACCTTGACTTGCAGACAATTCAACTGGGCTTTCTGATAATTTGGTTTGAGCGGAATTTTCTTGCTTACTACATGCTGTAAATAAAAATACTGAAGATATAGCTGCACTTATTATTGTTTTTTTCATTGTTTCCCCGATTTATTTAAACAAACGGGGCACTCTACCTTAAAGCTTCAAGATTTGGTCAATAAAATTGTAACCATTTTCTAATGAGTTTATGTCTAAGTGTAAATTTGACCTAACACTTAGCTATCTATCTAAAAATAATTTAAACCAACTCAGACACTTAACAATTTGTTTACACTAAACCTAATCAAAAGTTACACTTTAAATCTGCGCCTATTCCTTTTACTATGGAAAACTTAGCTAAAGGTGAAAATGAGGACTTTCCCTTACGCGCCAGATACCAAAACAATAAGCATTGGCACACAATTAACAAGGATATGCGGCTTAGCCGAATAATTGTCATCTATGGATGTAAAAAAGTTAGTCAAAGATTATTTAAATAACGGGGTCAACGACAAACAAGATCCTGAATCCAGCCAAAAGGTAATGATTACCAACCTATTTGGTTTCATCGGCTACATGACCTGCTTTATTTTAGGTTCTAGTGCGCTTTTACGCGCAGATTGGGTATTGGGAATACTATTAGTCATATCAGGATTTATCTTTTTATCCTCTAACCTTATTTTACGCTCCACTAGCATTAAAAATCCTTTTGTATTTGCGTCAACCTTGGTCATTATTTCTTTAATGTTGTTAATGTTGTATTTAGTGGTGACTGGCGGCGTTGAGGGTACAGGACCACTGTGGTTGTATATTGTGCCGCCCATGACCTTATTCTTTGGTGGCATGATAAAAGGCTCCTTACACTTAGGTTTGTTTATCACTGTGATTGCAGTTGTGATGTTTTTTCCTGACGACAAGTTATTAGTTTATTCCTATACCTACGAATTTAAGTCACGGATCCTTTATTCGTTTTTAACCGTTTCGTTATTATTTGCTTTTTATGAGTACGCACGTCAAAGCTCATTCAGCCGCATGCGAGAAATGAGTGAAGAGTTTGAAAAACAAGCTATGCACGATCCATTATCTGGCTTATTAAATCGCCGTGGAATGGTTGAAGCCCTGCAAGAGGAATATGATCGCAGAAAACGTTATGCCAGTGATTTAACTGTCATGATGTGCGACATCGACCACTTTAAAAAAATCAATGACCAATACGGCCATGATAAAGGCGATGCTATTATTAAAGACTTTGCTAACAAGTTTAAATTAGGCCTACGTAAACAAGATTCTGTGGCTAGGTGGGGTGGCGAAGAATACTTATTTTTATTACCCGAAACCACAGGTAAACAAGCACTTTTATTAGCTGAAAAGTTACGTAAAGAAATTGAAAGCGAAGAGTTTCAACATAAGGATAAAACCTTTAATGTGACTGTTAGTTTTGGTATTCACCAATTAACCGAGCAAGACAGCATTCATCAAGCTATTTCCAAAGCTGATAAAAACCTTTACGCAGCCAAAACTCAAGGTAGAAACCTCTGTATCATTGATTAACGCGTTTTCACCCCCACTTTTAGCCTATTCATGCATCTAGGGCTTGCAAACTATGCGCTCACATCGATTTCCTGTTCCTCCTGATACGCCCCTAAACTGGCGTATCTTTTTGCAACTTTGGCCCTACTTAACTGAATTTAAACTAAGAGTTGGGCTAGCGCTGTTATTTTTAATTGCCGCTAAAGTGGTCAGTATTTATTTACCCTTTATTTTAAAATATACAGTAGACACCTTAAACCAAGTATCGCCCGATACTGAATTAGTCTTGGTACCTTTTGGGCTAATCGCCGCTTATGGAGTTTTAAGACTAGCCAATGTGTTATTTGGTGAAATACGCGATACCTTGTTTGGTCGTGTAACCGAGCGCGCTATGCGCAATCTCGGATTAAAAGTCTTTCGTCATTTGCATAGCTTAGATTTAGACTTTCATTTAAATAGGCAAACTGGCGGGCTTTCACGAAATATTGAGCGAGGCACCAGCGGCATTAGCTTTTTGATGCGCTTTTTAGTATTTAATATCGGCCCAACTTTGTTCGAAATTGCTGTAGTTGTGGGGGTATTATTTTATAATTATGGGCTGAGTTTTGCGCTCATTATTTTGGCCTCAGTGATCAGTTACGTTGGGTTTTCTGTTAAAGCCACAGACTGGCGGACTAAATACGTGCGCGAAGTGAATCAAGCCGATTCCAGCAGTAACTCTCGAGCAATTGACAGCCTATTAAATTACGAAACCGTTAAATACTTTAATAATGAAGATTATGAAGCTTTTAGATACGACCATGATCTTGCCAATTGGGAAGCGGCACGGCGCAAAAATCGCTTATCTTTATTTGCCTTAAACGGTGGGCAAGCCTCAATTATCGCCATTGCAATGACTAGCATGATGGCACTAGCTGCCTACAATGTCGCGCAAGGCAAGATGACCATAGGCGATTTTGTTTTAATCAATGCCTTTACCATGCAAATATTTATGCCGCTCAACTTTTTAGGCTTTGTTTACCGCGAAATTCGTGGTTCATTAGCCAATATCGAAAACCTGTTTAACCTGCTAGATAAAAAACCTAATGTACCCATAGACGAAACGGCCAAAGACTTAAGTATCAAGCAAGGTAAAATCACTTTTGAACAAGTGCAGTTTAGTTATCGCCCTGATCGCACAATTTTGCATGATATTAGTTTTGAAATTTTACCCGGCCAAAAAGTGGCGGTGGTGGGTGAAAGCGGCTCGGGTAAATCAACTTTAGTTAAATTATTATTCAGATTTTACGATACCACGCGCGGAAAAATCTGCATTGACGGGCAAGATATTCGCAAGGTCAACCAACACTCATTACGCAAAGCCATAGGCATAGTGCCGCAAGATACAGTGTTGTTTAACGATACGATATTAGAAAACATTAGATATGGCCGCCCCGATGCCTCAGATGAAGAAGTGCAACAAGCCATCAACTTAGCCCATCTAACTCACTTTATTGCCTCACTACCTGATGGTGAGCAAACTAAAGTGGGTGAACGCGGATTGAAGTTGTCAGGTGGTGAAAAACAGCGTGTCGCTATTGCCAGAACCATTCTAAAACGTCCACCTATCATGGTGTTTGACGAAGCAACATCTTCGTTAGATAGCCAATCAGAACAAGCTATCTTAAGCGCTATAAAAGAAATTTCCCAAGGCCATACAAGTTTGGTGATAGCCCACCGCTTGTCTACCATAGTGGATGCCGATAACATTGTGGTAATGAATAATGGGAAAATAGTAGAGCAAGGCAGCCATCAACAACTATTAAGCCAAAACGGTGCGTATAAAGCACTATGGCAAGCCCAGCAAAACAATCAACAAGACGAGAGCACTAGTGGATAAACAAGCCTTATTGGACGCCATCAATCAAGACATGCCCTTTGGTAAATATGCTGGCCGAAAACTGCTGCACTTACCTGAGCCCTACTTAGTCTGGTTTAACAACAAAGGATTCCCCGAAGGCAAATTAGGCCAACAACTAGCCTTGATACATGAAGTTAAAGTAAACGGCTTGGAATCTATGTTAGCGCCCCTACTTAGAGACAATTAATGCCTTATCAGCAACATTCTCGTCAGCGCATGCGCGATAGACCTCAAACTGCTCAACAAGATAATCTGGACAAACAAATATTACATTTGCATCAAGCCATGGCCGAAAAACTCATGGCTAATCACCAATATATCCCGCAAATTTTAGACACCATTGAAACTCGTTATGAGTCGGGAAAAATGCGTCACGGCGCTTATTTATTTTGGATTAGTTTGCTTGAACATATAGATGAGCCAAAGTTATTTATGCAGACCTTACTTGAAGACTCACCACAACTGAGAAAATATCGACGCCTAACCCCATTGGTGGGCATATTAACCGAACAAGAAAGACAAGCAGCCTTAGATAAACTCAATTTTGAGTGATAAGTAATTTTGCTTGTTGCACTTTTCATTGGGCTAACTTATTGTTTTATCAATTTATTTCTAGGCATCTAATATGAAAATCTTAAGCCGTATTTTTTTATTCTTGGTTATAGTCAGCCCGCTAAGTTTCGCCCAAGAGGAGTGGCGCACACCTGAGCCCGATGATCTGGTTTTTATGCAACTAAAAACAGGCACAGTAGTGATTGAGTTAGCCCCTTTTATGGCGCCAAATCATGTGGCAAGATTTAAAGATCTAGTTGCAGAAGGTTTTTACGACGGCTTAGATTTTTACCGTGTTATAGATGGTTTTGTGGCACAGGGCGGTGATCATTCAGAAAAAAAGCCAAGCGATAATAAAAACAACTTACAGCCAGAGTTTAGCCGCCCTACTCCAGAAAAATCTGACTTTATGTTAGTGCAATCACCAGATTTTCTTGCACCACAAACAGGTTTTTTACATGGTTTTGCTGCAGGGCGAGACCCACAAGCCAAACAAGAATGGCTATTACATTGCCCCGGTGCAGTTGCTTTTGCCAGAGGCGTAGAAGCAGACACTGCCAGCACAGAATTTTACATAGTAATTGGCCAAGCCACCCGCCATTTAGACAGAAACATGAGTTCCATAGGCCGCGTAATTTACGGCATGCCAGCGGTGCAAGCCCTAAACCGAGCAAAACTAAACAACGCCAGCGGCGTGATAGAAGATGCCAGCAAACGCAGCAAAATACTTTGGGCCAAACTAGCTAGAGACGTTCCTAAAAAACACCTGCTAAAAATACAAGTGCAACAGCAAAACTCAGAACAGGTTAAACAACGTTTATCCAGCGCTAAAACCCTAGATAATGCGTTTTACCATTTTAAGGGAAACGGCAATTTAGACTTATGTTATTACCAACTAAAAAGCCGTTTAGTGGTAGAATAGATAAAGCTAATCATGCAATGTTAAATATCTAGCCAGTTAACAAGGATTAACAGGCTTCCAATCTATAATTTACAGTCACAAAGCCTCAACCTGCCAAGTTAAAAGGGTCGTTCAAATTGCGAGATGGCTGGGTAAACCACTTTGCTCCATTTTTTGTCATATAAAAATGGTCTTCAAGACGCACACCAAACTGCTCGGGGTTAATCACCATGGGCTCATTACTAAAACACATACCTGGTGCTAATTCGGTATGATCACCACCCACTAAATACGGCCACTCGTGAATATCCATGCCTATTCCGTGACCCGTTCGATGAGGCACGCCCGGAAGTTTATAATTGGCTTGCAAATTAAGTTGCTGAAGCTTGTCACGTACTGCTTTATCCACTGAAGCACAGGTTTCCCCTAGCTGTGCGGCGTTAAACGCCGCCTCTTGTAAACTTCTTTCGTACTCCCAAAATACTTTTTGTGCTGCTGTTGGAGAGCCAAACGCATAAGTTCGAGTAATGTCAGAATGGTAACCAAAGAGCTTGCAGCCAGTGTCAATTAACACCCAATCTTTTTTTTGTAATTTTTGTTCGTAGTTCACTCCATGAGGATAAGCAGTTGCTTGGCCAAATAATACGATACAAAAACTCGAACCAGACGCCCCAACTTTTTTATGTGCCTTATCAATAAAGGACTGCACTTGAGCTGTGGTGATCCCTTCGTACAACATTGAAGCAGTGGCTTGGTGTACTTTAAGCGTCATATCCATAGCGCTTTGCATAATTTTTAGCTCATTGTCCGATTTATGCATCCGACATTGTCCGGTGATTACTACAGCATCACGCAGTGTTATGCCTTGTTTATTATTTTCTATTTTTGAAACCAGTGCATAAGATGTAGACTCATCAATCGCCAACACTGTATTGTTACCCACTTGCTTACTTATAAAGTCAAGCATGATCTGCGTGGGAGATTGATGTTCTTCCCACATCAATGTATCCAAAGTTAACACCATGGCTTGTTCAAGGGAGCCCTGTTCAAAAGCCGGTGCTATTAAGGTTGGCGTTCTTGTTTGTAACAAAATAGCGCCTACTAAACGTTCACTGGCGTACCAAGGTAAACCGGTAAAATACTCAAGGTTGGTACCTGCATTTAAATAAAGTGCGTCTATTCCTTTTTCTTTCATCAAACTTTGTGCTTTTGATACACGTTGTTGATATTCGTTTAACCCAATGGGCTCAACCTGCCCTGTCATATTTTCTAAGCTACTAAGCGCTTTTTCTTCGCTTATGCCGCCAACACCTAGTGTCATCATATACTCCTGCTTTTAAAAGAAAACTGCTGAAGAAGTAGCGCCGCAATAATGATAATTAAGCCAATCACTGTAGATGGGTAGATAATTTCACCACGGATAAAGTATAACAAGCTCAAAGAGATAAAGGGCGACAAAAATATCAAGTTGGCAATCACAGATGTATTTTCGGTTAGCTTCATAGCCTTAGACCAAAATAGAAAGGTGATACCCATTTCAAATAAACCAATGTAGATAACCGCAGAGAGGGAAATAACTGTTAAATTTCCAGAGTCAATTGTATGCCCTAAAAACAACCATAACAAAATGGTAGCAATACAAAAACTTATGGTTAAAGACACAGTAGCATCGACCTCAATACGGGCATTCAAAATCCAATATGCCGACCATAAAAAGGTTGAAAGCAAAGCCAGTAAAACCCCTAAAGTACTGTCAAACTCAAATGCTGTAAGGTCGCCATGAGTAGCAATAATAAACACCCCAGCGTACCCTAAAAAGCTAGCCAGTCCATCCTCTAAGCGTATGGGCCTTTTTAAAAATATCGCTGACATAATGGTCAATGATATTGCCCAAGTATAATTAATCGGTTGTGCTTGCGAACCAGGTAACAAGCTATATGCACCAAATAAGACAAAATAATAACTTATGGGATTTAGCAACGCTGACAAAAGGTAGTACAAGGGGCGTTTAGCTAATTCTTTTGGGCAATGGCTAACTTTTTTTTGAATTATGCAAGTCACTAACAACGCAAAGGCAGAGCTAGTTGTGGCATACATCACCAATTCTAAAGGGCTTAAATAATCTAATGCAATCTTAAAAGCGGTGGCCACAGTAGACCAAAACAATACTGCCAACATAGCCCAAAAGTACGGATTGTTTTTTAGACGCATAAATAAATCCAATTGGTTAAATGTAGCTAAAGCTTACTAGGGAGTAATAACTATGGATAAAATCGACTATTTCACGCTCATTTACTAAAGCCAATCCTTAATGTCATAAGTTATCTAAACTTTTAGCTTCTCGAAAAATGTACTGCCAGAAATAAGTTGCAGATAAGTGGTTAATAACTGATGTTTTACAATGCGTATTACAGCAGTTTTGATTAATTATCCCTCTAACACATATTTATGCACAGGAAGCCAATGATAATATATTTAAATATCAACCTTAAAGTGAGAGTACGAGGTAATCCGCCTTGTACCTATACTGCTATCATCGATAAAATGTAAACTGGTGCCAATTTCTTTTTCATCATTCAGCATGTCCCCAAATGTCTCCATCACTCCACGATAAGCAAGGGTTTGAAAAGTCTCTTTGCAAAAAATTTAATAACTACCTTTAAAATAGTTAATTTACTGCTAACCTGCGTTTCCAGTCTCCATTATGCTCTAATAAACAAGCTTCTTCAGAGTCGTGAAAAATATGCTGTTTAGCGTTTTTTAATAATATTCCTGCTTTTAACAACTGAGAGTGTATTTGTTTACGCAACCACTGGTCTTGTTGATTTGCTTGCATTTGACTGACGGATTGCTGGGTATCAAATACACAGGTAATTTGTAAACTCGCAGGAAAATTCGAATAGTCTGCAGTATGGGTAAGCCATTCAAAACCGAATATTTGTTGCTTTGCTTCTTCGCACACTTGGGTGAGCGCTTTAACAAGATTATTGTCTAATTTTTTTACGGTTTTTTTCATGCCAATGTCTGCCTTACTATCAACAATTCCCTTCTCTAATTTGAAAATGGCCGGCTAGTTTATCATTTAAAACCAAGCAATAGGGAATATCAGGCGCCAAAAAAAATCCCCGCAATAGCGGGGATTTTGTACTCACTTAATACTTAGTGATTTATTCGTAAGCCACATCCATATTTAATCCAGAGAAAGTACTATAAGCACGAATACCAATATGCCAAGTACCAGCCGCAGGATTATTTACAGAACAAGATTCAGTGTTACCACTCTTGTATGGGCGACAATCGTATTGGCTAGTGGTAGGTTGCGAGCCAAAACGAATGTATAAGTCAGCATCACCGCTTCCACCATAGGTATCTACGCTAAAGTTAGACTTACCTGCAGGGATCTCAATAGTGTAATACTTCCACTGACTTCTTGATGCAGAAATGTTACTTACAGTAGTGCTAAAGCCTGGCGAAGGAGGCGTGGCCTCAGTATAACTACCAGTTAAACTCACACCATTAAAGGCACTGTAACCAATCACTTTAACATGGTAAGTACCTGCTTGAGGTGAAGCAAATGAACAGTTTTCATTGTTACCGTTAAGGTAAGGACGGCAATCATAGCTAGAAGTTGTGGGTTTAGAGCCAAATTTAACATATAAATCCGCGTCTCCAGTGCCGCCCGACATGGCAAAAGCTAAGTCAGTGGCGCCTGCTGGCACATCCATAGTAAATTCTAGTACGGCATTGCTGGCACCACTAAGGTTAGTTTTCGCCACACCATTTTCTAGGGTTGAATTACCAGTTGGAGGCGGAGGAGGAGTAGACCCACCACAACTTGCAGCTAGGTAGTCTGAAGCGGCTTTGGCTTGTACTAGACCAAAGCCTGTTTTATCGTCACGACCTGAAGTTTCCAAGTCAACAGCAGTGTTTTTAAGGGCTGAACGCACTTCACTGGCTGTACATGCAATGTTGTTACTCCATGCTAACGCTGCTACACCTGCAACATGAGGCGTAGCCATAGACGTACCGTTGTAGTAAGCATAATCTTGATTACCGGTGACGGTTAAGGTGGTCGACTGACCTAATTTACCCATTAAGGCTAAACCTAAAGTACGGTTAACAGACACTGCTGGCATGTTTACATCATTGTTGGCATCCACTAAGAAAGGATTTTGCAAGCCAGGACGGTCTGAATTACTGTAAACAATCACACCTACAGCACCGGCATCAGCACAGGCTTTTGCAGGATTAATTTCAGGGTAACCACTGCCACTTTGGTTGCCATTACGCTCAGCAACACAAATATTACCAGCTACATTTGAACAACTATAACTTGCCCCAGAAATAGAACAGCTACCTAAGCTTCCCGATACACTGCCATTTATGTTGCTTACAACATAGCTACCAGCACTTTGAATGTAATGAGTTTGCGGAACAACACGATCATTCCCATAAGTACTGGAGCCCACAGTAATAGTACCTAAACGTCCGTCTCCTGCCACTGTTGATAACACAGCTTCACCTGGCGCTGCCACTTCTACTTGAGCAGTATATTGTGAGAATTCTGCATGTTTGCCAGATTCGTCAACCGCACCCACAGCCATCACTATGTCATATGATGCAGGGTAAGAAAGCGTAGCATTGCCATCGTTACCTGAAGCTGCAACTAACAACACGTCTTGTGCTGCGGCACTTTGCATACCACTATCTTCACTGGCGCTGTAAGACGGCCCACCCAAAGACATATTGACCACTTTGGCGCCATTGTTAACACAAGTGTTCACTGCTGTAACAAGGTCAGAACTGTAACCCCAGCCTGCTTCGTTAAATACTTTCACTATGTGCAGGTTAACATTGGTGTTAGGTAATACCCCTACTACCCCTTGGGTATTGTTCACGCCCGCTATAGTGCCGGCAACGTGAGTTCCATGCGAACCACCCGCCTGATACCAGTTTCCAGTTCCCGAATCATTGGTACCTGTTGCATTGTTAGCAGCTAAATCTGGATTACTTTGCTCATATCCAGAATCAATAATACAGACTGTCATATTGCCAGCATCATTATCTGAAAGCAGATTAGCTTGCACATTAGGAATACCCCAAGGCGTGGTTTCTGCCATTAAATAACGCACAGGATCCATTTCTGCAAAAGATACGTTGTCGTCTGAACGTACTAAATCTAATATTTCTTGATATTGCTTAGCATCTATACTTTCATCAAATTTAAATACATAGCGTGTCATGCCCGAGGCTTTGTCTTTAAACTTAGTTTTATCTTTTAGCGACTTTTTAAGTTTCTTAATTAATCGTTTTACTGACTTATCTTTTTTGCCTTGATTTTTAAACTCGACAATAATTTGGTCGGTACTATCTTGAAATTTGGCGTCTTTTTGCTGAGCGCGCCATTGTGCAAATTCGGCATTGACCCCAGTGTAAGTGACTTGATCAACTTCTTGTAAATTCCCTGCAATTGCAGAAACAGATGTGCTCATTGCCATGGCCGCAAGTACAGATGTACTAAGCAGAGGCAAAGTCCTACGCTTGAAATTATTCATTGTATGCTCTTTACGTTTATTATTTTTATTAGGGATCAGCGTTTTAGCTAATTCCTCGTTATGTGCATTCCGTCGGCGTGACCCACTAACTGCTCCTGAAAAAGGGTTTATTCTTACAGTGGGCGCAGAAAGACTACTGATATTTTTCCTAGGTTCAAAGACTTTTTTTACCTAACGATTACATTTATTTACAAATTGATAACAACTTTAATCAAACTATATGGTTCCATTAAATTTGATATAAGCTTATTGTCCCTAGCTTAATTCGTTAATTTGCAAGTCAACCCGAATTAAATTTGGATTAGAAAATATAATGCAAAGGAGAAATGCCTTTATTTAAAAAACACAATTTAAATTGGCAATCATAGAGAAAACTGGCGTATGCTGAATGTGAGAGTAAAAAAGCTACCATTACTTAATTCACTATGTAGCGCAAACTTAGGAGTATAAAAAATGGCTAAAAAAGCCTTTTTGGCAACGCTAGTCTATTTGTTAAGTGTTGATGCTTGGCCAAAACCAATACAAGTGGTCGATCAACATGGGCAAGCTGTTGCTAACGCTTTGGTGGTGGTTGAAATAGCCGCCAAGTTATTTATGCCTAAGATACCCGCTATCATTACTCACACCAGGCAAGAGTTTTATCCTGTGATACAAGTTATCGATAAAGGTCAGGCCTTGCGCGTTAATTTAGAGGACACGCAAACTCACGAACAGCAGATAACCCATAACAGTTCTGAAGTCAGGCATTCAGTCAGCCCCACTGACTCTGCCCCTTTATTAAGATTAAATCACTCAGGCCTGCACACAGTAGAATGCTTACAACATGCTCAGACTAAAGGCTATATTTATGTCACTGCCCAAGAATCTGCTGCCATTACTGATTTAAATGGTATGGTGGATATTCGCTTTGCAGGGCAGCAAATCAAGCTTTGGCATGCAAAGTTGGAGCAAGAGCTGAATGAACCGCAATTAGTTAGTTTAACCACAGATAAGCTTGGAAACTATCAGGCACAAATACAGCTCAACACTTTACCTTAATAGGCTTCTTTGCTGGCTGTCCAAATGCTGCAGGATCCATGCTTAACTTTGTGCAAACAACCGACCCATTTTACCTAAGCCATTGGCTTAATTAACGCACCAATAATTATTGTTTGCAGAGATTTTAATCTGATGGAATTAAATGGAATTGAGTTTGACGGCCATCTAAATAGCTCACCCCAGTCTGGTCAAAATACGCTTGTTCTTCTAGCATGATGCGGATTTCTTTATTCCACTGCTCTATATAAGTAGCTGCATTTAATTCAATGGAATAAGCAGTATTAAAATGCAGCGGATAATCCCCCTGCACAGCTACACCGCCCTGCGAGTCCCACATGCCTAAAGTAGTGCCTGCAGCATGACCATGATAACCAATAGGGTGAGTGTAAATAGAAGGCTTAATACCTTCGGCTATGGCTTGTTGCCTTGATAGTTTTAACACTTCGTTGCCAGACCGCCCCAGTTTAAAGTTAGCTGTGAAAATATCTTGCAGCCGATTGGCATTAGCAAGCGCCTTTTTTAAATATTCTGGAGCATCGGTTTCGTTAGCTTTAAGTACATAGGCATGCTGTTGCTGATCTGAGTGTAAACGTAAATAACTCAATCCAAAATCCATATGTAATAAGTCACCTGGCATTATGGTTTGCTCCATAGGCCGTCCACTAAAGGCTTTAACATGATCGAATATTTCATGATTTGAACGTTGTAATGAAACCGTAGGATGAAACCAAGTTTGTAAGCGTAGATCTAACACTTTTTCTCTAAGCCACCAGACAATATCGTCAGTAGTGGTGATGCCAGGTTTTACTACTTGCTTAGAAAAAGCTTCAGCTATCACTTGATGGCCCAAAGCGATTAATTGAGGATAGATCTGCATCTCCAAGTCTGTGCGCGTTTCTAGCCAGGCAATGGCTAACTTCTCTGATGAAACCAATTGCATGTCACTGTGTTTGCCCAAAGCTTGAGTAAACTCTTGATACTCAGTGGCCGTTATGCCATCGGCTAAAGCAAAATGTGTTGAATTATTAATGGCAACTGTTTTAGGGGCTTTTTGTTTTATCAGTGAAACTAAACTATCCCATTGGTTAGGTTGTTTTTCTTTATCCCACGACTTACTAAATAAACTATCTACAGCATAACGTGCTACTGCCAATCGTTGAATAGGCTGACCTTCACCGGGATCAAACAAGACTAATATTGTGCGTCTTCGGGCTGATAACCAGTTGGCCGGCAACATAGTTTTAAGAACAGGATCTTCGTTGTATTCACGAGAAATCAGCACCCACATATCTATGCCTTGGCGGCGCATTAGTTGGGGCAAAAGGTTTTCTAACCTATCATCTAAAATTTTATTAATTAACTGCGCTCGTTCACGCATAGGTAAGACTTCTGCTTTAGCCACCCAACTAAAACAAAATAACAAAATAAAACATAGACTTAAGGCTGATTTCATGGGGTTACTCACTTGTAGGTTATTGTTTATTTGTGCGCCACTTAGAGCATAACTTAATGGAATTATTGGTGAAATAACAACACAAGAGGTAAAGTAATGGCAAATAAAAACAAGATGTCATTATGAAAAAGCACATTTATATCGCCTATACAGGCGGCACCATTGGTATGCGCCCTTCTTCTCAAGGCTTTGTGCCGGCCGCAGGTTTTTTATCTGAAACTTTAGCTAAAATGCCAGAGTTTCATCGTAGCGAAATGCCAGATTTTACTATCCATGAATACGATAGCTTAATAGACTCTTCTGATATGAGTCCTGCCGATTGGCAGCAGATTGCTGATGATATTCATCAAAACTACCAGCAGTACGATGGTTTTATTATTTTACATGGCACAGATACCATGGCCTATACCGCCTCTGCTTTATCCTTTATGTTTGAAGATCTAGGTAAACCCGTAATAGTCACAGGTTCACAGATCCCTTTAGCTCAGCTACGTTCAGACGGCCAAGTCAATCTGTTAAATGCCTTGTATATTGCTGCCAACTACCCTATTGCCGAAGTCACCTTATTTTTTAATAACCAGCTTTTTAGAGGTAATCGTAGTCGCAAGCTAGATGCAGATGGTTTTAACGCCTTTGATTCACCCAATTTTCCGGCTTTGCTTAAAGCCGGGATCAATATTGAAGTAAACAAAAACATTCTTGGCCTAGACAGCAGTAAAAAGTTACAGGTTAGTCCAGTTAAGTCGCAACCTATAGGGGTCGTCACTTTATATCCGGGTATTAGTGCAGATGTGATTAAAAATACCTTGCAGCAGCCTGTTAAAGCGTTAATTTTATTAAGTTTTGGAGTGGGCAATGCGCCTCAAAACCCCAGCATTCTAGAACAACTGGCAAAAGCCGATGAGCAAGGCATTATTGTATTAAATTGCACTCAATGTGTGCGCGGGAAAGTGAATATGACTGGCTATGCGAATGGCCATGTACTTAGAGAAGTTGGAGTGATTTCTGGTCAAGATATGACCCCAGAAGCTGCGCTAGCAAAACTGCACTATTTACTGAGTAAAGATATACCAGTGAGCCACATTAAACGTCAGCTTGTAGCAAACTTACGTGGTGAGTTAACCGAATAATTTTAAATAAGCTTACCGCTTTATAATTTAGGCATAAAAAAAGCAAACCCTAAGGTTTGCTTTTTTGTAGAATCTTTTAATTATTTGATAATTAAAGTACTACGATGTTCTCAGCTTGAGGACCTTTTTGGCCTTGAGTTACAGTGAACTCAACTTTTTGACCTTCGGCCAAAGTTTTAAAGCCAGTACCTGTGATAGCACGGAAGTGAGCAAAAACATCAGGGCCGTTTTCTTGTTGAATGAAACCGAAACCTTTAGATTCGTTAAACCATTTTACTGTACCAGTAGTTGTAGACATAGTCTTTCCTATATATTTTCAAAAGTAATTATGTCTCCGAAGAGACGTTAGTTGTGCTGAAGTGTGTTGCAATTACTTATGAGCTACGAGACCGGGTACTGCTATGGAACGTCGAAACAATGTACATAAATATCAAACTTACTTTCAAGCAGGGTTAGTATATCTGTCAATTGCCTCAGGTCAACAACTATTATAGCTTAATTTGACCAAACAAGACTATTTGTATCAATAAGTTAGTAACAAAAATGTCACAATTGAATAAAACTAGCCTTGCGCTAAATTTTACAGCTTGCTTGCACAAAAGTTGCGCAAGGTGAATAAATTATGTTCATGAACTGTATGACTTTTTTTGTGCTGGCCAGTTTGAGCCCATTAATAAACTAAGTGCTGAAAAAATGGCAATAACTGCGGCTAAGGTAAAAGTTAGATCTGCGCCTTGTCCCTGTTGCCATAAATACCCAGCCCCCACGCCACCTAAGGCACCACCAATTCCAAACCCCACACTTATGTAGATAGCTTGTCCTTGGCTTTGAAAAGCCTTGCCAAAATAATGATGAATAAAATGCATAGATGCAGCGTGAGTTAAGCCAAAACTAAAGGCATGTAAAAGTTGACTGAATACTAGGATTGTTGGGTTGTTTGCCCATTTAGCTAATAACAACCAGCGACAGGCAGTCATTAACACACTAATGATTAAAATCCCTCTGACATTAAATTTTTCAATTATTTTCCCCGCTTTTATAAAAATCAAAACTTCAGCCACTACCCCAATAGCAATTAACCAGCCAATCATTTGGCCACTATAGCCAAGGTCAACTAAATAAAGCGCAAAGAAACCATAAAAGGCTCCAAAACTCAGTTGCAGTAACAGCACAGACAATATAAACCCATAAAAGGTGGGCCTATGGATCAATCGCCAAATGGTACTTTTCAGTCCATCAGCTTTTAGTGACTTAGCAGGCTCAGTTAAGCTTAAGGTGAAACAAAACAAACAAAATAACACCAGCGCCCCAACCATGACGGGCGCATCGCTAGACAAGCTATCTATCATTTTTCCAGTAATAATAGTTAAGAAGATATAGCCTACACTTCCCCAAAGCCGAATACGTCCATAGCGGCCTGCGTGTCCATGCACACAATCTAAACTCAAGCCTTCTAACTGCGGTAATATGGCTGTCCAAAACAACATCATCAAAGCCAGACTAATAGTAATAGGCCAGAATTCCCGCATAAAATACACTAAACAAAAACTAACAAAGGTTAAAAAAGCGCCAATCTGCAATAGTCTTAAAGCACTGCCCGACTTATCTGCTAAAAATGCCCATAAATTTGGCCCAACTATGCGCGCTACTGTAATAAGAGCAAACACCTCGCCAATTTCTTTAGAGCTAAAGCCGCGCCCATCTAAAAATACTCCTAAGTAGGGCATTAACACGCCAAACTGGCCGTAATAAAAAAAGTAGGTAATAGCTAATAGAATTAGATTAACAACTGAGTGGGCTGACTGAGACAACTGTTTCGCTTAAAAAATGAAGGAGAAAAAAAGCAGGCACTAGGCCTGCTAAGGTTGATTACTGGCGGCAATTTTAGGTGTAGTACTGACTACATCTGCATTTTGCCCTCTATGCCTTAATAAATGATCCATTATAACCAATGCCATCATGGCTTCTGCTATAGGTACGGCTCTAATCCCCACACAAGGGTCGTGTCGCCCTTTGGTTATGACTTCAGTGGTGTTGCCATGAATATCAATAGTTTCACCAGGCACACTAATACTAGATGTGGGTTTTAAGGCCATATGCACTGTTAGGTCTTGGCCGGTAGAAATCCCACCTAACACCCCGCCTGAACGGTTAGAAGCAAATCCTTCAGGGGTAAGCGCATCACGATGTTCACTGCCTTTTTGCTCAACTGTGGCAAAGCCATCCCCTACTTCCACGCCTTTAACCGCATTAATGCCCATCATTGCATGAGCTAGGTCGGCATCAAGACGATCAAATATAGGTTCACCTAATCCAACTGGCATATTCTTGGCTACCACTGAAACTTTGGCCCCTATTGAGTCTCCTTGTTTTTTCAACTCGCGCATATAACTATCTAACGCATCTAATTTGCTGTTATCTGGGCAGAAAAACGCATTGGTATTAGTCACACTATGATCCACTTGCTCAATTTTTATTGGACCAAGCTGGGATAAATACCCATGGATCTCTATACCATGGCGTTGCTTTAAGTACTTTTTAGCGACACCACCAGCAGCCACGCGAATAGCCGTTTCGCGAGCAGAAGAACGCCCTCCCCCGCGGTAATCTCTTAAGCCATACTTTTGCTGATAAGTGTAGTCAGCATGCCCTGGTCTAAAGGTGTCTTTAATTTTTGAGTAATCATTACTGCGTTGATCATTATTGTTGATCAATAATCCAATACTGGTACCAGTGGTTTTTCCTTCAAAGACTCCAGATAAAATTTTAACTTCATCTTCTTCACGTCTAGCTGTGGTATAGCGAGATGTACCAGGTTTACGTCTGTCTAGATCAACTTGCAAATCTGCTTCACATAAGTCTAAGCCTGGCGGGCAACCATCGATAATACCGCCAATCGCAATACCATGACTCTCGCCAAAGGTTGTGACTGTAAATAATTTGCCAAAGGTATTGCCTGCCATAATCTGAATTCCTATTCTTTAAAATTGCTCTAGTTTAGTGATCAACTGAGCGCCAGTACTCAACTAAATCGTTCTTGCTTATAGCAAATACGCCATGCCCGCCGTTTTCAAATTCCACCCATTGGATAGGAAGCTCTGGATAACGTGCCTGCATATGCACTTCACTATTGCCAACTTCAACAAATAACCAGCCCTTATCCGTTAAATGATGCGGCGCTTGGCGTAGAATATTATCAACTAAATCTAGCCCATCTGTACCAGCCGCTAGTGCTAGTTCTGGCTCGTGATGAAACTCATCGGGTAAATCATCCATGTCTTCAGCATCCACATAAGGTGGATTACTAACAATAAGATCATAAGTTTGACCTTGTAAGGCTTCCATTAGGTCTGAATAGATTGGAAAAACACGGTGGTTTAATCCATGTTCTGTAATGTTTAGCTCAGCCACTTCTAATGCCTCTGCACTAATATCTACAGCATCCACTTGTGCGTTTTCAAAAGCGTAGGCTAAGGCAATAGCTATACAACCGCCCCCTGTGCATAAATCTAAAATATGCGCAGGTTGGTGTTCACCAAGCCAATCTGAAAAGTTATCTTGAATCAGCTCAGCTATGGGAGAACGCGGGATCAACACACGCTCGTCTACATAAAAAGGTAAATCACAAAACCACGCCTGATTAGTTAGATAAGGCACAGGAATACGCTCTTCCACGCGTCGCTTAACCACTTCTATGATAGTAATTTTTTCGGCTTCGGTTAAGCGGCTAAAAAATAGTTGGTCACCGGTTTGCAATGGTAAGTCTTGAGGTAAATCTAATAGTTGTAAAATTAAACACACAGCTTCATCCCAAGGGTTGTCTGTGCCGTGACCATAAAACAAGCCAGCTTGGTTAAATTGACTGACTGACCAGCGCACCAAATCAAGCATAGTTTTAAGATCTGAAGTAAGGTGAGAATAGTTGTTTGAATTTGGGTTAGTTTGACTCATTTTATCGCTTAAATTTGAATTAGATTGATGCTGCCACAATATATAACACAAGAATAATTTGTTATGCTTTACACATAATCCACTAGCCTAACTCTTAATGAAGAATTTGCCTAAAACCAGACAAAATCAGTCGGATGATGAGGAGCTTAATTTATTCAAGCAAGCCTTTAACGATGTGGCACCACTTAGGCAAGACAAAATACCGCCTCAGCGCCATTCCAGCAAGCATAATTGGGCGCTTAACCAAAAAAACCGTCAGGCACAGGCACAAATTAAGCAAGCCGTTGCTGCATTTGAGTTTTCCGACGGTTATGAGGGCTATTTCAACCTTGAACAAGCCCTTAGTTATGTAAAACCTGGATACGACAGCCACGAAGTGAAGCGCCTCAGACGTGGCGATTATGTTCCAGATTTAATTTTAGATTTACATGGTTTAAAAAAAGATCAGGCCAAATTAGAAATCGCCGCTCTGATCCACGCTGCTCAAAAACAGCATGTCTATTGTGTATCCATAATGCATGGCAAAGGCACTTATGCCTTAAAAAAGTCTATTCCAAACTGGTTAGTGCAGCACCCAAGTGTGCTGGGTTTTCATCAAGCACCAAAAGAATGGGGCGGACAAGCTGCATTATTAGTCTTAATTGAAGTCACAAGTCACCAAAATAAGTTTTAGTTCCCTCTGTCCTTTTCCCTAGCCTATAGAATTAGACTAAAGTCTAGTTTTCAACATTGCCTTAAACCAATAGTCTATCACCCTGAAAAATAAAGGATTTCTTCTTAACCTCTAATTTAAACAGATAATAAAATAATAATAATAATTGGGTCACACACAATATGAAAACGCTTGTACAGATATTGCTATATCTATCTACAACTTTTGCCGCCTTCACCTCACACGCCACCCTTATTACATTTGAAAATAATAATATTCGTAATACAGGGTTATATCAGCAAGATGACTTTATTATCACAGCGCCAATTGATCTGGTGAATGGAAAGTTAGATGAAAAACCCCATCTAACTGCTGTGGGCTTTGCTGGACAATACCTAGAAACTTGGAATACCACTGCAATATTTGAATTAACTGAAGCTACAAATAAAGCCTTTAACTTAATCAGTCTGCAAGTAGGTAGCTACTTTACGACAACTGACGGTGTCGCTGAATGGGCATTTAAAGGATACAAGGGCAGAGATTTAATCAATTCTTTAGAGGTTGAATTATTAGGGCAAATTGTTTTGAATTGGCAGAATATTACGCGTTTTACTATTCAATCAACCAGAGGCAGTGCTGCCAGCGCCTTTGACAACATAAAGGTTGAGATTCCTCGGGCTTCATTGCCGCAGATTCAATTAAAGTCGTTCGGGGCTCTATCTCTTCCAAAGGCGGCTTCGGTGAATGAGCCAAAGATTGTTTGGTTATTGGTTCTCGCATTTAGTTTTTTATGCTTAAGAAAAAAGACCAAATTAATTAGCTAAATAAGCGCCAAAACCAGCCTTTAGATAATTCTTTTTCGCAACCCTTTAATTGGGTTGCGTAAACCAAAGACCTAGACTTGACCACTTTAGCCACCTTTTTTAGCCAGGCTTTTTTATGCTGGGTGCCTCTACGATAGCCACCCCAACCTTCGTGATAATTAAGGTATTGTAATTCTGCATCCCACTTAGAAATTCCATTGATTTTGTGGGTTTTAGTAATAAACCACCCCATAAAATCTAATGCATCATCAAAATCAGTTCTATCGGCCCATGAATTATCTGTTTCTCTTTTGTAATCAGCCCATGTTGGCGTTTTTGCTTGGGAGTAGCCATAGGCAGAACTAACTCGTCCCCAGGGAATTAAGCCAAAAAACACATAATCTTTAGGTGGTAGGGCTTTGGCTTTAAATGAACTTTCTTGATACATCATGGCCATGGGCACATGAATAGGCACCCCCCACTTTTCTTTCATGTCTTGCGCAGCATCAAACCATTCACGTTTTTCAAAAAAAATATCACAAATATTGCCCATGTTTTTAGGTGGACTGGTGCTGCAGCCCACTAAAAATAAGCACATAAACAAAGAAGATAAGATTAATTTAATAAAGTTAAACTTTTTTCTGAACTTTTGACCCATGCTTGACTCTTAATTAACGTGTTCTAGTTATTATGTGTTTTCCCTGGTAGTAGCTTTAAAGCCTGATGCATGTCAGGCTTTTTTTTTGCCTACTCTTTAATACTTAAACTTCTGCAAAGTAATTTTCTAAAAACTGATCAAAAGGCAATGAATCTTGCTGCTCTATTTGTCTTTGTTTTTCCAGGGATATTAGCGCATGTTGAATTAATTGCTCGGCGTTCATATAGCGATAATCAGCCTGCATTAGAAGGTTTTTGTAGTCTTCTGCCAATGCCAATCCAAAGCTGCCATTGTCTGTATTATTGTCTAACAATGCATTCAGTACTCTTGCCGAAGGGGTTAAATTCGGGTCTTCTACTTTTTGTCTTTCCTGTGCCAACGCTTGGCTATAGTTTTGGCTTTGGTTTGCCGCATCTAAAACTTGCGCTATCGCACTCAAATCGTCAAATATATTTAATGCCCATTGTTGCAAGCCAATAGGCTGCTTGTCTTTAACTAAAGTTAGCTGAGGATCTCTGCCTTGACTGACTACTGCAGTCAAGTTGCTATCGGTTTCTTTAAATTGTTCTGCCGTCATACTGGCACTAGGTTTTACCGCACAATACAGCAAAAACACATCTAGAAAATAAAACTGATTTTTATCAATCCCTATAGGACTAAAAGGATTAACATCTAAGGCCCGCACTTCTATGTAACTCACGCCTCGTCGGGCTAGTGCCTCAGATGGTTTTTCTAGCGATTCTGTGGGTTGTTTTGGGCGAATAGGTGAATACAATTCGTTTTCAATCTGCAATACATTGGCATTTAACTGTTGATATTGGCCGTCTTTTTTCTCGGCATATTTGGCAAAGTGCTGACTGGGTTTACTTATCGCCGCACGTAGTGACTCAATATAGGAATCAACATTGTTATAGCAAATGTTTAATCCAGATTGAGCACTATTGGTATAGCCTAAATCACTCATTCTTAAAGAGGTGGCATAAGGCAAATATAAAGTGCCCTTACCTAGTTTTTTAAATGCTTGTTTGGTTTCTTTGCCTTTAATAAAAGACCCACATATAGCTGGCGAGGCTCCATATAAGTAAGGAATTAACCAACAGAACTGACGGTAGTTTCTCACCAAGGCAAAATAGGCCGCAGATTTTGTGTCTTTATTAAGTGGTTGATTTTCTGCTTGTTTTAACCAAAGTTGCCAAAATTCATCTGGCAAAGAAAAGTTAAAATGAACACCAGCAATAGCTTGCATCATACTACCGTAACGATTTTTTAAACCAATACGATAAAGGCTTTTCATTTTACCCACATTTGACTTGCCAAATTGGGCAATGGGAATAGCATCTTGATCTTCAATAAAACAAGGCATACTAAGAGGCCATAAACGTTCTTCACCAATATTGGTCACAGTAAATTTATGCAAATCAGTAAGTTGCGCTAGGGTCTTGTCAACACAAGTTTCAGGAGGAGTAATAAACTCTAATAAAGACTCAGAAAAATCTGTGGTGATAAAATCATGAGTTAAGGCAGAGCCTAACGCTTGTTGATGGGGAGTTTGCGCTAATCCGCCATTAGGATTGATTCTTAGTGTTTCGCGTTCAACACCATGTTTGATACCAGTTAACGATTGTGTGATCTGTTTTTGTTGTAATACATTTAAACGCTCTGCAAAAGTTGCATTATTTACTCGCAAAATACCATCCAATTTAAGTTTAAAAGTGCTACATTGTTTAATGTAGTTTACCTGCTGTTTAAAGATAAAGTAACTATGTCGGTCGTTAATCCCAATTGATACCCACAAATTCATAGAAATCTTTGCTAGAATAATGAGTTACAGGGTATCTCGGATTTATTATTGTCATTATTTATAAAAGGAATCTCTATTTTGTCTAGTACCGAAAGTGATATTTTTGACGCGCAATTTGCTACTAACCAATTTAGTGGCAACCATTCGTTGTTGATACAAATACTAGGTAAATTTATCTCTCAACACCATGATTTTGATAGTTTACTCGCTAAGCAAATACAAGAAAATGATATAAGTGCTGCCAAGCAACATGTTCATACTCTTAAAGGTGTTGCGGGTAACTTAGGCATGGTTGCCCTTCACAAAGCTTGTAGCCATTTTGAAAAAAGCATAAATGAAGGCATCACTGAAGAGCAAATACAATATATATCTAATGTATTTCAACAAACTCGTGAAGTGATAGAAAAATATTCCGAAAAAGACCAACCATCACAAGCCTTTGCTCAGCCTGAACAAGACGACGAAAGAGCAACTTTGTTAAAAGCCCTAAAACATAATGAGTTTATTTCTGACAGCAAGCTTAAACATTATACCCAAGCTATTTCCATGTCGCCTGTGGTAAAACTCCAATTAGAACAAGCCGTTAAAGAATTAGATTACTCAAAAGCCATACGTTTATTAAGTTAAAGGATAGTTGTTGCCAGCCATAGACATAGTATTTGAAAATGCCGATTTTATAGTGATAGATAAACCTATAGGTATTTCAGTACAAAACGAACAACAACATTTGGGACTACTGCCCCTGCTTTATCAACAACTAAAATGCGATAAATTGTGGCTTGTGCATAGACTAGATAAGGTAACCTCGGGGCTTCTTATATTGGCCAAAAGTGCTGAATCAGCTGCCCTATTCGGACAACTCTTTGAACAAAAGCAAGTGGAAAAATTTTATCTGGCGGTATCTGCAAAAAAGCCTAAAAAGAAACAAGGTGCAATCAAAGGCAGCATGAAAAAAGTTAGAGATGGAAAATGGATGCTTGCTCCTAGCGCTGCTTCGCCTGCTATTACGCAATTTTTTAGTTTTGCTTTAGATTCGGGACAAAGATTGTTTTTGCTCAAGCCTTTAACCGGCAAGACTCATCAAATTAGAGTGGCATTAAAAAGTCTTGGCAGTCCAATTTTAGGCGATACACTATATAAAGGGATCACGGCTGATCGCACTTACTTACACGCTTTTTGTTTGCGTTTTACCTTTAAAGACCAAACTTATAGCTTTTGTTGTTTACCTAAACAAGGAGAGGTGTTTAATCTTCTTAGCACCCAACAAAAACTAACCCGTCTCACATCTCCTTGGACCTTATCATGGCCCATCATCAAACCGCCTCTTCACCCATAGCTATTGTTGGGCAAGGCGCCATTGGTGGACTGATTGGCTATAGATGTCACCAACTTAATTTGCCTTATGCGCACTTACTAAGACACACCAGCGCTTTGCCTCAAAAGGTCACCAACTTGCAAGGTGAGCTCACTGAGCTCCCAGCTAAAACGTTAACTAAAGCACAATTGGCAGACTGTGAATTAATTATATTGCCCATCAAAGCTTATCAAGTGATCCCTGCGTTAACTGAGCTAACCCCCTTTTTAGCTTCGCAGCAAACCTTAGTGCTGTTACATAATGGCATGGGAACCATTCACAAAGTCAAAAGCCTGTGTAAGCAACAAAACCTAGTGGCAGGCACAACCAGTGATGCGGCATTTAAACCTCAAGCTAATAGCTTAAATGAAACAGGCAGAGGTCAGGCACACTTTGGTTGGATTACCCAAACTGACCCTAAGATTAAACAAACAGTCAGTGAGCAACTAAATAGGCTTTTTCCCCAGCATACTTGGCATGCAGATATAGAGTTTGCCTTGTGGAAAAAGTTAGCCATTAATGCACTTATCAATCCATTGACGGCATTAAACAATATAAAGAATGGTCAACTCGCCGAGTCAAAGTTTTATCCACTGATACAAAATTTGTGTTTAGAGATAAGCAAAGTGATGCAAGCTTTAGATTACCCAGTCACAGCAACAGAGCTAGAACACAACGTCATGCAAGTGGTACACGCCACTGCCAATAACTATTCCTCTATGCATCAAGATTTCAAACAAAACAGGCCTACAGAAATTGACTTCATTAATGGTTATGTTGTTGAACAAGCTAAGCAGTTAAATCTTGCTGTACCAGAAAACTTGGCTTTATATCAACAAATTAAACAACTTGAACATAATAAAAAAGGCACCTAAGTGCCTTTTTTAATTCGATCTAACTGACTATTCGCTAGGTGATTCTGGTTTCATATGCGGGAATAAAATCACGTCTTTAATAGTAGGGCTGTCAGTAAACAACATAACTAAACGATCAATGCCTATGCCCTCACCTGCGGTGGGAGGTAAGCCGTACTCTAAGGCACGAATATAATCTTCATCAAAATGCATGGCTTCGTCATCACCTGCATCTTTTTCTTCCACTTGTTTTCTAAAACGTGCGGCTTGGTCTTCGGCGTCATTTAACTCTGAAAAACCATTAGCTAATTCACGTCCACCAACAAAAAACTCAAAGCGGTCAGTGATAAAGCTGTTCTCATCGTTTCTACGAGCTAGTGGCGACACTTCCCATGGATAATCGGTAATAAATGTAGGTTGATCAAGTTTTTCTTCGGCTGTGGCTTCAAATATTTCGCATAAATATTTGCCCGCTCCCCAAATGCCGTCAACTTCTGGCTCTTTAATATGTAATTGCTTAGCCATGGCTTTTAATTCTGGCAAATGATTTTCTGGATCATTAATCGCCTCAACATTGGCTTCAGGCCAATATTTGATAATAGCTTCATTCATAGTCAAGCGTGCAAAAGGTTGACCAAAGTCATAATTCACTTCACTGACAACATTGCCGTCAGCGTCTTTAGTCGTGTTTTTAATGATAGTTGTACCTAACACGTCTTGAGCAACTTGGCGCAACATGTCTTCAGTAAGGTTCATCAAATCATGGTAATCAGCATAAGACTGATAAAACTCTAACATAGTGAATTCGGGATTATGTCGAGTAGATAAGCCTTCGTTTCTAAAGTTACGGTTAATTTCAAATACTCGCTCAAAACCACCTACTACTAAGCGCTTAAGATAAAGTTCAGGCGCGATACGCAAGTACATATCTATATCTAAAGCATTATGATGAGTAGTAAATGGCTTAGCAGTAGCTCCGCCAGGAATAACCTGCAACATTGGAGTTTCAACTTCCATAAAGTTGCGCTGGGTTAAATAATTTCGAATGCCACTCACTACTTTACTGCGGATCATAAAAGTATCGCGGGTTTGCTGATTAGTAATGAGATCAACATAACGCTGGCGGTATTTAGTTTCTTGGTCTGCTAAACCGTGGAACTTTTCTGGTAATGGACGTAACGACTTTGTCAATAACTGGTATTCAGCCATGTCGACATACAAATCGCCTTTACCAGATTTATGTAACACCCCTTTAACCCCAATAATATCGCCAATATCTAAGCTGCCAAAACGCTCTTTGATGTCTTTTTGGGTATCTTTAGAGGCATAAGATTGGATCCTTCCGCTCATGTCTTGCAATAATAAAAAGGGACCACGTTTAGCTAGTATACGCCCAGCAACACTAACCACCTTACCGAGTTCTTCTAGAGCAGCTTTGTCGTATTCAGCATAACTTTGTTGCAATTCATCACTGTAAAATTCACGACGAAAATCATTGGGAAAACCATTGGATTTACAGTTTTCTCGAATTTGAGAAAGTTTCGCACGGCGCTCTGCAATCAATTTGTTTTCATCTTGGTTTTGTTCAGTCATCGACTTTCCTGATATCTCTTAAAGTGTGAATGTTATAAGCCTGATTTTAAACTGGCTTGAATAAATTTGTCTAAGTCGCCATCTAATACCGCTTGAGTATTACGAGTTTCGACTCCGGTGCGTAAGTCTTTTATACGTGAGTCATCTAAAACATATGAACGAATTTGGCTACCCCAGCCAATGTCTGACTTACCATCTTCTAGGTTTTGCTTTTCTTCGTTCTGTTTTAACATTTCATGTTCATAAAGCTTAGCTTTTAGCTGCTTCATGGCTTGCGCTTTATTTTTGTGCTGTGAACGATCATTTTGACATTGCACCACTATATTAGTGGGTTCATGGGTAATACGCACAGCTGAATCGGTGCGGTTAACGTGCTGACCACCCGCCCCCGATGCTCGGTATGTATCTATCCTTAAATCAGAAGGGTCGATATCAATTTCAATATCGTCGTCTACTTCTGGGTAAGCAAAAGCCGAAGCAAATGAGGTATGACGGCGATTACCTGAATCAAAAGGTGATTTGCGCACTAAACGGTGCACTCCCGTTTCGGTACGTAACCAACCAAAAGCATAGTCTCCACTAAAACGAATAGTGGCACTTTTAATACCTGCTACATCACCATCAGAGACTTCGATAAGCTCTGTTTTAAAACCATGGGCTTCGCCCCAACGCAAATACATTCTTAATAACATATTTGCCCAATCTTGTGCTTCGGTGCCACCTGATCCAGACTGAATATCTAAATATCCGTCATTGGCGTCGTTAGGCCCACTAAACATTCGCCTAAATTCTAATGATTCGAGTTTTTTAATTAATTCAGCAAGTTCAGCTTCGGCTTCTTCAAAGGTGTCTTGGTCTTCAGCCTCTACCGCTAACTCAACTAAGCCTTCAACATCTTCAACTCCTTGAACCAATACATCTATGGTGTCCACCACCATTTCTAAGGCAACTTTTTCTTTACCTAAAGCTTGTGCACGCTCGGGCTGACTCCACACCTCTGGACTTTCTAGCTCGCGGTTGACCTCTTCTAATCGCTCTTGTTTTTGAGCGTAGTCAAAGGTACCCCCGAAGCGATTCAGCGCGTACTTTTATATCTGCTAAAGCATTATGTATAGGGTTGATTTCAAACATAAATAATAGAGTAGAACTCGAAATTAAAGGACGCGGATTTTAACGGATTTTAGCGCTTAATCATAGTTAAAATCCGTACTTAGCTATGCCTTTTAGCTAAGCCTTAACGCCATGATAGTTTTAGTGGTTAATTTGCACTTGCTGCCAACAATTTTTCATCTTGCTGTTTTTGCGCAAACCAATAGTGCATAAAGTCATGGGTAATGGCTTGTTCTATTTCAATTGCCCGCTCGGTTGGGCAAAAGATAGTGACTTCGACTTGTGTATCCCCAAGATCAGAAGTTGACACTTTGACTATTGGCTCTGGGCCGGTAATGGCCACATCTAAACGTCTCTCAATCATTTGATTGTAGCGCACTGCCACTTCGTGAAAGTCTCGACAATATTCTGTCGCCTTAGCCATCACTTGATCAAGAATGGCGTAAGGATTAACACTTTGGTCACGGGTAATAACAAAATGGTGGGTGGCATAACGTTTTAAAAAGTTAAGGTTTTTAATTGGGCTGGTAATTAACTTGTTGTTAGGCACAAATAAAGTTTTGCCTGTGTACTCGTAAGTAGACAAATCAACCTCTAACAAAGTGCTCTTTATCCAATCTGTGGCCGAGACTTCGCCAACAAAGTCCCCTACCTCAATCCAATCACCGATGCGAAAAGGGCGCGTAGAAACTAAATAGAAAAACCCAATAACACATTGAATAAACTCGCGGGTGGCCAACACAATAGCAACAGAAAAAGCCGCAATAGAAAATGCAAAACGTTGAATTTCATCGGCCCATAAACTTAATATCAAAACAATTAACACAAAGTTTAAAAAGTTTTTGGCGTTGTTAACTAAATCGCGCTTATCGTCACCTTTACTTTTGGCACGCTTACGGATCAACTTTACCAACATGTATTTGGCTATTAATGCCAAAAAGGTAATGGTGAAAGTTAATACGATCTTATTTTCAAAGGTACTAATCAGAAATTCCATGCAGTAACAAAACCCAACAACCACGACTAAAAGGCGAATTATACACAACTTCAGTCAGGGCATTTAATGGAATTTGCCTTAAGATAAATAACCCTTTACCAAAAGCCATTGCTAGACGTAATATGCAAAACATAAGTGAAGACCTATGCAGGGCCAATGATATACCAGTCTTAGGCTTGTTTGGCAGTCAACACAAAATTAGCACAAGTTTAAAAAATAAAACTTAAGCATTAATTATCACCATTTACACCAGCTTTCACTACGAGGTCTAAGCTAAATGCAAGAATTAGAAATTGGCAGCGTTAAAATAAAAGCAGGCGAAACCAAACGCATAGAGTTACCTATGCCGCCTTTGTACACAGACACCAGAATGTCTATGCCTGTGCATGTTCAGCGTGGTAAAAAAGATGGCCCAATAATGTTTGTAAGTGGGGCTGTGCATGGCGATGAATTAAATGGTATTGAAATTGTCAATCGCTTATTAAAAAACAAATCCATTAAAACCTTGCGTGGCACCTTAATAGCCGTGCCAATAGTAAATGGCTATGGCGTGTTAAATCAAAGCCGCTACTTACCAGACAGACGCGACCTTAATCGCAGTTTCCCAGGAAGCAAAAAAGGCTCGATTGCCGGCAGACTAGCCCACTTATTCTTAAACGAAATTGTGGCTAAATGTGATGTAGGCATTGATTTACATACTGGGGCAATACACCGTAGTAATTTACCTCAGGTTCGAGCCAACTTAGATGATGCCGAGACCTTAGCTATGGCACAAGCCTTTGGTTTGCCTGTGCTATTAAATGCCGATATTCGACCTGGTACCTTAAGGCAAGCAGCGGGTGATGCTGGTGTAAAAGTGTTATTATACGAGGCAGGTGAAGCCCTTAGGTATGACGAGTTTTCTATTCGCGCTGGCGTAAAAGGCATAATCAATGTAATGCGCGAAATTGGCATGTTAAGAAAACGCGAGCGTAAAGGCCATACCATTAAAAAGTTTATTGCCCGCCAAAGTGGCTGGGTACGAGCCACAGAAAGTGGTTTTGTGCGCCATGTGGCACAACTGGGGGATCATGTTAGCAAAGGCAGCGTACTGGCCGTCATAGCTGATCCTTATGGCACAGAGCTAAGCCAAGTCACTTGCCCAGAAGAAGGCGTAGTAATAGGTAAACAAAATATTCCGTTAACCCAAGAAGGTGAAGCTATGTATCATATTGCCTATTTTAGAAAACCTGATTCTGTAGCCGAGCATTTAGAATTATTACAAGACAATTTAGTGTTGGATGATCCAACCATTATTGACTAAAAGGACAAAGAGTAAATGAACGAAAAACATTTAGTGGGTGCGCTTGAATTATGTGATCTCCCGCAACTTACCCTAAATGGATTAGAGGCTCGCGTAGATACAGGCGCCACCACTTCTTCGTTACATGTAGATAATATTGTTGAATTTAAAAAAAATGACGAAACCTGGGTAAAATTTGATATTCATCCAGATGTGCATGATGTGAATCAAGTCGTGCAAAGAGAAGCAAAAGTAAAAAGTCAGCGCAAAGTGAAAAGCTCTAATGCCACTAAGCAAAGACGCCCAGTAATTGAAACCGATATTTTAATTGCCGATATGCAATGGAATATTGAACTGACGCTTACAGATAGATCAGAAATGAAATACTTGATGTTGCTTGGGCGAGAAGCCATGTCGGGGCGCCTAATTGTCGACCCCGAACATGAATTTTTGCTGACTAAATAAGCTGCTAAATTAAGCTTTGCTTATTCGCCAGCAATGGTTGATTAAGCAGAGCCTTTTAACTTAGCCACTGTTTCTACCAATTCTTTACCTAGATTTTTAAGGCCTTTCTCGACTTTTTCATCGGTCATGTTGCCATCTGCGTCAAATTTATTCATAGCTGCACCTATGGCTTTTTGATTTGGTAATACCATAGTGCCTAAGTTTTCCATCAACATACGCAATACCACTAATACCCGCATGCCACCTAAGGCACCAGGCGAAGCAGCCATTATGCCTGCTACCTTGCCTTTAAAGGCCGCTAAAATAGCTTCGTCACCGGTCTTTCTTGATGCCCAATCAATGGCATTTTTAAATAGCGCACTGTAAGCACTGTTGTACTCGGGTGATGCAATTAAAAACCCATCGTGACTGATCAATAGTTCTTTAAATTTCTGGGCTCCGGGGTGCATGCCTTTTTCTGCTTCTAAATCTTCTGTAAAGATAGGCATATCAAAATCTTCTAAGTTAACAATAGTGACTTGGGCACCCGCTTCTTGCGCGCCTTGTGCCGCTACTGCCAATACTTTTTTATTAACCGAATCTTTTCTTCCACTGCCAGCAAAGGCTAAAATCTTTATCATCACTTACCTCTATTGTTCTTGTTGTTTTACATTTTTTCCATGGTTTCGATTCCCAATAAGTCCATAGCAGACTGCAGGGTTTTGGCCGTTAATTGAGCTAGCATTAATCGGCTATTTTGGGTAGCTTGGTCAATCCCTTCTTTTAAGATTGGACAAGCTTCGTAAAAGCTCATAAACAAACTGGCCAACTCATAAATATATGTACATAACACATGGGGCGTAGCTTCATTTGAAACTTGTTTAATTGCCTCAACATATTGCAATAACTTAACTGCTAATAATTGCTCTTGTGATTCGTTTAATTGCATGTCTGCTTGCATATCAATTGCGCTAGGATCGGCTTTTCTGAAAATACTTTGCACACGCGTATAAGCATATTGCAAATAAGGCGCAGTATTGCCTTCAAAACTCAACATGCTGTCCCAATTAAAAATGTAATCTGTTGTACGGTTTTTACTAAGATCCGCATATTTAACCGCACCAATACCGATTTTATTGGCTATCTCTTTACGCGCTTGAGGGTCTAAATCTGACTCGCGTTTGTTTATTAAAACTTGGGCTCTTTGCACAGCTTCATCTAACAACTCGGCGAGTTTTACCGTTCCACCGGTACGGGTTTTAAACGGCTTGCCATCACTTCCTAACATCATGCCAAATGGACAATGTTCATAACTCTGGTTAGCTTGTAAAAAGCCCGCTTTACGCGCCACGATTTCGGTTTGTTTAAAATGCAGTGCTTGACGGGCATCAGTAAAAATAAGGGTTCTATCTGCGCCTAACTTACCGTTACGGTAACGAATAGCGGCTAAGTCAGTGGTGGCATACAAATACCCGCCACCCGACTTTTGCACTATGTATACCGCAGGATTGCCGTCTTTGTCGGCCATTTCTGGCAAAAACGCCACTTGCGCACCTTGATCTTCTACTACTATGCCTTTGGCTTTTAAGTCAGCAACAGTGGCGGCTAAGTCGTGATTGTAAGCGCTTTCACCCATCACATCTGAACGTTTTAAACTTACGTTAAGCTTGCTATAAACATCTTCACTGTGGGCAATGGATACATCGATAAAGTTTTGCCACAGTTGCATACACTGGGCGTCACCACTTTGTAATTTAACCACATAGTCACGGGCTCGATCTGCAAAGCCTTGTTCGTTGTCAAAACGCACTTTGGCTTCGCGGTAAAAGTCTTCAAGATCAGACAGCGCAGTTTCAGCCACTTTATTGGCAGCCAACTGGTCGCTTAAATGGGCCAATAACATGCCAAATTGAGTCCCCCAATCGCCCATATGATTGTGACGGATCACCTTGTGGCCTAAAAACTCTAGAGTTTTGGCTACGGCATCACCAATAATAGTGCTACGTAAATGCCCAACATGCATTTCTTTGGCTAAATTAGGGGCAGAGTAATCTACCACTATAGTTTGCTGAGGCTCTTTTTCTACGCCTAAACGGGGATCTGCATTAGCCTGTTGCAGTTGCTTTGCCAACCAACTGGGCTTTAAGTGGATGTTAATAAAGCCAGGCCCTGCCACTTCTAACTTTTCAGCTTGGTCGGTTAGATCGACAGCATCTACTATCTTTTGCGCTATCTCGCGCGGGTTTTGCTTTAGCACTTTAGACAAGGCCATAGCACCATTAAATTGATAATGACCAAATCCAGGGCGAGTACTACGACTCAATGGTGCGGGCGTATCTGCTGGTGCACCTATGGCAATTAGCGCAGCTTTAAATTTTTCTAATAAAATAGTGTGTAAATTCATCTTTGCTCTTAGCATTTTGTCTAATAATACGACTTAGTGTTCTCTAGTCGTGTGAAATTCAATATCGGGATAACGCTCTTGGGCTAAGCTTAAGTTAACCCGAGTTGGCGCAATATAAGCTAAATTATCGCCCCCATCTAAAGCTAAATTTGCTTGAGCTTTGCGTCTAAAATCATCTAGTTTAGCTGGGTCTTTTGCTGTTACCCATTGCGCTGTATGAACATTGATATGCTCGTACATAGCGTCAACGTTATATTCGCCTTTTAGCCTCGCTACTACTACATCAAACTGCAGCACACCTACCGCACCAACAATTAAATCGTTATTTTGTAGAGGCCTAAATACCTGTACCGCCCCTTCTTCTGACAATTGAATCAGGCCTTTTTGTAACTGCTTTTGTTTAAGCGGATCTTTTAAACGAATACGCTTAAACAATTCAGGGGCAAAATTTGGAATACCGGCAAATCTAAACTTTTCACCTGAGGTAAAGGTATCCCCTATTTGAATTGAGCCATGATTGTGCAGGCCAATAATATCGCCAGCATAGGCTTGCTCGAGTAATTCTCGATCACCTGCCAAAAAGGTTAATGCATCGGAAATCCGCACATCTTTACCAATGCGGGTATGGTGCATTTTCATGCCTTTTTCATACTTGCCCGATACTATGCGGCAAAAAGCAATACGGTCGCGATGTTTAGGATCCATATTGGCTTGTATCTTAAACACAAAACCACTAAAAGTCGGTTCGCTAGATTCGACTTTACGCTCACTGGTTTCACGGCCTTGGGGCACGGGTGCCCACTCAATTAAACCGTCAAGCATATGATCAACCCCAAAGTTACCCATAGCCGTACCAAAAAATACTGGGGTTAACTCACCGGCTAAAAATGCTTGATGATCAAATTCATGAGACGCACCTTGAACCAGCTCTAACATTTCACGCAGTTCTTCGGCATAACTGCCAATGGCTTCATCTAGCTCAGGGTTATCTAAGCCTTTAACAATTCGCACTTCTTGGATAGTGTGACCCATGCCGGTTTTGTACAAGATAGTTTCGTCTCGTAACAAATGGTAAACGCCTTTAAATTCTTTACCCATGCCTATTGGCCAAGTAATTGGGGCACATTTTATATTTAATACGTTTTCTACTTCATCTAACAAATCAATAGGATCGCGCGTATCCCTGTCTAGTTTGTTCATAAAAGTAATGATGGGCGTATCACGTAAACGTGTTACATCCATTAGTTTAATGGTACGTGCTTCTACACCTTTTGCCGCGTCAATTACCATTAAACATGAATCTACTGCGGTAAGGGTACGATAGGTATCTTCAGAGAAGTCTTCGTGTCCTGGGGTGTCGAGTAAATTAACTAAATGGTCGCGATACGGAAATTGCATAACCGAGGTAGTAACCGAAATCCCCCGCTCTTTTTCCATTTCCATCCAATCTGATTTAGCATGTTGTCCAGATTTTTTACCCTTAACAGTTCCAGCTTTTTGCAAGGCATTACCAAACAATAATACTTTTTCGGTTATGGTGGTTTTACCCGCATCTGGGTGAGAGATAATGGCAAAGGTGCGACGTTTATCTACTTCTTGTTGGAATGGCATGCAAAATACTCTTTACTAAATCGGTTTCTCAATAATTTGGCCGCGCATTGTATATGAAATACATAGAAAAGTCGCTGATATCCACGTATTTTGTACGATTATTCATAGGCTTAATTTAGCTAAATTTTAAACTGCGCTTATCTTGTTCAAGGTTAATTAGTTAACTAAAACCCCAAAAGACTCAGAGCAGATAACATAGACTTTTAGCAAAAATTTATTTTAGATAAATATATTTAACCTTTAGCATCAAAAACTTACCTAAACTTGCGTAATTAATTCACCCACGTGTAATCAAATCCACATTTTATTTTGTAGGCTAGTTTAACTCATACACTTAAGTTCTAAATCGAATAAAGCTTAGGTTTGACCTGAGTAACCACACTAAAAAATGAGGAAATATCTTATGTACATTAATGGCTCTGATCTAAGAAAGATGCGTCTTGATGCAGGTTTAACCACAGTAAAAATGGCCCAATTAGCCAATGTAAAAACTCGCAAAACCTACGAAAACTGGGAAAAAAATATTGGTGCACCTAGCATGAATCAATTTATCGCCCTGTGTGAAGGCTGTAATTACAATGCCTCTAAATTTGTGAAGTTGGCGTTAGAGCGCCCTGATACCTCTGAAGAATTAAAAGTCACTGCGGCAAAAAAATAAACTAGTTGGGGGAGTGCCCCCCTAACCTAGGTAAGCACACATAATAAATGCATCTTCTTTGCCTTTGGCAGATGGGTAATAACCTACTCTTTGTTCTACTAAAATAAAGTTATGCTTTTCGTATAAATGAATCGCCGCTTTATTTGACTCACGCACTTCTAACCAAAGTTGTTGGGTATTACGCACTTGGCATTGTTCAAACAAATGGGCCAACAAAGCATTGCCATACCCCTGATTTTGATAAATCTTATTTACCCCAATATCCATCAAAGTAACTTCATCTAATACTTGCATAGCCACGTAATACCCCAAGACTTGCTGTTCAAGCACCATAGCATAAGCAAAATAAGGGGGTTTAAGGCAATCTTCAAAGACTTTTTGTGACCAAGGGGAGTACTGCCCTTGTTTATGCAAAGTAAAACAAGGCTCTATGTACTGTGCCGAGACTGGCAGATAGTCAACTTTTAGCATGGGCTTTTAGATTGAATATTGAATCAAGTTAAACAACCTGTGTTTGTTGAATTAACTTAAACAATTGTTTTTTATGCTGAGCTTGGGAAAGTCTAGAGTAGTCTGGAGTAGTCAACTTATTGCCCTCTAAACTAAGGGTATGACCTTCTACCCAACTTAAAGGGAAGTCTTGATACTCTTGATGTTGCGCTTCGGGCAAAGGTTTATACCCTTTTTCGAGTAGATTAAATGCCAATAAGATATCGGTTAACAACTGACTATTTGCCAGTTCCGAGGACACAGATAACAACACTTGCTCTGAGCGTTTTGTTTGTTGAGTGCTTTGTTTAATACGTTGGATAGCAGCCAAAGCTTGATCTTTTTTAAGCTCAGAAGAGACTGTTTTTGCATCAGTTGTGTTCTTGAGATCTAACTTAGCTTCAACATTAGCGGGACTCGACTGCTTTTCTTGCAATCCCCAAGTGCTTATTCCTAATTCGGTTAAAACCCCTTGTTGATAAGGCGTGAGTTGTGTTTGAGTAGTGTCTGTCATGACCACAGATTAACATTAAATCTACTTTATAAGAAGAAAAATGAAAAGCCCAAGTCTGTATACAAGTAACAACGCCAACGCGGTTCAGTAACTTTGTTGCAACAAGCTAGCATAGCTTCAGCTAGCCCACTAAGTGGGTGAACTACATGGATGTAGTGAATAAATTGTTCCAGACAATTTGTATTTCAGGCGTCCTGCCTACCTCCCCTTACGGGGCCATGCTTTTCATGTTCTAATTTTTTCCAGAAAAATTAGTCGAACCCTGGGGGTTCTCACCCCTCTTACTTTAAGAGATGTATTAATTACTTAGGTAATTTGAAAGCTTTGATCTTGGGGAGTTATGTGGCAGAAGGGATTAACTCAGATGCGTCCTGCATCTGACCGCTTCGCGGCGCTGGCGCGGTTCACTAAGTTTGTTGGAACAAACTAGAATAGCTTCAGCTAGCCCACTATGTGGGTGAACTACATGGATGTAGTGAATAAATTGTTCCAGACAATTTGTATTTCAGGCGTCCTGCCTTCCTCCCCTTACGGGGCCATGCTTTGCATGTTCTAATTTTTTCCAGAAAAATTAGTCGAACCGTGGGGGTTCTCATCCCTCTTACTTTGAGCGATGTATGAATTATTTAGGTAATTTGAAAGCTTTGATCTTGGGGAGTTATGTGGCAGGAGGGATTAACTCAGATGCGTCCTGCATCTGACCGCTTCGCGGCGCTGGCGCGGTTCACTAAGTTTGTTGGAACAAACTAGAATAGCTTCAGCTAGCCCACTATGTGGGTGAACTACATGGATGTAGTGAATAAATTGTTCCAGACAATTTGTATTTCAGGCGTCCTGCCTTTCTCCCCTTACGGGGCCATGCTTTGCATGTTCTAATTTTTTCCAGAAAAATTAGTCGAACCGTGGGTGTTCTCATCCCTCTTACTTTGAGCGATGAATGAATTATTTAGGTAATTTGAAAGCTTTGATCTTGGGGAGTTATGTGGCAGGGGTGGAGGGATTCGAACCCCCAACCGTCGGTTTTGGAGACCGCCGTTCTACCAATTGGAACTACACCCCTGCAGAGGAACGGAATTATACTGACCGATATCAAAAGGTAAAGTGATTTTAGCTATCAACTGCCGATATTATTCACAAGCGCGCAGATAATAATCAAATCGAGCAAAACTCGGCTTATTTTGTCGAATTAACCACCAAGGTTGGCAGAGCGATACCACAGGCTATAAGTATAATCGACTAAGGGTTGCATTAGCTTTACTTGAGCCACAACTGTAGTTAAGGGCTGTTCAGTAAAGCGTGCATAGTAGGCACATAAACTGGCTTGATCTGTGGCGTTTAACCCATTGACTTTAATACAAGATGCCAAATCAAAATATGGGCTAGATAAAGAACAGTATTCCCAATCGAATATCTTAGCTGGGAAGGTATGAGATATGTGCGACAAGGCTAAATCATTGTGACAGAACAAACTAAGTTTGTCGCAAGCGCTATACCAAATATCCGCCATTTGTTGTTGTTGAGTTATTTGTGCTTGATTGAGTTTGATACCCAACTGCTGTTGATAAAAAACCCATTGTTGAGGCAAGTCTAATTTAGGCGCATCTAAGGTGATGCCATGAATATTAGCCAAGGTTGAGGCCAAAACTTTGGCAATTTGTTGGTCAGACAAATTAACTTGATCTAAAGTCGACTCTTCAAACCACTCATCAATTTGAAAATGATTAATAACAGACAGGTAAATAGGCTTTACCGACAGTTTTTTGGCAGCTAGTTTTAACTGGATATCGTATAATACTTGCCTGTCGAGTTGAGTCATTTGGTCGGACTCAAAGGTTTTAACAAAGTACTTTTTACCCGCTGTTTCTAAACAGTAGCTACTGTTAATAGTGCCGCCATTAAATTGCGTCAGTTTAAACTTAGGTTCAACAAAAGCCAGGCTTGCCAACTCTTGTTTTAGATTTACAACTAAATTATCCATTACTTGTTTTTAAGCTGTGTTCTTTTTTAGGTTGTACTTTCCACTGCATATAGCCATATACAGCAAAACCAAGATAACATAAAAACAGTATACCAGTGAGAGTCAAAGATTTAGCAAAATAAAGGTACGCAGAGAAGCTATTGATTACCATCCAATACAACCAATTTTCTCTTATCTTATGCGCTACTAATATAGTGGTAAATACGCTAAAAACCGTAATAAAGGCGTCTAGATACAAATAGGATGCATCTAAAAAGCCTTTAGCTAAATGGCTTAACGCCCAGGCCCCTAAGGTTAAAATTAACAGCCAAAATCCATGCTGATACAAGCTTAAGCTACGAACCGTTTTTTCTTTTTGGTCATGTTTTTTCCATTGCATCCAGCCGTAAATAGCCATGAACAAATAATACAAGTTTAAAACAGTGTGAAAAGGCAAAGTCACTTGCCAAAACAACCACATGTAAATGCCAGTGCTTAATAAAGCACAAGGCCAACACCAAATGCTCTGGCGAGCGGCCATCCATACATAGGCTAAAGCAAGCAAAACCGCCAGGCCTTCTAACCATGAAGTAGCAGCTAACTGGGCGTAAAGGCTTTCCATCAAATTTCAGAACTCATTTTATCGCCATTTAAAAATTTACACACAAATATGGCCTGACCGACCTGTTCATGAGTAAGCTGCATTTCTTTAGCCAACAATTGCATAGTCGATAGATATTCCCCCGCAACTATAGTACTAGTGGCTGAGGTTTTTACCTTTATATCTGCATAGCTATTTAACCTATCGATAAAATCTTGAATGGGCGCTATGTATTGTTGTGTTAAGGGGTAGAGTGAAATTTCGGCTACAAGTTGCATATCTGTCCTTTAGATTAAAAAGGCCTGAATGTTATCTGCATTCAGGACGTTAAATGATTAGTAGTGGAAACTAAAGTTAACCCCTACTCTTCTTGGCTCAGCAAATTGCTCATACAAGTGTGTGGTGTATTCATCTCTTGGATCATTGCCAAAATAAAAACCACGATTGGCATAAGTTTTATCAAATAAATTGCGCACATATAAACTTACACGCCAGTTATCTTCTTGATAACCTAAACTACTGTGGGCAATCACAAAACCTTGTGACACTTGGTCGTGACTAAAAGAATAGTAGTATTCGTCTTTAGCATCTAACTCTAGCAACCAGCTTAATTTATTTGAAATTTGCCAATTTACCCCTGCGTTTAACTGATACTCAGGTGCATGGGCTTGTGCTCTTTTATCAATAGTCTCACCGCTTTGGCGTGTAATCCCGTGTATTTCGGTTTTTAAATAACCTAGGTTAGCAAAAAGCTGTGTTGTGTCACTTAATTGGTAATCAAGGCTTACTTCAATACCGTAGTTTTTACCACTGGCAGCATTATTGTAAAAATCCACAAAAGACTGCTCGTTAACTATTGAGTTTTTATATTGCACGTCATTTCGTTTTTGATAGAAGGTAGTAAAGTCAATTTCTAAAGTGCGCGCTTGGTTAGCGCCTTTAATACCAAACTCTATCCCTAATAAAGACTCAGGTTTAAAGCTAGCGTTATCTAACAGTAGCAGCCTAAACTCAACTATATCTTGGTCGTCAATCTTGCCTAATGCTTGGCCATTAACGCCGCCCATTTTATAGCTACGCAGCAAGCTCACATACAACATGCTTTCGTTGCTAACTTGTTGCTGATAACTGACTTCTGCTCCCCAATCGGTATGTTTAAGGTCTTGTGCTATTAGGTTTGAGTCTTGGTAATTTAATCTTTGCGAGGCTAAACGCAGACTAGTTGTTAACCATTGACTGTCTGACATATTGTGTTTGTACTGAGCAAATACCGCGCTGTCTTTACGGCTAACATTGCTGGTAAAGGGGCTAGACAACCAAGTGTATTCACGATTTAAATCTTCGTTATTGTCGGCAAAGTACATACCTAAAACCCAGTTGTTGTTTTGCTCTTTACTGGTTAACTTAGCTTGTAGCGACTTATCATTGCGATCTCGAAAATAATAATCGGTAGACGAATATTCCCAACCAGGCGCAATACCAACATAACTCCAATCTTCATCATAACCATAGGCAAGATCTGCTTGCATAAAGCTGCTGTGTATTTGTAAGTCTGCCCAATCTATTCCTGCATAATTAAAGCTTAAGCCTAAGGCTTCACTTTTTTGCGCATCGGTGCCTGGTTGATCAGACAAAGTGGTTCGGTCACGATTAAGCGAAAAAGCATCGTAGCCATTATCTACGTCAATTAAATGCAGCACAGTTTTAATGCTTAAGTCGTTATTTACTTGCCAGTTTAACTTTCCACGCAAGGTTAGTTCATCTATCCCATTGGTATCTTCTTGGTTTAGATAGGTATTCTTAACAAAGCCATCGCTGGTATTTTGATGAACCGAGACACGGTATTGGGTAGTGTCGGTGAGTGCACCACCTGTTGCCGCACCAAGATGCCAACTCCCATAATTTGCAGCGCCCAATTGGGCATCAAAACTACTTTGTTCAGAGGCCTCATGGCTAACAAAGTTAATCATACCGGCCAATCCATCCGCGCCAAAACGCGCACTGTTTGGGCCTTTAAAGATTTCAACTTGCGCAATATCAAAGGTACTGGCACCGGCTAATAAACCTGAATAATTTATACCATCTACTAGAAAACCCACAGAAGGATTGATTGGGTCGGTAAACTGGCTACGCTCGCCTATGCCTCGGATTTGAATAAAACGTCCTCGACTCGCACCACTGGCAAAATTAACATTAGCCGCGCGGTTTAACAGGTCTTCTAGGTGCTGAGCCTGACGCGCTTGAATTGCTTGTTCATCGATAACGGCAATGCTGGTTGCCATTTTAGACAAAGGCGTAGAACTTAATGCACCGTGAACTATGATATGTTCAAGCTCTTGTTCTTCAGATTCAAGCTTGTCTTGAGCAATGGCCGTAGCCTGCAATGTACTTAAACTAATTAAACTCAACAGTAGTTGGCTTTTCTTTTTCATCTATTAGGATCTCTTCAATTAATTGTGAAAAGATCCGGCTTTACGGCAGGTAAATGGGAAATGTGGTTACCATTCCTACGCCGGCATTATCCGGATCAGGTGTAAGGGTTTTTGCCTTTAGACAAATCTCAGCCGTAATCTCGGCACCCCCTGGTTGCTTTGCTAAATGTTACTCTAAATTCAAAGCGCGTGTAGTCTAGCAGGCAGTTAAATTGTTGCAAGTTGCAAGAGGGTATTTATTTTTAAATATCAATGAATTAAATAAAATAAGGGTTTTACTCGGCCCTAAGCAAAGACTAGTGTCGTAATCTTAGTTGAATTTTTTTACACTAGCGCTAAATCAAATTGTTATTAAGTTGCAGCGTGGATCTTTCACCTTCATGTATTAATTGGCTAACGCAGCGCAAATCCAAACTTTGTCATCGTCAATTATTGGTCATAAGCGGTCAACAGGCTTGGGTTGAGGCTAGCCTAAAGGCTTTGCTGCCATACCTAAATAACAATTCACTATTGTGGGTAGGCGATGCCCCACAAACTCAGGCTAGCATTGCCATACAAGACTATCGCGCAAAGCTTGGTCATGAATATGCCAATTTAATCATCAACTGTTTTAGTGGTTTTAGAGCTAATGCAGTGATGGCGCTAAGTGGCGTAGTACAGTCACAAGGATTAATGATAATCTGCTGTCCTGCTTTAGCCGATTGGCCTAGCTATCCAGATCCAGAACAAAGCAATAGGCTTTCTTATGGTTACCAAACTAAGCAAATTTCTAGTCAATTTATTCAATACTTAACTGATTCATTTCAACAAGATAAATCTGTTGCTTTGTTGACTGAGCAAAGTTTTAAAGGGCAAGCTTGTTTTGTTGAGCAAAATGCCAAACCAAAAGACTTTAGTCAGCAAACTCAAAGCGTTGAACTGATTAAAAAGACAGCCTTGGGCAGACCTAATAGACCTTTAGTTATCACTGCCCACAGAGGCCGTGGTAAGTCTTCGGCTTTAGGCATAGCTGCTGCGCAATTAATGCAACAAAATAGCATCAAGATATGGATTAGCGCGCCTACTATTAATAATGTGACTCAGGTGTTTAACCATGCCCAACAAGGCTTGACCGAGCCTAACTTTGATAAAAAGCGCCTAAGTTATCAAAATAGTCAATTGTCCTTTAAAGCCATTGATTGTTTGCTTATAACTGACGAACTGCCCGACCTATTGTTAATTGATGAAGCCTCGGCCATCCCAGTTAATATATTATTAAAGTTAAGCAAGAGATTTAAGCGCGTGGTGTTTAGCGCCACCCAGCATGGATATGAAGGCAGCGGTAAAGGCTTTGAGTTAAGGTTTAATAGACAATTATTGGCCAATAACCCGCAAGCAAAGTTTCAGACACTCAGCCACCCTATTCGCTGGTTTGAGCAAGACAGTTTAGAAAACTTTTGGTTTAGCAGCTTTTTTTATCATCAACCTATAGACCCTAAAATGTCTATAGACTCTAGTGACAAAGTCTGCTTCCAACTAGTCGAACAACAATGGCTACTTAGCCAACCCGATTTATTAGCTAACATCTTTGCCTTATTACTTGATGCGCACTATCAAACCAGTCCCGACGATTTACAGCGCTTATTAGACGCCCCTGATATCATGCTAGTTATAGCTAAATGCCAAGATAAACTAATAGCTGCGGCACAAATAAATTTAGAAGGTGGCCATCACCTAGCCCCAATAGCTGACAAAATTTCCGCCAATGAACGTCGAGTAAAAGGTCATTTAGTTGCACAAAATATAAGTTCTACTTACCATTTTGCTGAGTTTTGCCACAGTCGGCAATGGCGTATTAGCCGTATCGCAGTATGTAGAACTGAGCAAAATAAAGGGATAGGCTCACAGTTACTGGCTTATATTCATGAACAAGCTCTCGAGCATAACGTTGAGTTTGTTACTAGCGCATTTGGCGGCTCAGCAAGTTTATTAAGCTTTTGGCGTAAGCACGGATATGCTGCCTACAAGGTCAGCCACAAGGCCGAGGTATCTAGTGGTGAGCATAGTTGTATCTACATTAATGCCCTAACTGCATCTGCCAAAGCAAAGATTCAAGGCATTCACTCAGAATTCTGTGCTGATCTGTTATTTTATATGGATAAAGAATTGCAAAATTTAGAAGCAGATTGCCTATTAGAACTGCTTAAAAGTAGCTCACTATCGTTACCCAGTTCTAACTTAGCAATAATTCAACACTTTGTTCAGGGGAACAGGCCACTAAGTAGTTGCAAACGCCTATTAACCAACTATTTATTAGAAAGCCGCAATAACATTGATAATTTAAAGGGCAATGAACAAGCACTGTTAATAGGCTTATTATTGCAAAACAAAGCCATGGACTTCCTGCTTAGGCAATTTGAATTAACCGGCAAAAAACAACTCACTAGTAAAGTAAGAAGATTGTTTCAGCAAATATTGCCTTAGGATTTAGCTATAAAAAAAGCTCCCGAGGGAGCTTTTTAAATTAAAGTTTGATATTACGATTTTTCGCTTTTTCTTTAATGTAGGGCTCCCAACTTCTTGCGTTTCTAGCAGAAGAACGGTCTTTTTTAGCTTCTAGCACATGTTTATATGCCGATCTAAAATCACCTTTATCAAAGTTAGCTTGCATCATAGCTAAATGAATAGGACCTTTTTTCTCAGACCCGTTATCTAATGCATTCTGCAGAGCAGCTAAGGCATTGTCATAACTTTCCATGGCATAGTAAACCATGCCTTGTTTTTGGTATAAGTCTGGATCAGAAGTCAATTTAGCTGACTCACCATAATATTGCGCAGCTTCTTTAAGCTCTTTAGCTTGCTGATAAGAAGAGGCAATACTGGTTAGCATTCTTTCTTCTTTTTTAACTAAACCAGACTTCACATGTTTTTCTAAAACTTGTGCAGCTTTAATTGGAATATCGTTTAAAGAATAAAGTTGGCTAAGTGCTTTAATTTCAGCAGCTTTAGTCAAATAACCTTGGTGATAGGCCATTTCAAAGGTAGAAAGCGCTTTTTTATGATCTTCTACTAACATGTAGAAAAATCCTAATTGCGTCCACTGTGCCTTATCATCTGGGAATAACTTCACCATCAACTCTTGCACTTCAATGGTTTCTTTATACATCTTACGATTATAAAAAGAGGTCATTTTAAGCGCATAAGCGGTTTTATTTGGCTTGTCGGCTAAAGCAATAGCTTTATTAATTGGCGCGATAATCTCAGCATAACGTTGCATTTGGTAATATGCATTCGCCATTCTGAAATACACATCAAAGTCTTCTTTACAGGTTATATCCAACCATTGTTGATAAGAAGCAATCGCATTTTCATACTCAGCTTCTTGAAGACTTAAATCACCAATTAACTTAATTGTGCCTACTTGTTCAGCATCATTAAGCTTGCCAGGTGCAACAGCACGCTGTAAATACTTAATGGCTTCTTTAGCTTTGCCATTTTGCGTAGCTAACAAGTTGCCAAGAAATCTATCAGTAAATGCTCTATCGAACGTATTTGATGTATCAATTTCCATCAATATACTAATAGCTTCGTCAATCAAGTCATTATTATAAGCTTCTAATGCTTTACCAACTTTTTTACCGACCTTTTGGCCAGGTATGTTAGTGGTGCCACGCTTATAATCTGGACAAACGATTGGACCTGAAGCTTGTGCATAAGCATTAATTGGCATACTAGCGACAACAGAAATCACTGAAACCGCACATAAATGTTTTATAAATTTATTCATTATGATTGATCCAACTTAAAGTCTAATTGCACTATAAGGCCATACTGCTTCATAGGTTTACCGTCTTCGATTTTAGGCTTGTATTTCCATTTACTTAAAGCACGACGCGCTTCACGATCAAATACCCTTTTAGGATCTGAATCGATAACATCAACGTCTTCAACTCCGCCTACTTCGTTGATAGTAAACGAAAGCTTAACCCAACCTTCTTTACCGTCACGTGCAGCTTGCACTGGATATTTAGGCTCAATTCGAACTATAGGTGTTGCATCACCATCTCGCATTGCCCCTACACTACCAATGTTCACTGACGCTCCACCAACATCAACAGAAGGCATACTGAAACCAAGGCCATCTGTATCAACATCTGCTACATCTGGTTCAATTGGCTCAACCTTAGGTGGTTGCTGTGGCGGTGGCGGCGGCGGTGGCGGTACTCGTTTTCTTAACTGAGTAGCGTCATCTGGCGTGGCCATAACAATATCAATGACTGGAGTAGGCGCAGCTTTTTCAACTGGTCTACCGGTATTAGCAATTAATTCAGCCATTAAAACAAACAAACCAAAGGCGATTGCTGCGCCTAAAAGTATAGAAATTATTAATCGACCCATATTAACTACCTGCCGTTGCAATTGAGATACGATCAATACCAGCTGATTTCACCTGATCCATAACTTCAATAACTAGGCCATGTTCAGCCTCTTTGTCTGCCTGGATTATAATCACATCTGAGGGTTGCTCAGCCATTAAACGTTCTAGATTAGCGCGAACACTGTCCGGGTCAATCTGACGTTTATCCATCCAAACTTTTCCATCAGCGGTTATACCTATGAAAATGTTTGCATTTTTTGGCGTAACAGCTAACTCCCCCTGAGGTTTATTAACATCTACACCCGCTTCCTTAACAAAAACGGTAGTAACAATGAAGAAGATAAGCATGATAAACACTATGTCTAGCATAGGTGTCATATCAATTGCTGCATCTTCTTCTACTCTAACTTTACGACCCATAAGATCCTCTCTTTAATGATGGGGCAAGGCGTCAACTAACTTTTCTCTGGCAATTTTTACTTTAGCTTCTAAACGTGAGCTAAAGAATACACCAGATAAAGCTGCCACCATTCCAGCCATAGTTGGAATAGTTGCCATTGAGATCCCTGCAGCCATTAGACGAGGGTTACTAGTACCCTGAGTCGCCATGGTCTCAAACACACCGATCATGCCGGTAACTGTTCCAAGAAGACCAATAAGAGGGCACATTGCAACAAGCGTTTTAATTAACAACATTCTTGTGCTAAGGCCATCTGACGCTTGTGAAATCCATGTGTCACGGATTCTATGCGCATACCAAGAGGTAGTATCTTCGCGTGCATCCCACTTAGCGATAATCTCATCTCTAAGTTTTGGAAACACCGAAGCTAAATACCAGTAACGCTCTATCATAAAAACCCACATAAGAAAGAGCGCTACGGCAACAACGTATAACACGTCGCCGCCAGCAGCAATAAAACCCCTGACAGATTCCCATAATTCTATCAGGTATAACATCTTAGGCGTTCTCCGACTCAGCGTGAGTAGCAATTATGCCAGCAGTCTGCTCATCTAATACGTGGATGATAGACTTACTACGTCCAGCAACAATGCTGTGAGTTAGTAATAATGGAAGTGCTGCAATAATACCAAGAGCAGTTGTTACCAACGCCATTGAGATACTGCCTGCCATTAATTTAGGGTCACCTGTACCAAACAAGGTAATTTGTTGGAAGGTTTCGATCATACCAATTACCGTACCTAGTAGACCTAGTAACGGAGCGATTGCAGCAAAAATCTTAATAATGTTGATGCCACTTTCGATCTTAGGTAGTTCACGCAAGATGGCTTCATCAAGTTTTAACTCAAGGTTTTCAGCATCAGCTGTTTTATTTTCTTGATAAACCTGAAGAATACGACCTAGAGGGTTAGCGCTAGAAGGATTTTCAACGTTTTTCAGTTGAGCTTTCATCTTGCCGCCAATAATGGTCAAAGTAAGTACTTTGTATACACCAATCAATAAGCCGATAAACAGCATAACTGTAATAGTATAACCAACTGGACCACCAGCGTGGTAACGCTCCATCATAGTTGCTTTTTCTTTCAATAGACCAAGAATACCACCACTAGAAGGGTCAGCATAAAATGGAACTAAGCCAGAAGTAGCAGTACGCATTTCTTGGGCAGAAGAAACCAAGTGACTATCTGGTTGACGACCTAGAGGTTGAACGATTTCATTTTGATCGTCATAGATTAAATAGCCTTGCTCACCAACTAAGTTGAACGTACCTACACGAACTACTTCTTGTTGTTTTGAACCGCCATCTAAGCTTACTACTTCAGTAGTAAAACGAGAAACCTGGCCAGACTCAGTCATTTCAGTTTGAAGCGCAAACCATAAGTCTTCTAATTCTTGAATATTAGGTAGACCTTTTGATTCTTCAGACATACGCTTTAAAAACTCACCACGACCTGGGAATTCTGCACTTACAATCGAAGTAGAGATTTGGCCGTAAGCTTCAGCAGATGCTTGACGAACTACACCAAACATTTCACCTAAAGTACCAGTGGCTTGGGTTAATTCAACTTCTTTCTCAGCAAGTTTAACTTCGTTATCAGCAAATTGCTTTTGAAGTCTTTCACCACGATCTTTTTCAGCTTTAAGTTCAGCTTGAGCCTTTCTTAAAAGCGCTTGCTTGTCTGCACGAGCAGATTGAAATTCAGCTTCACGTTGTTTATTAATGCGTGCTTCAGAAACACGGTTTTTCTTCACTTCTTCAAGCAAGGCTTCAAGAGACGTTGCCGCTTGAGCTGAAGACGCTAACAAGCCAATAGAGGCAGCAGCTAATATGGATTTAAATACAGTTTTCATCAATATTACTCCGCAGCTTTAATGGGTAGTTTAAGAAGGTTAGGTGGAAGTAGTTTGTTAGCCATACGAACAGCTGTTACCACTGCACTTAGGTACTCATCACCTAGCTCTTGCCATTCTCTGGCATCGTTATCCCACACCCATGCACTCTTACCATCTAGAGATAAGGCTAAGTGTGCTGTTCTACCCAAGTTGAAAAAATCAACCGTGATTTCAGTGCCTTTATAATCCAACTTACCTTGATAAGCTTGAATTTGACGACCGTATTGATTTTCAATTTGGTAAGCTTCAATAACTTGACGGAACTGCTCTGAAGTTGTGACGTTTGAATTAGCCATAACATCACGTAAACGCTCTACGCGCGCTAAACGCTCTTCAAGATTAATTGGAACATCAAGATTGATAAATTGCTCTAAGCTATCGATCATTCTAAACATAAGTGGAACAACACCACGTTTAACACCATCAATACCATCGATTTGCTTTTGTAACGAGTCAATGCCTCGTTGCTGGTCGGCAACCAAAGTAGCTACATAATCGTTGTAGACTTTAAGATTTTCCGTTTCGTCTACTACACGACGATATTCAACAAATAACTCTTGAGACTGCTCATATAGGTTATTTATTTTCTCTTGGGATTTCTTTGCAGCCGCGTGAATTTTAGCTTCTTCTTTATGAAGTTCATTTAACGGGTCTGCAGAGACAACGGCGCTGCTACCGAGTGCTATTGCACCAACGACGGCAGAAGCAATAAGGTTTCTCTTGCTCATTTTGGACATAATTCCCAACCAATTTTCTTGTTTTGAATCCTAACCGAGCTTACAAAAATGTCGGCTAGGGGCTATTAAGCTCTGTTAATTAAAGGGGCTTAGCCTTAAAAATTTAAAGACTAAGACCGATGAATGTTCACATGGATGTAAGCAAATTGTCAAGTTACTCATTAGGTTAAACAACCATATATTGTTAAAATTAATGGTTGCAATTTAACAAAAGTATCAATGACTTTGCTTACATCACCTATTTTTTAACTTTGTTCATTTTTAATTTTTTGGTATTCATCTAAGAACGGAGTTAACAAGTGTTTAACTTTTAAGCTAGGGCCTACCGCTTGTTGATGAATACTTTCTCTTACTTGAGTAACAGACGCTGTGTATACAGGTCGTGTATTTTTGTAAAAGTTCAATATTTCTGCTTCAAAATTTAAACCACAAAATCTTAATAATTCGCTTATTTGTTGCTGGGGATGGGCAACTAACTCTTCGTAATTTAAAGAGAATATAGACGATGGATAAAGTTCCAACCATAAATTACTTAACTTTTCTTCTAACCCAAAATAAATCCCCATTTGGGTTAGGTTGGTTGACCACCCCAGGCCACTACTAAAATGTGTTCTATAACATGACCAGGCTGAATCAAGGGGGTCTCTTTTGATATAAATAATAGGTGATTGTGGAAACACTTTTTTAATTAACCACAAATAGCGATTATTCGACAAGCTTTTGTCTACTATTATGCCATCGCTTCCAAATCGCTGATGAGCGTACTGCAAATAAGCGTTACGAATAGCCTCTACGTTATTATTTAATTTGTGTTCATCAAAATGTTCTGCACTGCTTCCTATCGGCAAACCTTTAGTTAAAACACGAGCAGCACGCTCCATACCATTAAACTCGCCACCATCTAACACCTCAGAGTGGCTACAAATCATTTGCTCTAATAAACTGGTTCCACTTCTAGGCAAACCTACTATAAAAATAGGATTAGTTTTGCTAGCAGCTTTAATTGCGTGAGTCTGAGGTGATTGAGCATTAAATTGCGAAGCAATAAAACGTAAATTCTGTTGGTCTTCTTGGGCTTGATAGTTTGCGACCTTTACCATGGGAGCATTAGACTTTTTGGCAAACTCAAAGGCCTTTTCATGATCATTAATATCAACGTAGACTTTGCTAAGCGCGGCATAAAAAGAAGCAATTGACTGAGGGTTATTGGTAGCTGTTACTGCCCCCTCTGCCCCTTGTAATTGCGCAAAAATCTCATCATTAGGCTTAATCTTCTGGGCAGAAGCTAAAATCAGCAATGCTTGCCCCGACATAGGCCACTGTTGTAGCACTTTATTGGCATAGCTTTTTGCCTGTTCGGCAAAACCTAATTGCAATGCCACTGTACTTAATAAATGGCACACTTCCGGTGAATTAGGCATAGTTTTTTCAAGTGCTAAGGCGTGTTCATAGGCTAAGTTAATCTGCCCTACTTCAATCAACATAGCACAATGTTGCAATTTATCGGCCAGCGCTAGTTCTGGTTGATTTTCAAGCATAGCTAAAGCTTGTTTGGCATAACTAATATGCCCAGACAATATGCCCATTTTGGCTACACCCAGCCAATTTTGTAGTAGCTTAGGTTTTAGCTCTATTAATAACTGCAGACAATTCGCAGATTGTTTTGCGTCACCTAATTTAACCGCAGAAACTAAGTTTTTTAAAAGGGTATTTACGTCGTTCATTTAACCAAAGGTTCCTCAAGTAAATCATTAGCCTTTACGAGACTAATAAAAAAGCCCCGCAAAAGCAGGGCTTATTACTAGCTTATCCTAGTTAAATTAGCTTAGAACTTCAAAGAAGCACTTAAGCGAACGTAACGAGGAGTTTGCCAGTTTGTTGGCAAACCAAATGTAGGGTTTATGTTACCAGAACCGGCAGCAAAACCTTCATCATCATGGATTTCATTAACTTCTGTTACTGAGTCACTATTCAATACGTTAAAGATATCTGCTCTAAGAGTTAGATCATAATCTTCACTAATTTGAACATTGTAGCTAGCAGTAACATCGATAGCTAATACGCTAGGAGTAGTACCTAGAGAGCCACGAGGAACTAGCTCACCATTGGCATAGAAAGACTCAGATCCGTACAACTGAGCAAATAGATCAGTTGGGTGGAATCCAAAGGCATTCTTAGGACGGCCTGTCTGCCATGAAGCATTCACACCAAGGTTTAGGTCTTCAGTTACTTGATAAGAACCAAAAACTTTAACCGAGTGACGTCTGTCGTTTGGTAAGTTACCGTTAGCACCGTCTAATAATCCAGGTTGGTCAAACAAAGTAGTTAAACCTGCATCATCTTGACCGTTGTCAGAACGAACGTAACCTTCGTTATTACCCCAGCTATGTGACCAAGTATAAGCTGCGTTTAACAACCAAACACCGTCCCATGCTTTTTCGAAAGTTACATCTATAGCTGCATACTTACGAATTGATTCAGGGTAATTCAAATCAGCTGCTGGGATAGTATATTCTTGACCATCATCAGCAGTGAAACTTAAATCAGTACCTGGGTTAGTTAACACGTAATAGTGGAAACCAGAACATTCTTCACATGAACGTCCAAACTCTCTCTCTAGATACTTGTTAAAACCAAAGTCAATTGCAACATCTTCAATAGTAGTTGCAAGCTCACGGTATGTACCTTGAACAGCCATGCTCCACTCATCAGTTAACTGGAACTGATAACCAGCGATGAATTCGTCTGAATACATAGGCTCGATTGACGAGTCAACTATGGCACCTGCGTTAGGCACATCACCGTCAGAGAAAACTTGCTGAGGACGAGTTGGTGTACCATTTTCATTGAAGTTAGGTACTTCTAGCGCTGGATCTGCAAAACCTTCCCATGTTCTAAAGTCATGGATATAAGTTTCGGCACCAGACAAACGAATGTTAGTATTTGCTGCAACTGGAAGGTAATAACGACCATAGCTAGCCCATACTTTAGAATCGCCATCGCCATTTACATCATAAACCGCACCAAGACGTAGCGCCCATTGATTACTTAAATCAATGAAAGACTCGCCAGCACCGTTAAAGTTTTCAAATGAATCATTACGTAGGCCCGCATTGATAACTAGGTTATCAGTGGCTTGCCATTGATCTTGAATGTAATAAGCGAAGTTTTTAGATTCAAATGCACCGCCAGAAGAGTAAGTTCTACGACGAACTTCATAAGGCTCTGGGTTAGCAGGATCTGTAACGTCATCAACGTAGATTAGGTAGTAGTTACCACCAGAAAGTACAGTATTAGCATTTGCCGTTAGTGTTTCTGAATCGATACCAAAACGAATTTCATGGTCGCCTAAATACCAGTCAGCGTCTACGCGGAATACTTCACGTTTATCGTCGCCGATATCAACTAGGAAGTTAGCGAAGTTACCACCTGGAACGAATCCACCTGTGCTATCGAAACGACGGTAAATTACCGGGTTAGAATCTAGTGCACTGGCTGTAGTTCTGTTGGCTTTGTTGATACCGTACTGAGCTGAGATTGAGAAGTCATCAGAAATAATACTGGTGTACTTAACTGTAGCGTTTAGGCCACCTTCATCAGTGAAACCTTCTGCACCGTCGCCTTGGATAGTGCCGTTTACACTGCTGTAACGGGTATTAATAGTTGAGCTTTCATCAGAAAACGCAGTTAATTCTAAGATGTTTGAATCATTGATATACCAATCAATTTTAGCACCCCAAAACGCATCTTCATCTTCATCTTTAAACACACTTTGAAGAGTATTGTCACCACTAATGGTTTCAGAGCCATTGTATTCAAATACGTCAGAACGTGGGTTGTAAAGTACATAGAAGAATAATTTGTCTTCAATTAATGCACCACTTGCCCATAAGTTAACATCCCAAAAGGTGTTTTTATCTTGGGTATTATCAATACGATAAGATCCATCAGCACGCTTTTCAGAAGCTTTGTCTTCACGTAAAGCATCAGGCTCAACAAAAAGGTTTACGCCCCATTTAAATTCGTTAGAACCACTTTTGGTTTTAGCGTTAATTACACCACCAGTAACACGACCGAATTCTGCAGAGTATCCGCCTGTTTTCACTTCAAATGTTTCAAACATTTCGAATGGAGGGTTACTTGAACCCACACCAGTACGGAAGTTAGTTAAGTTAAGGCCGTTTACGTAGTAGGCGTTTTCTGCAGCAGATGCTCCACCAATTGAAGGAACGTTACCAAAAGCTGAATCGCCTTTAGTTGTACCTGGCGCTAATAAAGCAACACTTGTAAGATCACGAGGAACTGGAACCTTTTCTAAAGTAACTGAATCAACCACTATACCAGTGTTAGTACTAGTAACGTCTACAAGAGAAATGGCAGAACCTGTAACTTCGATACGCTCCATGTTGGCTTCGCTCAACGCAAGGTTCATATTAACCTTACCACTGATACCTACATTAACGCTTTCTTGAATAGTACTTCTAAAGCCATCTTTTTCAGCTACAACTTTGTAACGCCCTGGCGGAAGTAATGGAAAACGAAACGAACCATCAGCACTAGAAACAACAGAACGTTTTAGGCCTGTTTCTAAGTTTTCTACTGAAATTGATACGTTTGATAAAGTTTGACCAGTAGTTGTTACTGAGTTACCAGTAATGTAACCATTGGTGTTATTGGCTAGCGCTGGAAGTGAAACTCCCAAGCAAGCAGCAACAGATATTGCCGCAGCACTTTTTTTAAAATTAAACATGTATGTCTCCCTGGACCACATTTGAAGAGTGTCGCTTTAACGACATTTTTATTTGGAAAAGAGGTAGTGAACCTCGGCAGTATGATAAGCACAAGCACCCTTATTAATCAATGTTTCATCTAGCTAGAGCGTTTGTTTGCGCATTATTTGCACAAGCTTTCTCTTTATTAGTAATTAAATCTTTACACTAAATTTTGTATTAGCCTTCAATTTATCAAAAATGCACTATGTGACTTTCTCTTACCTTAAGGGCATGCAACTTTAAGCCGCTTGAAAATACATGTTAAAAAGTTACACTGAGTTTTCCTTTGCTAAATTGAATTAGAGTTTTGATTTTACAAGAAGCCCAAAACATATTATCTGCTGCCCTCGCCCCTTTTCATTACCACGACTTTTTTGAACAAATAGTCGGGAAAAAGCCATTGGCGTTAATTGGCAGAGACAATTCAGATTTACCCAAATTATTAGGCGACAACCCTGAGCAGAGTATTTTAAACGCTTATGACAGGTATTCAGATAAACTTACATGTCATATTGCCACACCTACAACTGCCCCTCCTAAAGCACATAAAACCGCTGATCCAGAAGCCTTTTTGCAATTAATTAAAGCCTATCATGCAAGTGGCTATACAGTACGTATTCCTGATGTTGAGAAAATGGCGCCCCCATTAAGTCAATTCACCCGTGCCTTAGAACAAATTTTTAATACCAAAGTAGGTGTGGTGATTTTTTGGAGTGATAATGACTCTTCGGCGCCTGTGCATTACGACGAATTAGACGTCATTGCTATTCAATTAAAAGGCCAAAAGAGGTGGTTGATTTCTGATGAACCCTCTCATCAACCTAATGCTTGGAAAGGCTGGGGAGAAGCGCCGCCTAATTTAGGTCGCCATCAAGTCTATGACGTAGGTCCTGGCGATTTACTCTATTTACCTAGAGGCACAGCCCATACCGCTCAATCCTTGTCAGAATCAATTCATCTATCCATTGGTTTTGTTCCTGTAACTGTGAGGGAAACTTTAATTGCACTGATTGATAATCTTGCAGATATCAATCAACCACTAAGAAGTAATGCTGGCTTACGTGCTGATAATATCACCAGTCAAGATAGCCTTAGTTGCATAGTTGAACAATTACAAAGCTCGGTTCAAAACTTAGCATCTCAAAGTCAATCCGCCGCTTTTGTACAGCAGTCATTAAATAAACGTAAAGCACGTTTAGTCTTTGATTTAGCTAAGTTACAACACAGCCAAACAAACAATAAGGTACTTATTACCAGTACCATCAAACACCACCCACTGGCGATTTCAGAGTTAGTTGCTACGCCTGAAATTTTAGACTTACGCATACCAGGTGAACAAATACTGATTCATCCAGGTGCTCAAGAGGCATTACAGTATATTTTAAATACGCCAAGTTTTGTGGTGTCTAACATACCAGGCGGCTTAGGTGATGAGGTAAAGATTGCCCTAGTGAATCGCCTAATAATGAGTGGCTTTTTGACCTGTTATGCATAAGTGCAGTAACACTTGCTTATAACCGCAGTTTTTAAAGAGAGATAACTATGTCACTCAATCAAGCTATTGCAGCCTTGCGCAATAATCAATTCCAAAACGCTATTTTGATGTGCGATAAGGTTCTTGGTCAATTTCCCGCGCATGCAGACGCTTTTCATATTAAAGCCCTAGCAGCAAAGCAGTTAGGCGAACTTGAAAGTGCTAAACAATATTTTCTGCAGTCTCTTAGGTCTAACCCCAAGCAACCGGCGGTTTTATCAAACTATGCCAATTTGTTAGTGCAATTAGGTCAGTTTGCTCAAGCTTCTGAGCAATTTAAACAGGCATTAGATTTAGACAATAAAAACATTGATGCTTGGATCAACTGGGCCATGATGTTGACTCATACCCAAGAATTTGAGCAAGCCATAAACAAGCTGCAACAGGCTCTAAAATTTCATGCTAAACACCCTAGATTATTAAGTGCTTTAGCTTATGTCTATCAACAATATGAAGCCTACCCTGCCGCCTTAGAATTATATGACCAAGCCTTATTATTAGTACCTAATGACATTCAGTGTTTACACAATAAAGGGGTGATTTATCGATTGATTGGCAAGCCACAGGCATCTATCCAATCTTATGAAAAAATTGAAGCCTTAAAACGCCCCTACCCTGAACTGTATTTTAATCTTGGTTGTGCATTTTACGACAGTCAAAATTTACCGCTAGCCATTCAAAACTTGCAAAAGGCCATAGCATTAAAGCCCGACTACGTAGATGCTCATGAGGCATTAAATAAAGTCTTTTGGGAGCAAAATCAGCAAGACCAATTTTTAAGTTCTTACCAACAGGCCTTTCAGCAACTGCCAAATTCTGCGGCTTTATTATTCTCTTACGCTGCTATGTTAATTATGTCAGAACAACCAGATAAAGCTCAGGCAGTATTAACCTCATCCATTGACAAAATAGGCAGAGAGCCACAATTTTTACATGCCCTTGCGGTTATAAAGAACCAGCAATCGGAAAACAGTCAAGACGTTCTTAAGCTATTACTTGAGGCCCACCATGCTCAACCTCAAAATGTTAAATACTTAATTGACATTGCCAATTATTTTATAAAGCAAGCGGCCTACCCTAAAGCCCTTTCCTACCTAGACCAAGCTGCAGACATTGCGCCATTAAATCAAGAAATTTGGGCTTATAAGGGGTTATGTTGGCGATTATTAGACGATCCTAGAGCAAGCTGGTTAAATAATTATGAAGACTTTATCGATGCTGAATTTTTGGAAACGCCCGAAGGCTATCAAGATTTAGCGCATTTTATGTCGGTATTAAGAGCTGAGCTCAGCGCAATGCATAAAGGTGAATTGCAACCCTTAGACCAAAGCGTGAAAGGAGGCACCCAAACTGTAGGTAGACTGTTATCAGAGCCAGCAAAAGTTATTCAAGACTTTAAACAGGTGCTAGAAAAACGCATTTCAAAGTACTTAGCCAACTTGCCTGTTGATCCCAATCATCCATTTTTAAATAGCAACACCCAAAGTTTTAAGTTTTCAGGTAGTTGGTCTGTGCGATTGCAAGGGGGAGGCTTTCACGTTAATCATGTACACCCACAAGGTTGGTTATCATGTTGTACTTACATCGAAGTACCCCAAAATATGCAGCCTCACGATCCTAATAAAAGCGGTTGGGTAAAATTTGGTGAAACCTCGCTGGCGCTAAATGAAAAAGAACAAATCGGCAAACAAATTTGTCCAGAGGAAGGATTATGCGTGTTATTCCCCAGCTATTTTTGGCATGGTACTAATAGCTTTGAATCTGACCATTCTCGTATGACTATTCCCTGCGATATCATGCCAACTTAATTTATCGGCTTTGTTAATCTAACTAACCCTTTAGCCTTGTATAGGATATTGATGCAAAATATAGCGCATTCCAAAAATCACAGCCTAGATGAAAAATACCTTATCAATCTTGCTCCGCAACAAGTGATAAAGCTGGCGGATGAGATAGTTAATAATAACCCGCCCAAAGAAGCTGCTGACGAACTTGAACGCTTAGTAAAAGTAATACCCGAACAAGCGCAGCTTTGGAAGATCCTCGAAAATTTATATTTAACCAACCAAGCAACAGCTAAAGCCCAGCAGGCCAGCCAACAATTTAACCTAATTACTGATTTTAACCAGAAACTCGAACAGGCTAATGCGAGATTTAATCAGGGCCAAATACAAGCCGCAGAGCATCAATGTCGTGAATTATTATCCCTTGTGCCAAACGAAATTCGCTGCTTAAGGTTAATGGCAAAAATATCATCAGCAGCCGGTAGACCTGACGTGCGCTTAGCTATTCTAAGCCATTGCGTGACAGAGCGACCCTTAGATTGCCAACTAGCGATTGAATATATTGATGCACTGATACAAACAAGCCAAGCCGCAAAAGCTTTAGATTACGCGCAAAAGCAGTGGCTTGAACACCCAGATAACATTGGCCTGTTAGCAGTAACAGCCAAAGCAGAAGTCAAAGTCGGCGATTACGCACAAGCTCAAAATAGCTATCAAAAATTACTCGCCCTTCAGCCAGACAACAGCCTAGGCATGTTACGTTTGGGCAACCTGTGTAAAATTCAAGGAAAGCTGCAAGAAGCGCTGAACTATTACCATCAGGCTTTAACCATTAACCCACAACTAGGCGAGGCCTATTGGAATTTAGCCAATACCAAAACTTACCGTTTTAGTGCGTTAGAAATTAGCAAGATGCGTGAACTTGCAAGCGGTAATAAGCTTGATCAACACAACCTAAGCTTAATTAATTTTGCTTTAGGCAAGGCCCTAGAAGACCAACAACACTATGCGCAAAGTTTTAGTTTTTACCAAACCGCCAATCAAATACTTGCTAAAGGTTCGAGTTACACCAAAAACAACAAAAATGCGGCCCTAAAACAGCATTTTAATTCAACATTGTTTGCTAATCGGCAAGTACCTAAAGCCAATGAAAATGAAGCGATTTTTATAGTAGGTTTACCTAGAAGTGGCTCAACCCTAGTGGAACAAATATTAGCCAGCCATTCGTTAATTGATGGCACTATGGAACTCACGGCTATGCCACAAATAGTGCATAGTTTAGATATTGGCAAAAATGCTTTGCCAGGGCAGTATCCGGCAGCTGTTGAGCAATTAACCCAGCCACAGCTTGAGCAGTTAGCACAAAGGTATTTAGATGCGGTCAGCCCCTTTAGACAAGGTGGCAAGTATTTTATCGATAAATTGCCAGCCAATTTTCAGCATATTGGCTTAATATGTTTGTTATTTCCTAAGGCTAAAATAATCGATGTGAGGCGCCACCCTATGGCGTGTAGCTGGAGCATTTATTCTCAGTTTTTTGCTTCAGGGGTGCCTTATGCTAATGATTTAAAAAGCATAGCTGAGCACTATAAAAACTACATTGAGTTAATGCAGCATTGGCATAGCGTGCTGCCCAACAACATTATGACTGTAAACTATGAAGATCTGATCAAGCAGTTTAAGCCCACAGTTGAAAAACTATTAGACTTTTGCCAAGTTGATTTTGAAGAGTCTTGTTTAAGTTACTTTACCAATACCCGCCCAGTTGCTACCCCAAGTGCAGAACAAGTTAGGCAAGCCCCCTATTTAAGCTCTTTAGAGCGCTGGCGCCACTTTGAAGCCTACCTAAGTCCCATACGCCAAGTACTTGGTCCCAATTTAGTTGACTAGTGATGCCAAACTAATGAGGTAAAATGCCTGCAAGTTGGGCTTGATAATGGCGCCATCGTCCAGACGAAGTGGAATACAAAGGTTTTCTTACTTGCCAAACACTTGCAGTTTTGACCTGATTGTTAAGTTGATGAAAGTTTAAACATGAGTCTGACCAATCTAATCCAATAAAAGACAACAGCTGTTCTATCTGCTCTTTCGGCTGACTAATTAACTCATCGTAATTGACTGTATAGATGTTCTGGCTAAAAAGTGTTTGCCAATGATTTTTCAGCTTAGTAATTTGGCTGTGATAATGCTGAATATGCTTAAGATCTGTAGCATAACTCATGGCACTACCTAAACGATGGAAGTAAATAGACAAATAATTATCTAAGGCTTCACGCTCGGTAAAAATAATCTTTGCCTTAGGAAATACCGCTAAAATCAAGCCCAGGTAAAATAGGTTATCAGGACGTTTATCTGTTATCAGTTTGGCCTGCGGATGGCGCTTTTTAAGGTAGCTCTGATAGTCCTTGGCCATATTTTGCCATTCAACTTGGGCTAGATTGTTTAACCCACTAGGAAAGGGACTTAACTCACCTTTAGCTTTTCTAACAAAATATTCAAGCTCGCCTCCCGCACTAACATTAGGATGCGAAGCCAATATTTGTTCTAATAAAGTGGAGCCTGAGCGAAACATGCCACAAATAAACACAGGCATGGCCGCCGACTGAGTTTTGTTTTGGCTAAGCCAAGAATTAGAAAAAAACCTGATGAGTTCATCTACATATTGTTCAAATTCAGTAGGAATATACTCAGGTAATAAGGTTTTATTTAGCTGATTAGCTTGCTGATAATAGTCGAACGCTTGTGAGTAATTTGCGCATCCATCCATGGCTTTACCTAGTGCAAATAACAGATCGGTTTTCACTGTTGCTGGCACAGCTTTATTCTGTATGGCGGTTTGCAATTTAGTAATAATAGGCGAGTCTTCAGAGCTAAACTCCTGAGCGTCGGCTAACCTAGCTAAAGCTTCAAAATGATTAGGCTCTAGCTGTAATATTTTATTAAATAACTCACATGCAGCTTGTTTATTTCCAGACTGCTCATTCAAGTTAGCTAAATTAAATAAAGCAGGTAAATAATTTTGATTTAGCACAAGGGCTTGTTCTAAATGCTGTTTAGCCAGCTTGGCAGCATTTAAGTGATCTGAATAAATCACCGCAATATTGACTAAAACTTCTTCTGGCTGACTTATTTTAAGGGATAGAGCGAGCTGGTATTGCTCTATGGCTTGGTCAAACTCTCCTGCATGGCGTAAATTAAAGCCATAATTATATCGCGCTTCAGAGTCATTAGGTGCTAAGGCTAAATACTGCTGGTAACAGTTTGCAGCTTCTACAAAGTCTTGTTGTTGTTGATATATATTGGCTAAATGGTCACACAGAGAGCGGTTATTAGGCTGGGCTAAAAATTCTGGTTTTAACAAGGCAACGGCTTTGGAATATTGCTGTGTATGGGTATAAATGTGCAGCAAGGCTCTATGTAAAATACTGGGCTGTACTTGTGGGTGGTCGGATAATTCTTTACAAAGTGATTCGGCTTCTACAAATTGTTGCTTATGTATTAACGCTTCTAATTGGCGTAATTGTTGGTTAATCATTTATCTATAAATTTAAAAAGACTATCTAGCTAAACTCTCACAAAAACACATAAAAAAACAGCGGGCTTGCCCGCTGTTTTTAATTTAATTATCTACTAATTAAAATCTGTAGGTTGCACTCGCATGCAAGTAACGACCTAAAGTATCGTAGAATCCAGCAACAGTGTTAGCGTTACTAGACAAGGTTCCACCAACCATAGGCGGCTCTTTATCAAGTACGTTATTCACACCAACCAACACACCTAAGTTTTCATTCACATCAAATGAAGCTTTAAGGTCTAAGTATGATTGGGCATCAATACCACCGTTATTAACTGTTAAGGTATCAGTTGATTCAAGGTTGTAACCAACATCACCATAATAACGCCATTTAGCGTCAACCGACCACCATTCACCAGTAGTATAAGTAACGCTTAAGCTATGACGCCATTCTGGCTGTGCGAAACAGTTAACACTCACTTCACCAGCACAATCGTACTTAGCAGAATCATCACCTGGGATAGGGTCATATTCTTTCTTAGTCATCAAAGTACCTACGAACTTAGCCGTAATAGTACCTTCACCTAACTCAGCTTCGTAGTTACCAGAAAAGTCAACACCCTGCCAGCGACGACCGGCTAAGTTAACATTGGTTGAACGTACGAAACCAGCAGTACCACGCCATAAGCTACCAGAGCCGGCACGTACTACGTTGTCACAGTATGCTGGGTCACCCGTTAAACCACACTGTTCAACAGTTAACTGAGAGCCTACTGCACCGATAACGTCATTAAGTTCGATATCCCAGTAATCCACTGACATAGCAAAGTTTTCAAATGGGTTAGCAGCTACACCAAAAGTATAAGTATCAGCAACTTCTGGTTGTAGATCTGGGTTACCACCAAACAAACCGTTATATTGGCTTGCAGGGCTTAACGCAATGTTACCGTATTGAGACGCAGTAACACCTGAGTTAGCACATTGTGCTGCAGTTTGAGCTGGAGTTTCACCGTCAGCAATGATACCGCCACATGGATCGGTACCGTTCCATAAACCAGTGTTCTGAGGTGCGAATAGCTCACCAACATTTGGCGCACGAACGGCACGGTTATAGCTGGCACGAACTTTAAAGTCATCCATTGGCTCGTAGTTAACACCAACTTTATAAGTAGATACGCCACCAGATGTATCATAGTCAGAATAACGATAACCAAGATCTAACACTAGGTTTTCAGCGCCATCAGCACCTTGGATCACAGGTACTTGTGCTTCAGCAAAAATTTCGTTAACGCTGTAGTCACCAACTATACTAGCTGTTGCACCACCTTGACCTAATAACAGACCACGTGCGAACACTTCATCTGATAAACGCTCAAACTCTTCTTTACGATGCTCCATACCAAATACAACTTGTACAGTATCTTCAGCACTTGGGAAGGCCATGCCTGTATCACCGCTCACATAAGCGTTTAAGATAGTATTGCTGGTTACACCGTTCAAAATTGCCACACCAGTTAGTGTTGCTGCAGCTTCAGGCGTTATACCATTAAAAGTGAACACTTCGTATGGTAAACAACCTGCTGTTGCCGCACATAAATCTGGGTCTAGGGCAGTAGCAATTCTTGGGGCGAAGAAGTCATTCAAATAAGCAGCCGAAGATGAAGAGCTACCATATTGGAAAGATGCATCATAGCTCCACATGTCGTTAATGTCGCCTTCAGAACCTAATACGATACGGAATGAATTATGCTCTAAGCTAGAAGCACGAGGGCCCCCTTCAACATTACGCTTACCGATATAAACCGAGAACTGGTCGTCCATAGTTAAGTTAAAACGATCCATCAACTGTTGACGTTGAGTATCATTTAATAATGGGTTTGAAACATCTAGGTTATATTGTTCTGCGAAGAATGTTCCAGACTCAGCGATTTGCGCTACAGTGCGGTCATTCATGTAGCTCACTTCCATATAAGGATTGAAGTGTTCATTTACTTCATAGTCAACAAAAGCACCAATTGAGAATCTTTCATCTGGACGCATAAAATGGTTTACCGGCGCGTAGTTATAACGCGTACCATCTTGAGGAATAAAGGCGCTGTTAGAGTCAATTGACCATAACTCATAATCGTCTTGAATACCTGTAGCTGGGTCGATATCACCGATAAAGAATGAAGGTATGATAGTGTTCAATGAACCACCACAAGAATTACCCGCATTGTTTAATGCACAAGAAGAGTAATCACGGGCTGCTTGACGAAGTTCATCGTTACGTCTCCAAGTGGCGTATGCTACTGCATGGCCTTTACCGTCAGCAAAGGTACCACCGGCTGTGAAATCGATGTTGTAACTCTTACCGTCGATACCACTATTTCCATCAGGATATTCAAAGTTTCTGGCATCCATTAGGCCTTGAATATAACTATTGTTATTGTTGTGCTGATAACCAGACGCACCAACAGTTAGCTCAATGCCTTCAAATTGATCGTCCATTACAAAGTTAACAACACCGGCTACCGCATCGGCACCATAAGTTGAAGAACCACCACCAGTTAACACTTCAACACGTTTAACTAGTGCAGCTGGAATTTGGTTAATGTCAGGCGATTGAGAATACACACCACCTGGCTGTAAACGACGACCGTTCACTAACACTAAGGTACGTGTTGGACCTAAACCACGTAAATCTAAGTTAGCCGTACCTGACGCACCATTAGAGATAAATGACGTTTGTCCCGCTTCGATTTGCGGTAAAGAGTTCATTAAATCTTCGATACGTGTAAAACCAGAAAGCTTAATTTCAACATCTGAAGTAACAGATACTGGGCTAGCACTTTCAAAGTTTTGAGATTTAATACGAGAACCGGTAACGGATATTTTTTCTACTGACTTTTCATTTTGTTCTGCGTCAGCGTCTTGTTGTGCATTAACAACATGAGATGCAAGCATAGCTGTTGAAGCAACACCCGCAGCCATAGCTAAACGAATTGACTTCGCCATTTTTGAATTTGTAAACATGTTTGTCTCCCTGGACATACTGTTAGTTGTATACGTCGTTAAAACGACTTGTATTTAATATCAGGCTAGTAGCCTTAATGTTGAAAAAGCGCGCAAAGCGATCACTTTTTGATCAACATGATTCCTAATATACACTAGCAAAAGGTTGGGTCAACAATATTGGCGGTGAACTTTTGATCAATCTAAATTTGTCAATAAGGCTTATCGCTGAAAAAGTAACAAAATATTTACAGACTCATAAAAACCTTTGAAATATATAATAAAAGTTAGCAAGCCTTAATGAAGTGAATATTCAATTAGGTGCTTTATTTAAATTATGTTTATAGTAACAACATAGCTAAATTAAAAAGGTCGAACGCAACTTATGAAACTAAACGATGATATCCACAATTATTACGAACAGCTGGTTTTAGAAAGGATAGAAAAATTAGGTTTAGCGCAAACTAACAGCGAAGATTATATTGCCGACCTTTGTTGTTTAGCCTTAAATCAAATTCCGCCTAGGTATATTAGGTTTGAAGTTGATATGTCTTTTTATATGCCACAAAACGAAAGGCAACAAATGCAAATGAATGTAGTGAATGCTGTTCAGCAAGCCATGAGTTATTTAGATCAAAATAAAGAGAGTGACGCTTGAAGTAGAATGGTGGTGCCCTTCCAGCCACACCTCGGCACATGAGTCGTTTGCTGCGGCTGCTCCCTTCCAGGCCTGACCGAGTTCACAAAGTATCATTGCGAGGGGACCGAAAGGTCACCATTGAAAAGCCTAACAAAAACAAAGTGCTATTTGTTAGAGCGGGCGCATTATGAACAAAGCTAATCCTATATGCAACCCACTTTTAATAGATTTTAATTATTGTCCAAAACGTTCTTCAGCAATTTGATTTGCCACTATGTTAGTCGCCACATTTTCTGCTTCTGCACGTTGGTAAATTTCTAATACTGTATCGTTAATTTTTTCAATATGAGCACGTAACTCAGCATCAGAACTATCAATAGTTTGATGATAGATATCAATTATACCACCAGCATTAATAACGTAATCTGGTGCGTACAAAATACCGCGTTCAACTAACAGCTGACCAAATTGCTCTTTTTCCAATTGATTATTTGCCGCTCCGGCTATCACTTTGGCTTTAAGTTTATTAATGGTGTCTTCGTTTAAAATAGCGCCCATTGCACAAGGAGCAAACACATCAACATCTAAACTGTAAATTTCATCTGGAGTCACGGCAGTCGCATTAAACTCTGCCACAGCTTTGTCAACATTTTCAGAATGAATATCAGTTACATACAGCTCAGCTCCACTTTCATGCAAATGTTTAGCTAACCTGTAGCCCACATGTCCTAATCCTTGGATCGCTACTCGAATGCCTTGCAAGTCTGAATTAAACACATGTTTAACTGAGGTTTTTAATCCAACAAATACACCATAAGCGGTAGAAGGAGCAGGATTACCATCTGCCGGCTCTGAATTGACATGATACTTAGCTTGAATGCCTGCCACATGCTGGGTTTCGCGCCCCATTATTTTGAGATCGTCAACTGTTAAGCCTGAATCTTCGGCACTGATATATTTACCCGACAAACTTTGCACAAACCTACCCATAGCTAACATTTTTTCCGGGCTTTTATCGGTACGAGGATTGCCTATAATCACGGCTTTACCACCACCTTGTTTAAGTCCAGCCATAGCTGCTTTGTAGGTCATGCCTTTAGATAATCTAAGCACATCTCTTAAGGCTTCTTCATCGTTCATATAAGGCCACATTCTGCATCCACCTAGAGCGTTACCTAGGTTTGAATTATGTACTGCTATTATGGCTTTTAACCCTGACGCTTTATCTTGAAAAAACGCCACATGTTCGTGGTCGTCAAATTCTGGGTGCTCAAATACTGACATGCTAAGATCTCGTTTATGCTTATAATAATGGGCATGATATATCAGTTGATATAGGACACTTATTGCGAATTAATTGGCAGCTAAAATAAGATTTTTGCATTTTTCGAAATTCAAATTAACAACTAGGATAAATATCCTCTTTTTTATCTTGAAAATGAATTAACTTTTCATCATGCTAGCGACTTCTATCTACCAGTTAACATTATCTTTATGAAACTTGATAAATTTGATCGTGAAATTTTGCGAGTCATGCAAAAAGATGCGACCGTTTCTATGGCCGATCTAAGCCAAAAAGTTGGATTATCTCATACCCCATGTTGGAGGCGAGTTAAGCGTTTAGAAGCAGAAAAAATCATTCTGCAAAAAGTCACCTTATTAGACAATAAAAAGCTAAACCTAGGGGTATCTGTATTTATTTATGTGACCCTAAAAAATCACGACGGCGAATCACTCAATGATTTTGAGAAAGCCGTTCAAAATATTGATGCCATAGTAGAGTGCCATACCACTAGCGGCGACAAAGACTATTTGCTTAAAGTGATAGTGGAAAGTATTGAAGAATACGAGCACCTGTTAAAAACCAAACTCACCAACCTACCTTTAGTTGACCACCTCAGTTCAACTTTTGCCCTTAAACAGGTAAAAAATACCACAGAATTACCAATTAAAAGCCTGTAAAAAGCCGCCTAACTAGCTTAGCTGGTTAGGCAATTTTTAAGGTTTTTTTATTGATCCCATATTCACGAAGTTTATTGGCGATAGCGGTATGACTTAAGCCTAACTTTTTGGCTAATTGTCTGGTACTTGGGTAATTAGGATAGAGGCGCATAAGAATATCTTTTTCAAAACGTTTCACTTCGTCATCTAAGCTGCCTTCAAACTCTTCTGAGACAAAACTAACAGTAGTAGAACAAGAAGGTAATTGAATATGTTCTTTGTCTAGTATGTTGCCCTCTAATAACGACACCGCTCGATATAAGGCATTGGCTAGTTGCCTCACATTGCCAGGCCAGGGATAAAGCTGCAAATAATCAATACAAGATTTACTTAACTTAGGCGCTTTGCGACCTAGTTTTAGGCTATGTTGTTTTACAAAACATTCGGCCAAGGTAATCACATCTGATTTACGTTCACGCAAAGGTGGTAAAACTAAACTTAGAGTATTTAAGCGGTAAAACAAATCTTCACGAAACAAACCTTCTTGCATGAGTTTGGCAAAATCTGCTTGGGTGGTGCAAATGATGCGCATATCTGCCTGACGCTCTTGAGTTTCCCCAAGACGACAAAATAGGTTAGTTTCTATTACTCGCAATAACTTCAATTGCAATTTTGCTGGCATATCGCCAATTTCATCTAAAAATAGGGTGCCACCTTGGCTTTCCTCTAATACTCCAGCTTTACCTTGTGGATACCGGCTATCACCTGCCCCACAGCCAAATAACTCTAGTTCAGCTAGGTCTTCAGGTATGGAAGCAAAATTTAACTTTGCAAAACTGGCTTCACTTCTGCGACTCGCCTCATGACAAGCTTTTGCCAAGACTTCTTTACCCGTTCCTGTTTCACCAAAAATAATCATGGGATCATCAAGCTCTGCCATTCGTTTGGCTTCTTTGATCACATTTTTCATTGCTTTGCTTTCTGCCTGAATAGAAATAAAACTATCCACACTGGCTTGATGAAAAACCGTTAATTGTTCGCCAAGTCGCATTTCTGACTTCAACATCAAGACTGCACCTGCAAAGTTTGCAGAGCCATCTGAATCAGGCACTAAAACCGGCAACATATCTAATAAATAGTCTTGTTCTAAAAATCGGATCCTATGGGCTACCGCTTGTGGCTTTTTGCTTTCTAACCAACGGGCAATATTAAACCCTTTAATTAACTCACAAATTTCGGTACCTAAAATATCGCTTTGCTCTACCTCTAAACCAGCGGTAACTGCTTCATTAACTAAAATGATCCTACCTTTTACATCTATAGAAAATACTGGATCAGGTAAGGTTTGTAATAATGCCTGTAATTGATATTGTTCACGCTCAATAGGCATAAAAGGGGTGGTTTTTACATCTTCAATACCATCAATCATGCGGATTTTTGGCATTAGGTGTTGAAAATCAGCAAATTCAATATTGGGAAAGTTTAAGAATATCTTTCCAGATTTATCAATTTCGATACCACGAAGGTCAATTTCGTGAGCCACTAAAATATCGAGTACGTCTTGAGCAATGCCTAAGCGATCTTGACAATTTACCTCTAAGCGCATTTACAACCTCGTAACCAGAACAAACAAAGAATATTGTAAAGATATTATTACAAATTAAGCAATGAGAACAGTTTTATTGCTTGGTAAATTTACCAAGCAATAAAAACTGAATTGAGGTAAGGATTTAAGTGAACTAGCTAAAGAGCTTAGCTAGCTTGTTTCACTTTTGGGGTAAATTTAGGTTCGAATAAACCTTTACTTCTGGCTTGGGCAACCAGCTCCATTATGTCCATTTCAGCAATATCGTATAACGAATCAAATGAAGACAATAAATAATAAATCGGCTGCATAATATCGATACGGTAAGGTGTGCGTAAGGCATCCAGTGGGTTCATTGGAAAATGTTCACACTCTGCTGATTCTAACGCATGTAAAGTTTCACCTGGTGAAGACAAGATCCCACCGCCGTAAATTCTGGTTCCTTGTTTGGTTTCTACCAATCCAAACTCAACCGTAAACCAATACAACCTAGCTAAAAATGCTCGCTCTTCTTTGCTTGCTGCATAGCCTAATTTACCGTAAGTATGAGTAAAGTGCGCAAAAGCCGGATTGGTTAATAACGGACAGTGACCAAATATTTCATGGAAAATATCTGGCTCTTGTAAGTAGTCAAACTCTTCTTCTGTACGAATAAAAGTCGCCACAGGAAACTGCTTGTTTGCCAGCAATTTAAAAAACGAATCAAAATTAATTAACGAAGGGACTTGCTTAACTTGCCAACCCGTTTCTCTGGCTAACACTTGATTAATTTCAGCAAGCTGAGGAATGCGATCTTCAGGCAAATCCAATAACTCTAAGCCATGCAAATATTCATCACAGGCACGACCTGTAATAATTTTCTTTTGACGTTTAACTAAATCTGCCCAAATTTTATTTTCTTTGGCGCTCCAATGAACTATGCCATTCTCATCCGGCTCATGGGAAACGTACTTGGTATTTTTTGACATTTGTTCACACTAAGTTGCTACTGCTTATGCACAAAAGTGTACTCATATTCACTGAAATCAAAAGGCTTTCGCCGCTGAAAAACGCCCTAAAAAGTGTAAAGATTAAGCTACAAAAAAATTCTTAACAGCGCGCTATTAAGCGCCAGCTATAGACTTTAGCTTAGGTGGTTACGTAGGTCAGAAAGCAATTGTTTGCTTAATTCAGACAGGCCAGGTTTAGGCTCTGATAACCAAGGAAAAGGCCGACTTTGATCTATGGCTTTTAAACCTAACCTAGCGGTAAGTACCCCTGCCCCCAGCCCTTGCGCTACTCTAGTAGAGAGTTTGCTAGTCACACTTGCACCTAGTGCATAATTACCGGCATCAGACAAAATTTCTGCCGCCCCTGCATACAACATATTATGCAAAATGTTTTTGATTAACCTGATCCTGGCCCAATACCCAAGCCGCAGTCCATAAATGCGACTTATTTGATTTAACATCAGAATATTTCGCCAAAGCACTATTAACATATCCACCAAAGCAAAAGGACTTAGCGCAATTAACACACTGGCCGCAGAGGCATGGCTTTTAATCTTTTGTAAGGCTTGTTTGTCAAGCTCAGCCATGACCTTATGTTCAAAAAGCGCCAAAACTTCACTATCTGTGTGATGTGACTCAAGGCTAGTGCTCCAGTCTTGCACCCAAGGTTTCGCCTGTTTTGGTAAGCTTTTTATCAGCTCAAGACAGTGTTGCTCAGCTCTGCCAATTACCTGTTTATTGGCCAGTTCACTTGATCTAGTTCTTAAGCTTTGTAGTTTTTTAAGCTCTGTTAAACTCTTTAATTCATAAAATCCCCAGCGCACTAACGCCAATATCGCGATAAACAAAATCACTAACCACAGCCCGGCCAACCAGTCTTGTTGGTTGATTGCGCTATACATAAACAAGCCCACTTCAAGCAAACTTGCCACCAGCACTAGCCCAACAACAGCCAGGCGCCATCTTGAGCTTTTTGCTGCTGGTTTGTGTGAATCAATAGGCTGATTATTTTGCGCTTGAGTCTCAAGAGTTGGCTCTATAGGGGTTAAACTAAGGGCTTGTTCATCTGTAATTTTTTGTGCGGGTTTAAGCTTCTCAGGCTGCAAAGGCTCTGCTTCAACTTCACTGTCAAACACATAAGCTTGTTTAATTTTGTTATTTTGTTGACTAGTGTTTTGATGCTCATTATTCATCTAAGTTTGTCTTCCAATAAAAAATCTAACACCTGATCCATTCTTATATGGGGTAAAACAGCTGGTGATGATAATAAAGGGGGTGAAAATTTCGGAAAGGCAAATTGTTGCTCCTGCCAAAACGCAGGTTTAGGACAGTTTTTTGGTACTTCTCCAGGAAATAACCTTATAGACTCGCCTAGGTGATTTCGCCCTTCTAACACTGGAATACTCTTACCTTCTAATGTTGCTAGGCTAGATTGTGAAGCGCGGATCGCCGAGATAGCGGTAGACTCTGTACCAACCCCTTCAAATTGCAGTTGTTTTCTGGACTCGTGCAACATGCTTTCTAATAATTTAACTAAATTCTCTTGTTGATCAGGAGTAATATGATCGGCCTTGCTGGCAGCAAAAACCAACTTATCGATTTTTGGCTGAAATAACCGATTTAGAATATTGGAACTGCCATATTCAAAGCTAGTCATGATCCAATCTAAGGCCTTTTGCAGATCCTGATAACTATCAAATCCTCGATTTAACGCCGATAAACAATCAACTAACACCACCTGACGATCAAAGTGTTTAAAATGCTCAGTATAAAAAGGCTTCACCACCTGTTTTTTATAATGTTCAAAACGCTGAATTAACAAGGCTAGATGACTACTTTCAGCGGGCTTTTCTAAATCAAGGGCATATTTCTCAATTAATGCCTGGGGAATAGGAAAAAAATGCAAAGCTGGCGCACCTGCTAATTCGCCAGGTAAAATAAAACGCCCAGGTTGCAGTAATTGAAAACCTTTAGCCTGACATTGAGTTAAATACTCAGTATATAGCTGGGCGATATGTTGCAGAGCCAGTTCGTCGCCTTGCGCAGTTAAATCAAGCTCTGATATATGTTTTAAAAAGTCTTGAGCCAAGGCGTTGCGTGTTGCATCTTGCCATTCTGCTTCACACTGTTTACACCACTGCGAATAGGTTAATTCTAATAAAGGTAAATCTAACAGCCACTCACCTGGGTAGTCGGTAATGTCTAAGGTTAAGGTGGCATCATGCTTAAACAACTTACCTAAGCCTGCTTGGCGCTTAAACTTTATTTTTAACCTAATTTGCGAAATGCCTGTGGTTGAACCTGGCCATTTGGGCTGTTCGGCGGTTAATTGTTGCATGGCATCTTCGTAAGCAAAGCGACTAAAGCTTAAATTAGGTTGAATATCGCGCTTAACCCCTACTAGTCGATTATCTCTGTGGATTGAGAAAAAGGGTAATTGGGCACCATGATTTGCCTCTAAAAGCTGGTTAACCAAAGACGTAATAAAAGCAGTTTTACCGCTACCGCTAAGCCCAGTAACAGCCAAGTTTACTTGTTGATCTAATAGCCGTGCGGCACTATCTGAAAGTTTTTGAGTAGTACGCTTAACTTTAGGGTGAGCTAAAAATGAATTCTGCATGAATGTTAGTTTAGTCTCTATAAAGGCAAAAACAGCCCATCCTTGCGCTGTATTTTGATAAGGGAATTATAATTTACTAATCTCTCGATTAAGCTGAAATTCTGAAGAGGTGACATAAGTTTCCATTTTTCTTAATCTTTCTTCGTTACTTTCAAAACGTTGTTTTATATCAAAAAAAGCTTGTTTAGGTGGTTCGCCTGCTTGCCAAATCTTTGACTTTACCACCACTTTCTCTGGCTCTTCTGGCACAGCATTATGCCATCCTTTGCCCATGCTTTTATGATCTTGAGTGCCATGCACAGAACTCTCGGCTTTAGTGCGACTGGCGTAGCCTTGTGGCTTTTTTTCTAAAATAAACCAAGCTGCGATATAACCTACAAAGAAAAAAGGCGGAGCAAGTAAGAAAAAGCCTGTTAAGGTTAAAATTCGTACTAACCAAAGCTCAATCCCAAAGTACTCTGCCAACCCAGCACAAACCCCAGCGATTTTTCCTTTACTGGGATCGCGATGTAAGGTGCCGTAAGTTTTCATACTTTGTTTCTCCACTCCGGTGCTTCGGCATCTAAAATGGCTTCAAGGGTATGGATCCTGTCGGCCATTTTATCTGCTCTGTCAGCTAACTCTTGTAAAGTAGAATATTCAGCTTCAGTTAGCCCTTGGTTGATCTGCTTTTTACTTCGGTAATGCATAATCAACCAAATAGGCGCCACAAATATCATAAAAATAATAATAGGCGCGACTATAATTCCAATTACATCTCCCACAATGACTCTCCTTTTATTCTGACTTTGTTATGATTTTTTTGCCGCACTTTTGCTTTTCATTTTTTTCTTTAATGCAGCTAATTCGTCATCGATTTCATCGTCTGACTCTAACTCGGCAAATTCATCAGCCAAAGTCTTCTTACCTAAATCATAAGCATCAACCTGAGATTCTAAATCATCAATTTTACGCTCATACTGCTCAAACCGTCCCATTGCAGCATCCACTTTGCCACTGTCTAAGGTTCTTTTTACTTCTAGCCTAGAACTCACTGTTTTTTGGCGAAGAATTATCGCTTTTTGACGAGTTTTAGCATCGGCTAATTTTTCTTGAAGTTGTCCCACTTCACTTTGCAATTTAGTAATTTGCTCATCTACTGCACTTAACTCTGCAGTTAAGGCTTTCACTTGCTCATCACATTTTTTCTTTTCTTGTAAAGCGGCACGGGCTAAATCTTCTCTATCTTTACTGATAGCCAATTCAGCTTTAGCTTTCCAATCTGTTGCCTCATTTTGCACTTTACTAATTTGTGCTGAAATTTCCTTTTTGCTCGCAAGGGTTTTAGCTGATGCAGAACGTACCTCTACTAAGGTATCTTCCATTTCCTGAATAATTAGGCGCACCATTTTTTCAGGATCTTCAGCCTTGTCTAAAATGGCATTGATATTTGAGTTCACTATGTCGGTGAAACGCGAAAAGATACCCATAATTTTTACCTCTTACTTGTAAATAACGGTTAAAATTGTTTTAACCCTATTAATGGTTTGTCTTGTTACTAGGTATTCAATAACTAGGCCAACATAACAATTTAACTAAATTACTGATTTTAAAGAAATAATAATTTACACCTGAGTTGGCGAGATCTACAATAATTAGTAAGTCGACTATAAGTTAGTCATTTAGACCATTATTTAAGGATATTGATGAGCCGTTTTCGCCAACAAGATAATTTGCTAGGCCACTCCAATAATTTTTTAGAAGTCCTTGAGCAAATTTCGCAAATTGCGCCGCTAAACAAACCCGTGTTAATCATTGGTGAGCGAGGAACAGGTAAAGAACTAGTGGCTGCCCGCTTGCACTTTTTATCTAAACGCTGGGAGCAAACCTATTTAAAATTAAATTGTGCAGCGTTAAATGAAAGCTTATTAGAAAGCGAACTCTTTGGGTATGAAGCAGGGGCGTTTACTGGTGCCGCTAAAAGACGCGAAGGTCGGTTTGAAACGGCGCACAACGGCACCTTGTTTTTAGATGAATTAGCCAATACTTCGGGAATGGTTCAAGAGAAGTTATTACGCGTTATCGAATATGGCGAATTTGAGCGTGTAGGTGGTTCACGTAGCGTTAAAGTAGACGTTAGACTCATTGCCGCCACCAATGAAGATTTGCCGGCTTTAGCAGACTCAGGTGAATTTAGGGCCGATTTATTAGACAGATTGGCTTTCGATGTTATTACTTTACCTCCTTTGCGCGAACGTAAAGAAGACATCATGATGTTAGCCGAACATTTTGCTATTAATATGGCCCGTGAACTGGATATGGAATTATTTAGTGGCTTTACCGAAAAAGCCAAACGCACATTATTAGAGTACCATTGGCCTGGGAATATTAGGGAGTTAAAGAATGTGGTAGAGCGTGCAGTATATCGCAGTAACAACCCTAACTTACCCGTACACAATATTATTTTAGACCCTTTTGAGTCCTCTTATCGTCCTAAAGCGCGCGTTAAAACCCAAGATAGAATTATAGAAGCCCAAAAACCTGCTGAGCCTGCTTCAGAAGCTCAAGCTGTTGCTGCGCCTACAACGCCCACCACAGTCACTGCCCCTAGTTTTGATTTTCCGGTTGATTTAAAAGAGTTATCGCAAAATTTTGAAATAGACTTGTTAAAACAGGCTTTATCAGACAGTCAATTTAATCAAAAGAAAACTGCAGACAAGTTAGGATTGACGTATCATCAACTTAGAGGTTATCTAAAGAAATATAATTTGTTAGAACAAACTAACGAAAGCTTGGATTAAATGAATTAAGTGAATATTTGTAATCAGCCAACTTTACCCTTTTTAGGCAAATGGTTATTTATGCTGACTTTGGGTCTTGGCCTGTCTGCTTGTGACAAATTACTTAAAGCCGAACATCACCCTAATCATATTGTTTACTGCTCTGAAGGCAGCCCAGCTAATTTTAATCCCCAATTAGATACGTCAGGCACCACAGGCGATGCATCTGCTCATCAAATTTATGATCGCCTAATCGACTTTGAACCTGACACTGGTAGTTTTGTGCCAGCATTAGCAACCAGTTGGATAATCAGTGACGACGGTAAAACTTATACTTTTCAATTAAGAAAAAATGTTTCCTTTCACCACACCCAAAATTTTACCCCCAGCCGTACCTTAAATGCCGATGATGTGGTGTTTAGTATAGATAGGTGGCGTTTACTTGATCACCCTTACCACACAGTTTCGGGTGGCCAATATCCCTATACCGACAGTTTAAAATTAGGGGATTTAATCAAAGATGTAAGGCGCGTAAATGGCTACAGGGTAGAAATTAATTTAAACAAACCCGAAAGCTCGTTTTTAGCCAATTTAGCCACGGATTTTGCGGTAATACTTTCAGCTGAGTACGGCCAAGTTTTACAAGAGCGCGGGCAAATGGGGTTAATTGATAATTTACCGGTTGGAACTGGCCCTTATCAGTTAGTGGAGTTTCGCCAAGACCACTTTATTCGTTATGCCAAACACCCAAAATATTGGAAAGAGATTGCCTTAGTAGATTCGCTCATTTTTGACATCACGCCATCAAGCTCACTCAGGTTAGCTAAATTAATTACCAGTGAATGTGATGCCATTGCTTTACCTGCCCATAGTGAGCTAGATGTTATTCGCCAACAGCCAAACTTAGTGCTGGATGAAAAACCCGGCTTTAATATAGGATTTTGGGCATTTAATACCTCTAAGCCCCCTTTTGATAACCCAGACGTACGCCGCGCCTTAGGCATGGCCATTGACCGAAACGCGTTAATTGAAGCCATTTATTTTAACAGTGCTATTACCGCTAAAAATATCGTTCCCCCTACCTCTTGGGCGTTTCAAAACGATGTAAAAACCTTAAGCTATAACCCAGTTGCGGCTAAAAAGTTGCTTAATGACAATGGTGTAGAAGATGGCTTTGTAATGAACATTTGGGCAATGCCAGTAGAAAGGGTGTACAACCCTAATGCACGCAAAATGGCAGAGTTAATTCAAGCCTATTTACAAGATGTAGGCATAACAGTAAATATCGTTAGCTACGAATGGTCGACTTTTAGGCAAAGGTTAAACCAAGGTTTACACGATTCGGTATTAATAGGTTGGTCTGCCGACAATGGTGATCCCGATAACTTTTATCGCCCCTTGTTATCTTGTGCCGCCATTGACTCAGGAACCAATCGCGCAATGTGGTGCTCACCCGAATATGACAGGTTAATTAACCAAGCATTAGAATTTGTTGAAATCAGCGAACGCGCGTACTTTTACGGTAAAGCCAACGACTTATTAGCAGAACAACTGCCTCTAATCCCCATTGCTCACGCCTCAAGATACCAAGCCTATAGAAGTGGACTGAGTGGTTTTGTCATCAACCCTTATGGTGGAGTGAGATTTGGCGGGGTGGAGAAACACTAATGTTAAATGTTTTGCTTCGTTATACCAACTTAGTGCTAATCACTTTATTTATTTTAAGTTTGTTATCTTTTTGTTTGGCCTATCTATTTCCGGGTATTCCAGCTGAGAATTTGACCGGTTTAAGAATCGACCACCAAGCACCTGCGCAAGGTCATGTCGAATATGCCGCCGAGAACGTTTTCTCTCAATATTGGTACTATATGAGCCAGTTGTTTGCTGGAGATTGGGGGTATAGTTTTAGCTCTGGCCTACCCTTATATGACGAAATTGGCCGCTACTTACCTGCCAGCATAGAATTAAGTGCCTATGCCCTTACCTTGTCGTTTTTATTTGGTCTGCCCTTAGGATTTTTAGCGGCACTACGCCACCATAAACTCACTGACTACAGTTTATTGACTGTCAGTGTTGTGGGGTATTCGATTCCTGTATTTTGGTTGGCCATCATTTTTATTTTATTTTTCTCGTTACAATTAGGCTGGTTCCCTTTATCAGGTCGTATTAGCCTAGTCTTTGAAGTTCCTAATCTAACAGGCTTTATTTTAATCGATATTTTGTTATCTGATTTACCCAATAAACAGCAAGCCTTTAATGATGCCCTTAGGCATTTGATTCTGCCTACCGCATCTATTGCAATAGTGACCACCACTTTAATATTGCGGATTTCAAGGCGTTCGTTAATTGAAACTCTTAATAGTGAATTTATTTTAGCGGCTTATGCACGTGGATTGACCCCAACTCAAATTTTGTTTCGCCATGGAATAAGAAATGCCATTATTCCTATCTTGCCGTTATTGGCCATGCAATTTCCAACTTTGTTAACTAACGCCATGATAGTTGAAAGTATTTTCTCTTGGCCTGGCATTGGTAACTGGCTCATTCAATCAATATATCAACAAGACTACCCAGCCATTAGAGCTGGTATGTTGGCAGTTTCTGCCTTAGTGGTGATATTTACCATGTCGATAGATTTAATGATTAGGTTAACTGATCCAAGACGTAGAAGGGCTGAACGTGCCTCAATATAGTTTATATCAAGAAGAACACCACCCTTCTCCACTGCAATTTACGTGGATGGAGTTCAAAGAAAACCATGTGGCTGTGGCAGGGTTATTCTGTTTCATGTTTTTTATCATTATTACGATATTTTGCCCGTTATTGGCGCCTTTTGATCCAAACATGCAACAAACCGCGGATTTATTAATTCCGCCAGCCTGGGATCCTAATGGCGGAATCACTCACTTATTTGGTACCGATGCTTTAGGTCGAGATCTATTATCTCGGGTGCTCTATGGATGCCGTATGACATTTGGTATTAGTTTGCTTTTGGTGATTACCGCTATGTTATTAGGGGTAAGCCTAGGTGCCTTAGCTGGCATGAGCAGAGGCTTTAGGTCGAGCTTTCTAAATCACACATTAGATTCAATCCAAGCCATACCTACTTTATTAATTGCCATTATTATTATTGCTATTTTGGGCCCAGGTTTAGTTAACAGTATGTGGGCCATTGCCTTGGCCTTGATCCCGCAGTTTGTTCACCAAACCCGTGATTTTATCAGGCGAGAATTATCTAAAGAGTATATTTTGGCGGCTAAGCTTGATGGTGCCAGTAAATTTCATATCTTTACCCGTAGCATCTTACCTAATATGGGAGAGTTATTAGTGGTGCAAGCTACCCTCGCCTTATCAGTCTCTATTCTAGACATCAGCGCCCTAGGTTTCCTTAAGTTAGGGGCGCAAGCGCCAGTGTCAGAATTAGGTGCAATGTTATGGGAAGGCATTGAAGTGGCCTATATTGCTCCTTGGAATATCGCCATTCCTGGTGGCGCACTATTTTTAATGATGGTTTCAATTAACCTAGTTGGCGATGGTCTGCGGTCTGCCTTAAGAAATAGGCTGCTACATTAATGATTTTACTGGATATTAAAAACCTCACCTTAGAAATTGACTTGTCTGGTAGTTGGGTAAAAGCCTTAGATAAAGTGAATTTAGTCATCCATGAAGGGCAAATTCATGCCTTAGTGGGTGAGTCTGGCTCAGGTAAAAGTTTAATAGTCAAAGCGATAGTTGGCGCCTTGCCTGTACGTTGGAAAATCACGGCCGATCGTATGACTTGGTTAGGACAAGATCTTCTGACTATGTCTGTCAAAGCAAGACGTAAACTCATCAGAAATGATATTTCTGTGATTTTTCAAAACCCAATAGATTCTTTAGACCCTTTATTAACTTTAGGCGAACAACTAAAAGAAATGCTGCCAGAAGAGCAATTTACGCAAAAATGGTTCTGGCAAAGGCGCGCCAAAAAACATGAAATGGCGATTAAGTTGTTGCACAAAGTGGGAATTAAAAATCATCAATTATGTTTAAGCAGTTACCCTCATCAAATTGCTAACGATATAGTGCAAAAGTTCATGGTGGCTATGGCATTGGCTTCCAATCCCAAAATTATTATTGCAGACGACCCCACCAAAGGCATGGAGGTCACGGCTAAAATTCAAATTCTTAAACTGTTAAATCGGGTGAATCAAGTAAGAAAAATGAGTGTGCTTTTTGTAAGCCATGATCTACAGGCTATTTCTGGTATTGCCAGTTACATGACGGTTTTATATTGTGGCCAATCAGTAGAAAGTGGTGAGCTTAACCAATTAAGAAAAAGAGCACTGCACCCTTATACTCAGGCTTTGTTAGATAGCGCCCCAAGCTTTAGAAAAGATCTACCACCTAAATCTAACTTAACCTCTTTAGGCGGCACAATACCCACATTGCATCATTTACCTATAGGCTGCAGACTCGGGCCTAGATGCCCAAGAGCAAGGCGTGAGTGTGTGGTAAAACCTCCTATTAGGCGCGTCCATAAACACTTTTATAGCTGCCATTTTCCATTACATTGGGATACCAAATAATGGACTTAATTAACGTAAAAGAATTGACCTTTAGTAATCAAACTCAGCCCTTATGGGGTAAGCCAGTTAGTAAGTTTAATTTAGGCCCTGTGAGTTTTAATTTAAAAGCCGGCGAAACGCTAGCCATAGTTGGCAATAATAGTTCTGGAAAATCCTTATTGGCCAAATTATTGGTTGGCTTAGAGCGACCCAAAAGCGGGGAAATTTTATTAAATGGTGAAGAAATAAGCGAAACCAAAATTAATAAACGCAGCCACGATATTAGAATGATTTTTCAAAATAGTAATGAATCCTTAAACCCAGGCTTAACCCTAGGCTCAATTTTACATGAGCCATTAAAACTTAATACCGAACTTAAATTAGCTGAGCGTATTGCTTTAATCGAATCCACTTTAAGACTAGTGGGATTAATGGCAGAACATCAATTTTTTTATCGGCATATGCTGTCAGATGGGCAAAAACAAAGGGTTGCCTTGGCTAGAGCGCTAATTCTTAACCCTAAAGTGATAGTGGCAGATGAACCTTTTGCTGCCTTAGATCCTTCGGTTCGTTCTCAAGCAGTGAATCTATTAATGAAACTTCAAAGAGATCTAGGATTAGGCTTTATTTTTATTAGCCATAACCTTGGCATAGTTAGGCACATTGCCGACAAGGTGATTATTATGAAAGACGGCCAAGTTGTTGAGTCTGGTAAAACCGATGTGCTTTTTACTTGGCCTAAACATGAGTACACGCAAAAATTAATGGACTCACATCAGGCCTTAGTTAACCGTCAAATTAGTTAGCTTTTATCATCCGCTGCAATAGATCAGCCAACTAAAGCCAATAAAATGCCGGCTGCTACCGCCGAACCTAGTACCCCAGCGACATTGGGCCCCATGGCATGCATTAATAAAAAGTTATGAGGGTTGGCTTCTAGCCCTACTTTATTTACTACCCTAGCCGCCATAGGCACGGCTGAAACACCTGCAGCGCCAATCAATGGATTAATTTTTTGGCTGCTGACTTTGCTCAAGCCTTTGGCCATTAATATCCCAGCTGCGGTTCCCATTGAAAAGGCTATGGCACCTAAGGCTAAAATCCCTAAGGTTTCAACAGTTAAAAATTTATCTGCTGAAAGTTTAGAGCCTACAGCTAGCCCTAAAAAGATAGTCACTATATTGATGATTTCGTTTTGAGCACTGTGACTAAGTCTATCCACTACCCCAGATTCTTTCATTAAGTTGCCTAAACAAAACATGCCTACTAGGGGGGTAGCTGTAGGTAAAAACAAAATAGTTAAAAATAACACTGCTAACGGAAAAATAATTTTTTCTCGTTTAGACACCTCACGCAATTGCGACATTTGAATTTTGCGCTCTGTTTCATTTGTCAATAAACGCATAATAGGGGGCTGAATAATAGGCACTAACGCCATATAAGAATAAGCAGCTACCGCAATGGCACCTAATAAATCTGGGGCTAACTTAGAGGCTAAAAAGATTGCTGTTGGGCCATCTGCCCCACCAATTATGGCAATAGCCGCCGCGTCTTGCAGGCTAAAGGCAAAACCTGGAACTAAGTTAAGGGCAATGGCACCAAACAGGGTGCCAAATATACCAAATTGCGCTGCTGCACCTAACAGCAACATACGTGGATTTGCGATCAAAGCACTAAAGTCTGTCATTGCTCCAACGCCCATAAAAATAAGCAAAGGAAACACACCAGTATCAATGCCAATATGATAGATGTAATACAACAACCCACCCACTTCGCTAAACCCTGCTAAAGGAATATTGGTTAATACCGCCCCAAAGCCTATAGGTAATAAAAGTAGCGGTTCAAACTTTTTTACTATGGCCAAAAATAACAATAAAGCCCCAACAGACATCATTACCACTTGCCCAATTGAGAAGTGCGCTAAAGCAGTGCTTTGCCATAAGATGGATAATTTTTCCATGTGTCAGCCCTACCCAATCACTAATAAAGGTTGTCCGCTTTGTACAGCATCACCGGCTTTAGTGGCCACACTTAGCACTTTACCTGTCACTGCCGCACGCACTTCAGTTTCCATTTTCATTGCTTCCATTATGATAACCACGTCACCTTCCTTAACCTGATCACCAGAATTAACTAAGACTTTAAATATGTTACCGGCCAAAGGAGCCTTTAAGCTTGTGCCTGAAGCATTGTTTGCGTTTTGGTTATTCGGGTTAGACTGAGGCTCAGAAACCCTTTCTATGTGGCTTAGGTTGCCATCTTCAGCCACTTGTACTGAATACACTTGGCCGTCCACACTCACAGAGTAACTAGATACTGCTTTAGTTGCCTGAGTTTTGCTCGGCTGCGCTGAGGTGACTTGGGCTTGCGCTTTAGGTTCAAAGGCATCGGAGTTGCCGCGATTTTTTAAAAATTTCAAACCAATTTGTGGAAACAATGCATAGGTTAAAACATCTTCTACAAAGGCCTCTGCAACCTTGAATTGTTCTTTTTCGGCAAGTTCTTTAAGCTCTTTGGTTAGCGCAGTAAGTTCATGCTTGATTAGGTCGGCAGGACGACATGTGATAGGCGCTTCTCCGGCTAATACTTTATCTTGCAATGCCTGATTAACCGGTGCTGCAGTAGCGCCATATTCGCCTTTGAGCACCCCTGCTGTTTCTTTGCTGATACTTTTGTACCTTTCACCTGTAATGACATTGATCACAGCTTGCGTGCCCACTATTTGAGACGTAGGCGTTACCAAAGGAATAAAGCCAAGATCTTCTCGCACTTTAGGGATCTCTTGCAGCACTAAGTTCATCTTATCTTCTGCTCCTTGCTCCTTTAATTGACTCTCCATATTAGTCAACATACCTCCAGGTACCTGGGCGGTAAGAATACGCGCATCGATTCCTTTTAGGCTACCTTCAAACTGGGCATACTTTTTACGTACTTCGCGAAAATAACTGGCTATGTCGGCTAACGCAGTAAGTGACAAGCCGGTATCTCTATCTGTACCTTCTACTATTGAAACTAAGGTTTCTGTTGCTGTGTGACCATAAGTCATGCTCATTGAAGAGATAGAGCTATCTAGAATATCAATCCCAGCATCTATGGCCTTTTGATAAGTGGCGGTGCTTAACCCTGTGGTTGCATGGCAATGTAAGGCTAAAGGCACTTCTAGGGTTTCTTTTAAACGACTAACCAAAGCTTCACATTCGTAGGGTTTTAACAAGCCTGCCATGTCTTTTATGCAGATAGAATGCACACCTAAATCTTGTAGCCTGTTTGCCATATCTAGCCAGGTTTGCTGGTTATGTACAGGCGAAACCGTATAAGACAAAGTGCCTTGAGCATGTGCCCCTTGTTTAATCGCTGCTTTGATGGCAGTTTGCAAATTACGTACATCATTCATGGCATCAAAAATGCGAAAAACATCTACCCCATTCACATGGGCTCGCTCAATAAACTTTTCTACCACATCATCTGCATAGTGCCGATAACCTAAAAGGTTTTGCCCTCTTAACAACATTTGCTGGGGCGTTTTAGGCATAGCCTGTTTTAATTGTCTAATGCGCTCCCACGGATCTTCACCTAAATAACGTATGCAGGCATCAAAGGTTGCGCCTCCCCAAGTTTCTAAAGACCAATAGCCCATATCATCTAACTTTTTGGCTATTGGCAGCATGTCTTCTAAGCGTAATCTTGTGGCAAACAAGGATTGATGTGCATCACGTAATACCACGTCAGTAATCGCCAGCGGCTTAGACATAAGAGAACTTCCTTTTTAATTAAACTAGTGAGACTGTCGGTGCTGAGAAATGGCTGCACTGATTGCTGCAACAACATTTTTAGGCACGGCAGGTGAGCCAGATGATGGGTTAGCAGGCTGAGCAACACTATCCGTTGCCCCAGTTGGCTCTGGCCACAATTGATTTAGCCAACTGATCAAACAAATAGCGCCAATGAGTAGACTTAAAAATAAAAATACCACTAACATGCCCACCACCAACAAATTGGCAGCTTCAGCTAGAGCACTGGCAACATCTGTTTGTATCATAATCCATCCCTTAATCAGCACAATAATTGAGCGCGATTAGTTTAAGTATCATGGGGTTTGAAAAAACACAACAAAGCTGGCTGAGTAAAAAAGCATAAAAAATAAGAAAACATTCATTCAGCCTGAATGAATCAATGGGAATATAAAAAGCCAAGAAATAAATTAAAACAAAAAAGCCCTAATCATAAATGATTAGGGCTTGGTATGTGGCGCGTGTGGAAGGATTCGAACCTCCGACCGCCTGGTTCGTAGCCAGGTACTCTATCCAGCTGAGCTACACACGCGTGGTAAACTGATTAACAACTAAGTCGTACTTAGTTTTTTTGTTTAGTTTGAATTAACTATCCAAACTCAAACTAATTTTAGAAGTATAACTAACTTTGTAAATTATTCTTCTAAAACCTAAATAAGATGGCGCGTGTGGAAGGATTCGAACCTCCGACCGCCTGGTTCGTAGCCAGGTACTCTATCCAGCTGAGCTACACACGCACGCTAAAAAAACTTAATCCAATGGCGGAGAGGGAGGGATTCGAACCCTCGGTACGAATTAACGTACGGTTCCTTAGCAGGGAACTGGTTTCAGCCACTCACCCACCTCTCCGGAACTTGGATTTTACCACATTAAAAGATTAACTTTACTCTGCAAAGTAAGATAAATCACCTTACTTTTTAGTTGTATGCTCTTAGTTAATAAAACTAAGCTCTCCTAAATGTGGAGCCGAAGTTTACCTATCCTCAGAAGTAAGTCAAATACTTTTTATTAACTTAATGACAGCTTGCTGGCATTTTAAACAATTCGTCTCTAAGTGTTTATTTTTTGACGTATTTAAACCTTTTGTTAGGCGATTTAATGGTCAATTCACACTCAAAAAAAACCCATAAAAAAAGCTGGTTTCCCAGCTTTTTTTATACCGAATAAAAGTTAATCACCTTCATTTTCGGCAGTTTTTTCATTCGCAGCCATTTGCACATTCTTTTCAGCTTGAATACGCATATAAATTTCTTCACGATGAACAGATACTTCTTTAGGTGCGTTAACACCAATTCTGACCTGATTTCCTTTTACTCCTAACACAGTCACAGTGACTTCGTCACCGACCATTAGGGTTTCTCCAACACGACGAGTTAAAATTAGCATTCGCTTGCTCCTTTATCCGTTAAAATATCAGTTCCCTTAAAGTTAGTGTAAATTACTGGCAACGCCAGAAAATTTACCCATTCGGTTTTTCCCTATTTTTGTTGTCACTGCAAAAAACAACCGACAAATTCTTAGTTAAAGCCTTTCTTCAAGCCAGTTAGTCACAGAAGTAATAGCTTGTGGTAGTTGTTCAGGTTGAGAGCCGCCAGCTTGCGCCATATCGGGTCTGCCCCCACCTTTTCCACCTACTTGCTGAGCGACAAAGTTTACTAATTCGCCAGCCTTTACTTTTGTGACTAAATCTTTGGTTACCCCAGCAATAAGACTCACTTTATTTACTTCGCTAACCGCTAAAACTATTACTGCACTACCAAGTTGATTTTTAAAGTCATCGACCATTGCTCTTAATGCTTTAGGTTCAACGCCTTCTACTATAGTTGACAGTACTTTAGTACCTTTTATTTCAGCTACTTGGCTAAGTACATCAGCCCCCGCATTGGCGGCAAGTTGTTGCTTAAGTTTATCAAGCTCCTTTTCAACTTGTTTACCTTGCTCAAGTAGTTGATTGATACGCTGAGACAAGCCCTGCGGATCAGTTTTTAATAATTGCGCAACATCAGCTATTTGTTGGCCTTGTGACTGCATCATAGCAATGGCCTTTTGACCAGTGACAGCTTCAATTCTGCGCACTCCTGCTGCAATGCCGCCTTCAGAGACAATTTTAAATAACCCTATATCACCTGTTCGTTTTACGTGTGTGCCGCCACATAATTCCATGGAAAATTCCCCCATAGAAACAACCCGCACTTGTTCATCATACTTTTCGCCAAACAACGCCATAGCACCTGCTTCTTTAGCTTGGTCTATGTTCATCAATTGAGTTTCTAGCGTGTGATTAGCTCGTATTTGCTCATTCACTAACACCTCAATTTGGCTTAATTCTTTAGCTGTTAAAGCTTCAAAATGCGAAAAGTCAAAACGTAACCTTTCATCTGTAACCAGTGAGCCTTTTTGATTAACATGCTCGCCTAACACTTGTTTTAACGCGGCATGCAATAAATGAGTTGCACTATGATTTAGCTTAATTGCATCTCGTCTATCAGCATCAAATTTAGCTTCAACCTTATCGCCTACTTTAAGCTTGCCTTTGGCCTTACCTTTGTGCGCAATAGCTTGACCTATTTTAGTGGTGTCTGTTACCTCAAACTGAGAATCAGCAACCGTTATCAAGCCGGTATCGCCAACCTGTCCACCCGCTTCTGCATAAAATGGACTAACATCTAAAATAATGCTGCCTTCATCACCTGCGTTTAGCTCTTGGACCTGCTCACCCTTTGAAAATATTTCTAATATTTGAGCTTGGCTTTCAACATAATCATAGCCGCTGAACTCAGAGGTACAATTAGACTTTAGTTGGTCATTGTAGTCTTTATCAAACTGGCTCGCCTGTTGGGCACGTTTACGTTGCTCAGCCATAGCGGCTTCGAATCCTTGCTGATCAATACGAAGATCTTTTTCTCTAGCAACATCATTGGTTAAATCAGCTGGAAAACCATAAGTATCATATAACTTAAACACCAACTCACCTGGTACTAAATCAGAATCCAGTTTATCTAGGGCATCGTTTAAAATGCTCATGCCTCTTTCTAAGGTACGAGAGAACTGTTCTTCTTCGGTTTTTAACACTTTTTCGATTAAAGCTCTATTCGCCGTGAGTTCTGGGTAAGCATCGCCCATTTGAGATTCTAAAGCGCTAACTAACTGATAGAAAAACACATCTGTGGCGCCAAGCTTATTACCGTGTCTAACTGCTCGGCGGATGATACGTCTTAATACATAGCCGCGTCCTTCGTTTGAAGGCACTACGCCATCACTGATCAAAAAGCTACACGAACGTATATGGTCTGCAATCACTCTTAACGATTTATCTTGTAAATCGGTGCAATTTAAAACTTTGGCCGTGGCTTTGATTAGGTTGTCAAAAATGTCGATTTCATAATTACTATGCACATTTTGTAATATCGCAGAAATACGCTCTAAGCCCATTCCCGTATCAATTGACGGCTTAGGTAGAGGTTGCATGCTGCCATCACTTTGACGATTAAACTGCATGAAAACCAAGTTCCAGATTTCGATAAATCTGTCACCATCTTCTTCAGGCGTTCCCGGTGGGCCGCCCCAAATGTGTTCGCCGTGATCATAAAATATTTCTGAACAAGGGCCACAAGGACCAGTATCACCCATAGACCAAAAATTATCTGAGGTTGCAATTCGAATGATTTTTTCTTTTGGTAAGCCAATTTTGTTCGACCAAATATCAAACGCTTCTTCATCATCGTGATAAATGGTTACCAATAGCTTTTCTTTGGGTAGTTTTAATTCTTGAGTTAAAAACTCCCAAGCGTATTGAATAGCTTCAGTTTTAAAATAATCACCAAAGCTAAAGTTTCCTAACATTTCAAAAAAGGTATGGTGCCTAGCGGTATAGCCTACATTCTCTAGATCGTTATGTTTACCGCCAGCTCTTACACAACGTTGAGAAGAAACAGCTTTAGAATAACTGCGCTTTTCAGTGCCTAAAAACACATCTTTAAACTGGTTCATACCTGCGTTGGTAAATAAAAGAGTGGGATCGTTCGCTGGAACCAAAGAACAACTCGGTACCTGTTGATGCCCTTTGTCGGCAAAAAAATCGAAGAAAGCGCGCCGAATTTGGGCGGTAGATTTACTCATTTATAGTCCTGCAATATTAATAATGAATGAAAAGGTTGCTTTTATACCCGAAGCAGCATAGAAATTGCTTAGGCGGTGAAGATATCAGGTTAGTAGACTTTTGTTAAGGCCAGTATTTACCTAAAGTTGCTTAATATTTGTTTGAATTTAACGCGTAATGAATTTGTTCTTGGGAAAATCCACGAGAATAGAGAAATCTTTGACGCTTTTGCCTAGTTAAATGGTCTATTATTGGCTGATTTTTGTACTTCTTAGCATGTACTTGTATGGCCAATTCAAACCAATCAACTGGCTCTTCCTCAAAGGCCAAATTAATCACCTCTGGTGGAATTTTATGTTGCTTTAACTCATTTAAAACACGTAACTCACCAATGCCTTTATTCACTCGGCCTCGAATTAAGGCTTCGGCAAAGCGTTGCTCACTTTGCAAATTATGTTGATTAAACTTCTCAATCCATTCGATAGATAAATCATAGTCAAAATTACGCTCTAATAATTTTGTTAATAGTTCGTGTTTGCTATGCTCTCTTGCAGCCAATAATCGGGTTAATGTAGATTTAATGATCTTTGTATCTTTTTCTGTCATATAATTGACCTAAGCTTAGCAATAAAAAGGTGATGGACTGTCCATGCTTAGTGCAAACTATAGATTCAAATTTTTTAGCTCTATTGAACGCGTTGGACAAACTGTGTGGGATACACTTGCTGAAAACAGCAACCCTTTTAGCCAATACAAATTTTTACATGCATTAGAGGCCTCAGGCTCAGTTGGGGGTAAATCTGGTTGGCTTCCCTACCATTTAGTAATTTACCAAAACTCTGAAGCTGTGGGTGTGTTGCCCCTGTATAAAAAAAACCACAGTTATGGCGAATACGTTTTTGATTTTGCATGGGCAAATACCTATCGTCAATACGGTCTCAATTATTACCCTAAACTTGTTTCTGCTATTCCCTTTACCCCAGTAACAGGTGGACGCTTAATGTTAAGCAACAAAGTGGATGCAGCTGATTTATTACCCATTTTAACCGAACAACTAAAAAGCCAGTTACAAATATTTGGTATGTCATCTATGCATTGGCTGTTTTTAGAGCGACAAACCAGTGACTTGTTAGCTGAGCACGGGCAAATGCAGCGCACATCAGTGCAGTTTGAATGGTTTAATCGGCAATACACTTCTTTTGAAGATTACTTATCGCACTTTAATTCTCGCAAACGCAAAAGCGTTAAAAAAGAACGCGGCAAAGTCATTGAGTCAGGTTTAAGTATTTATCGCTTGCATGGCGACAAATTAACCCAAAAAAACATGCAGTTTTTTTATACTTGTTATAAACAAACCTATTTAAAAAGAAGTGGTCATGAAGGTTATTTAACTCAGGCTTTTTTCCAGAAAATTTTTGAAGATCTACATGACAACCTAATGTTAGTGGTGGCCTGCAAAGATGATCAACCTGTTGCCAGTGCCCTATTTATATATAACCAACAGCAACTATGTGGGCGCTATTGGGGCGCATTAGAAGAGATTGAAAACTTACACTTTGAGTGTTGTTATTATCAAGGTATCGAATTTTGTATCGAACAAAACATTGCGCGCTTTAATCCTGGTACTCAGGGTGAACACAAAATTTTACGCGGATTTGAACCCATTTATTGTTACAGCAATCATTCGTTAAAAGAAGCGGTCTTTCATGAAGCGGTAGAGCGTTTTGTGCAACAAGAAAAGTCGCACATGGAAGAGTATAAAAACAATGCCGATCAACTCCTACCCTACAAGCATAAAGCTTAAATTAAGATTTATGCCAAACTAATAAATAGTTGTTGGCTGGCATAGGTACTGCTCGGATCAAAGTTAGTGGTTGCGCCCAAGCTTTTAACTCTGCTAAATCGCGAATGCCACCAAAGCCTTGAGCTAATAAAGACTCATCAAAATCTCGATTAGAATCACTGGTATAAGCTTGGTCAAACTTAAATGGCCCATATTGGCAAAATACTCCTCCTGAGGGTAAATACTCGGCAACCATTTGCATCATTTTTTGCGCTTCATGGGCTTGCATAATATGGGTGGTGTTGGCAGTAAATACCCCATCATAATCCATCGATGGCCATTCATCTTTACCAATAGTTAAAGGTATAGGAGAGATTAAATTAGGACTTGGGCAGGCGTTCAACCAAGCTTGAATGTCGGCATGATATTCTGGCCTATCACTGGTTTGCCAAATCAGTTGGGGTAACTTTGAAGCAAAATAAACTGCGTGTTGGCCAGTACCAGAACCAATCTCTAAAACCTTAGTTGAATCCTTAAATTCAGCTTTTAGCACAGCAACAATAGGTGCTTTGTTATTTTCACAGGCTTGACTAAAAGGTTTATCTTGCATCATAACGTCCTTATTGAAAGTTTGGCCCTAACCACTTTTCAGCTTCTTCACGTGTCCAGCCTTTACGCTGGGCATAATCTTCGAGTTGATCTTCTTGAATTTGGGCAACTGCAAAATAACGGCAATCTGGATGCGACAAATAAAACCCCGAGACCGCCGCACCGGGCCACATGGCGTAACTTTCGGTAAGCTTCATGCCGGTCAGGTTTTCGGTATCTAGCAAATCCCAAATCAATTGTTTTTCAGTATGCTCTGGACAGGCCGCATAGCCTGGTGCTGGGCGTATCCCTTGGTATTTCTCGCGAATTAACTCGTCATTAGATAGTTGCTCTGTGGGTGCATAACCCCATATTTCTTTGCGTACTTTTTCATGCAAATATTCTGCAAAAGCCTCGGCAAATCTATCGGCTAAGGCTTTTACCATTATGGCATTATAATCATCGCTTTGGTCTTCATAAGACTTGGCTAAGTCGTCTTCCCAAGTACCGGCCGTAACTGCAAAGGCCCCTAAATAATCGGCTTGTCCCGACTCTTTTGGCGCTACAAAATCACTTAAACAATAATTAGCGCCTTTAGGTTTTGCGGTTTGCTGGCGCAAATGATGGGCGACCTGCACTACCTGCTGACGGCTTTCGTCTGCGTATATTTCAATATCATCTTGCACACTGTTTGCAGGGAAAATTCCCATCACGCCAGAAGCTTTAAGGGTTAAATCTTCACAAAGCGTTTTAAGCATAGCTTGTGCATCGGCAAAAAGGTTTTGCGCTTCTTTGCCTATCACTTCGTCTTGTAAAATCCTTGGGTATTTGCCTGCTAATGACCAAGTTAAGAAAAATGGGGTCCAATCAATATAATTCACCAGTTCTGACAGGGTCACTGAAATAGGCGTGATCCCTAGTTTATTAGGTACTGGCGGTTGATAACTTTGCCAGTCGCAGCTGAACTTATTGGCACGTGCTTGGGCTAATGAAATAGGCTGAGTACGAGGGCGTTTTTTGGCATGTTGCTCGCGCAATTTTTGATAATCTGCCGCCAACTCTGCCGCAAAGGTTTGCCTATTTTGGGCAGTAATCAGTCTTTGACACACACCTACCGCACGGCTGGCATTCGGCACGTATACCACTGGATGCTGGTAATTTTGCTCAATTTTTACCGCAGTATGAGCCTTAGAGGTAGTGGCACCACCAATTAAAAGCGGCAACTCAAAATCCAGTCGCTGCATTTCTTTAGCAACGTGCACCATTTCATCTAAGGATGGGGTAATTAAGCCAGACAAGCCAATAATGTCCACTTCCTCATCTTTTGCGACTTGTAATAATTTTGCACAGGGCACCATTACCCCTAAATCGATAATTTCAAAGTTATTACATTGCAGTACAACCCCAACAATATTTTTACCTATATCGTGTACATCCCCTTTAACCGTGGCTAATAAAATTTTGCCATTGCTGCTGCCTTGGTCTTTTTCAAGCTCTATATAGGGGTTTAAATAAGCCACAGCTTTTTTCATCACACGGGCAGACTTAACCACCTGAGGTAAAAACATTTTACCTTCGCCAAATAGATCCCCTACTACATTCATGCCATCCATTAATGGCCCTTCAATGACCTGCAGGGGTTTATCTGCTTCTAGCCTTGCCGCTTCGGTATCTTCTACGATGAAGTCCATGATGCCGCGCACCAGTGCGTGTTCTAAACGTTTATTTACCGGAAGACTTCGCCATTCAAGGTTATCTTTAACCTGAGCTTTACCGCCCCCTTGATACTTGGGTGCTAGCTCTAATAATTTATCTGTGGCGTTGTCGTGTCGGTTTAAAATCACATCTTCAACTGCATCTTTTAACTCAACAGGAATTTGATCATAAACCTCTAACTGCCCAGCATTCACTATGCCCATATCCATACCTGCTTTGATTGCATGGTATAAAAATACTGAGTGCATAGCCTCGCGAACTGGGTTATTGCCACGAAACGAAAACGACACATTAGATAAGCCGCCAGAAACATGTACATGAGGCAGGGTTTGACGTATTCGTCTAGTAGCGTTAATAAAGTCTAAGGCATAATTATTGTGTTCTTCTATGCCAGTGGCTACCGCAAAAATATTAGGGTCAAAAATGATATCTTGCGGGGCAAAACCTATTTTTTCGGTTAACAATTGGTAGCTGCGAGTACAGATTTCTACTTTGCGCTCTTCGGTATCAGCTTGGCCTTTTTCATCAAAAGCCATGACTACAGTGGCAGCGCCGTAACGTTTTAATAATTTGGCTTGTGCTAAAAAGCTTTCTTCACCTTCTTTTAGGCTAATAGAATTCACTATGGCCTTGCCTTGCACACACTTTAAGCCAGCTTCTATAACTGACCATTTTGATGAGTCAATCATGATAGGAACCCGAGAAATATCGGGCTCTGAAGCGATTAAATTCAAAAAGCGCGTCATAGCTGCTTCAGAATCTAACATGGCTTCATCCATGTTCACATCTATGATTTGTGCGCCATTTTCAACTTGTTGGCGGGCAACATCTAAGGCTTTTTCGTAGTCGCCATCTAAAATTAACCGTTTAAAAATAGCTGAGCCAGTGACATTGGTGCGTTCACCAACGTTAATAAAATTAGCTGAGGCTTGACTTGAATCATCATTATTTAGGCTATGCATCTTGGCTCCTTAATGTACAAATGGCTCTAAACCAGAAAGACGCAATTTGATTTCTTGTTGAACGACTTTTCGCGGGGCAAAGCCTTTCACCGCCTCTGCCATAGTCGCAATATGTTCTGGGGTGCTACCGCAGCACCCCCCCACTATATTGACTAAGCCCGACGCCGCCCATTCTTTAATATGCTCGGCCATTTCATCACTTTCTAAATCATACTCGCCAAATTCGTTAGGTAAGCCTGCATTAGGATGAGCCGACACTAGGCACTCAGCCACTTGCGATACTTCTTCTACGTATTGGCGCAAAAGATCGGGGCCCAGTGCGCAATTTAAGCCAAAAGAAAACGGCTTAACATGGTTCAGTGAGTAGTAAAAAGCTTCGGCTGTTTGTCCAGATAACGTTCGCCCAGAAGCATCGGTTATGGTGCCAGAAATCATCAAAGGTAAAGAAATTTGCATTGATTCAAACACCTCTTGAATAGCAAAAAGTGCCGCTTTGGCATTTAAGGTGTCAAAAATGGTTTCTAACATTATGAGATCGGCCCCCCCTTCGATTAAACCTTGGGTGGCTTCAATATACACCTCTACTAGTTCATCAAAGGTCACATTACGTTTACCCGGATCGTTCACATCAGGAGAAATTGACGCAGTGCGACTGGTTGGCCCTAATACACCAGCCACAAAACGGGGTTTCTCTGGGGTCTGTTGGGTAAATTTTTCGGCCGCTTGTTTGGCTAATTTAGTGGCTTCAATATTGATCTCTTTAGCCAATGATTGCATGGCATAATCCGCCATAGAAATAGAGGTAGCATTAAAGGTGTTGGTTTCTATGATATCTGCACCTGCCGCTAAATAAGCGCAATGAATATCATAAATAATCTTAGGTTGGGTTAACACCAACAGATCATTATTGCCCTTAACATCTGTGTGCCAGTCTTTAAAGCGGGTGCCACGATAATCTTGCTCTTCTAGCTTATGCGCTTGGATCATGGTGCCCATAGCGCCATCCAATAATAATATCCGCTCTTTTGCGGCATCTAATAGTTGTTGGTTAGCGGTTGTGTGAGTCAATGTTTTTCCTTAATTCGGCTTGGCTAGTCTGACAACTGGGTTAAATCATAAGGCGTGGTTTGGTAAACATAATAGTTAAGCCAATTAGTAAATAACAAACTGCCATGGGCGCGCCAATTAATCACTGGCGGTTTATTTGGATCATCATCAGGGAAATAGTTTACTGGGATTTGTGGTTGAGCATTAGTTGATAAATCTCTTAGGTATTCTTGTTTGAGCGTTTGTGCATCGTATTCAGGATGACCAGTCACAAAAACCAAACGTTTATCTTCTGAGGCAATAATATAAGCCCCACCTTCCTGTGATTTAGCCAAAACATTTAATTGGGGTATAGCTTGGTAATCCGCTAGGCTAATTTCACCATATCTAGACTGAGGAGCATAAAACTCTGAATCAAAACCACGTAACAGTTCATCATGTTCATTTTGCACAAAGTGTTTATACACTCCGCTTAACTTATGCTCACGAAGCGCTCTATTTTTACCAAAATAATGATAAATAGCAGCATGTGCGGCCCAGCAAGAAAACAAGGTTGACTGCACATGCCTGCGAGCCCAGTCCATGATCACTGTCATTTTGTCCCAATACTTCACATCTTGATACGCTAAATGGGCTAAAGGTGCGCCTGTTACTATTAATCCGTCATACTTTTTACTGGCAATATCATCAAACTCCACATAAAAATTGTCCATGTGAGCAGCTGGGGTATTTTTAGGTGCCTGATTATCGATACGAATTAAATCGATATTAATTTGTAGCGGTGTATTGGATAACAAGCGTAAAAACTGTTCTTCGGTTTCCATTTTATTGGGCATCAAATTCAAAATGCCCACTTCCATAGGTCGAATATCTTGCGTCGCAGCACGTTGACTATCCATAACAAAGATATTCTCATTGTTAAGCACATTTTGAGCAGGCAAGTTACTTGGAATTCTAATAGGCATAATGGCTCCAAGGCAAAAAGTGATGGTTTTAAATTTGGCTTATCGCCTAGCAAATGTCAACATCTTTACGTCTAGACGTCTAAAAGAATTAGTATGTGATATAACTTTTATATGAAATCTGTATAAGACAAAATCTAAATCAACGCCAGTAGCTGACGTTAAGAGGAAAATTGGTGAGGGTTATTTAGAACCGCGATGCAAATTAAATAACAATTCTGCTTCTGCTGATGGAATACCGCATTCTTGCATCACGTCTTCAATGCTTGCGCCTTGATTGATCAATTTGGCTGCATTGCTGTAAAAGCGCACTTGTGGATCTTGCTCTGCTAGGCTTTGCTGGGCAGCTTGTAGCTTTTCCACATCCTGCACTAATGCTTTTAAGCGTTTACTTAGGCCAAAGTTTCCGCTGCGCATTTCGTGCAACTCGTGATTTAATTGGGTGTTGTGATTGTTTAACTGTTCGAGTTTAGTTTGTTGCAGCTCGATTTTTCCTTGGCTTTCGCGCAAGCTTTGTCTAAGGCTTTTTATGGCTAAAACACATCCAATAGACAAACAAATAGCAAATAGGCTTAACAGCAGAGTAAGGCTCATAAAGTTCTCTTGTGGTTCTGTGCCACATTAATTGCCAAGTAAAATTCACCAACTATCTGGTTAAACTGCATAAACATGAGTTTTAAATGTTGGTAATTTCGTTCCATTCATCGTCGCTGAGTAATTTATTTAAATCAACTAAGATCAGTAATTCACCATCTCTATTACTTACCCCTTGAATAAACTTAGCGCTTTCTTCTGTGCCTACATTAGGCGCGCTGTCTATTTCAGAAGAGCGCAAGTACACCACTTCAGCCACGCTATCTACCAAAATTCCAACAACTTGATCTTCTGACTCAATGATCACTATACGTGTGCTATCTGAAATATCAGAAGAAGGTAAACCAAAACGCGAGCGGGTATCAATAACTGTAACAACGTTACCTCTTAAATTAATAATACCTAACACATAATCAGGGGCACCAGGAACAGGTGCAATTTCGGTATAACGTAAGACTTCTTGCACTTGCATTACGTTAATGCCATAGGTTTCATCACCTAATTTATAGGTTACCCACTGCAAAACTTCATCGCCATTTGCAGCTAATGTATTGCTTGAATCTCTAAGGTCATTCATTCCTAATGCTCCGGCCTCAATGGGCTAATCGTTGCTGCTTAAACCTTGGCTTAACATACTAATCATCTGTTGTACGTTAACCAAGGCACACATTTTCTTTTTTATCATGCCAGATAACCAAGGGCGACTGCTTTCAACATTTCGCCATTTTACATCCTCTGGTAAAAGTACTTCAGTGGTCACTAAGCTTTCACAAGCCAATCCCCAACCACTTTCTCCTAAGAGTACAAGGTATTGATAATTTATCGAGTCTGCCAGCTTATCGACTGAAGTTTTTGGCATCACCCATTTGGCTGTATCTACAACGCTAAACTTTTCATCTCGGTGCAATAATACGCCTTTAAACCAGGCTGGCTTACCAAATATTGGACTGGTATTTTGCAGTTTGTGTATGCCACCTAACTCCATTAATGGCACTGCTAAGGTCATACCCGCCACTTCAAATAATAAAACTTGAAACTCCTCAGTGGGAATAACTGGCTTTATGATCGATTTTGGCTTTTGTTTGACCTTATTGTTGTTTTCGACTTGTGGCTCAAGAACTTTAACCACTTCAATCGCTTTCTTTGGGGCGGGCTCAAAAGGCTCAGACCTAACAGAAGGCGCGGTATTAAGAAGTTGTTCAACCGATTGGCGTTGTGCTTCTTCAATAATGGGCTCGTCAGTCAAAAGCGCTGACATATAATCTTCCATTACATCTTCATTAGCAAAAGGGCTTTGACTCACAGTTCTTTGTCCAAACTTTGTAAATAGGTTAAGAGTTTTGCATAGGCAAACACGCCTCTGGATTTTGGCGCATAAACCGAAGGGGGACTTTGCGCCTGACTCGCGTCTCTAAATCGCGTGTCTATAGGAATTAACCCTCCCCAAACATGTCCTTGGTGTGTACGTTTTAGGGTGCTGTATGAGCCTGTGGCAGCTTTTACCCTTTTATCATACATAGTAGGGACTATGGTATATTTAAAGCGTGTCGCCAAGGATTTTTGCATTATTTGCATAGAGTTCAGCATCCTGTCTAAGCCCTTTAGGGCTAGAAATTCTGTTTGAACTGGAATAATCACTCTGTCAGATGCCGCCAATGCATTGATCATTAAGACTCCAAGCACAGGAGGACAATCTAAAATAGCATAGTCAAATTCGTCTGCGATAAGCCCTAAAGCATGTTTTAGAATCAATCCCATACCCGACTGCGTACCTAGCTTTCTGTCTAAGGTAGCCAGGGCCATAGAAGCAGGTAAGACATACAAAGACTCTAAACTTGTAGGTTGCAAACAATTCAATAATTGCTCTTTGCTAAGCGACTTGCCCGCCACAAAAACATTATACAAACTGCTGGTGAGCGTCTCTGCATCTATCCCAAAATAATAACTTAAGGATGCTTGCGGGTCGGTATCAATAAGAATGACTTTATGGCCAGCCTGTGCGAGCAACCCGCCCATAGTCACAGTAGTAGTGGTTTTACCTACGCCACCTTTGTGATTAGCAACTGTCCAAACTTTCACAGGATCACCCAATACACTGATTGGCAGACTGAAAGAAATGTTGTTTTCTTTCGTTCATACCCTTCAATTAATTCAGTCACCCCATTACTCCACTATCACTAAGCTAAAATTTCTTTTTTGATTTGATTTGCCATCTCAACAATGTCAAAACTTGCTTCTGAAATTTTGTTAATGGTCACCGCAGCTGGCATGCCATATACAACCGAGCTTTTTTCATCTTGAGCCCAAATTTTGGCGCCTTTGTCTTTTAATGATTTACAACCATCTTTGCCATCTGTCCCCATGCCAGTAAGAATAATGGCTAACACATTGCCGCCATAAACGTTGCCAAGTGACTCAAAGGTCACATCTACGCTGGGCTTATAGGTTTCACGGGGAAATTTTTCAGGCTCAGAAATCAAAACCCTTGGTTGGCTAGGACGACCTTCTAAGGTCATTTGTTTTCCACCAGGTGCTAAATAACATGTTCCTGCTTGTAAAATATCGCCGTTTTCGGCTTCTTTTACTTTAACTTCACACAGTTCATTTAAGCGTTTAGCAAAAGCTTGGGTAAAAGTACCGGGCATATGTTGCACCAATACCACTGGCACAGGAAAATCAGCCGGTAGCTTGGTTAAGATTTGCTGGATGGCCACAGGCCCACCCGTTGAGGTACCAATGCCAATACAGCCGCACTTGCCAGATGGCAATGAACTTTGGTTAACAGTATTTGCAACAACGTCTGCAGCTTTAGTGACTTTTTCAATTTGTGCACGCCTACGCAAAGCAGACAAAGCGGATGATTTGGGTTGACTATAATCGTTATTCTGCGAGGCTTGTTTGCTACATAAAGCTTTCACCCTATTTTGCAATAAGGTCACCGCATCTTTTTTATTACGAGCAATATCTTCGAATTTTTTCGGTAAAAAATCTACCGCCCCAGCATCTAAGGCATCAAAAGTAGATTGCGCCCCTTCATGGGTCAAAGATGAAAACATGATAATTGGCACAGTTTTGTAGGCCATGATGTTTTTGACGGCCGTAATTCCATCCATTACCGGCATTTCTACGTCCATGGTTACAACATCAGGGTTTAACGATTTTACTAGTGCTAACGCCTCTTCGCCATCTTTGGCTTCTCCCACTACCTCTAACTCAGTATCTTCTTCAAGTATCTGCTTTATTCTGCGGCGAAAAAAAGTTGAATCATCAACAATTAAAACCTTGTAAGCCATTCTCGCCTATTTAACCTTTATTAAACTTATTATATTTCTAGGCGTTTTATAACACCGCCCGACTAAGATTTTTTGTTGGCGTACCGCTTTAATAGTCCAGGTACATCCAAAATTAGGGCAATTCCACCGTCACTGGTAATGGTTGCTCCCGCCATGCCTGGTGTACCTTGTAACAATTCATCTAGTGGTTTTATCACCACTTCTTCTTGTCCAATTAATGCATCCACCACAAAGCCTAGTTGTTGGGTGCCAATTTGTACTACCACCACATGACCTTTAGACTTATCAATCTCAACTTTACCTTTAGACAACCATTCACGTAAATAAAATAGTGGTATCGCCTTCGAGCGCACTATCATAGTTAATTGTCCATCAACTGTATTGGTTTTTTGCATATCAACGTTAATAATTTCGTTAACTGAGCCTAAAGGCAAAGCAAAAGTTTGATCACCAATTACAATCATTAAGGTAGGTAAAATGGCTAAAGTAAGGGGCACTTTAATTTCTAAAGTAGTGCCTTCACCAAGTTTAGAATTTATATTAACCGAGCCATTTAACTGATTAATTTTGGTTTTAACCACATCCATGCCCACACCACGACCAGAAACTTCTGATATTTCGGTTTTGGTAGAAAAGCCTGGGGCAAATATAAGGTTAAACGCCTCAACATCTGTCATTCTAGCGGCAGAATCGGCATCTAACACACCTCTTGAAATAGCTATGTCTTTTAACTTTTCAGGATCCATGCCTTTGCCATCATCAACTATGGTCAGCAGTATATGATCCCCTTCTTGCGAAGCAGATAGCTTAACAGTGCCCATAGTTGGTTTACCGGCAGCCTTGCGCTCTTCTGGCATCTCAATGCCGTGATCCACTGAGTTGCGGACCAAATGCACTAGGGGATCAGCAAGCGCTTCAACTAAATTTTTGTCTAAATCTGTTTCTTCACCTTCAAGCTCTAAGGTAATTTCTTTCTTTAGGGTACGAGCTAAGTCGCGCACAACACGAGGAAAACGTCCAAACACTTTTTTAATGGGTTGCATGCGGGTTTTCATAACCGCACCTTGCAAGTCACCGGTGACAACATCCAAATTTGCTATGGCTTTGGCCATGCTTTCGTCATTCACATTGGTGCTTAAACTTAACAAACGGTTTCTGACTAAAACCAGTTCGCCCACCATATTCATAATTTGGTCTAAACGTTTAGTGTCTACCCTAACTGTGGTTTCAGCTTGTGGTGCAACAGCGGTTTTCTTTTCTTCTTTCTTGGCCGCTATTGGTTTGGCTTCAACAGGCTTTTCTATCGGCTTGGCTGGCTGAGCTGACGCTTTAGGTGATTCAGCTTTAGGCGCTTCTGGAGCTTTGGCTGCGGCTTTAGGTTCAGGTTTAGCTGGCCCTTGACCTTTTCCATGCAATTCATCTAATAGCGCTTCAAATTCATCATCAGTGATGTCGTCATTTGTTGAAGTATCTGGGCTTTCTTGTGCAGCTGTAGAGCTAGGCTGATTGTCACTGGCTTCTTCAGCACTAAATTGGCCTTTGCCATGCAACTGGTCAAGTAAGGCTTCAAACTCATCATCACTGATATCTTCATCTGAAGATTGGCTGTCTGCCTGCGAAGCTGTGCTAGATTTACCAGGCGCAGATTCACCATGTAATTCATCTAACAGGGCTTCAAATTCATCTTCACTAAAATCTTCCGAATCACCTGTGGCTTTTGATTGGTCTTTTTCAGCCTCAATAACTGGGGCTTCAGTCACCTCGGGTTGCGCTTGGGCTGAACTGGCTTCATCTGCTGATTCAGGTTGACTTAATCGGGTTAAGGTATCAATTAAGCTTTGCTCTGCTGGCACTAGGGGTTCGCCAGCTTTAACATTATCAAACATTTCTACCACTTCGTCAGTGGCCTGTAAAATAACGTCCATTAATTCTGGGGTTAGCGTGCGTTGCCCATTGCGCATAACATCAAAGACATTTTCCGCACCATGACAAATATCTACCAGCTCTGTGAGCGATAAAAATCCCGCGCCACCCTTTACCGTATGATATCCCCTAAAAATCGCGTTAAGTAAATCCGCGTCTTCAGGGTTATTCTCTAAATCAACGAGCTGTTCTTGTAATTGCTCCAAGATCTCTCCAGCTTCAACTAGAAAGTCCTGTAGTATTTCCTCGTCAACATCAAAAGCCATTATTTAGCACCTCTAAAACCCAAGACTTGAAAGCAAATCATCTACGTCGTCTTGATCCGACGCAACGTCTTCCCTACTGTCGGCATCTAAAATAGGACCTTCAGCTTTTACCTTATCGGCTTCTTTCTTAGATTTGTTAGGTTTTTCAACGACCTCTGTCTTTTCTTTGGCATCAGCCTTGCCAAACACTGTTAACATGTAGACTAAATTGTCTTCGACCTCTTTAACTAATTCTATGACTCGTCTTATGACTTGCCCGGTAAGATCTTGATAACCTTGGGCCATTAACACTTCGGTTAATAAATTAGTTAAAGTGGCAGAATCTTCACCACTGGCTTTTAAAAATCTATCAACTTGTTTAACTAGGGTATTAAACTCACCTAACTGCAAGTTTTTTTCCATTAGCTTTTGCCATTCAGGGGCGATTTCAGCAATTCCTTGCTGCAACTTTTCGGCTATAGGCATACAAGAATCCACTAAATCCATGGTTTTGTTTGCCGCTTCTTCAGTGGTTTCAATGACGTAAGTAAGACGAGTTTGAGCGTCGGGGATTTCCTCATTGGTCATATTAATGATACGAGGATCGAGCTGAAAATTATTTAAAGAATCATGAAGTTGACGGGTTAACTTGCCAACCTCAGCAAATAATTCAATAGAATTTTGGGCGCCAGCAGCGTCTAATAGCTCTCTGGCTTGCTGGTTTTCGCCCTTTTCAATTAAGCTGACTAATTTCTTAGCATCTTCTAAAGAAATGGGCGCAGAGTTTAAGGCAGTCATACAGTCTTTCCTCGTAATCAGGTGAGTCTGAATTTACCCTAGACGTTCAAATATTTTGGCCAGTTTTTCTTTAAGCGTGGCGGCGGTAAAAGGCTTAATCACATAACCGTTAACGCCAGCTTGAGCTGCAGCTACGATTTGTTCCTTTTTCGCTTCAGCAGTTACCATCAAAACAGGAATATGTTTCAAGCTTGCATCAGAACGAATCGCTCTAAGTAGGTCGATCCCCTGCATTCCTGGCATATTCCAATCTGTTACTACAAAGTCAAAGTCACCTTGCTGCAACATAGGCAATGCTGTGCTGCCATCGTCTGCTTCTTGTATATTAGTAAAGCCAAGATCTTTAAGTAAGTTCTTGATAATCCGTCGCATTGTTGAAAAGTCATCAACAACTAGGATTTTCATATTCTTATCCAAAACTACCTCCGGTGAGAGTTTTAATGCTTAACTTAAAACCCAATTTATTGTTATTTTAATTTTCGTTTGTACGCCAATATTGCATGCGAGCTTTAAGCTTCAACATGGCCTGGCTATGTATTTGACTCACTCTGGATTCACTCACATCCAGCACTTCACCTATTTCACGTAAATTTAATTCTTCATCATAGTATAAGGACAAAACAATCGCTTCACGTTCTGGCAAAGTAGTAATTGCGTAGGCTAATGCTTTTTGAAACGACCCTTGTACTAAATCTTCAAAAGGCGTATCTGAGCCTTTAGTTTGCTCTGTACTGACTACGTCTTCCGTTACTCCTAGATCTTCCATGCCAATGATTTTACCGGCATTCACCTCATTTAACATTTGGTGATAGCTTTCAATACTGACTTGTAGCTTCTCTGCAACGTCTAAATCACGAGCATCACGTCCCGTTTCGCGCTCAACTTGATTAATTGCTTCGGTAATGGCGCGCCCGTTTTTATGTACAGAGCGCGGAGTCCAATCCCCTTTGCGTATTTCGTCTAACATTGAACCACGAATACGAATGCCTGCAAAAGTTTCAAAACTTGCGCCTTTGCTGCCATCAAAATTACGCGATGCTTCTAATAAGCCTATCATGCCTGCTTGAATTAAATCATCTACCAAAACACTGGCTGGTAATCTAGCCATAAGATGATGCGCAATACGCTTCACTAAAGAAGCGTGTCTTTCAACTAATTCGTTCTTGTCAGCTAATTGCTGATAAGCCGCAGCTTTACTGTTCACCTGTCTTCGCCCACTGCTTTTTTAGATACAAGTTGTTCAAGAAAAAATTCTAAATGCCCACCAGGTTGATTGGGTATGGGCCACTCCATGGCTTTTTTAGCTAATCGTCTAATGGCCATAGAAGCGGGTGATGTAGGAAAAGCTTCTACTATGGCTTTTTGTTTTCTAACTGATTTTCTTACATTTTCGTCAAATGGCACCACTGCCACTAACTCTAATGCCACATCTAAAAAGCGATTAGTTACTTTGGTCAGTTTAGAAAACAGTTCGTCACCCTCGCGCATACTGCGCACCATATTGGCAACAATTTTAAATCTAAAAATTCCGTGCTCTTTATTTAAAATTTTAATTAATGCATAGGCATCGGTTAACGACGTTGGCTCATCACACACCACCATCATGATATCTTGTGAAGCTTTCGAAAAGCTTAATACCATATCTGAGATGCCGGCTGCGGTATCTACAATTAACACATCAATTTGCGATTGTAGTTCGCTAAAAGCCCGAATTAACCCAGCATGTTCAGTAGGGGTTAATTCTGTCATAGATTGACTGCCAGAAGTTGCAGGCGCGATTTTTATGCCATAGGGGCCTTCAACCAACACATCATCTAAGGTGCACTCTCCCGATAATACATGGGATAAGTTTTTTTCAACTCTTAGGCCAAGTAACACATCTACATTGGCTAAGCCTAAGTCGGCATCTAGCACCATGACTCTTTTGCCTTGTTGAGCAAGAGAGATCGCAGTATTCAGGGTAACATTGGTTTTACCCACGCCACCCTTTCCGCCGGTCACGGCTATTACTTTAATTAATCGAGATTGATTCATTCTTCTTAAGCTACTCGCTTGGTCCTCAATCATACTGCCACTGCTGCTTTATTAACATTATGGCTGTTAGTATGAATTAAACCGAATTTTTTATAAAGCTTCGCAGCACTAGTAATCAAAAATTTTGTGCTTGCAACTTGTAGGTCTTCTGGTACACGTTGACCATCAGTTAAATAACAAATTTGTAATTTGTTTTCTATTGCCACGCTTATTACTTCTCCTAAGCTGTAACACTCGTCTAACTTAGTCAATATACACCCATGCAGAGAAACCTGTCGATATTCATTTATAGTTTGTTGCATAACACGATATTGACAGTTTGCTTGCATCACTAAATATTTTCGAATATTAACACAAGCATTCTGATTTATAGTATCTAACTGTTTGATTAGTCTAGCATCTTTTTGACTAAAACCAGCGGTATCAACTAACACTAAACGTTTATTTCTAAATTGATAAAGTAAATCTGATAAATCGTTAGAGTTTTGTGCTTGTTTTACCTGACAACCAATAATTTTTCCGTAAGTGGCGATTTGCTCAAAGGCTCCTATTCGATAGTTATCTAGCGTAATGATAGCTACTTGGTCTGAGCCGTATTTCTGCGCAGCTTTGGCCGCTAATTTTGCAATAGTGGTAGTTTTACCCGTACCTGTTGGTCCCATCAGTGCAACCACCCCAGGCTGAGCTAGAATATCGTCATCTTTAGTTTGTAACTTATTGGCTAATAATTTTAATAAAAATAACCATGCTTGCCTTTCGTCAGCTGACTCAGGGGCATAAGACACCACTTCTTCTGACAGAGATTCTGAAATCCCCATTTGTTGTAATCTTTGTAATAAATAGCCGTGCATGGGGTGTTTACGGTTTTTTTCTTGTTCAATCAGACCTGAAACTTGAAATTGCAATAAGTTGCGTAATGAAGATAGCTCTTGACGCACTTCTTTAATTGCATTGGATTCGCTTTGATATTGTGTTGAGTTGGTTTGGCTGCTGGGATTTTTGGCAAAACGCTCTGCCTGTATAGGCGCAGCTTGCTCATTAACCGACTGTTGATTAGCTTTTGATTGCTTTTCTAGCAAGGCTTTTAAACTATCAGGGGCAGAGTCACCAATAATTTCACTTAGAGTAGGAGTTGGCGCACTAGACTCAATCTGCGAATTCACCTTTTGGCTAGCGGGTGTAAGAGTCGACTCAGGCTCTTTATCGTAAGCCGCAACTATTTCAATGCCATCAGCATGTTTTTTATTTGACATGATCACCGCATCTCCACCAAGTTCATCTTTAACTTGCTTGAGCGCTTCACGCATGTCCTTGCCATAAAAACGTCTGATTTTCATATTTACTCCTCGTGTAACACCTTAAGTATTCACTTTGTGTCAGATTATTGACCCACTGCACTGACGATTTTTATTTGTTTGTCGTCCGGAATTTCCTGATACGACAACACATGCAATCCATTCACTGAGTGTTTTAAAAACTTCGATAGCACTGGCCTTAACATGCCAGATGTCAGTAATACTGCTGGCTCGCCAGCTAATTCTTGTTGTTGAGCGGCTTCATTTAATGAACCTTGAAGACGTTCTGCCAACCCTGGCTCTATGCCAGCCCCATCCGCTCCACCTGCTTGTAATGACTGGTGCAACATTTGTTCCAACTCTGGAGCTAAGGTAATAACAGGGATTTCTGCAGCTCCACCGTTAATTTCTTGAATAATGAGGCGTTTTAAGGCGATACGTACAGCCGAGACCAATACATCTGGATCTTGACTCTTAGGTCCAAACTCACACAAGGTTTGTACAATTGAACGCATATCGCGAATTGGTACCCCTTCGTACAACATAGTTTGTAGCACTTTCACTACTGTACTTAGCGGTAGAATATCTGGTACTAAGCCTTCAACTAATTTAGGACTGTTTTTAGCTAGCAAATCTAACAATTGCTGTACTTCTTCGTGCCCTAATAATTGATAAGCATTATTGGTTAATAGCTGACTTAAATGCGTAGCTACCACAGTAGCCGCATCTACTACCGTGTAACCTAAGGTTTGAGCATGCTCTCTTTGACTGGCTTTAATCCATACCGCATCTAAACCAAAAGCCGGATCTTTAGTGACTTTTCCGTCTAATTTGCCAAATACTTGGCCTGGATTGATGGCCAGTTCATCGTCATGGCTCAGCTCTGCTTCGCCTACAGTCACCCCTAACATAGAGATGCTGTAGTTATTTGGGCTTAAATCTAAATTATCTCGAATATGCACAGGAGGAATTAAAAATCCCAATTCTTGCGAAAGCTTTTTACGCACCCCTTTAATACGGGTTAGTAACTCTCCACCTTGGGCTTTATCCACTAAAGGAATGAGGCGATAGCCTACTTCTAACCCTATGGTATCTACATGTTGCACATCATCCCAACCCAACTCTTTGATTTCTGCGGGTTGCTGACTTTGACTAGTTGCAGGGGCAAGCACTTCTGGTTGCTGAGCGAGTTTTTGTTTACGCCAATGTAAATAATAAGCATACCCCCCCACTAAGGCACTAAAACCTAAAAAGGCTATGTTTGGCATGCCTGGCACTATACCCATTACAAATAAAATACCTGAAGTAATATATAGCGCCTGCGGATTACCTAATTGTTTAGACAGCTCGCTCCCCATTTCTTGGGAATCGTTTTCGCGGGTTACAATAATAGCGGTGGCAACCGATAACAATAACGAAGGAATTTGTGCTACTAAGCCATCTCCTATGGTCAATAGGGTATAGATTTCTACTGCATTACTAAAGGTTAGATCGTGCTGGATGATCCCAATAAACAACCCGCCTATTATGTTGATCAACATAATAAATAAACCGGCTATGGCATCACCTTTCACAAATTTTGAGGCACCGTCCATTGAGCCATAAAAGTCAGCTTCGCTAGTAATTTCAAAGCGGCGTTTGCGGGCTTCGTCTGCGTCAATAAAGCCCGCATTTAGATCCGCATCTATTGCCATTTGTTTACCTGGCATGGCGTCTAGAGTAAAACGCGCGCTTACTTCAGATATACGCCCTGCACCTGCGGTTACCACTTTAAAATTGATGATCAATAAGATGGCAAACACCACTATACCTACGGCATAATTTCCGCCAATTACCACTTCACCAAATGCCTGAATTACCTTTCCTGCCGCGTCGCCCCCTTCGTGCCCTTCTAGTAATACAATACGGGTTGAAGCAACATTTAATGCCAAGCGCAAAACGGTAGCGATAAGCAAAACCAAAGGAAAAATACCAAAATCCACTGGCTTTTTAGTAAACACAGAAACCAAAATCACCATTAACGACAGGGCAATATTAAAGCTGAATAAAATATCTAAAAGAAAGGCCGGCATGGGCAAAATCACCATGCCCATAATGGCTAATAACACCAAAGGTGCGCCTAAACCTGAGGCGATAGATTTTACTTGGCTGCTATCGAAGCGATTTAAATAGGAGGCTAATTGCATAAACGAAAAATTGACGCTTTGTTAGAGTTAATCTTATTAAAACAAGACAAAGCAACTAGTACGCCAAGTATGAAATTTATAAGGGTTTAATTTGCTAACCGGCAAATAAATTACGTTTCACAGCTTAGCGTCTTAACTCAGGAGGGATAGGCAAGTTAGTTTTTAAAGGTTTAGGACGCTTACCTTTACCTTGTTTAAAGGCTTTAAGTTGATAAACATAAGCCAAGACTTGTGCCACTGCCATAAACAGTTTTTCAGGAATTTCATGATCCGCTTCAGTAGAGTAATAAATTGCCCTAGCCAGCATAGGTGAAGCCACAATAGGTACGTCATGGGCGGTAGCAATAGTTCGGATATGCATGGCCATTTCGTCTACCCCTTTGGCCACTAAGGTAGGCGCGCGAGTTCCTAATTGGTCATATTTTAGTGCCACTGAGAAGTGAGTGGGGTTAGTTACCACCACATCTGCATTAGGTACTTCTTGCATCATGCGATTTGCCGCGGCTTGATATTGTAATTTACGAATACGACTTTTAACTTGAGGATCACCATCGGCATTTTTGCGTTCGTCTTTAACTTCTTGCAGTGACATTTTCATTTCTTTGTTGTGCTTGTGGCTTTGGTAAGGCACATCAAAAATCGCAATAGGGATCAGGGCGCAACACATAATTAAAAATCCCCAAGCAATCAGATCCATGGCATGGAAAAGGTTGAGGGGGTACAGTTCTAAATCAAGGTGCAAGGCTTCGTCTTCAAACATAATTAAGGCCACATAAGCCATAGCGGCCACCACCACAAATTTGGCTATGGCTTTAAATAACTCCACCACACTGTTCATGCCAAACATACGTTTAAACCCTGCTATAGGACTAATTTTTTGTGCTTTAGGGGCGGCAGAATCCCAAGTGAAGTTATAGCCACCTAGGGCAATGTTTCCATAAATACCCGCAGCAGTCACAATGAGCATATACAACAACACTGGCCAAGTGATGGTTTCAATGGCAAAACCCCAGGCTTGAAACATGTGAGTCCAATCGTAGGTTTCATCACGGGACAAAGTAAAAGTTCTTTGGGTCACTTTAAAAATGGCCGTGGCGATTTGCGATCCCATAATTAAAAAACAAATGGCGCTGGCAATTAATACCAAGGCAGTTGACAACTCTTTAGATCGGGCTATTTGACCTTTCTTGCGGGAGTCCTCAATCTTTTTGGAGGTGGGTTCTTCGGTTTTTTCATTTGCATCAGACACGTCTTACCTCCTCAAGGGCATACCAACACTAATTGGCACATCATGTTTTGTGCTCTATCCCACATAATTTCAAAGTGGTGTGTTAGGTTGTCTAGGGTTAGCCAAATAATTAATAAGCCCATAATTTGGGCAATGGCAAAACCAATACTAAAAATATTGAGCTGAGGCGCGGCTTTAGTCATTACCCCAAAAGCTAAATTCACAATTAATAACGAAACTATTGGGGCAAGCGACAAGGTAACAGCCGAGATAAACATCCAACCTGCCCAATGGGCAATATCTCTAAATTGCTCAGGGGCAAACCAGGCTTGGCCTATGGGAAAGGCCTCAAAACTCATAACAACCATGCGGATCATGGCTAAATGCCCATCTAATGCCCAAAACATTAAGGTGGCCAAAATTAAATAAAACTGCCCCACTGCTGGCACATTGATCCCATTGACCGGATCAACAATAGACGCAAATCCTAAACCTGTTTGCAAGGCAACTATCTGTCCTGCTAAAACAAAGGTGTTTAACACCATATTAGAAATAAAGCCTAAGGCCACACCTATGATGATCTGCTGGATAACCAACAAAAATGTTCCGACAGAAAAGACCTCTTGCACTGGCACAGGGGGGATCACCGGCATAATTAACAAAGTTAAAAACAGGGTTAATAAGGCTCTGGTGGTCGGCGCTACACTCTTTGCACTTAAGCCCACCATAGAAGCAAACAAGCCTGAAATACGCATAAATGGCAGCAACAAGTCGGCCAAATATTGAGTAATGGTGCTGCTTGCAAATTCCATTGCTTAACCTTGCCTAACGCTAACTGGCATGACTAACCTACAACCTCTGGAATGCGTTCTACCATAGTAAAAGTAAAATCCATTAGCTGCTGTACTAACCAATGCCCACCCCAACTTAAGGCTAACAAGGTCACAATTAAGCGCGGTAAAAAACTCATGGTTTGTTCGTTAATTGAGGTAGCCGCTTGGAACACCGCTACTATTAAACCCACAAACAAACTAGGTAAAATTATCGCCGACACTAGCAAGATCACCATGTGTAAGGCTTCTTTTAATATTTCAACAAAGACCTCTGGACTCATAATTTCACCTCAATCAATACTGTATTTGTAGAAAACGGCATGTTTTGCATAGGTCAGCCCATACCAAAACTATTGGCCAAGGTGCCAAATATCAGGTTCCAGCCATCCACCAGCACAAACAGCATTAATTTAAATGGCAAAGAAACAATCATGGGCGACAACATCATCATACCCATGGCCATCAAAATTGAGGCCACCACCAGATCGAGGATCAAAAACGGAATAAACAACATAAAGCCAATTTGAAAAGCGGTTTTTAATTCACTGGTAACAAAAGCTGGGATCAATACATTCATAGGTACGTCAGTGGGATCTTGAAATTGTCCATCCATGCCACCAATTTGCACAAAGGTTTCTAAATCTTTCACTCGGGTTTGTGAAAGCATAAAAGCTCTAAGAGGCTCTTTACCTAACTCATAGGCCTGAATAGAGGTAATCTCTTCGTTTAAATAGGGTTGCAGTGCGGTGTCGTTTATTTTTTCAAAAACCGGCGCCATAATAAACATCGACAAAAACAAGCTCACCCCAATTAAAATTTGGTTTGACGGTGATTGTTGTAAACCTATGGCCTGACGCAGAATAGACAACACAATAATGATGCGGGTAAAGGAGGTCATCATCATCACAAAGGCCGGCAATAAACTTAGGGCCGTCATTATGGCCACAACCTGCAAAGTCATGGTGTATTCTTGGCTACCGTCTGGGTTGTCGGTTAAGGTTAAGGCAGGAATACCAGGCTGTGCATAGCTATAAAAACTTAGGCTAGTTAAAGCGATGAATAACAACAAAGATAAAGACTTTTTCATTAGTTTTTACCCTTAACATCAGACTGTGCTTCATGGCTCGAGGCTTGCGCAGGGTTTTTACCGGCCATAAACATAGCCAACTTATCTTTAAAGGAGTCTTGCCCAGTTGCACTCTGAGTCGTTATAGGTGAATTTAAGGTCGCTAGGTGATTAATATTATGTGCCGTCACGCCCAATAAATGCTGTTCGCCCCCAACCTCTATCACCATGACTCTTTCTTTAGTGCCGGCCATCATAGAGGCCACAACTTTCATATTGGACGTACCAGTATGAGTGACATTAAACCGACGCATAATGAACGCCAGCATAAAAACCACGGCCAAAACCAATAATAAAGACAAAAAAATTGACACTATTGATGCGGGGTTAGACAGACTTTCAGGCGCAGAATAGGCCTTAAAAGGGAGCATAAAACATGGGCTCATGAACACCCAAGCCCATGTTTTATATGAGTTTTGTTTACCTAAGCTTTTTGATTCTTTCCAGTTGACTAATAACATCAGTTAATCGAATACCAAATTTATCGTTGACCACTACTACTTCTCCATGAGCAATCAACGTGCCATTTACTAAAACATCTAATGGCTCTCCGGCAACTCGATCAAGTTCTACCACAGATCCTTGATTTAACTGCAATAAATTTCGAATACTAATATTACTTCTGCCCACTTCCATAGAAATGGTCACGGGAATATCTAAAATAGTGTCAAGTTTACGTTTTTCTTTAGGGCCTATCTCTTGATCACCATCAAATTCTTCTAATTCGGCGACTTCTGGGCCAGCGGCTTTATCAGCATTCGCTTCTTCTTCGGCCTGCTCTGCCATGGCTTCTGCCCAATCGTCCATACCTTCTTCTTCACTCATAATTTACTCCGTACTCACTCGACTCAAGTTTTACCAATCGTCTTCGAGAGATTGCAATTCGGCGTCGCTGTCAATTCTTCGACCACCTTTGGTTAATAGTTGTAGCTCAGACTTCACTGAAGTTGGGCGTGGTATTTTTTCGGTAATTTTTAGCGCCACATTGTCTCGAGAACGCCCTAACTTAGCTCTAAAAGTGGGCAAATCTTCAATTAACACTGTGATGTGTTCGGGCATTTCTATGGGAATAACATGCCCTGCTTCTAATTCCATTATTTGTTGTAGTGGCAATTGCACATCCATCATATGAGTAGAAAGTTGCACTTGCACATCCATAATTTCGTCGCGTAAGGCCTTACTCCAACGTAAATCTGTGTCTTCTTTGTCGCTTTGCACCCCAGCATCTAACAATTCACGTATCGGCTCTAACATCGAATAAGGTAAAGACACATGGAAGTCACCGCCGCCGCCATCTAATTCAATGTGGAATGAACTGATCACCACTACTTCGGTTGGACTAACAATATTGGCCATCGCAGGGTTCACTTCAGAGTCTAGGTATTCAAACGACACGTCCATCACTGGCGCCCAAGCTTCTTTGTAATCTTCAAAAATCAGCTTAAGCAACATTTGAATAATACGACGTTCGGTTGGGGTAAATTCCCGTCCTTCAATTTTGGCGTGATAACGCCCATCGCCACCAAAAAAGTTATCGACTAAAATAAATACTAAACGTGCTTCCATAGTGATCAAGCCCGTTCCTTTTAACGGACGAAAGCGCACCATGTTCAAACTGGTTGGCACAAATAAGGTGTGAATATATTCACCAAACTTAATCATTTGAATGCCGTTAATCGAGACTTCAGCCGAACGTCGCATCATATTAAACAAGCTCACACGCATGTGCCGTGCAAAGCGCTCGTTGACTATTTCTAGGGTTGGCATGCGCCCGCGCACAATCCTGTCTTGTGAAGAAAAGTCGTATTCAATCGCAGAGCCATCTGACTCGCTTGACTCTATCTCTTCTTCTTCAACATCATCAACGCCATGTAACAGGGCATCAATTTCGTCTTGGGATAATAAATCGCTCAACCTAATTCTCTCATTTTATAAAAAGTGGTTATTGCATCACAAAGCCGGTAAACAAAACTTCTTCTACTGTGGTTTCGCCGGTAATCTCTTGCATTACTTTTTGTACTTCTTTTAACGCACTGTCGCGAATGGCAATTTTGCCAGCTTCAGTAACTAAATCATCTGCATTTGCGGTACTAAAGGTTTTTAATAAGGTGCCTTCAATTAACGGAATATGCATTTTTGCTTGCTCTTCGTTATCTGAGCCTCGCATCATGAGCTGTACTTTAATTTCAACTAAACGGTCCCGAGTAGAGCCAGGGACATTAAATACAAAGGGCCGTGGCATAGCCACATACAAAGCCGTGCCAGTTACAACCGGAGCAGCTGCTGCGGCTTCTCCTTCGGCCATTGGCTCACCTTCTACTGCCACTTCTGGTTCTTCTCCGCCCATTAAAAAGAAATAAGCTCCACCACCACCCGCTAGCAGTACCACCACAGCAACAATAATAATAATTAACTTACTTTTTTTGCCGCCTTCTTCAATTTGTAGTTCTTCTTCAGCCATGCTGCTCTCTCAAAAGATTGAATGCTAAGTCTATTATCCGCGGCAAATCAAAATTGGCAACGTTCAACAGACATTTAATTGCGGGTTTAAACAAAATAATCAATGCCTCCTAAGGCGCCATTCACTATTGACTGTTGTGCCACAAGTTGCTCGTTTGATTCAGCCTCAGCTTCATCAGGCATAGCAGAGTTGGCTCCATGCGCCAATTCGCCTTGTTCATCAGGGCTTTGCCCATTGTCTTCTTGTTGCACAGAAGACTGACCTAATTCGATGCCTTTTTCAGCCAACATCTCTTTAAGTCTAGGGGTGGCTGTGTCCACTGCATCTCTTGCGTGTTGACTTTGCACCACAAAGTTGACTGTGGCCGTTTCGCCAGACATAGCGACTTTAACTTGCACCGAGCCTAGCTCGGCAGGATCTAGCCTTATTTCAGCAACCAAGTTTCTGGTATTCACCATCCAACGCACTTTTTCAGCTAGTTGCTGATGACCTTCTGGCTTAGTGATATTAATGGCCTTATCTAACTTAGTGTCTAATTGATTTAGATGCAGTTGCTTGGATTGTTCAGCTTGCACTTGGCCGACATCTTTCACCATAGCTTGGTAGCTGTGATCTTGACGCTGATCCATGGCGCGGCTCAAACTTTGGGCAAAATCAACTAACTGCGAAACACTTTGAGTCACTTGCTCTACATTAGGTGCCACTTTATTGGCGCTAACGGGATCCGCTATTTTTGCTAAGGCATCTGACACTAAGGTTTTTAAATCTAGGCCTGGCTCTCTACCTTTAGCCATTTGTTGTTTAAATTCTTCTACCCCAGTTTTAAGTACACTAATAAACTCTTTTACATGGCCTTCTGCCACATTAGAAACACTTAACTGCTGTGCTTGCATCTGCGGGCTAAGCGCCTCTGCAGAGTCTTTATCTTGGGATAATTGCGCAGCTATATGAGCCAAAACTTTGTTTAGTTTGGTTTCGGGAAGCTGTGCAATTTGAGCTAAATCACTCGGGGTTTTAGTTGGCTGAATTGACGGTTTAACTGTTGGTTTAAGTGCCTCAGCCGCCGCATTTAGTTCAAGGGTTTGTTCTGCTGCTATGACCTGATTCACAGCTGACTTTTGGCCATTGTCTAAAGATTGCTGGGCTTTAGATTCGACTTGTTGTTCAACTTGTAGGTGTGTTTTGGTTTCTAGCCCTAGCTTGTTTGGTAAAGCGGCACTTTTATCTGCCACTAAAGTTTGGTCCCCCCCCTGATTGCCTGCGGGTTTATTAGGCTCAGTTAACAATTCTTTAAGCAAGGCCTGAGTGTCAGCCTTAGTTAAATCTAGCTCAGCAATAGGCACGGCCTTATTTAGCTGTTGTAGCTTGATATCAGGAGCCTGCTCAAACTGCTTTACGCTAGCTAATAATGGGGCTTGCTCTGTTTGCGTTGCCCTGTTGCTCATAGATGGGTCTGATTGCTGTTTTAACTCATTCATTTGTTTTAGCATGGCTGCCAATAAGTCAGGCTGAGCTAAGAGCTTTTCAAGCACTTGTTCTTGGCTTGGTTGTTCGCCTTGATTACTAGGTAATTGGCTAAGGATAGTGCTGATCCCTTCTTGCATCAGCGCCAAACTTTGGGTGTCTATTTTAACTTTATCTGTTATTGGCAAAACTTCATTCTGTGCCTGAGTGGGCACTGCCGCTATATCTTCAGTTGCTATATCTTCAGCTGCTAATTTTTGCTGATTTGGGGTTAATTGCGCTAACAAAGGGTCGGCATGTTCAAGCTCAGGCATAGTATCAACCGCAAGTTGCGTTAAGCTGATGTTTTGTTCTAATTCTTTGTTTTGCTCTGGTTGCTCGCTCACTTTGGCGGCGAGTTGTTGTAACTTTTCAACTAAATCAAACCATGTTTGGCTACTTTCTTGGACTTGCTCAGCCTCAGCGCTTGATAAAGCCAAAGTTTCAGCCTTTTGCTCTGCAACAATCTTTAACTCATTGGCTGTTTGCGCACTTTTATCACTACTTAAATTTTCTTTGCTGGAGGTAACTGGCTTGTCTTCGTGCACCTGGGTGTCTAAGTTTTTGCTTAATGAGCTTTCATCTAATTGCTCAGCTTGTTGCTGGCCTTGCTCGGCTGCTAATGCTTGTGCGTCAGTCGAGGAGTTAGATGACTTTATCGCTCCAGCTTGGGCTAAGTCTGGTGCGCTTTTAGTGTCAACTGGCTCTGGAGTCTGAGTTGCTCTTGGCGGCTTACTCACCTTGTCCAGTTGCGACTGACTTTGCTCTTGCAACATTTTAGTAAATTGTGCCTGTGTATCAGAATTTGAGTTGGCATTGGCTTCACCACCTGTGGCAAAAGCGGCAATATCTGATAGCGCAGTGGCAACTTGTTGCATCATTCTTAACTTTCCCTCGAACTCTAAATAAGTTCGCTAACCTATTGAATTAAATGACTTTAAGTTAAAAGCCATGGATTTATTGGCCTGTATAAGCTGATATTGAGTAAGTAAAAACAGCTATTTTTTGGCATTTGCTAAATGAAAGAGCAAAGACCATTCCACTTCTGTTTAAATTGGCGGGAAATCTGATTATTTACGAACGAATTTCTGTAGAGAGAGCTCATCTAACAGAGCTTGTTCGATTCTTTCTTCTTGCTTAAGTTTAGCTTTTTGTTGCTTATCTAGTAGCATTTCAACTGCTTTTCTTTTGCGTTGTTGGGCTAACCATTGCATGCGCCTTTGGTCGGCCACTAATACGGCTTGGTTCACTGCCTGCATTTGCATTTCGCAGGCTTTATCTAGTTTGCCAATAAATTGCTGATGCTGGCCAAAGGTTACACTGCCCACCCCTTGCTTAGCTTTGAGTTGGGCTTGACGTAGATAATCGAGTCGGTAGTTTTCAAGTCCTGACAGTTTTTGCTTATTACTTTGCGCCGCTTGCTGAGCGAGTTGAAAGTCTTGGACTAACTTTTGCTCCTTTTTACGCTCCCACTCTGCCACTATTTGTAGTTGAGACTGTGCCATTTATCTGCCTAACCTTTGCCCAGTCCACCACTTAGGGTAGACATGTCTGTGATACTTTGTTCAAAATTTAATACCTGTTGCATACCTTGTTGCAAAAAAGCATTAATGGCTGGTTCGGCATTTATCGATAAATCAATGCGAGGATCTGTGCCTTTGGTGTAAGCCCCTATATTGATTAAATCGCGATTTCTTTGGTAAGTGGAGTACACCTGACGAATTCGTCTGGCCGCTTGCACATGCTCATCTGACACCACTAGAGGCATAACCCGGCTGATTGATGACTCAATGTCGATAGCCGGATAATGCCCCGAATCTGCTAATTCTCTAGACAATACTATGTGCCCATCTAAAATCGCCCGTGCGGCATCGGCTATGGGATCTTGTAAATCATCCCCTTCAGTTAATACGGTATAAAAAGCGGTAATTGAGCCTTGGTTTTCAGCACCATTGCCGGCTCGTTCAACTAAGGCAGGTAAGCGCGCAAATACTGAAGGTGGATAGCCTTTAGTCGCGGGTGGCTCGCCAACGGCTAAGGCAATTTCTCGCTGCGCCATGGCATAACGAGTTAACGAATCAATTAATAAGAGTACGTTTAGGCCTTTATCTCTGAAGTATTCGGCAATAGTTACTGCGGTTTCACAGCCTTTTAAACGCATTAATGGCGAGGTATCTGCCGGCGAAGCAACCACCACAGACTTTTGCCGCTCATCATCACCTAAAATATCTTGAATAAACTCTTTAACTTCTCGGCCCCTTTCACCTACTAGCCCCACTACTACTACATCTGCTGCTGTGCCCCGAGTCATCATGCCCATAAGCACACTTTTACCCACACCACTACCGGCAAATAATCCCATGCGCTGCCCCAAACCTACTGTTACTACAGAGTTTATGGCACGCACTCCCACATCTAGCGGTTGAGTAATAGGTTTACGTAACAAAGGGTTCATTGGTGGACGAGTTAAAGGTACACGTTTTTCGGCCTTAACTGGGCCTAAGCCATCTAAAGGTTGGCCATTGCCATCTATCACTCGGCCTAATAATTCCATGCCTACCGCCAGACCTTGCTCGCGGTTTAACGGCTGTACGCGTGAGCCGGGCACTATTCCTTTAACCGCTTCGGTAGGCATAAGGTAAGTGACATCTTCAGCAAACCCAACCACTTCGGCTTCAATTTCACCATCTACGGTTTGAATTAAACACTGACTACCCACTGGCATTTGGCAGCCTACCGCTTCTAGCGTTAAACCAATTCCTCGGACTAATTTACCCGAAGCTACCACTGGAGCTTGTGGCACTTGCTCTTTTAGTTGTTTGATCCTGTCTAACATGCCAGTGGTCATAAGTTACTCGTCACTTTGACTAACATGACTTAGCCCTTGCTCAAGTAAAAACTTATCAATGACATCTTTGCACCTGCGCTCAATAGACACATCCACCGCATTGGTTTGAGTCACTATTTCACAACCTCCAGGGCTTAACTCAGCAGACTCCACCAAATCCCAATTGTGCTTAGCTATATCTTCTTCACTAAAATGATTTTTTAGCAAAGTGATGTCGTCTGGATGTAAACAAATTTGATAGTGTTTTTCTTGAATAGGTAAGGCTTTAAGCCCTTCTCTTAATGCCTGAAAAATCAGGTCCTGATTAGTTTTAACTTCAGCGCGGATCACCCCTTTAGCTAGACTCACAGCTAACAAAACCAACTCTTTTTCAAGGTTTTGTTCAACTTGCGCTACAGGATTTTGTAGCGCATCAATAAGTGCCACCCAGCTACTAATTTGCTGCTGTATTTGTTCTTCACCTGTGGCAAGACCTTGGCTAGTGCCTTCTTCAAGACCTTTTTCTAAGCCTTCTTGATGACCTTTTTCTAATCCCGCGGCATAGCCTTTGTCATATCCCTCTTGTTGCCCTTGAGCAAAACCTTCGGCATGAGCAGCAGCACGTATGGCTTCGATATCTTCTGCAGTGGGTGGCTGAATGTCTTCAGGCTCTTCTGGTGGTTCGTACTTCCAATCAGATTTACGATTCAGCGCATTAGTTGGCTTGTTTTCGTCTTTTAGGTGACTGTCTTCAACAAAAGGCAGATCCCAAGCTTTAACGTTTTCTGGCGACGCTTTAACTGTCATATAAATAAGCTCTTATGCTCTGTGGTGCGGTTATAAGAACTCATCACCACCACCGCCACCCAGCATAATTTCACCGGCATCAGCCAAGCGTCGTGCCACAGAAAGAATTTCTTTTTGTGCAGTTTCCACTTCACTAATACGTACAGGGCCCATGGCTTCAAGATCATCCAGCAACATTTCGGCTGCGCGTTTAGACATGTTTTTGGTAATTTTATTTTTAAGTTCGTCTTCTGCGCCTTTAATGGCTTTAAGCAACGCTTCTTGTTGTACTTCGCGTAAAATAGACTGAATGGCTCTGTCGTCAACATCGGCCAAGTTATCAAATACAAACATCAAGTCTTGAATTTGTTGACTCATTTCTTCGTCTTGCTCGCGGATAGCATCCATTAACTGACCTTCGATATTGGTATCTAGGTAGTTCATAATGTCGGCTGCTGATTTTAAGCCGCCCATTTTGGCAGCTTGTGTACCGGCTTGACCTGCAAATTGTTTTTCCATTATCTCGTTCAGCTCTTGCAATGCGGCAGGTTGTACTTCTTCTAAGTTAGCCACACGCATCATAAGATCTAAGCGCACTTTTTCTGGAAATTGGCTTAAAATCTCAGCCGATTGTTCGGCATCTAAGTACGACATCACTATGGTTTGGATCTGCGGATGTTCGTTACGAATAATACTGGCCACTTGTTTAGAGTCCATCCATTTTAATGAGTCTAAGCCTTTGGCCCCAGATCCCATTAAAATTTGGTCTATTAGGTTGGCGGCTTTATCTTCACCTAAGGCCGAAGTTAAAGCACGTTTCACAAAGTCTGTGCTTTGGAAACCTATGGTGCTGTAGTTTTGGATCTCTTCGATAAAGTGTTTATGCACAGCGGTAATTTTAGGCTGAGTCATATCATCGATTTGCGCCATGGCTTGACCCAACTTTTGCACTTGTTTGGGCTCAAGATGCTTTAATATTTGCGCAGCATCATCTTCTGATAAGCTCAGTAATAAAATAGCGGCTTTATCCACCCCTTCTAATTTACTGACGTCATAGCTTACTTCTTCGGTTGGTTGTTCTTCAGCCATGTTCTAACCTTTTACCCAATAAGAATTTAAATTTGTATTATTCATCTAATAACATCCAGTTTTTCACCACTTGTGAAGATAGCTCAGGCTCGTTAGCAACTAGCGCTCTTACGGCTTTTAGCACATCTTCATCTTTGTGTAAGTCTGGCAGCATAAAGGTACCATCAGCGGCGAAGCCTACTTGTGATTCATCAAACTCTTCGGCTAACAAGCTGATGGTTTCATCACCTAAGTCTAGACCTTCATCAGCATCTGTATCATCTGATTTCACATCATCTGGGTAAATAAGCTTGCGAACCATAGGTCTAACCACAACCAAGATTAACAGCGCTATGATAAATATGCCGCCGCCAAGCTTAAGCAAGGGTAAAAACTTGGGATCTTCCCAAAACGGCATTTCTACTGGTGCCACTTCACCTTCGCGACTAAAAGGAATACTCACAACTTCTAAAGAGTCACCACGAGTCACATCAAAACCAATGCCACCTTGCAATAAACGACGAATATCTAACAATTCGGCTTGTGGTCTAGGCACGCTAGTTTGCGTACCATCTTCGGCAGTAGTGGTGATATAGTCTAGCGCCACTGAAACACTTAATCGACGTATTACCCCTACCTGTTGCTTGGTATGGCTAACAGTAGTGTCTAATTCGTAATTACGGGTTTCTTCTTTGTGGTTACGCCCAGGGGTAGTACGAGACGCACCTGTGCCTACAGCTTGTTCGGGAATATTCGATTCAACTGGGGGTTGATTGGTTAACGCCCCAGGAATACCAGCTATCACTCCACCAATACTGTTATCTTCTATTGTCATTTCACTACGAATAGCAGGCAAATCTGGGTTGTAGCTGCGCTGAGTTTGCTCAACCGAGGTAAAGTCCATAGTGACATCAGCTTGGGCTGTGTAATTTCCTAAACCTAATACTGGTATTAATATTGAGTCTATTTTTTCTAGGTATTCACTTTCACGTTTTTGCTCTAATTCGTATTCTTTGCGTGAACGCGCAGATTCCGCCCCTTGCGAGCCAGAATTCAACAAACGTCCATTACTATTAGTCACTGTTACCCGGTCTGGCTCTAGGCCTTGTACTGCTGAGGCCACAATATCAATGATAGAATTCACTTCTTCACTTGAAATCATCGCTCCACGTCTAGTGGTGACTACTACTGTTGCACTGGCTTTTTTCTCGCGTCTTGCAAACACATTTTCTTTAGGTAAAGCCAATAAAACTTTAGCCCGAGACACCGCATTCATTTCTTCTATAGTTGACGCAATTTGTTTTTCTCTGGCATGTTTTAAACGTTCTTTTTCTACCCTTTGACTGACCCCAAACCCCATATCTTGCATGATGATGTCGGTACCAGCCGAATCACTTTGGCTAATGCCTTGACGGGTCATACCTAATTTAATGCTTTGGTATTGCTCGCCACTCACGTAAACCGTATTGCCTTCTAAGCGATAGTCAATTTGCGCTTGATCTAAATAATCTAGAGTTTCGATTAACTCTTGGGTTTCCATAGTCGCTAAAGGACGATAGTCAGGCTCGTGCGCCCAGATCAAAATAAAAATGGCAATGACCACACAGATCACTAATGCCACAACTAAGGTAATTTGACGGAATAAATCTGGACTGCCTATGGAGTCCATAAAACCAGATTTTTGCTCTGGCACTGAGTCATCTGAGTACATATCTGTACCCGTATCACTCATCGCTAATTCTGTACTTGCTGCTTCAGCCACGCGTTAGCTCCTAAACTGGCATATTCATTATTTGTTTATAGGCATCAAGTACTTTATTTCTGACTTGAACTGTTGCTTCAAAAGCAATGCCGGCTTTTTCTTTGGCTACCATCACATCGGCCAAGCTTAAGCTTTTATCACCCATATCAAATGCTATGGCTTTTTCTTTAGAGTCCAATTGCAATTCATTCACCGTACCAACGGCTTGACTAAGTAGAGCGGCAAAGTTCTGCGAAGACGGATTACCGCCAATAGCATTAGACTCGCCCAACCCTAACTTGGTCTGCTCGGCCATGCCTTGTAATTCTTGATAAAGAGACTGTGCTTTAATGTCCATAAGACGCTCCACTTGCCAATTTGCAATTTAACTTTTGCTTTAACTAACTAGTGTATTAGCAAGGTGAATGCCAAATTAAAAATAACAGCAAAATTAATTTTATTGTTATTTTTCAATAACTTGAATAGGTAGACGTGTGTAATTTTAACGTCATAAAATTGACTCTTAGTTAAATCAAACAAAAGCGCCGCAAGCGCACCACCAAGTCAAAGGTTATGCATAGCTGCATTTAATTAAGTCATAGATAAAAAAAGCCACCGTATAAACGGTGGCTAAAGGGGTACAACTTAAGTGTGTTAGGCGGGTAAATCTATGCCAACTTCGCGCATTTTAGCTAATTTGTACCTTAGGGTTCTAGGACTAATACCTAAGCGCTCGGCCACATCTTTACGTCTACCTTTACAACTTTGCAGGGTGTCTAAAATAATTTGATGTTCTTGCTGTCGTAACTCTGAGCCTAACTTGCTGTTATCTTCTTCTTGAATCTCTAGCTCAGAAGTCACTGGATTTGCACTAGGCATATCCTGTTCGATCATAAGATCTTGTGCATCAATTTGCTGGCCATCTGATAATATCAGTGCACGTTGGATCACGTTTTCTAGTTCGCGCACATTACCTGGCCAACTATGTTGCAATAACTTACTGCGACCAGCAGCGGTGAGTTTAGCAATGGCACTGCCCTGTTTTAGGCAATGACGATCTATTAAATGTTCGGCTAATGGAATAATATCCCCAGCCCTTTTATCTAAAGGTAACCAGGTTAATGGAAAAACATTTAAGCGGTAGTATAAATCTTCTCTAAACTCTCCAGCATCAACCGTTTGTTTTAAGTTACGGTTACTGGTTGCTATGACTCTTACATCTAACGCTATGGTTTTACGACTGCCTAAGCGCTCTACTTCTTTTTCTTGTAAGACCCTTAACAATTTCACTTGTAGGTTGAGAGCCATTTCACTGATTTCATCTAGCAAAATAGTGCCGCCTTGGGCTTGTTCAAACTTACCTGGGCAAGCCTGCAAGGCACCGGTAAATGCGCCTTTGTCGTAACCAAACAAAGTGGCTTCAAGCATGTTTTCGGGGATCGCCGCGCAATTAATGGCCACAAAAGGTTGCTGGCTACGAGCCGATTGATCGTGAATATAACGGGCTAAAACTTCTTTACCCGAACCACTAGGCCCTAACACCATAACGGTCGCGTCTGAGCGCGCCACTTTTTTGGCTAAAGCTAATAATTGCAAACTACTGGGATCATCAACCACAGGAGTACGCGACTCTACTTTTTGTGCAGGTGCGTATCTGCCAACTAAATTTAATAACACTTCTGGAGCAAAGGGTTTAGATAAATAGTCGGTGGCACCATCACGCATGGCCTGTACGGCATCGTCTATGGTGGCGTAGGCGGTCATGAGTAAAATAGCCAAATTAGGATATTTAAGCTTAATATTTTTTAATAAAGTTAAGCCACTCATGCCCTCCATTTGAATATCACTTACCACTAAATCAACACTTTGTTCGGCCAATTTAATCATAGCCTGTTCGCCACTGTCGGCTTCAATCACTTGGTATCCACCTAACATTAGGGTATCAACTAGGGCTTCGCGTAAACCAGCATCGTCCTCAACTATCAAAATTTTAGATTGGGTCATATATTAGCTCCCCGCTACACGAGCGTAGTGTTGTTGCGATTGAGTTTCTGCCACATTAGCTTGATTGGTATGTGTCGCTTGTGTGGTTTTAAAGATGGGTAATGACAAGGTAAAACAGGCGCCACCTTGCTTTTGGTTGTGTACTTGAACGCGGCCTTGATGTGACTGAGCCACACTTCTTACCACTGCTAGGCCCAAACCTGTGCCGTTACTTTTAGTGGTATAAAAAGGTTCAAATAAGCGCTTTTTATGCTTTTCGGCAATTCCTGGACCATTGTCGGCTACACATAAATCAACCCAGTCTGGATTATTTACTTGGGCAGTGGCGCTAAGGGTAATAACCGCATTTTGTGGTTGTACAGTAAGGGCATTGTGGATCAGATTTTGTAAAGCCCCCGCTAAGGCGGTTTTATTGCCCATAATAACAACATCAGGATCAGGTAAGGCTAGGGTTAACTTAGCTTGATGTTTTTCAAGCATGGCTTCTGCACCTAGTTGAACTTCTGTGATCAAACTAGATAGTGAAATTTCACTGATCACTTGTTGTTCGCCACTTTTAGCAAACAACAACATATCATTCACTTGGCTTTCTAAATCGCGTAAGCGCGACACCAACTTGTCGCTGAATTTTTCTCTGTGAGTTTGATTTAAGGTGTTATTCGACAGATTTGCTGCATACAACATGGCCGCCGATAAAGGTGTCCGAATTTGATGGGCCAAAGATGCCACCATTTTGCCAAGTGACGAGAGTTTTTGCATATGGCTAATTCGTTGTTGTAACTGTCTGGTTTCGGTCAAGTCAGTTAACACAATCAACTGACCAGGCTCTTGCTCAAGGGGGGTAATAGATAACTTCACTTTACGCCCATCAAAAAGAGACACTTCGTGTCCATCGTCGGCTTGAGGTTTAAAAGAGCGAGCTATAATAGTTCGCCATAATTGGCCTTCTAGCGGCTCACCTAACAAAGCTTTGGCCAAGTTATTGGATTGTTTAACTACCCCTTTGCCATCCACCACAACGACTCCTGCGGGCATCACTTGTAACAAATGTTGCAATCGCGTGGCTTGCAATCTAAGGGCTTCTAGCTCTTGACTGTTTACACGGCAAGACGCAGCGTCTGGATGAATATCCACGGCGTTTTTTGCACCTGCTGTTACGTCAATGGAAGAATTGCCATGCATGTTTTGTGTCCCCATATGTCCTCACGTCAAAACTTAGACAGAATCATTACAGCTGGACTAAAGCACATGCCATGCCAACAGGGATAATCCTGATAAATCAGTAGGTTAGACTATAAGAACGGAGTTTTTGAGGGTCAATAAAATGACACCAGTGACAGCTTTAAAGCAGAATGCTTAAGATTACTCTTTGCTAATATTATATTTGCGCATTTTTTCTACTAAAGTGGTACGGCGCATTCCTAAGGCATCGGCGGCTCTGGCCACTACCCAATCTTGTTGCTCAAGGGCTTGGCTAATTAAGCTTACTTCAAGCTCAGAAATATACTCTTTAAGGTTTAATCCTTCGGCAGGAAAATCTGTTACTAGCTCAGTTGAGCTACTGCTATCATCGGCCTCATCAGCTTCATCATCACAGGCCCCAAACATAGCATTAATGGCTTCACGCTCAAGTAATTCGTCTGGGTAATCAGGCTCATAGCTATCCGCATCTAAGTGTTGATATTTATGCGGTAAATCCCCTACATCTATTAGCTGATTGGGGTACAAAATCATTAAGCGTTCAACTAAGTTAGATAGCTCACGCACATTGCCTGCCCATTTATGCTCCATCAGTGAAGTCAGGGCATTTTCGGTAAATTTAATTTGGGCGTTGTCGATTTCTAGGCGCGAAACTAACTCTTGTAACAACAGCGGAATATCTTCTTTTCGCTCACGCAGAGCGGGGCTGTCGATTGGAAACACATTTAAGCGGTAGTATAAATCTTCTCTAAATTGGCCATCGGCTATCATGCTTTCTAAATCACGATGAGTTGCGGCAATCACCCTAACGTTACATTTTATTGGCTTAGTGCCCCCTACTCTTTCGTAGGTGCGTTCTTGCAATACACGTAGCAGTTTAACTTGCATCTGCAGCGGCATGTCGCCAATTTCATCTAAAAATAAGGTCCCGCCTTCGGCGAGCTCAAAACGGCCTTTTCTGGCTCCAACTGCTCCAGTAAAGGCGCCTTTTTCATGCCCAAAAAGTTCGCTTTCTAATAACTCACCAGGAATAGCTCCACAGTTAACCGGAATAAATATACTGTCATTGCGGTTAGATAAAAAATGTACATTGCGGGCGATCACTTCTTTACCTGTGCCCGACTCTCCTAAAATAAGTACATTTGCTTCGGTTGGCGCCACTTGTTCTATGAGGTGCCTCACACTTTGAATTTGACTACTTTTACCCACTAAACTGCGAAACAAGCGAGTTTTATTGTGCACACTGGTTTTACTGGCAGGTTGACGACGTTTGTATTCTTGGCACCTGTGCAACATTTGGGTTAAGGCTGGATATGTAACAGGCTCGCATAGCGCCCCCACTAAATTAGCTTGGGCGTCGAAGTTATCTAAGTCACTAATAAACACAAAAGGATGCTGAGGAAATTTTTCGCTGATATCTTGCGCCAATTCAATTGAGGGCGCGTCTATTAGCACGGCTTTAATATCGTTTTTTTCTTTTAAGGTTTGCACAGCTTGGGCAAATAACACTTCGCTACTTGGCTCCCCAAGAAAGGTAAGAATGGTACTTAGATTATTTGCCCGCGCAATGTCAGAACTAATAATCAAAATATTACTCATGCAAATCTCAGCCTTAATTTTTATTCTAATGTACTGTATTGGTTATGATTTTAACCTTTCAATGTGGGATAGCAATATTATTTAAGGCATTTTTTATTTGCGACTATTTTTCGCACAAATTAGCTAAAAAAAGCCCTAAAACACAAAAAAGCAGTAAGCCAGCCTTTTTAGAAGTGGTAATGGAAGACTTGGGCTAGCCATTTAACAATGACAAAACTTGACCCTGTTGTTGATTGGCCATGCCTTGCACCGCTAAAGTAGTTTGACTCAAAATACTAGCCTCTACATTGCTAGATACCGCTTGTGCATAATCTGTGTCTTGAATTCGACTTCTTGCTGCGGCAACATTTTCGTCGGCTTTACTTAGGTTTCGAGCGGTACTTTCAAACTGGTTTTGAGTGGCACCTAAATCAGCCCGAGCAAGGCCCACAAACTCAGCGGCACTATCTACCGAGGCTAAGCTTTGTTCTAGATCTTGTGGGTTAGATAAATCAATATTGAGTAAATCGTTTAAGCCTGCGCTCACATCTTGGGTGTTAACCGCTAACTTTTGACCACTACTGGCCCCGACTTGAAAATTAATTTCGCCGTTTTGACTTAACAATGGTTGCCCAGCAAAACGCGTTTGTTCGATGGATTGCGCAATATTGGCTTGACGCTGGCTAACTTCTGCTTGTAATGCTTGGCGATCTGAATCACTTAAAATGCCATTGCCAGATTGTATTGTGAGTTCGCGAATACGCTCGATATCTTGATTAATTCCAGCTAACCCCCCTTCTGCCACTTGGGCTAAGGACACCCCATCAAAGGCATTGGAAATGGCTTGTCTGTTGCCTTCAACTTGAGTGGTTAAACGGTCGATAATTTGCTGTGCGGCGGCACCGTCAGAGGCACTATTAATGCGCTTACCCGAGGCCAATTTTTCCAGTATGGACTCTTGTTTATTTTGCACTTGTTGCAGTAAAGACCCGTTACTGTCGGAATTTAGATTAATCATTTGAGTTACCTCTATTACCTTGCTTAAGAATAGCAGTAACTAGCAAGCTGTGTAAAATCTAGCCAATTAGACCTAAGTACAGATGTTAATAACTGATTAGCCAATTCTAAGCTCGAATTCTACAGAGTATTAGTTAGTTTCTATTTGAAATTTCAGTGACTTAGCTTTTTTTAGCGAGGCCGATAGCTTAATATAAGCCAATAAAGCGCTAGCGAAAGCCCAAAGAGTCAAACCAAACATGTTAAAAAACATTCGTTTACACCTTGAGAAAGATGAAAACCAACAAGCTAAACTTGATGCGCAACTCGCCAGTCATATTTTACAAACTCATCACGACAACATTAATGCATTTATGCGGCATATACCGTCGCTATTACCTTATGTAGAAAACCCCAAGTTAGACAATTTTTCGGTTTTTATTAACAAAGACGGCCAACACAATATTGTTGACTATGGTATGGGCCGGACTTTTTATGGTTTTGCTCCTGAACAAGAAGTCTTGGCTCAATATCAACAAATTAGTCAACATTGCCCACAGATCCAACTCACTCAAACTCAGGTGTCTAGCTATAACGAACCTGAAGACATAAACTCACTGGAACAATTAAGCAGCATGCAAAAGTTGCAGACTATGCCTGCTTTACCCAAAGAGGTTGAGTGTTTAGTTGTTTTAGGATGTGGCTTGGGTTTGCACCTTAAGCACTTGCTTAGCCAGCATAAAATTAAAAATCTGATTATTTACGAGCCGGAATTACAATATTTTCAATGCTCAGTAATGACCACAGCTTGGCACGACATATTAAGCCTAGCAAAAGCCCAAGGCTGCGCGCTCTTTTTGCAGTTAGAAAAAGACGGACGTGACTTAATTAAAGATATCAACGAGTTAGTTGAACACTTTGCCATCAAAGACTTTTATTTATACAAACACTATAATCACCAAGTCTTTGACTCTTTGTATCAAGACCTTACAGAGCGTAGTTGGAAAGCCATACAAGACGCGGGTTTTAGCATTCAATCAGAAGCCCAACATTTAGATTACTTACCCAGCTGGACACCTGTAAATCAGCCCAAAAACCAACAACTTTTAACCCCACCCAACACTTTGTTTGAGCAAAATTTAGCAGCATTAAAACGTTATTTCCCGGATATTTATGCTGAGTTTTGCGACTACCAGCCAAAAAAATGGCTACCAGTTAGTCAAGCCAATGGCGAAGTTAATGTGATTAAAAAAGACAGCTTGCATGCTTGGTATAGTGAATCGCCCAAACAAGATTGCATTGTTAATTTTGAAAACTTTAATGAACAACCTAATAAAGATGGGCTAGTGCTGGGTTATAAAGGCAATAAGCTGGCGCACTATATTCATTATCAATTTGTTAAACAAACTGAAGAATTACTGGCCGAAGCCGAAGAAGAAGTGGGCGCCCTGCCCGATACTGTGCCTTCAATTATTATGTTTGGGTTAGGCGTGGGTTACCAATTAGAAAAGCTACTGCAAGATCACACAGTAGAAAAGCTATTCATTTGTGAGCCTAATCCCGACTTTTTTTATGCGTCTTTATTTGCCATAGACTGGCAACATATCTTTGCCACAGTAGAGCAATCAGACTCACGTATTTACCTAAATATTGGCGATGATGGCTCGAATTTATTTAGAGATCTACTTAGCCAGTTTTACTCTATAGGGCCTTATTTACTTAACAGTACCTATTTTTATCAAAGTTATTACAACGCTTCGCTAAATTCAGCTATCACCCAATTAAGAGAGCAATTGCAAGTGGTGATATCTATGGGGGAATATTTTGATCATGCTTATTACGGTATAGCTCACACCACTGAAGGTATGCGCCGTAAGCTCCCAATATTAACCGCCAACCCTGCCAGCCAACTGAATTACGATGACAAAGAAGTGCCGATTTTTATTGTTGGCAATGGCCCGTCTTTAGATAGCTCTATCGAGGCCATTAAAGAATGGCAAGAGCAAGCCATTGTTGTAAGTTGTGGCACCGCTCTGCAAGCCTTACATAGGCATGGCATAACCCCAGACTTTCACGCAGAAATAGAACAAAACCGCAGCACCTACGATTGGGCCGTGTTAATTGGTGATTTAGATTATTTAAAAAAGATCACCTTAATCTCATGCAACGGTATTCACCCAGACACCTGTGATTTATACAAAGACGTGATGATAGCCTTTAAAGAAGGGGAATCTTCAACCATTTCGGCGTTAAATGTGCTGGGGCGCGAAAACTACCAAGTACTGCAAAATGCCTTCCCTACCGTTAGTAATTTTGTCTGTGACTTATTCAGTACGATTGGCTTTACCAGCATCTATTTAATTGGCGTTGATCTAGGTTTTGTAGATGTTAAGCATCATCATTCAAAATCCTCTGGCTATTACCAAGACGATGGCCAAGAAACATATAACTATCAAGACAGTGCGAATACTTCGCTAGTGGTACCAGGCAACTTTCGCCCAAAAGTGAATACCAAACACGAATTCAAGGTGTCGCGCCAGGTGATAGAACAAGTCACTAACGCTAAACCCAAAGGCCAAGAATTTTACAACTGCAGTGACGGAGCAAAAATAGCCGGTACATTGCCGCTTAGGCCTAGTGAATTATTAATAGTTTCGGACGCGAAGCAAAAGAATTTAGTGACTGAAAAACTAGTTAGAATTGTTTTTTCAAATTCACTTTTGCAGAATTATCTTGAGAAATTTAACCGTTTATATTCTCAGGACTTGCTAAAACAAGAATTAAACAAATTTGAGCTACTTTTAACTCAGAAAGTTTCAACAAATAAGCAAGCGGATTGGCTTATAAAACATCAAAAAGAGATGTTATTCGATTCCTTTAAAAATGGGCATTCTCTACTTTTTTATTACTTGTACGGCACGGTTAACTACGCAAATGCTGTCCTGACTAAACTGCTTTTTTCAGTTTCTACAACTGAGGTACCTTCTAAAACTTTTCAAGATGCCAAATCAAAATGGCAAAGTAATTTTGCAAAAATAAAGAGGTTAATATCAGCGAATAAAATTGAAAACTTTGATATTTCTTCATACAACAAAGTAACCAGACAATTGATAAATATGGAGTATAGTTGTCCGGATCCTTCGGTAATTATTGTCACTGACTCTATTAAATTTACCGAAAGTTTCAAGCATATCTTAACGACTGAATTTTCCTGGATAAATAAGGTGAAAATTATAAATCATACTGATATTTGTACTGAAGTTTATGAAAAGCCAGATTTTATTATTTACCAAAACCAATGCTTATCTAATGTCCCAATAAAAGGTAAAAAAAATACTATATTAATGGTAAATGACCAAGAACCTTTACCAACCACCTTTAATGGGTTCACCTATTTTAAAGTGCTAGAAATCGAAGATGATAATTTATTTATTAATCCCATTTCTTTAGCAAGATCTGCACTCAATGCCAGCTTTAATACCAATAAGTGCAGTTTAGTCATGCCTAAATATATAGTGTCAGAAAATATTCAATTAGGCGCCGCCTCTTTAAACTTTCCCAAACACAATTTTACAGCTTTTGATTTTTCATATTTTATTGGTTTTTATGCTGAGAAAAATAGTCATTGTGCTCATGGGCTCCTAAATAACGGCTCAAGAGCAGTAGAATTATTAGAACAATTGAAACTAAAAGACTTGTTCTACATGTCAATGTCTGAAAATGATTATCAAACGCACAAATACATGGCAACCAAGTTAATTAACTCAAAGCTTAAGGGGAATTAATATTTACCTTAATTTTGTATAAACCAAATGCTAAGGGATTAATACTTGTGCGATTAGACTGTCCCAATTATGTTAATTAGAGCAATTTATCTTTGAAAGCTGGCTTTGGTAAGCGCAAATGACATAAAAACTAAACGGGATAACTTAGTTAAAGAATGGCCCCATAATTAAAAGCAAGCGTTTGCTCGCAAATATTGACCAAGTAATTTTATATCATCAATGTCTTTTTTTCGTCTTTGATGTTGTTTTCGCTGAAGGACAATTTTGGGGTGTGCAAATTTCAGTCCGCGTAGGAAAATATGATACTTAGGGTTTTGTATTAATTGAGTATCTGTAACTTTCATTTCATTAAATGAAAACGTTCGAGCATAGTTATAGGCAACAACATCTATTTCACCCATTTTAGTTACGCCATTATCAAACTTTTCGTCTCGTTCATTTTTCAATAAAGTAAAGTCTATATCATCTGCTTTCCTCAAATTTAAGCCATTAAGAATACTCGACCCAACAACACAGCATTTACTTTTAGTAATGTTTAATTCTTCTAGCTTTTGTTGATAGCAATATAATTTATCAATAAAGTCTTCACTTAACTGACTACGTGTTTTTAGAACTTTCATGTTTTCTTCATTTAACAAAATATCTTCTAGATGCTTAAACTCACCTTTTGACTCGGAAAAATGTAAGGTTATAAATTTATCTAGCGGGCAAACATCTTGATATTTCTTTCTAATTTTCTGTTTTATCGCTTTTAAGTCTTTTGGCGTTAATGGTGCTTTCGATTCCATTATCAAGTATTTAAATCGACCTTCAGATTCGTTTAAATAGGCTAACTTCCTTTCAATATTAGGGGCTGTTTTAGGCCCGCAATCATAACTGTATACATCACGAACGAACTCATTAAAGCTATCTTGTGATAGGCACTCTTCATCTTCATACACTTTATTAAAATACTCAGATAAGTCTTTTTCGATACTCCCCCATAGCTCAGATGATGGCTGCCAAAGTATAAAAAAATACATGTCTTGATATTTTTGTGAGTAAGTAAACGCTTTAATAATAATATTCAGTTCATTTCTGCTAAAACCGGCGTTCTTAAACCAATTTGAATCCCATGATCCCCCAATGTTTTCGTCACTGAAAATAATTTCAGGAGTAACCCCTAAAGCAAGTGAAGCGGCAATTCTGTGAGCGCCATTAAGAGGTAATTGGTTTTTTGAAGAAATCGGGATGGGAAATTGAGCGTTATATCCCTGCTTTAAGCTTTCAATTAGTTCTTCATATAATTCACAAAAATCATTTATATCGCTTTTCCTCGACTCGTCCCCAGGCTCCTTTGAACCAGTTCGAATATGGATATGTTTATGGTATAGCTCGTTGGTATCCAAACTGGCAAAGTTAGGCAACTTACCCAGGTAATTTAATGCATACAAATACTTAACTATAATGTCTAATCGACTGGCTATTGATAGCCTTAAGTGCTTGCTACAAAGCATCACATCAATCATCTTTACACTTTTACCTTGTCTATTTGGGCAAAATTCCAATCTGCATTTAAAGACCTTCTAAGAGTATTTTTATAGCTCAAGTGATCCATTCGTGGTAATTCGCCTTCATTTACTTGTACTACAGATTTGAGAATACTTTTCCAAAATTGTGGGGTTAACCATTGATGACCTATTTCAACAGGTGTATTTACAATCGAAGCAGCATTTGTGCAATCTGCGATATTATAGAGAGGATCCATAAAATGAGTCGCAGGTTTATTAAAATATTGAGCTTCGGTAAGTGAACCAGAATTAATCCCATATACATGAGAGATGTTTTCCGTGCACAATAATTGGTAATAATTAGTATCTGTACAGTTAATATTGTACTTTTTACTTTTAATTAGTTTTTCTAGATAGCCAGAGTTATTCGAATATGGATGAGGTTTATATAAAACCTGAGGATATTTCTTTAAAATTTCTAATATATTATGCTCATAGGCATCGAGTGAAACTAACTTACCCAGTTTTTTATCAATTAAAGATTTGTCATCATTCACTTGACCTACAATTAGGGCCGTTTCTTCGCAAATCTTCTCTGTAGCCGCCCAAATAAATTTCGCCTGAATCATATTTGCAAAATAATAATGCAAAGATTTGTCGTACATGAACTCAGCTAATTTTAGTTGGATTGGTAAATAGTTAGAGCGCCAGCAGTTTATAATATCTTCTGAAAATCTTATGGGACTTGCGACTGTATCTAGATAGATAATTCCATTACGTTCAAAAGACTGGCAAAGTACCTCGGGTAGCTCACAGCCTATCACCAATGAGTTTGCAAAGTCTCTTTGAGTAAGCTTGTCCAACTTGGTATTAGCATTAATATCATACAAAGACGATGCCCAGCCAGCCAAATTTGGTGTCTTACCTATAGCTGCATAGTACTCATAAGAATCTACTCCTTTTTTATGCCATTTTTGCTGAAACTCAATATTTTGTAAAACCTGGCGCAAAGGAAAATCTAATGTTTTGGCAAGCCATTGAGTACTTTTTATGGTTACAATTGGCTCTTTAGAAAAGGCCGAAAACCTTAAAAAGTCAGCTAAAAATACTACTTTTTTAATTTCTTGCATCTTGCAACTCAATGACCTTTAAATAGTTATCTAATCGGTTTTCTTCAAGCTTTTTTAACAAAGGATTATCAACATAAGGAAGCACAATCGAGTGAATTTCATTGTGAAACTTATGTGATTTTGGCACCAATATTCCCAAACCAAATACTGCCGGTATATTGTAGAAGCTATAGGCATCAGAATGTTGTGCTAAAAAATCATTAACAGCACACATCACGCCATTTTTATCTCCTCCTGCTTGTGTTGCAATGGCAAAATGTCCCATTCCTCTGAAACCTTTGTTTTTTTCTGCTGTGTTGTCATGTAAAACGCCACTTTCCCAGCAGTGAGGATGCAAATATTCACTAGGTATATCATTTGGATTGTAATAAAGATCTCTAAAAGCCCAAGGAAACCCAATGTCATGCAAAAAAATAACTGAATGTCCTTCTGCATGGCTTTTTTCAGTTTTATGAATCGCTGATAGTTCGTTAAACACTGTGTACCAATTATGGTCACCATCGATAAACCAAGCACACATCGATGGTAACTCAGTGATGACGTCTAAACTTTTTCCTTTGAAAAGATTTGCAACACTGTGTTGATTAAAAAGAGTTTCAACTTCTTCATTAGGTTTTGGGTCGATAGAAAAAAGCTCTCCATGAGTTTTTTCGAGTAACTCAATAAGCACCTTGGTATTGCCTGCAAACTCAACCCCTATTTCGCCTATTTTTTTAGCATTTATCAATTGCAAAATAGGCAAATAAATACTCTGTAACTCACTTAATGAGTGGATTAAAAGTTGTCTTTTCATAACTATTTCCTATTAGATTACAATTTACATTTTGCTAGTTAGGAGTACGCCGTCATTCTAGGTTTAGTGACATAAGCTAATGCTTTAACGTACTGTTTCAACATTCAAAAACTAAAGTAAAAGCTCACTTTTCAATCACAAACTCAAAATTTCTACATTTTTGAAATTTCCCTTACAGGACTGATCATAAATATTTCTGGCAATTTCATCTTTAAAGGCAAAAGAAGAGATCAAAATTTTTGTGGTACCTGACTGCAACGCAGAATCTAGGCTAACCACATCAAAATTCGCAACTTGATATGTTCCCGAGATTTCGGCCTTTCGATCAATTAAACATTCCACCTGCAAATTATGTTTCTGCAAATAAGGCATTAACTTTTCGAAAAATATACCCGCCCCATAAACAGCAAATTTATCCCACTTTCGCTCTAACAGTCGTTCAAGTAAATTTATAACATCACTGTCTGTGTCCATTGACATTAGGCCCATTTGGCGAGACAAAAAGCGCTCTGATAACAAGGTTATAACGGCTTGAGGCCAGTGAATTTTACCTACTTTAACATTGGGATAGCGACAAAATTCTTGATAAAAATTGTTCACTCCCCAATTTCTAACTTCGTCGATTTGTTTTGGCGTCACTATGGGATAGGAATCATTTGAACCAAAATTATCTTGATGCAAAATTTCGGTGAACAATTCAGCTTCCGCTTTAGTAGGAAGTTGAATATAACGATACAAAATAGGAATGACTTGTTGAACGACAACGTTACCAAACCCCAACTCGTGATGCTGCTCAAAGTAGTTAAGTACACCTCGCATAAAATCTAGAACTGGCGCAGAGTTTTTAGACAAATGATCTGCAGTAACAGGTGAGCCAACTTTATCGTCAGCATAACCAAGAGTGGTGCCACAATCTCCCACTAAAAATGGCTCAAGACATTCTGGCGAACGCGATAAAATCTGGCGTAAATTTCCTTGGTCAGTCTGCGCATTTATAAAGCTGGAGTAATAAGTAGAATCAGAATATCGATAAATCCTGTCAGACGAATAGAACAACAAATTTCCAGCACATTTGTTATCTAAAATAGCTTGTATTTGGTACTGAATGGTACCACCATTCCCCAAATCTACTACTGTACACTGACTAAATTCTTCGCCAATATTATGCTGGTAATATCGAGTAAAGAGCGTTTTTTGTTTAACTATATATTGTTTTACTACTTGGCTATTTAATCGGGCGGCGGTGGTCAATTGCTTTAATAGGTTTTGACCTTGATGAAATACCCCGTCAGCATCGCGTACTAATACGTTTTTATGTGCAATGTAAACTTCATCAGGCTCCATTAAAAAGTCTCGATAAAAGTCGTCAACTGTATAACCGCGCCTTTGTACGAGAGTGTAAATAAGATCTTCAAACCAATGAGTACATTCGATATTTATAGAAGGCCAAAAAGTTGATTTCCTCGATGCATAAAGCTTTTTGACCCTTATGTCCTGAATTGATTTTTGTTTAAGACGCAATTCAATTAGCGGGGCAAATACTTCAGCCTCCCTCATTAAACACAATATACAATTGCTATTAACTTTAAGAGTTTGCGCTATTATCCAATCAACAAAAGAAAGTAACACCGGACCGCAAACTAGTGCCCCAATTTCAAAGGCTATAGGATTGTGTTTAGCTTGCTTGTGGGTTGATGATAAAAATCGAGCGGCATTAAAGTATTGCTCTTCGGTACTTAAGGTACTTTCTAAATGAAATATTTTTAATGCATCTAATTGAGGTGATAACCAACGCGCATCCAGCTTTTGCAGCAAAGGCATTTCAAAATCTGAGATTTTGTTATCTCCTAAATGCATCCAATTTGATTTATTAATACTGTACTTCTCTGCCAAAAAGTTAAATATTTGTCCGGAAGCTTTATTCAATTTATATTCTGATGAAACGTGCAGTGGTATAGATTCTAATAATGGATAATCAGCAAAAAAACACTTACGTATTTGCTCGCGGCTCAGATACATGTCTGAAATAAAAAATACATCAATGCCAAGTTTACGTAAGCCAACAACAAACTCATACATAGGCTGAAAAACGAAGCTGACTTGCTGTTCTACTTCCAGTTCAGCTTGTTTTAGTTCGCTCTTTATCTGTGTCGAAAATGGCAAACTTGCATATATATCACCCAAACTAACTTCGCCATGAGCAACATTTCTTTTCACCCGTTTTTCTGCATTTACTCTGAGCTCTCTATACTCTTCAGCACAGATTGCTAACTGCATGTTTTGGTTAAAATGTTGATATGCGAGCGAAAATACCTGATTAGGGCGCGAAACTTTTCTAAAGACAAGAGTATCGAACACATCAAATGAAACGACTTTAATGTTCTTTGTTTTGATAGCACTCAGCAATTTTTTAACTATTTCTGACATTATTAAATAACCTAAACCGCTCAACTAAAATTCTACGTACCTAATGAATATGTAATGGTGTAAGTGCTGAAAACCTAATGCTTTATAAGAATGCAAAGAAATGGCAAGGTCCATTTTCCATATTCTGGACTCTACTTTTTAATAGGCTAATGACTTAAGCTTGATCATTCAATTCAGCTCCTGTCAGGCAGAAATAAAGCAAAGAAATCAAGCATTTCTAATAATATCGACTTCATAAATAAAAACATTAACACCTGCACTAATAGATTAAGTTTAATTATCAACACTTTCCAACTTCGAGCATTTGTCTCAAATCTTTGGCATTCTAAACTTTACTAATACATTAGTGCTTTTTATTCACTTCCCCCTGAAACACTGTAGCCGACTTAACTTCGCTTAACGACCAGTCTTTATTCGGGGTTTGCCAGTCACCATAATGACCCGTTAAATAGTGTTCTACTTCATTAGGAAAAGACACCAAACCGCCAGCAAACTCATGACTAGGGGTAGAACTAAAGTGCTTAGCTGGCATTCGAAACCCACGGGAGGCCAAACAATAGTCCATGTATTGCCCTTGGATATATTTAACAAAAAAGTCGATGCCTGGAAAAACATGTCTTTCATCATTAGGTAATAACTTTAGCGCTCGTATGGCGCCAATTGGTACCGCTCCGAAGGTTTGCTGATTAATATATTGATGCAAGGTCCAGGTTACACCTGTTATCTCACGCATTTTGGGCAGCAGCGAGTCTAGTACACTGATGCTATGGGTTAAATAGTCAGCGTTAATGGCAAAATCTAAATCATCATCCCAAGGGATCAAGGCGTTATCTCGGTAGACCCCTAATAAAGTGCCTGCGTCTATATAATGCGGTACCTTATGCAAACTTAAGTTTTTGCACAGCATCAACAGTAAGTCTACCGCCGTTTGTCCTTGGCGATGCGAGTGTTTAAGTTGTATGGGTTTAATCAGCCGCGCAGGTAATACTTCAACTTTTATATCTGGCACTAGATGCTTTAGTTGAGTTTGAATTTGTTCAAAAAACTCGCTGGCGATCAGAATAAGCTCTGGCTTTAATGCAGCTATTTCAGAAGGTGCAACAACTGGGATATTTTCAATTTGAGTATGGTGCTTTTTACTGTCGTTGTCGGAAAATGCTATTACGTCATAGAGATCAGCAATATCTTTAAACGCCGAACAGCCAGACAGACTGGCACCAAAGATCACCACTCTTGAGGCTGGATGATTCACAATAACCGATTCTCAGTGAAACATTGTGGCATGTTTGGCTCTTCTTTTAATCACAAATTTTGTTTTACTTAGTAGTCAGTATCGGCTTGCCTTGAATCGACTTTAATCTAGCCTGTTTACTACACTAAGCCGTACTTCCGGCATCTACAGTCATTACTGTACCGGTAATGGCCGCGGCTTTTTCGTTAAGCAAATACACTACCATGGCTGCCGCGTCTTCTACTGTGGCTAATTTTCCTAAAGGACTGCGGCGTTTTACACTTTCTAATTTATCGCCCTGTAAACTGTTGGTCATGTCTGTTTGCATATAACCTGGTGCCACACAGTTTACTGTAATCCCTGCTTTGCCTACTTCACGTGCCAACGAATGGCTAAATCCTTCTAATGCGGCTTTACTGGCTGCATATACACTTAGGCCGTTAAAACCCGTTTTGGCTATGATAGAAGAAATATTGATGATACGACCCTTGCGGTTTAATAGCATAGAACGGACTAAATATTTACTGAGTAAAATAGGCGCTTGCACATTGAGTTGCAACAGATGTTCAATGGCTGAGTTTGGCATAGTGGCTAATACTCCATCATGCCCGGCCGCTGCGTTATTAATTAAAGCGTAAGGTCGTCCAAATTGTTTTATGATTTGTTTGCACAGTTCTGACAAGGCATCTAACTTCGCTAAGTCTGCAGACAAAAAGTGCACAGTCTTTGGATGAGCTTGTTTTAAAGCAGAAAAATCGTCAGAAAGCTGCCTAGCGATACCAATCACGCCATAACCTTGCTCTACTGCTTGTTGGCAAATCGCCAAGCCTAAGCCCTTACTGGCTCCGGTAATAATGACGTAATCTGTCATGTGTTTGCTTCCTGTTTCACTTTCTATTTAACTTGCCACTAGGATCATGCTTAATTTGCTGCACTAGGTTAATCTTGGTTGGTATTTCAAAGCGTTGCAATTGCTCTTTGGATAATTTCAATAGTTGAGCTTTAACCTGTTGCTCAGCAGCATTTGAGGTAACTATGACATCAGCCACTACTAACTCCCCCATCAACGCACTTTTTTTAGCATACACTTTAGCTTGCAGAACATCAGCCGATTGTAATAACACTTGCTCCACCTTTTCGGGCTGAACTTTATTGCCGCCTACATTAATGGTGCCTGTTGCTCGGCCTATAAACCGCACCCTATCACCTACAATTTCCACCTTATCTTGAGTATCTAAGTAACCTTGACTATCGGTTTGCAAAGCTAAGTTTTGGCTAAGGTTAAATTTGGGCTTAACCATTAAGTTTTGCTCATTTGATATTTTTAGCCCAACAGCTCTTTTTTTATCATCAAGCCATTTAAGCGGAAAACCGGCCAAACCATCACTGACAATTAAGCCAACGCCAGCTTCGGTAGAAGCGTAAATATGGCGTAATTTTGCTTTTGGAAATAAAGCTTTAAGCTTATCTAACACACTTTGATCGGCAATCTCACCACCTAAGGTCAAATACCTTAGGGATAGCTCTGACAATTGCCCGGTCATTAATAATTGTCGCCACAAACTAGGGGTGGCCGAAATAGCGCTGACATTGTTTTGTTTCAATATTGCCATTAGTTCTAAAGGTTCAACCTCAGCGGCATCCACTAAATCAGCGCCACTTAATAAAGCCTGCAATACGACTTGCAGTCCAGCATATCGAAAGGGTTGATACAACAATCCCCAGTTTAAGCTTTGTAATTGCTCACTGTATTTAGTGCTGGCGGTTAATGCTTCAAATGAGTGTGAATACCATTTTGGCTGACCTGTAGTACCCGATGTAGCTAAAAACCAAGAGCTTGATTCGCTTGTTAAGTCATAGCTAGTCACATTAGCTATGATTGGCCCAAGATTGTTATTTTCCAGTGGCCATTTTATTGAATCTATTTGCGCTGGATGCACTTTAAGTGGGCATAGATATAGGGCAGAACACCAGCCATCAAAAGCCATAATAGCACTAATAAATTCCACTAAATTGGTGTAATTTAAAGCAATGCTTTGACCTTCAAGTTGTGGATGCTGTTGCCTAACTTCACCCGCTCTAAGCATCAACTCCTCTACCCTCACATTTTTACCTGCGCAACTTATCACCCCAGTTTTGGGCAGACTTTGTAATCTCTCTAGCAGGCTAGGCATGGCAGAGTTATTGCTGCTGCGCAGCTAATTGATAAATCGCTAAAAACTCAGCAAAAGTACTAGGGTAAGTCTCGATTTGTAATTCGGTAAAAGGGTCAAACCCTAAGTCTTCTTCAAGCTGTGCCACTAACATGGCATAACCTAGAGAGTCTAAGCCACACTCTAACAACAAAGTGTTAGCTTCTATTGGCTCAATTAGGGTGCAGTCGCTTAATTCGGCAACTTGCTGCATGGCTTGTTTAATTTGTTGTTCTAAGTTCACTTTGATCCCATTTCTAAAAATTCAATTTTATCCGCAGCTAGGGCGATATTTTTAGGCAGCTTTTTAAGTATTTTGTCGCGCTTTGCTGGCCACAACTTAAGCTCATAACTGTAATGCAGTATATCGTAATCTTGGCCGTTTCGTTGCCCACCTTTTTCACTTCTAACTTGTTCATACTCAAACACTTTATGCATTTTATTGGCCGCCTGATTAAAGGACAACACTTGCGCCAACAAATGACTAAATGGCCGCTGCTGAGCTGCAAAATCTAACGCGGCGAATTCTAAAATAATACCACTACCTGGCCATACATTGGTTTCGCCTAAATAACATCCCCACTCTGGCGTAGCTGTGTGCATGTCAGAAAAATTTAGTACTCCAATTGGGCGCTGATTTTGTAAAAACACAAAGAATTGACGGCTGCTGTTTTTTTGCAATGATTCAAACCAAGCGCAATGTTCTTCCCATTTTACTGGGGCATCATTGTGCATATTTTGTTTTATCCGAGGGCTGTTTCGCCATTGCCACACTAATTTAAGGTGCGCTTGTTGTAGAGGGGTAAAGGCATGGCTTGGGATCTGGGCGGTCATCTTGGCCTCTCACTTTGCTGAGTCTGAGCTAACATTAACTGCGCTATGTTTTGAGCGCCATCTATTACCGGCTGTGCCAAGGCTAATTTATGCATCTGCTGCAATAACTCTGGATTTTGCCACACTGACAAACACTGTTTAGCTAATTCATCTATTTCTGCTTCATCCTGCTTAATCAAATGACACCAGCCTTGATTAGCCGCGGCTTGGGTGGCTGGCAACTGATTGTTTGCGACCACCACCAAAAAAGCGGGTACAGCGCAGGCCAGTAACTCAAATTGACTGCCACCAGCCGCCGATACCGCCAGTTTACTGTGCACTAATTCTTTGGCCATATTTTGACAGTTGTGTATATGCTTGACCTTTAACTGACTGTGTTTAAGTAAATGGGTTAATTGGGGTAGATTTTCGTAGGCCGCACCAGTAATGACCGTAATAGGCATAGTGGCAGCTTGTTTTTGCAATGCTGCGAGTAATTTTATGGTCATATTTTTAGGATCACTGCCCCCAAACATTAAGCTTAGGTTGTTTCGCGATGACCAATTGTTTCGCTCAACCTGAAAAAACTCTTGCCTTAACACTTGAAACTGACTTCCTATGGCCAATTTGGCATTAGGCGCCTTTGTAAGATAGTTTAACTCATGGGCTTTTGGCGCCCCATTTATAACTAAGTCGGCATACAGCTCGCCGCTATTATTAAGATCATCAAACACCGCCAGCTTAAAATGTTTTGATGACAAAAAGCGCCTATAGCTTTGCTCAAATTGATAACCATCAAGCACTAACCAATCAACCTTAAGCGTGCAACACTGCTCTACTAACCACTCTGGTTGTTTTGATGGGTCTAAGTCAATTAAAGGTATAATTTCGCCTAACCAATCACTACGATTTTGGCAAAATTGTGATGACACCTCTGACATAAAAAAAAACACTTGATGCCCAGCCTTATGCAAACCTTGAGCTAAGGCCATACAACGCATGATGTGACCTAAACCCAATTTAGGGGTGCCTTCTACTCGAAACGCTACGCGCATACAGAGCTCACTCGAACATCGACCAATCTAAAGGGGTGCCTTTAACTAAAGGCTGTTTGGCTACTTTTCCCATGACTTTGTCCCAATGCTTAGGGGCGAGTCCAAAAGCGGGTCTTACTATACGAATATTATCTGGGCTTAACTTTTGGCCTGGTTGAATATCGGCACTTACATAAATTGAGCGTCTATATTGTTTAGACTTTTCTTCGGCTGGACTGCCACCATAAGTCACTTGACCTAATGCTTGATGAGCTCGGGTGGTTTCTTTTACCAGCGACGACAATTCATCAGGCTCTAAAGAAAATGCCGCATCTACCCCACCAGCTTGACGATCTAATACAAAATGTTTTTCTATTACACTTGCACCAAGTGCCACAGCCGCTACCGACACCCCTACGCCAGCAGTATGATCCGATAGCCCCACTTGGCAACCAAAAGCCTCTCGCAAATGGGGTATGGTAAGAATATTAGACTGGGTAGGCTCGGCCGGATAAGTACTAGTGCATTTTAATAAGATAATATCGTTGCAACCGGCATTGCGGGCTACGCTTACCGCTTGTTCAATCTCGGTTAAGCTGGCCATTCCAGTAGACATAATCAATGGTTTGTTTTTACTTGCGGCTTTACGAATAAGTGGCAAATCGGTTAATTCAAAAGAGGCAATTTTATAACAAGGCACATTGAGTTCATCAAGAAAGTCCACCGCCTGTTCATCAAAAGGTGAACTAAAGGCGAGCATGCCTAAAGACTGGGCTTTATCAAATAAAGGTTGATGCCAAGCATAGGGAGTGGCAGCTTTTTGGTACAAAGCATGTAACGATTCGCCATGCCATAAACTGTCTTTTTCTTGGATAACAAAATGAGCATTATCCACATCTAATGTCATGCTATCGGCAGTAAAAGTTTGCAGCTTAATTGCATCGGCTCCAGCATTAGCCGCGGCTTGCACCATATCTAAGGCTAAGTCTAACTGCTGATTATGATTGCCACTAAGCTCAGCAATAATAAATGGCTTATGCTTGGGTCCAATTTTTCTATTGGCTATATGAATATCACGCATGGTTATGCTCTTGGGCAAAATGGTCAAAAATGGATTGAATACTTTCGGCTAAATCAATTGGCTTGTCACAACTACAAACTAAGGCTGGGCTTAACCCATGATTTGCTTGCCCGTGTTGTTCACAGCGTGGCGTAGGCTCAGTAGCAAAATCGGGCATAAAAACCTCAGCTTGGCTGTCACCACTAATGATTAAACTGGGGCAATCTACCCCTTGTGCATACCATTTTAAGCCACTGGCTTTACCAACAAATAAATGACTTGCAGCTAACATTTTGCACAAACTGAGGGGATCATTGTTGGTGTCAGAATCTAACCAAACATAATAACCTAGGCCCTCTAAGGCTTTTTTTAATTCATTAGGGTAAGGATACAGATAACCATCTTCTGATTGGCTAAAACATAATCCAATCACATTTTGCTGTTTGGCTATCTTGGCTAGCCTTTTATCTGGGGTAATGGCTAATTTAAGCGACAGATCCTTAACTTCTAAACCACAACAGTGCCTTAAGTAATATTCTTGGTAGCCGCCTTCGGGTAAATTACCCATCTGCCAAGCACTGCCATGCCACTTATAAATTGTGCTAAAAGTGCTAGATAAATACTGACTGGCTTGGTTTACGTAATCAGCTTGTAAACTTTGGTCTTGGACTTTATCTAATAACTGTTGCACAGACTGACTTAAGTAATTGCCAACTACAGGCTCTAATGCATCTTTTAAAAAGCGGCTTAAAAAGCAAGGCATAAATGCTGTGTCTAGATTGATAATTTGGCTGTATTGCTGGCCAATTATGTGTTCAGCTAAACCTAAAAACGACTCCATAGCTAAAAAGAAATCATCTGGCCACTGCTGGCTTTCTACTTTATGTATTTTGACCTGAGGCGCGGCTTTAGCAATCAGCTGCCCACCTTGTTCAAAGGTTAAAAAATGAATCTCAGCTTGCGGAAATCGCCTTTGATAAAGTTGCACTACAGGTAAACCAATGGCAAAAGCATCTGCGGTCGACAGCATACGAATGATCAAAACTTTGTCTGGCTGTTGCGTGTTTTCCTCAGTCATTGCCCCGCTCCTGCATGTAGGCTTTGTACATTAATTCAGCGCGTAGCCAATCTTCTGGGGTATCAATGTCTTGCACTAAATGACGAGGCAGTACTACAGCTAAACTGTGCTGACTAAATATGCCTTTATCTGATAAATAATCGTTTGTACGTCCCCAATAAAACTGCCCAGCATCATGATAGGCTTCGGGCAAATCTTGTGAGCGTTTAGCTATATCCTTAGCAAACATAGGGGCAACCCCATCAGCTGTTTTAACTAAGGCTCTTTGTACTGGAAAAGCAAAACTGGTAACCGAAAAAGCAAAGGCTTTAGCCGGATGCTGTTTAAGGTCGAGCAAGCCTTGTTGTAAATAATGACTTTGTAAAAACGGCGCAGTAGCATAAATACAACAACAAAAATCTGGCTTAGTGCCCTGCTCAATACAATAACTAATGGCATGGTTAGTGACTGGGCGGGTACCAATAAGGTCGTTGGATAAATGTTCTGGCCGCATAAAGGGCACCTCGGCACCGTATTGCAAGGCCACCTCTGCCACTGCTTGGCTATCGGTAGAAACTAAAATTTTATCAAACACAGCACTTTGTTGAGCCGCTTGTATGGAATAGCCAATCAAAGGTTGCCCAGCAAAATTTTTAATATTTTTGTTGGGAATACGCTTACTGCCACCACGAGCTGGAATGATGGCAATATTCATTGCAGTACCTCATGCAATACATGACTGACCCTATCTTGTTGTTGGTTGGTCATGCTTGGAAACAATGGCAAAGTTAAGGCGTGTTGATAAAAGGTTTCTGACACCGCAAAATCGCCCTTTTTAAAGCCTAATTCTTGGTAATAAGGATGTAGATGAATGGGAATATAATGCACATTCACCCCTATTCCTTTTGCTTGTAATGATGCGTAGATTTTATCTCTGCTATGCGCCTTAAGCTCTACCATATACAAATGCCATGCACTGGGGTTATGCTCATCAATAACAGGCAAGGTTAAAGGTAAATCACTCAGTAGGCTTTGGTAGCGCAGGGCGAGTTCGGTGCGTCTTTGAATAAAAGAGTCTAACTTTTTAAGTTGAGATAAGCCCAAAGCGGCATGTACATCACTTAAACGATAATTATAACCTAGGGCTATTTGTTGGTAATACCAAGGGCCATGACTATCTCCTTGCATTTGAGCCGGGTCCCTTGTTACCCCATGTTTTGCCACCAGTTTTAATTTTTCTGCGAAAGCCGAGCTATTGGTTAGTACAGCACCACCCTCGGCACTGGTAATAGATTTAACTGGATGAAAACTTAACACTGTCATATCTGAAAACTGACAGCTGCCGACTTTATTGCCTAAATAACTAGCACCAAGAGCATGAGCTGCATCTTCAATTACAACTATTCCGTAATTTTGGGTTAAGGCAGAAATGGCCTGCATATCACAACTTGCCCCAGAGAAATGTACAACAACTAAAACTTTAGGTAAGCAGTTTAATTTATTAGCTTCGGATAGTTTGTCTGCAAGGGCCTGTACATCTAAATTTCGAGTACTTGGATTGATATCCACAAAGTCAATTTTTGCGCCACAATATAAACCACAATTTGCCGATGCAACAAAAGAGTTAGGCACAGTCCACAGCCAATCGCCCTGCCCTAATTCGGCAGCTAAACACGCCGCATGTAAACCCGAGGTGGCACTATTTACTGCTATGGCATATTGGCTTTGAGTATAGTCACATAAGACTTGTTCAAATTTCGGAACCATAGCACCTTGAGTTAAAAACTGATGACGCAAAACCTCTACCACAGCGTCTATATCTTGCTCATCAACCCAATGTTGTCCGTATGGGATCATGTGATTAGCCTTTATAGTGTTTCTTTATCAAGTGCTTGCAACTCTTGTACAGTTAAAAAGTGTGGATTGGTACCAGAATGGTATTCAAACTTACTTTCTACTTGTCGACCTTTTTCACCTAGTTTATTTTCTAGGTAATTAACCGTTTTATCAAAAAACTTAATGGCTGGCGTGATCACATAATGATCATCAAATTCTAATGAGTGATGAGCCATTTCTTCTGGCACCATCACCTCATGCAGTTTTTCTCCTGGGCGAATACCCACTAATTCATAGTCTCTATTGCCACTTATCGACTCCACTAAATCAATAATGCGAATTGACGGAATTTTTGGAACAAAGATTTCACCACCATGCATACGCTGGAAGTTTTTCACCACAAATTCTACACCTTCGTCTAAGGTAATCCAAAAACGGGTCATTTCTTCGTGGGTGACTGGCAGCTTAGTCACACCTTGATTCAGCAACTGACGGAAAAATGGCACCACTGAGCCTCGTGACCCTACTACATTGCCATAACGCACTACGGCAAAACGTGGACCTTTAGCCCCTGATATATTATTTGCTGCAACAAATAACTTGTCTGAGGCTAGTTTAGTTGCCCCATACAAATTTACTGGATTCGCTGCCTTATCGGTTGATAAAGCAATCACCCTTTTGATGTCGGTTTCTATGGCCGCATCTATTACGTTTTGGGCACCGTATATATTGGTTTTAATGCATTCATTAGGGTTGTATTCAGCCGCTGGTACTTGTTTTAAAGCGGCGGCATGTACCACATAATCTACATCGCGCATGGCAGCTTTTAAGCGTTCTTTGTCGCGTACATCACCAATAAAAAAGCGCATACAAGGCGATGTAAACTGCTGCTGCATTTCGAATTGTTTTAATTCGTCTCTAGAGTAAACAATGACTTTTTTCGGAGAGTAATGTTTTAATAAATAGGCAGAAAAGCGTTTACCAAAAGACCCCGTGCCGCCCGTTATTAGGATTGTTTTATTATCAAACATACACGACCTTATTATTTATATTGTTATGACGTCATTTCAAGCACTAGTCTTTAGGATAATACCCGTGATTAGCTTTCGCTTCACTTGTATTTTTTGACTGCCTTGCGACCTCGAACTAATCCACTTAGTTGTTTTAATGACGCTTTAAAAGATTGTTCAGCATAAGCAACTAACGCGCCATTTACTTTAAGTTCGGCATTAACAAAGTCTTTTTTAAGTGGATTGTCGAGGGTTTTAAGATAATTTTGGATAAATTCGTCGCGCTGAGACACCAGTTTTAAAAACTGAGCTTGATCAGGATCTGCGCTTGAAAGCAAGGCGGCCAGATCCTGATTGATGACTGTTAACTGTTTGGGTGTATATGAGTGATCGAGTTCTAATGTTTTCAAACTGCAGCTTGACGTTTTTGCCTTTGCAATTCGTACGCTTCTTGCTTAGCAGACTCGGGAATTTGCGACCAGGCCGTTTTAATCGGTAAAAACAGAGTAATCACTTCATCCACAATCTTCAAGCTATTCTGTACATTGGCATCAATCAATCTTTGGATCATATAGTCGTAGAGGGCAAATAAATTTTCTGCCACCTCTCCCCCAGCTTCTAACTCAAGGGTGTCACGTAAATTCATTAAAATCGCGGTGGCACGGGATAAGTGCTCAGACTTACCTGCATAATCCTTTCTTTCAATACAGCCTTTAGTATAAGCAAGCTTATCTAACACACCCTGCATTAACATTAAGGTAAGTTTATGCGGATCGGCCTGGGTAATATCTTGCTTTAAGTTGCCTTTTTTATAGGCATTGATACCTTTTAACGCCATGATATATTCCTATAAATTGAATTGTTTAACATATAAATAATTATCCCAATGACGCTAATAAGGCTGAACCTGTGGCATTTAATCGAGCCACGGTTTGGTCAAGATTTAAATATTTATCACGTAAAATTTGTTCGGTATTGGCTAACCTTAATTCAAGGGCCAATCTGTCATCAAAAATTTGTTCTCGTTGATCTTTGGCACTGTCTTCACGAGACTTAAGCAAACCACTATAGCTGGTGTACTCTTCAACATAGTCAAACAAGCGCACCGCAATACCTTGGTCTTCGTCAGTAAACAGGGCTGCAATTTCATCAAAGTTATCACTTAATGCGGCTTTCAGCCTGTCGTCACCACTGCCTAAACCAATTTTGTCATTGGAGCTAATTTCAAGTTCGTTATTATCGTTTAATTCAATACCTAATTGAAATAACCCACCTAATGATGACGAATCAACAGACGAAAACAAAATATTGTTGATCCCTGTTTGAATACCTCTTACTAATGAATCTCCTGCTAGCGCCCCATCGTCTTCTAAATCTGACTCGCCGTACTTAGTTAAAAGTTTAATTTCGGCTTGCAGGGCATTAAAGTTTTCAACAAATTCTCTAATGGTTTCTTCTACCGCTTCTTTGTCAAAACCAATGTTGAGTTTAGAGGTTAAATAAGTCACTCCATCTGCCGCTAAATCAGACTTAGAACTGACAGTAAAAGATACGTTTTCAATAGTATTATCAAACTTTGTGGTGCTACTTTCTACATCAATACCATCAATAGTGGCTTTAGAGTTTTGTGCGGGGAGCACAGTAGGAAGATAGCTTTGGTTTTCAGCCGAGTTAGTGGTAGCAACACGATTTAATTCAGCTAAATCATTGTCGTTAACAATAACAAGATCATTGCCAAAACCTGTTTTACTTGACGAAAACACTAGCTTAACTCCACCAGCGTCTGTGCCCGTATTGATGATACTTGATTGCACGCCAAAGTTGTCGGCTGAGTTATTAATGGCACTACTAAGTTGCTGCAAGGTCATGCCTGCCGTCACATCAATAGTAAAACTTTCGCTTAAGGCATCAATCTTAAAGGTTAATGAACCTGATGCAGGATCTAATAAACCTGGCTGAGTATAAATAGGATCACTAGTACTAGTGAATGCACCATCATCAGTTTCGATTCTGCTGCCTCTAGCAATCTGCGTGACAGCTATATCATACGAGCCTTCTACTGCACTATTTGACGCTTCAGCAGTAAAAGGTTCATTCGACTCTGATGGATTCTTGATACTAGGCTCGCGGCCCTTCAAGTTTTTGTCGCTACGCAGATTATCAAGTGTTTCTTGAAAGTCTTCGAGTTTAGACTTCAGTTTGCCAATACCAGAAATTTCCGCTTCGACTGCTTCTTCTTTTTTATTTAAAGCTTCAGTCTTTGGCTTACTTTCTGCCTCTAACAATTGCGTCACCAGGCTTTCTAGATCTAAGCCTGATCCCACACCTAATGATTGAATTGACATTTTTCACCTCTATTCCTTCAACATATTGAAGGTTAACCTCGAACGACTCACAATTTATACTTGCTTACTAAACAGCATGCCTACAACATTACCTACATCTGTCTGCAGATCTTGTAAGCGTTCAGATAATTTTAGCACTTCTGCCGAAGGTATTTGACGGATTACTTCGCCCGACTCCGCATCTGTTACTTTAACTACCTGTTTTTTGCTGCCTTCATCAATGGAAAAGTTGAGCTGCCTATTATTGGCTTGCACAAATTCACTGATTTGCGTAACAGCAGTTTCAATTGAATCCTCGTTCAATTCACTATCTTGTATCTCTATTTCGGCTGAAATAGCATTAGCTTTAATTTGTTGAGCATTATTTTCAAAAGAATCCGCAGACAATGCCGCAACTTTCTCTTTCTCTAACTTTGGCTCAGCTCTATTTAAAGCAAAATTTTGGCCAACTTGTGAAGTATTAATATCCATAAATCACCTCTGTAAATACACGATTGGCTACTTACCTTAGTAGCCAATCCCTGCTATGTATAAAATTCAAGCCTTTGGGCTAGCCCAATAACGACAAAGCCGCTTGCGGTCGTTGGTTTGCTTGACTTAATACAGATAAAGACGCTTGTTGCACAATTTGATTTCTGGTCAATTCGGCAGTTTCCACAGCAAAGTCGGTATCACGAATACGTGAACGCGCAGCTGCAATGTTTTCAGAGATATTACTTAGGTTACGAATAGTAGACTGAAAACGGTTTTGTAAAGCACCTAAATCAGCTCGAGCACTACCAATAGACGAAATTGCATTATCTATAGCGGTTAACGCAGCCGACGCATCCGACGCGGTATCCACTTTAGTGTCAGCTAAGCTTAAACCTGAAGCACCGTATCCACCAGTGCGATTCAAGGCAACGGCAATATTTTGCCCACCATTGGCCCCTACCAAGAAAGTGGCAGAAAAGTCACCTTTAAGTAAATCGGTGTCAGCAAACTGAGTATCAGACGCAATACGGCTGATTTCATTTTTCAGTGCTGTCACTTCTTTTTGTAAGGCCGCACGGTCAGCAGAAGAGTTGATCCCGTTTTGAGCTTGCACCGCTAATACACGAATACGCTGCAAAGAACTGGTTACCTCACCTAACGCCCCTTCGGCTGTTTGGGTCAAAGAAATGGCATCGTTCGCATTACGCACAGCTTGGTTTAAACCCTGCACCTGGCTAGTTAACTTATCGGATATTTGTAAACCCGCCGCATCATCTGCAGCACGATTTATCCTAAAACCAGACGATAATCTTTCGAATGATGTACTTAACGCCTGTCCTGAATTAAACAGCTGGCGCTGAGCATTCAAAGACGACACATTTGTATTAACAAATAAAGTCATAAAAACCTCCTGAAAACTCACTGAGCGCCGATAACGATGCTGTACCAGTAAGTTTGCCTCAAAGTATCGAAACGCAAAAACCTCTTTTTGCCCTTCGCCTCACTTACCTCTTGATGACACCTCTATCATCAAGAGACCTAAAAGAAGTCACGCGGACTACCCCTCAACTAACGTTATCGACCAAGGCTTGAGGAACTTTAGTTTTTTTTTGATATTTTTTGCTCGTTACCCTAAAAGCAATAAATTTATTTTATTTACCAATAACTTAGGACAATAAAAATCCCAGCATTTAAATGCCTTGGATCTACTATTTAAGAAAAAGATGAAACTGAAATAACAAGAAGCCTAAGAGTTAAAGCATCGCAACTTAACTAAAATTATGGTTACTTATAAAGTTGGCACACAAGCTGCTTTAGAAAAGTCACATGCTAATAGTGTCAAGTTATTAGCCTGTAATAAAAAAGGCCGGGGCAAACACCATGAAAGTGACCCCGACCAACTTGCTCACGTTAGGAGTTGGAGCAAATAAGGTTTCTGTCCGACTGGCAGGGTTAGAAGAGCTGAATACTGGCCTCTCAACCAAACTTCTACACTCTCGGTCCTGTTAGTCGGCGTTTTAATTTCAACATTATGTTAAAAAAGCCGAAAAAACTAAGGTAAAACAATAGACTAGTTAATACCTTAAGGCTTGAAATAAAAAAGACTGAGGGCATAAAAGCCAATCCATGTCCCCAGCCAACTTGCTCACGTTAGGAGTTGGAGCAAACTCTGTTATGGTTTTTGAAAAACATTTTTAGCCTTCAATAACCTTTAAAATAGAGCCTTCCCTAGCAATACTGTCGACACTCCTTTGTATTAGGGCATTGCCCCAGGGAGGCCTCTCATTTCCTACCCTCTTTGATTTTTATCCAAGCAACTGTAAGGCTGCTTGTGGTCTTTGGTTTGCTTGACCTAAAACAGTCACACTGGCTTGTTGAATAATTTGCCAACGGGTTAACTCTGCCGTTTCTACGGCAAAATCTGTATCACGTATGCGACTTCTTGCCGCTGACACATTTTCAGAAATATTACTTAAATTTCTTATCGTTGACTGAAAACGATTCTGTATAGCACCTAAGTCTGCGCGCTGAGCATCGATAATAGAAATAGCTTCTGAGATCGATGTCATTGTTGCTGACGCAAACTCTTCAGTTAGTACAGAGGTATTAGCTATTAACAAACCCGAGGCACCAAAACCACCATTTCGCTCAATATTGACACTTATGGTTTGCCCCGCATTGGCCCCAACTAAAAAGGCTGAGGAAAAAGATCCATCTAAAATATTCACTCCACCAAATTGTGAAGTTGAGGCGATACGGCTGATCTCATTCTTTAATGCCGTGACCTCTTTTTGTAAGGCCACCCTATCTGAAGATGAGTTAATACCATTTTGCGACTGTACCGCTAACACTCTGATACGTTGTAACGCAGTAGTAGTTTCAGCCAACGCGCCTTCAATGGTTTGCGACAAAGAGATACCATCATTGGCATTTCTTACTGCTTGATTAAGCCCCAAAACCTGTGAGGTTAATCGGTTAGATATTTGCAGCCCTGCTGCATCATCTTTGGCACCGTTAATTCGAAAGCCTGAAGACAATCGCTCAAAAGCGGTGCTTAAATTATTGTTCGACGTAAACAACTGCCGTGTGGCATTTATCGACGAAACATTAGTGTTAACAAATAAACTCATTTTAAAACTCCTAACCAGTCAGCCACTGTTATTATGTTTTTATGTGACTGTGTTTTTTGGTAATGCTAATTTTTTTAAACTTCATGGCATAATTGGCACGCCATATGCTTTATCTTTATTGCTAGCTGGTACCCTGGTTAGCGATTTTGTTAAGTGTTTGACGCACTGAAACAAAAGTAAAACGTGTGAGCCTATGCTCAAGCTGACAGACAGGTATGATGGCCTAAACCTCAATACCTCACTACCTCCTGGCGTCTTATCTGTCTGTTAGCAATTTTTAACTAAAAAAGCCTCGGCCAAATTAGTTAAACAAAACAAAGCACGCCCTTACATTTGTTGTAAACTGTTGAAAACTCTTAATAATTTGATATCCCTCGGTCGATTGCAGCCTGCCCCCACATTTTGCAATTCGACCGTTTTAATTCTACCTAGCTACTGCTCTTGGCAATGTTTAGATAGTTTCATCCCATTTTGTTGCAGCCTGCCCCCGCAATTGCTCAACAATATGCATCATATTTTACTCGTTAATTAACCTTGTAATAATTGAAGTGCCGCTTGCGGACGCTGATTGGCTTGTCCAAGCACAGTCACACTAGCTTGCTGAATAATCTGCCAGCGGGTTAACTCTGCCGTTTCGACGGCAAAATCAGTATCCCGAATACGACTTCTTGCCGCAGATACGTTTTCAGATATATTACTGAGATTTCGGATGGTTGATTGGAATCTGTTTTGTATGGCACCTAAATCAGCTCGCTGCGCATCTATGATAGAAATAGCTTCTAAAACAGAAGTCAAGGTTGCAGAAGCACCTGCCACAGTGTCCACGCTTAAGTCAGCAATACCTAGGCCTGAGGCACCAAAACCGCCGGTCCGCTCAACATTCACACTAATGGTTTGTCCAGCGTTGGCTCCTACTAAAAAAGCAGAAGAAAAAGCGCCATCAAGCACATTTACCCCACCAAATTGCGACGTAGCAGCAATTCTGCTCATTTCATCTTTTAGTGCTTTCACTTCTTTTTGCAGAGCAATGCGATCGGATGAAGAGTTAATACCATTTTGCGCTTGCACCGCTAAAACTCGGATCCGCTGTAACGCAGAAGTCGTTTCGGCTAAGGCACCTTCAATGGTTTGGGCTAACGAAATACCATCATTGGCATTACGAACAGCCTGATCTAAACCCAAAATTTGGGTAGTTAAACGGTTGGATATTTGCAATCCTGCCGCATCATCTTTCGCAGTATTAATACGAAAACCCGACGACAGGCGTTCAAACGCGGTACTTAAATTATTGTTCGACGTAAACAACTGACGCGTTGCATTTAACGACGACACATTTGTGTTGACGAATAAGCTCATTTTTAATCTCCTAACGATTTTTTTGTAAGCACCATCCGACTATTTTTATTATTAGTTGCCTTGATGGTTGCAGGACTCTTATTTTTATTATTATTCAGTCTCTGCAGAGCCGTTCGCATGATTTTTATTATTAGTTGCGTAACGTCTATGTGAACTTATCGTGCAGGCAGCAAAAATTCTTTAGTCAAAAAATTAACTAAATTATTATTTGCTTATTTATCAATTAGTTAAGAGACGAAAAAAGCCGGAGAAATTCTCCGGCTGAGCGCTCTTCGTTAGGAGAGAGTGAGCGAAACTCTCAACTGCTCGGTTCTTATCAACCCAGTGCACTACCCCCTGGCCTCTAAGCCCCTAAACAGAAGAAGGGTCTCGAAACCTAGGTCAATCGGTAGTTAGTCGATGTAGATGACTAACCTTTTAAGATTAACCTAGTAAAGATAGAGCTGCTTGTGGACGCTGGTTAGCCTGACTCAACACTGTCAAACTAGCTTGCTGTACGATCTGGTTACGGGTTAATTCCGCAGTTTCAGATGCAAAGTCAGTATCTCTGATACGGCTTCTTGCGCCCGCTACATTTTCTGAAATATTCGTTAAGTTACGAATAGTCGATTGGAAACGGTTTTGTAACGCACCTAAGTCAGCACGTACGCCACCCACTGCAGAAATAGCTTCTGAAACAGCGGTTAGGGCTGCAGATGCGCCTGCAACTGTAGAAACATCAGTGCTGCCAATACCTAAGCCTGAGGCACCGTAACCACTGGTTCTTTCTAAGTTAACTGAAATAGTTTGGCCACCGTTTGAACCCACTAAGAATTTAGATGAAAAGTCACCTTTAAGAATATCTAAGTTGGCAAATTGGCTATCAGACGCGATACGACTGATTTCATTTTTAAGTGCTGTGACTTCTTTTTGCAGAGCAACACGGTCGGCAGATGAGTTAATGCCGTTTTGTGCTTGCACAGCAAGCGTACGAATACGTTGTAAAGACGTGGTTACCTCACCTAATGCACCTTCTGCAGTTTGCGTTAGTGAAATAGCGTCATTGGCGTTACGTGCGGCTTGGTTTAAACCTTGTACTTGGGTGGTTAATCTGTCGGTAATCTGCAAACCCGCGGCATCATCTGCAGCACGGTTAATGCGAAAACCTGAAGATAAACGTTCAAATGACGTGTTTAGTGATTGTGAAGAACTGAACAACTGACGCTGCGCGTTCAACGATGATACATTGGTATTTACGAATAAACCCATGGTTTTTCTCCTACACTCTCAGTCCAGACGAATCTGGCGACCGAATAGATATTCGGTTGGTTAAATAACACTAATAGAATAATGATTTCTTAATTTAAAAATTCATTACTACTGGCTCTCTCGGAAATTGTATCGACCCATATAAAAATCCCTTTAACAATAAATTGCCTTTTTTCACAAAAGCGGCCAACTTTTGCCGCTTTTGCTATAATTTTTTACATGAGTTTCAATAAGTTAATTAAAATAAAAAAGTTTTAAAAATGTATCTAAATTTGCTAAAAAAGATTGGTTTTAGAGCAAAGCACAATGCTTTTGTGGATTTATGCGCCTTTAAAAATGACTTTTTTTGTGTCTATCGAGAAGCTAAAAACCACCTAAGTATCGATGGAAATATCTGTATTTTACGGCTAGATAAACAAGCAGAGGTGATACAAACACAGCAAATTCGGGTGCCAAACTGTGATTTGCGCGATCCTAAAATCACAGTTACCCCCCAAGGCAAATTATTATTAACCGCCTATGCAAGGTATCTTGGCTCAAAAGCCTCAGAGAATGTAAATTGGTTTTCAGCAGATGGTCATAGCTGGTCTAGCGCCAAAACCTTTGGTCAGCCCGGATGGTGGTTGTGGCGATTAAGATGGCATAATAATCAGGCTTATGGATTAGCTTACAACAAACAACAGCAGGCCTTAGATTTATATGCAGGCGACCCCAGACGTGGTTTTTACTTACAACAAAAAAGCGTACTTAGCTTAGCGAAACATAATAAAGGCTATCCAAATGAAAGTGACCTTATTTTTAAAGGTGACAAAGCCTATGCCTTAGTTAGGCGTGATGCCGATAGTTTCACTGCACAATTAGGGCACAGCCAGGCGCCCTTTAAGCAATGGCGCTGGACTGATTTAGGTCGCTATTTAGGTGGCCCCACTATGCTAGCACTTAATCAAAACTATGCTTTAGTGGCTGCGCGCATTGTTAAACAAAAAAAATTAGTAACAGCACTACTAACAATGCATTTAGAAACAGGGCATCTTCAGGAGTTAATGGTTTTACCTTCATCTGGAGACAACAGTTACCCTGGCTGCGTGCTTGAGGGGCACAACTTATACCTGAGTTATTACTCATCTCATCAAGATAATAAAAGTTGTGTGTATTTGGCCCACATCGATATTAGAACGCTTGATTAGAGCCGCTTACCTCTAGATATAATCAAATAACGAAGTGCCAGTTACACGAGCAAAAGTAGCTTGTGCGGCTTCTAAGGCAGACTCTTGGCGGCTTAACTGCGAAACAGCTTCGGCATAATCAACTTCTTCAATATTAGAGCGCGCAGTTTTATTAGAAATCTCTAAATCTAAATTTGAAGAAAAAACAGAATCTGCCACATTCATTCTTCCACCTATGGCTGACATAGCATTACCCACACTGGTTAAGGCATTGTCTACACCAGTTAAGGCATCTGAAATGGCTTCTGCAAAGTTTACATCCGACACTTCACTGTTATTAAGCACATTGATAAAGTCGTTTAAGGTTTCGGCAATATTCTTTTTCTGCGGTGGATCTAATTGGAAGTTCACTGAATCCCCTGGCACACCAGTCATGGTGATTTCTAATCCTTGGTAAAGCATGGATTCACCACTAATAAAATCCAAGGTCTCCATGACAGCCCCAGTCCCTAAATTAGTAACTTGTGCTTGGGTGGGTGAAATGATGCTTACTTGAAATTCATTGTTTGCCGGCGTAGTTGCGTCGTAATTTTTTTTATGAAATTTGTCAAAAGCAGATTGCCCCTGCACAGCAAGAGATACATCTGTTGCCCCAGAGGAGCCAGAAATACTAGATTTTAATCGCGCCAATACGTTTTCAAATACCTCTTGCCCCGAGTTATTAACGGTTAAAGCTACGGTATCAGAAATTTGAATTTTATTTTCGCCCTGATCACCAGCAAAGCTGTATTTATTGCCAGAGGCGCTGGGATTGTAATTAAACGCGGGCGAACCCGATTGAAACCCGGCAAAAATGTATTCGCCTGCTGGGTTTCTACTGTTCATTAAATCAAATACTTGATCGCGAATTTGTTTTAACTCTATGGCTATGGCCTTGCGATCGTCAGGGCCAATAATGCCATTACCCGACTGCACCATTAAAACACGGGCACGGTTTACCGCAGTATTCACACTACTTAATACTGTTTCTTCTTGCTCTAAACTATTTGTCAGTAAGTTGTTATTTTTTTTGTATTGCTCAATGAGTTCTATTTCTTCTGTTAAGCGGATCACTGTTGCCGCCCCTACAGGGTCGTCAGAAGGACGTAACAACTTTTTACCCGATGCAAGTTGTTGCTGGATATCAGACAGATCACTTTGGTTATCCAAAACAGATTGAATACTGCGATCGTAAAGTTGATTAGTTGAAATACGCATAATAGTTTTGCCTTACTGCCTCGAATTAACGTACAACACTTAAAATAGTATCAAACAAAGATTGCGCCGTACTTAACAAGCGCGCGGCTGCCGCATAAGATTGTTGAAACTTAACCAAATTGGCAGCTTCTTCATCTAAGCTAACCCCAGACACAGATTGCACCCAGTCTGAGGATTGAGATTTAAGCGCTTTTGCGGATTGTAATGCTATATCGGCACTAGAAGATTTTTGTCCAACATCACTGATAATATTGGCATAAGCTTCATGGAAACTTACAGGTGCACCTGAACCATTATTGTTTAGCTGCATGCTGTCTTTGTTTTGCAAGTCAGACATCAATAAGCCGTTGCGGTTATCGTTTAAGCCGTCTGTGTTATAACCAATACTAAAGCTATCTCCCGCTTGAGGCTGACCTTGTAAAGACAAATCAAAACCAGGGTAGTCATCTAAGGCACTAAAGGCAGCCGGCCAAGCTGGGCCTGCTCCATTATTTTTAGCCTGCTCAAGTAAATTATTAAAATCTGTTACTCCAGATACCACTGTAATAACACTGCCCGCACTATCTAACACCTGATATTCATCAGCCGCTGAAAATACAATTTGAGCAGGTGCACCCACACCACCTACACCTGTAGGGGAGTTACCTGGACCATGGATGTCACCTTGGTTGTTAAAGGCTGAAGCAGCACTATCCGTAAAAGTGTTATCAATAAAGGTATTAGTGATCTTAGTGGAGACAATTTGGGCATCGCCTAAATTATTGATGCTGGCTCCCACTCTTAAGGGCGCACCTAAGGCCAAGTCTTCAGGGCGGGTCATCACCACTTCAATTAAATCAGCGGTATTTTTAGTCGGTTGAATTAAAAACTGGTCGCCCGCACTATAACTGGCGCCACTGGCAAATTCTAATTCAATTCCTCCCATAATGGCGCTAAAGGTGCCTGATTGCGCAGCAATACCTGTGTAAGATTGACTAATAGGCAAACCGTTTATGTCTTTTACTGGGCTACCATCTGGATTTAACGCATTGACCGTAATATCTAAAGTAGGTGGTGCGCCACCCGTCACAGAATCAATAATAATTTCATAATCTGAACTAGTAATTTGGCTAGCCGCCCCCTCGCTCACTCTGCCTGTTACTATACTACTGGGGGAACTGTTTCCGGGAAAATTCAAACCAGTAAAAGTTGGTAAAGCAAATAGATTTGAGCCGAGTTGCTGATCTAAATCCATCCCTTGGCGATTCACTGTATTTACAGACTCAGTTAAGGCTAGGGCAATTTGTCCTAACTCTCGTCTACTGGTTTCCAACACCTCATCACGATATCTAAACAACCCGCCTAAACGCCCACCTAAATCTGTTTCTTTAATATTTAAGGTAGTAGGTTTGCTGTTGCTGGTTAACTCTAAAGATACATCATTTAAATCTGCGCCAGAGCTAACTTCAAATACGTTAAAAGAGCCGTCTTCTAGTACTAAAGATTCACCTGAGGATAAATTCACCATCACAGCGCCATCGTCTCTACCACTTGGGCGAGTTTCAATCGACACTAATTTAGCTAATTCTAAGACAGCTTGATCCCGTTGATTTTTTAAGGTGCCTGGCTCATCAAACTTATTATTTGATTGATTAATTCTTATGGCATCATTTAAATCTGCAATAGATTGAATAATAGCGTTTAGGCTGCCGATATTGGCACTGACTTCAGCGTTAAGTTCTTCTTCTTTTTGCCTTAAAAACCCCGAGACTGTGCCTATTTGTCCAACTAAAGATTCAGCTTCACCTAACACCAATTGCCTACCAGCAATATTGGTTGGATCATCTGTAGCGGTTTGCACCGATGCAAAAAAGCGACTAATACTGGACGAAATATTGTTAGCTTCACTAGCAAATACATTATCCAGCACTGTGGTTTTAGTGTAATAGGCTTCATGTTCGCTATGTAAAGTGGTATCGCGCCTTAATTGATTTTGCGCAAACACATTAATGATACGCTCAGTAGTAGATTGCCCAACTCCCCCGGTTAGCTGACTGGTAAAGCTGGTGCGCTCACGCACATAACCTTCGGTGTTTACGTTGGCAATATTGTGACCTGCAGTATTCAACAGTTGATTACTGGCATTCACCCCACTTTTGGCAATATTAAACAAATCTGCATTACGGGTACTGTTGTTCGAACTACTGGTAATCATAAGGTGTCACCTGCTGCACTGGCTGCATTAGCGGCTTGCGGAGTAAATTGCTTAAACTGCTGACCTTCAAGTACCGCCATGATTTTATTGGCATATTGAGGATCGGTGGCATAACCGGCTTTTTGCAATTCTGTAAAGTAAGCTTTAGGCGAATCTGATTGTTTTACCGCTTCGCTATACCTAGGGTTTTGTTGCACAAAACTTACGTAATCTTGCATTGACTCAGCAAAAGATGGATAGACTCTAAACGGGGCCTTTTTAGTTTGTGGCATACCTTGTTCAAATTCTAAGGTATTAACTAAGGCACGACTGCCCTGCCAACTTTTACCGGCTTTGATACCAAACAAATTATGCGAATTTTGTCCGTCTTTATTGTGGATCATATGCTGCCCCCAACCTGTCTCAACCGCGGCTTGGGCTAATAAGGCTTTGGGATCTAGGCCAAGTTCTTGAGCAGCTTGTTGGGCTACTGGGTAAAGTTGCTGAATAAAGGATTGAACACTTTCAAAACCAGCGGCTTTAATACCCTGAAAACTTTGAATCGGGCTTTGAGCTAGAACTTGTTGTTGTGCACTTTGTACGCTTTTAATGGCATCACGGTTAATCGATGACAGATTGCCGTCATTTCGTAGCGCTTCGGCAGGCATGTAACCATCACCTAATTTGCCTAGTTGCCGCACTATTATGTCGGCCAAGCCAATACTGCCATTGCTGGCTAAATCACTGGCCAATTGTTGGTCGTGCATCCCACGATAAAATTTCACTTGCTCAGAGTTAAAAGGGCTATCTTTATCCACCATAACATCTTGTGCTTTACGCATTGATTTAAGCATCATCTGCACAAAAATCGCTTCAAATTGTTTGGCTGCTTCATCTAGCGCTTTAGTGTCGCCACTTTGTGCCGCTTGACGCAACCTGTCTAACCCTTGAATATCATTGGCGTTTCTTGATAACTCAAGTGGACTTTGGGTGATCATTGATTGATCCATCATGGCTCCTTAAATCACCACCAACTCGCCTTGCAAGGCACCTGCTTCTCTAAGCGCCTCTAAAATTGCCATTAAATCACCTGGCGCAGCCCCCACTTCATTCACCGCACGGACCAAATCGTCTAAGGTCACGCCGGGGTTAAAGTTAAACATACGGGTATCATCTAAATTCACATCCACTATGGATTGGGTAGTAACTACTGTGTCGCCTTCTGCCAAGGCATTAGGTTGAGTCACGGTTTGATTTTCGGCAATGGTCACAGTTAACCCACCATGAGTAATAGCAGCGGGCAGTAAGCGCACATCTTGGCCAATCACTATGGTGCCAGTGCGGCTATTAATCACCACTCTGGCTGATGCTTTAGCAGGGGTAAACTCAAAGTTCTCTAAGGTAGCTAGAAAGCCTACTCTTTGCCCTACATCCCGAGGCGCAGAGACGCGCACCGAAGCGGCATCTATAGGGGTCGCTATAATATAGCCTTTATCAGGATCCGCTCCTAAGCGCCTGTTTATGGTATCAGCAAGAATTTTAGCCGTAGAAAAGTCGGGATAATTTAAATTTAAGGTGAGATAGTCGTTTTGCATAAAGCCACTTGGCACTGCTCTTTCTACTAAGGCACCATTGGCTATACGTCCTACAGTTGGGGTATTGACCACAATTTTAGAGCCATCGCCGCCCTGAGCGCCAAAGCCACTCACCACTAAACTGCCTTGAGCAACAGCATAAACTTTACCGTCTAAGCCTTTTAAAAAGGTTTGTACTAAAGTGCCACCTTGTAGACTTGCGGCTTCACCGATAGAAGACACTGTTACATCTATAGTTTGTCCAGGCTTTATAAAAGGAGGAAGCTCAGCATGCACAGCTACCGCTGCCACATTTTTAATTTTAGGTTTAACACTGGGCGATAAACTAATGCCAAAGTTAGTTAACATAGTGCGAAAACTTTGTTCGGTAAAAGGACTTTGTTCGCCAGTACCAGGCAAACCCACCACTAAACCGTATCCAACCAATTGGTTGCTTCGCACCCCTTGAATACTGGCAAGATCTTTAATTCTTTGGGCTTGAGTAACAGGAGCTAACAGTAAAGTTAACAAGATTAAGCATCTAAATATTTTCATATATACAACTCCCAATTAAAAAGGCCAATATTCAGAAGTGAAAAACTGTGATAACCAGCCTTGTTCTTGCGCATTCGCAAAGCTGCCAGTTCCACTGTATTGAATACGCGCATTGGCAATTTTGGTTGAGTCGATTTCGTTTTCTGGACTCACATCAGCAGGACGCACTACACCAGTTAAGCGGATATATTCGTCGCCATTGTTTAAAGTCAGCCATTTTTCACCGCGAACTAACAAGTTTTGATTGGCTAAAACTTGCACTACTGTGACTGAGATATTGCCTACCAGATTATTACTTTGATTGGTTGACGCATCACCAGAGAAATCATTACTGGCACTCACACCCAGTTGAATAGACTCATTGCCTAAATTAATCGCATTGCCACCTAATCCCACTATAGGGTTAACATCAACCCCAGTTTCTTTAGAGGTACTAGTGCCAGCCGATTTAGTGGCTCGGGTATTCTCTTGCAAATTCACAGTAATAATGTCGCCAACTCGTCTGGCTTTCACATCTGAAAATAAGCTATTGGCCATATCCGATTGAAATATCGAACCGTCTTGCGTCACCTTATGTCTAGGAATATCAGGCTGAATTGGCGCATAAAATGGGTCATTTGGTAAGGGTTCACGACTGGCGTTAGTAGACTGACACCCCATGACCATCAGCCCCATAACTATGGCGATGACAAGGTTTTTTAGCTTAACTGACATAATCACGGTTAATCTCATTTTACAGTTGTTGAATCACTTGACCGAGCATTTGATCCACAGCCGAAATGACTTTTGAGTTCATTTCGTACAAACGCTGGCTTTCAATCAAATTAACTAATTCTTCGGTTACATTAACGTTAGAGGTTTCTAATGCCCCTTGCACTATATTGCCAATTCCCTGTAAACCCGGTACGCCTTGAATGGGGGCACCACTAACAGCGGTTTCTACATAGAGGTTTTGCCCCATAGGCTGTAGCCCGGTTGGGTTAATAAAGTTTGATAAGGTAATTTGGCCTAGCACTTGACCGTCGGCCTGACCACGCACTGTGGCAGACACTTCACCATCTTGAGAAATGGTGATTTGTTGCGCATCTTCTGGCACGGTAATATTAGGCTGCAATAAAAACCCTGCCCCTGGGGTCACAATTTGGCCTTGGTCGTTTAAGGTAAATTGTCCGTTACGGGTGTAGGCTATGCTGCCATCTGGCTGCAAAATTTCGAAAAAACCGTCGCCCTGAATTGACATATCTAAGGCGTTTTCTGTGGTTAACATATTGCCTTGAGTATGTGCTTTTTGGGTAGCCACTACTTTACTTCCTGCCCCTACCATTAAACCCGAGGGTAATTCGGTATCTGCTGAGGAACGGCCACCTGGTTGATTAATATTTTGATAGAGTAAGTCTTCAAAGATTGCGCGGTCTTTTTTAAAGCCCACTGTGCTGGCATTGGCCAAGTTATTGGATATGACCGACACATCAGTTTGAGCGGCATCTAAGCCGGTTTTACTTATCCACAATGCAGGATGCATAGTTTTTCTCCTAATAAACTTGTTGGTATGCTGGGTTAAATAAAAAGGACAAATTCCTCGTTGCCAGCCAGTTAATCTAGATAATTCTTAATAATTGATTGCCACGGGTATCAATTTCTTGCGCTTGTTTCATCAATTTGACTTGCATTTCGTAGTGGCGCTGCAAGCTGATCATATTGACCATTTCTTCTACTGGGTTCACATTACTGCCTTCTAACACCCCAGTGCGCACACTCACTAATGGACTTTCTGGCGCAATTTCACCGCTTTTTAGGCGGAATAGTCCGTCTGTGCCGCGCTCTATATCACCCACATTCGGATTCACAAATTTTAAACGTCCGACTTCTTCTAAAATGGTTTCTGGCGCGCCCTGTGGCCTCACAGAAATAGTGCCATCGTTAGCAATATTAATATTAGAAATTGGGATGGGCAGGATCACTGGGCCAAAATCTCCTACCACACTATTGCCAAACGAATCTTTGAGTTCGCCATTAGCACCAATTTCAAAACTTCCGTTACGACTGTAGGCTTCGTTACCTTGTGCATCTAGTACCGAAAACCAGCCTTCACCTTGAATTGCCAAATCTAATTCGCGCCCTGTTTGGATCATGGCGCCACCGTCAAAGTTATTCACTGCGTTTTCTGTCATTGCAAATACCCGGCTTGGCATGCCTTCACCAAATGCAGGCATAGCTCTAGCTTGTTCTAACTGGGCTTTAAAGCCGTTGGTTTGCGCATTGGCTAAGTTATTTGCTCGAACCGAGGTTCCGAGTAAATCTTGTTTAGCGCCACTGGCGGCAATGTAAAGTAGTTTGTCCATGACAGAATCTTGACTTTGTTGGATCTTATTTAATTGACTGCAAATTCAATGCCATTTACCCAGATTACTTGGACTTTGCTATAAGCATAAAAAAGGCCACAACAATGTGGCCTATTAATACTTTAAAAATCAGTAAGTTATTAACGAATATTCAATACTGTTTGATTTAGCTGATTATTCACTTCTAAGGCTCTTGAGTTAGCTTGGAAGTTTCTTTGGGCAATAATCAGGTCGATAAGCTCAGTAGTGAGGTTAACGTTTGCCTGCTCTAATGCCGATGAGTTAATGTCGCCAAAGGTACCTGTAGTGGCTTCACCTGCTAGGGCTTCACCTGACAAGATACTTTCTTGCCACTGGGTACTACTTTGTTGGGTTAAGCCTTGATCATTAGAGAATCGAACCAAAGCTACACGTACAATAGGTTCAGAAGTACCGTTTGAATAAGTGGCACGAACCAAGCCGTCTGCACCAATATCAATACCAGTTAAACGCCCAACCGCTAAACCATTTTGCTCGAGGGAAGTAACCTCAAACGACGAAGCATATTGAGTAGGCTCTTCGCTAATTGAGTTAGTCACATCTAAAGCAAAGTTAGTAGTGATAGTTTGTGATGGTAATGAACCATTTAATAAAATACCTGCACCTAGGGGCTCAGAAGCCACGTCTCCAGTTGGAACTGACGTACCATCGGCATTATAAATGGCCTGAAAATCTCCGCCTGGACTAAATTGCATTCTAAATCCGGCGATGCCATTCCCCGCACCTAATGAAGTTTCACCAACTACGTTATCTCCAGTAGTAGGGGGCGTTCCAGGGGTATCACCTTGAGTTTGTAAAGGTTGATCATCAACATAAGTCACACCAATCCATTGGTTAGCATTGTTGATATCTTTCATAAAGTAATAGGTCATCACGTGACTGTCGCCTAATGAATCAAAGACAGTCACTGAGGTTGCGGCATTGTAAGTTAGGGTATCATCAGGATTAAACAAATCTGGATCCACAGCATCATCTCCTGCAGGCAGGTTCATTTTTAGCCCCACTTCACTGGTGGCTGTAGGTGAACCAGATGAATCAGGAATACTCACGGGAATAGTCGTACTTAGTGCAACTGAAGAAGAAGTGCCATCGGCATTTACTGGAAAACCTAATAAATTGTCGCCGTTTGAATTCACCACAAAGTTGTCTGAATCTAGCTTAAACATACCTGCTCGCGTGAAAGAAAAATCACGAGATTCTATTTCTGGCACAGTGGCAAAAAAACCATTGCCTGTTATAGCTAAATCTAATGCGTTATTGGTAAACTGCAGACTACCTTGAGAAAATTGTTGGGCCACTTCTTGGGTAATAACCCCATCACCCACTTTGGTTTTGCCCCCTGCTAGCAAGGACTGGGCATAAACATCACCAAATTCTGCGCGAGACTCTTTAAAACCTACTGTATTCACATTAGCAATGTTATTTGCCGTCGTATCTAAGTCTCTTTGTGCGGCTGCAACACCACTTAAAGCTATATTAAAAGACATTTTGCTTTCTCCTGTTAACCACCGATTTCGATGACTTCGTCGAGCTTCACGCTAACATCGCCATCCAAATTTAAAATAATACCTTGACTGCTCGCCGCTAAACTCACGCTATCTACATGTCTGTTTACGGCCGTTGGCAAGATCACTGATTCGCCACCAACCTGTCCTTGCGCTCTAACAACATAATTGCCGGGCGGCATGGCATTGCCGTGTTTATCTGTGCCGTCCCAATTAAATTCTATGTTGCCTGCAGGCTGGGTGCCCACATTGATTGTTCTAACTACCTCTCCCATTTCATTTTGAATGGTAAGCTCAAGTTCTTGAACACTTTGTTCGGCAATAACGACCCCAGACATATTTTGACCAGGACCAGAAATATAACCAATATCACCTTGCAACAAGACTTGCTGTCCGATCAAACTAGAAGCTTGCAACGCTTGATTGGAGGTCATAGAGGTGGCAAAAGCACTAAATTTTTCGTTCAGCTGTTCGATACCGTCGGCCATAGTAAAGCTGGTCATTTGAGCAACCATTTGATCATTATCAACTGGTTTAGTTGGGTCTTGGTTAGCCAACTGCTCGGTTAACAATGAGAAGAAGTCTTCTTGCGTCAGTGTTTGATTACTGCCATCGTCAACATCAACGGTTTCTGGCTGCCAATACAATGCGCTATTTAGGCCATTATTGATTGATTCCACAATTTATCCTCTATCTAATCTGGGTAGTTCAATTACTACCTAGGAGCCTTGCCCTAAACGTAATACATGTCTAAAAATACGCTTGGTGGTATCGGCAATTTGCACATTGGTTTCGTAAGCCTTCGAGGCTGACATCATGTCGGCCATTTCTTCTACTACATTGACATTAGGCTTATAGATATAACCGTCTTTATCTGCCATGGGATGCCCTGGACTATATTCAATTTGCAATGGTTTAGAACTTTCCACTATGCCTAACACATTCACTCGCGAACCTGCACCTTGGGCTTCTGACGCACTTTTTAACTCAGCGGCAAAAACTGGGTGACGCGCTTTATAGGTTTCGTCAATACTGCTACTAACACTATTGGCATTGGCAACATTACTGGCAGTGGTGTTAAGTCGCACACTTTGTGCACTCATGCCGGTACTGGCAATATCCATTACATTAAAAAGACTCATTATTGCTGTCCTCCACTTAAGGCTTTTTTCATGCCTTTAATCTTGCCATTCAGAAATTCCATTCCAGCTTGATAGCGTAAGCCATTGTCTAAGAATGTATTTCTTTCAATTTGTACATCAACAGTGTTGCCATCACCTGTATCTGGCTGGCTAGGAATGCGAAATTGTAAATCGCCTGTTGCTTGCATTGACCCTTTGATATGGTTTTCGTGAGTACGAACCAAACTTTGGTTTTGCATTTGTTGCGCACTTTTCATCGCTTTTTTAAAATCAATATCTCTGGCTTTATAACCAGGGGTATTAGCATTGGCTAGGTTTCCAGCAATGACTTCCATCCTTTCGGTACGGACTTGCAATGCTTTGTGATGAAATCCCATCAATTTGTCTAAGCTAATAGCCATGTTGTTCTCCTCGTTTTCATAAGAAGTAGCAAAGGCTGTGCCATTGATTAGTTTTGGCTTAAATAAAATTGAGAAAGATTTGCTAAGGTCGGGATTTATGGCGCTTTTTTAAGGTAATAAAGGCCTGAGTTGCATCTTACTGGGGTTAAAATATTGGTTAAATCTGCGATAGATTCTGAAGCACCTAGAAATAAAACGCCCCCCTCTTGCAGGCAAGCGGCAATCTTTTGCAGTATTTGTTTTTTTACCTCTTCTGAAAAATAAATTAAAACGTTTCGGCAAAAGATAATGTCGAATTGACCTAAAGACGCGTAACTTTGTAAAAGATTTAATTGCTTAAACTGAGTTAAAGCTGTGACTTGTGCGTTCAACTTTAATTTATCATTGTTAGATAAAGTGAAATATTCGTGTCTATAGGGTTCGGGAAGTCCTCGTGCCAACGCCAATTGATCGTACTCAGCATCTCTACAGTGTCTAACCATTTGCTCTGAAATATCTGTTCCCAGAATTTCCACTCCACCAGCAAAGCTGTTTTTATGACGTTTTTGATAATTTAAAATTGTGATGGCGATAGAGTAAGCCTCTTGACCTGAAGAGCAGGCCGCGCTCCAAATTCGCATCCTTCTTGATTGCGAGGCAAATTTATCTAACAAAGTTTGTTCAAGAATAGAAAAAGGGTATTGATCGCGAAACCATAAAGTTTCATTGGTTGTCATGGCCTCTATCGCCATGTTTTGCAATTTGTCTTTATTTAACAAAATGGCATCAATAAGGTCGTCGATAGACTCATATTGAAGTTTATGTACCAATGGACTTAAGCGGCTACGAACTAAATATTGCTTATTTTCGCCTAACACAATGCCGCATGCTTTTTCTAGAAAAAAGCAAAAGGATAAATAGCGCTGCTCATCTATCTTTATTTCTGTCACTTAATACTTCCTGACAATCACCTATATAAGTTTAGCCTAGCTTATTTATTCCCAAACCATTTTTGTACTGAGGTGGCTAACTCATCTGGATGAAACTTAGCAATAAAATCATCGGCCCCCACTTTTTGCACCATAGCCTGATTAAAAACCCCACTTAAAGAAGTATGTAAAATAACGTGTAGGTTTTTTAGCTCTGGGGTGTTTCTAATTTCTGCGGTAAGGGTATAGCCATCCATTTCTGGCATTTCAATGTCTGATACCAGTACCCCAACTTTATCTGTTATATCTCCAGTTTCAGCGGCCATTTCTTTTAATCTTTCTAAAGCCTCTAAACCATTTTTTGCTAATTCAATTTTTAAGCCCAAGGCCGACAATGCCTTTTTAACTTGATTGCGCGCCACAGACGAATCATCGGCAATGAAGATAATTTTTTCTTCATCGTTTTCAACTTTGAGGTTGGTTGCTACTTCGTCACTTAAATCGGTATTAACTGGAGAGATCTCGTTAAGAATTTTTTCTACGTCTAAAATTTCAATTAACTCATCTTCAATTTCGGTCACCGCAGTTAAGTAACTTGCACGACCACTGCCTTTAGGTGGAGGCATAATAGATTGCCAATTTGTATTGATAATACGCTCCACCGAGTGCACTAAAAAACCCTGCACAGAGCTATTATATTCAGCAATAATAATAAAAGCGGTAGACAGATCTTCAATTTTTCTGCCGCCTGTAGCTAAACTCATATCGATCACCGATATGGTCTGCCCACGAATATGTGCTATGCCCCTAACTAAAGGGTTTAACTTGGGCATGGATGTTAAGGCTGGACATTGCAACACCTCACGCACTTTAAATACATTGATCCCAAAACGTTGTCTTGAATTCAGTTTGAATAACAATAACTCCAATCTGTTTTCGCCCACTAATTGTGTGCGTTGATTGACCGAGTTCATAATTTCAGACATGTATAACTCCCATGCGATCTAAAAGCGGCGTAACTTTTGCTTATCTACAAAGTTATTAGCAGGCTATTACAATAATTTGACGCTTTATTAAGTGACTAACAGAGCATAACAAAAGATTGAAAATATTCCTTTGTATGCCACTAAATATTGACTTTGCAGGTTTGATTGATCTGCCCAATGCATATACAACTAAATAATAAGTGAACATGAATAGATTACATTATTTTCAAAGATTAGTCGTACTTCTACTAATTAATTGCTGTTTCTACAGCACCTTAACGGCGGCTGAAGAAAATAATTTAGCTAATACCCAGCTTATTAAACAAGTTGAAGAATACGTGATGGGACAATTGAACCCAAATAACGACAAAACCCTAGAAATATCGGCTATGCCCATTGACTCACGTTTACACATTCCACAATGCCCTAATTCCTTAACTTTTAGTGCAACGCCAGAATCACTAAGCCAATCTAATATTACCGTCAAAGCTCAATGCTCAGCAAAAGATTGGTATATGTTTGTGTTGGTCAAAGCGGTAGAAATTCAAGCGGTAGTGGTGATGGCCAATGCTGTTAGTCCTGGAACTTTGTTATCTGAAGATAATTTGGACATAGTTTATATGGACAAAAAGCGCCTAAGAATGAGCACTTTTAGCGACATTGAACAGGTTACAGGCGCACGAATAAAACGCCGTATTTCACCAGGACGCCCAGTAGAAGCCAAGAATTTATGTTACGTGTGCAAAGGTGACAGAGTAGTAATTTCGGCAGCAATTTCTGGTATGCAAGTAAAAACCTCTGGGATTGCCTTAGAAGATGGTAATATGGGTGAAACCATAACAGTAAGAAATCGTCGTTCGAATAAAAAAATAATGGCCAAAGTTGCCAGTACAGGACAAGTAGAAATCGCGATTTAATGCAATAAAGATAGTATAACTGTATGATTATTCTAAACTTACTAAAGATAGTAAAAATTAAGGATAAAAATAGGGAAATAAATTAAAGATATGGGCTTGGTGGCCGATATCTATATCGAGGTTAAATTAAAGGTAGTGGATATAAATTATGTCTATTAATAATGTAAACAATGGCGGATCTAAGCCTACGCTAGAAAATCAAAGGCTTAGTCAGCAACAGCAGGCGTTGAATAACAATAACGCCCAACAAGCTGATACCCAGAAAAAAGCAGGCTCTGCAGTTCGTCAAGACTCAGTGTCTTTGACTTCTTCTGCACAACAATTAAGTCAAGTTCAGAAAAAAGCTTCGGAAGCTCCTGTTAATCAGGAAAAAGTTGAGCGATTGAAAAAAGCGATAGCCAATGGGGAATACAAAATCAACCCAGACTCTTTAGCGCAAAAAATGGCTACCTTAGAAGCAGAAATATTTGGTTCTAAAGCGTAAAGACAGCATAATGGTTGCTGTCTTTATTTTAGAACATTGTTATGTCTGACCTTAAACAAGCGATCACAAACCAACAAGCCAATTTACTTGAGCTACAACAAGTACTTGAGTCTGAGCTTCATCTAATCAGTAGCAGAGATGCAGAATCTCTGATCAACTTATTAAAAACCAAAGAAAGCCTATTAGATAATGTGCAAGAGCAGGATAATCTAATTGCTAAGCTTTACGCTAAAGCCACCCAACAACAAAAAGATGAGCCTGAGCTTATTGCCTTATTTGAGCAAGCCAAAGAAATGGTTGCTCAATGTCAATTTAGAACCCAAATTAATCAAACTGCGGTAGAGCAAGGTCAACTGCGCTTAGAACATTTACGCAATCTTTTATTAGAGTCTCGCGCCAAAGAAAGCATGACTTATGATAAAAGTGGCCGCACTAAGGGTGGCACACCTGGTGGTGGTGTGAGTGCTTAACTAGTTAAGCCAAACAGTTTATTACTATACTGCTAAAAAGCGGGTCATAAAACTACCTAATACTTTTACTTTAACCAACTCATCACAACTGCTAATTAATAATAATGAACTTTCTTAACCCGTTTAGGACGAGCAGTAGATAAATAAATATCGTTTACTAATTTAAAATCAAGTTCAAGCTCAGTAGCATAAGTATCATTGCCTACTGGGTAACTTTTAATAACTCTAGCTCCACGTATAACACCCTGAACCGAACTACTTAAACGCGTATCTTGAACAATCAAACTAGCAACAGATTGCCCACCGTCAACTTTTTGTCCATAAACTTGCTCAGTTAACTCTCGGTAAGCATCTAATTTAGACGCTTTTAATGCCATCAACATTTTCACCGATTCAGAACTACCTTGCTGAGCAGAAATAGGCGCATAACCCACAGCAGAGATTACTGGGTAGGTATCTGGCGCCAGCGTCTCCCACTCCACATGTTTGTTAAATAAGCTGCTACAACTACTCATTAACAAGCAGCAAGAGGCTAATAAGATTAAATAAAGGCTTAGTTGTTTTGGGCTTTGCATTGTCTTACTCGTATTGATAGCTTGATTTAAAATCTATATTTACAACCTAGCAATATCTGTACCTATATATTATAAGTCTGTTGTGTTTTGCCATCTAATTTAATCACTTTGTAGTTTCATTTTGCAGCTAGGTATGGTTTGTGCTTAATGTTTATTATTCAAGTGAAACTGGGCAAATGCCAAAATTTTGTCCTTAACTTAAAAAGTAAAGATTAAGAACTCTATATGAAACAACGCAACTTATTTAAATGCTTTTTAGTGCTAACTATGTTTTGCTACAGCCAGCTTAGTTTAGCCGTTTGGTTCGAAGCCACTGGCCAAGCAGTAGTTCAAAGAGGTGAGAAAGATGCTGCGCGCCAACTCGCCACCCAAGAGGCAATTAAACAAGCCCTACTCTTTGCAGGCGCCTCGGTTTCTAGTGTGCAATCATTAGCAAACGGATTATTGCAAGACGATAGATTTGAAATACGCTCGGCGGGTGAAGTCAATGCAATAGAGCTAATTGATGAAATGTATCATGACGATGTAATAACTGTTTCTATTCGAGCAGATATTTTTCCACAAGAAGCCCAATGCATGGCCTCAGATTACAAAAAGTTTATTACTACTACTTATTACCCACTATACAATCGGCAACATGCTGCCGCTGGCAATTTATATGACTTTGGCAAAGTGTTAGCCGAAAAAATCCAAAGCGAAAGTCAGCAATACGCCAACTACGCACATATTCATCGAATTGAGCCTTTTTACTTGCAAACCCTTGATAGTGAAAGACACGGCATAGTAGTAGAGCTTGCAAAACAATCTAATGCTCAGTATGTACTTTTTGGTGAAATAGAAAACTTTGCTGTGGAGCCCTTGCCTCCTTCTGCTTTAGCTTTTTGGCAGGATCCACAAATGCAAAGAAATTTGACCCTCTCCCTAGCTTTATACAATGGGCAAACAGGAGAACAAGTATTTAAAGATAAACAAAGTATTACTGCGCCTTGGGATTTTGATTTACATACAGATTTAGACTCCAGTAGCCGTCAACTGTGGACCTCTACTTTTGGTCAAGCGACCCAAGAAATGATCCAAACTTTAGTGCAAAGCATTGATGAATCAGTAAGTTGTTTACCCGCATACGGCCGAGTACTAACAGTAAATAATGACGAACTGACCATTAATATTGGCAGTCAAAGTGGAGTTAAAGTAAACGACCAGCTTATTCTATTTCAACTGAATCAATTTTTTGACGATAAAAATCAATCACATAGACAATTTCATTTACACCCAGAAAAAGTAGTAGTGAAGCGAGTCTACACAGACTCAGCAGTGGTTAGTTCAGTTTCTGGCTTGCCTTTGGCTAATATTCAACCAAACGATTTTGTTGCAAGACGATAAAGAGTAACAAGGGTTTTATTCCTACCAAGGCTAAGACATAATATTGAGATTAAACATCTAAGTCCCCGTAGTTTAATGGATAAAACAAGGCCCTCCTAAGGCTTAGATCTTGGTTCGATTCCAGGTGGGGACGCCACTACCTAAAGATGCATAGATCCCTCTAAATAAACCATATTATGTTTGGCAATTTAGAGGGCGAGGTTATCTATTGTTTAGATTATTGCATCACCACAGAGATTGAACTACAAACAGTTTCGGGTTCATCAAACCTAATTTCTGACTCCCGCTCATAGTCGCGGATTTGTACAGGAATAATATACTCTTTGCCAGCGTAGGCAAAAAACTCAAATTGGTCGATATTGCCGTTAGGGTAAAAAAGTGCTGACTCTGATTCTTGGCCTTTGGTATGGGCGTAAAAATGGAATCCAATTCTTTTACTCTGACTATCAAGAGCATCGGGCACAGTGACAGTTAACATTCCATCCAAGGTAGCTTTATATCTAACATACCTTAACACCCCTGGACGGTAGTCATTGTTTTGTAAGCCACCACCGTTAAAACATAATGCCGTTTCGTCTTGCCCTTCTAATTCGGTATAAATGGGTAAATAAGTAAATGACGGTAATTCCTGCCCGTTAGACAATGTAAAAAAATCGATAGCGGTTTGCCCCGTGCCCCACTCATCTGCAAATTGCATATTCAGTTTTTCTCCTAAGTCGTTGACCAAACCAGCCCCCTTAGGAAACGCCTGCTTAACTTGCTCAGCTAGACTGTATATGGTCATAGCTGCCTCGCTATCTGCAGCGCCAAGCATTGCTTGATGTAGGCCACTTAAACCTATACTTGCAGATAAGTTTGAGGTCCACTTAGTGGCATCTCTTTGGGTATCGATTAAGGATAAAATGAAATAAGCATTACTATGCTCAGAAAAAGGTGAAACACGATAACAAGGAAGACTAATAGTAGTGTTGTTTTCACCTGCATAGTCTGTCATACAATCACTATGGTTGCTTTGGGCGATTGAATACAAATCGATCACTGGAACTTCACTTATGATATCGGCAGGCATTCGTAAATCTCGCCAATCATTTAGTGCCGCAAAAGACAACGCATTCGCCATACCTTCAGACAAAGCTAAACGCAGATCATTAGCTTCAAAGCCTTCATGTTCACCGCCCCTTGTATCATCACGCCCAATTAGATTTTTTTGATAAAAATGAATAAATTCGTGAGAAATAGTATGCTCATTAAACTCTTCAGCGCCGGGATAATTACTGGCGTCAGCTGTATTTGCATGGCCTATGTAACCATTTAAAAATATTCGATTGTTGGTAAGTTCAAAAAAGCCACTTTTACTTTCAGAATAGCCATCTTGTCTGGTCCAATTAATATATAAGCTATTCAGGCTATCTTGAAACTCAATACCTCCTACTATTAAAAACTCTGCGGTTTTATACAAAGTATCTAAAATGGCAAAAGGTTGGGCAAAACTAGCTGCACTATCAAAAGTATTATTGGATTGATCCCAACCTGCGGTTAAATGAATATCAAGTTGAAAATAGTCCCCTTCATATAAGAAGGATTCGGTTTCAAATGTATATAACTGCTGTTCACTTAAATTAGTCGAGGTTGATTGGTCCACCACAACTATTTTAAAACCATCATTAACCTGATCATCCAATTCAAGCTGAGCTTTAGCTAACAACCTATAGTTTTGACCTGAGGTGATGTTTTCTTCTGCAAAATGAAAGACTCCTGTTTCATTTGTTATAGTGCTTGCTACTACTTCATCTGATGAATTTAGCACTTCTACTACCACTTTTTTAGCTGCAGTTTGAATAGGGTTAGTTACGTCTAGCTTGATATAACCTGTTAAATTAGTACTTTCTACAAAGCCAAAGCGTTCAAAGGTTAATTTGCCACTGATCCCCGACTCTTTATTAACAACTAAAACCTTTACCCTGTCGGTATGCGATTCGCCGTTATTATCTGTCACTGTATACTCAAAGATAAGTTCAGTGTCTTCAGTCACTGTGGGAGCAACAAAACTAGCTGATTCTGTGTCGTCATTTTCTAGGGTAACGCGGGGACCACTAGTTTGAGTCCACAACTGGCTTACAATACTGCCATCAGTATCAGTGCCAGAGCCCACCAAAGTTAAACCTTGGGTTTCATCAACGCTTTGCTGCTCTCCAGCCTCAGCCACGGGTGCAGTATTAATGTTGGCAACTGTGACACTAATATTATCAACTGCAGTCGCACCTTGATTATCTGTGACTATAACTTCAAAAGTTACAACTATTGGTTCTGAAACATAAGGTGCTACTACCTCTAAACTCGCCTGATTAGTGGCCGCAGTTTCGAACTCAATACCAGATGTTTGGGTCCATTGATAACTGACAATACTACCGTCAGAGTCAGTTGCATTTGCGACTAAAGTAAATTCAGCTCCTTCGTTAATAGTTAAATTGTCACCTAGTTCAACAGTAGGAAACTTATTTACGTTATTAACCTGAACCAAAACAGAGTCTGAGGCGGTTTCACCGTGATTATCTGTCACTGTAACTTCAAAACTTAAGGTTTCGTCTTCTGTAACACTTGGGGCCACTAACTCTAAATTTGCAGAATCTGCGCTGCCTAAATCCACCAGGCTGCCGGACGTTTGCGACCATGCATAAGAAACAATGCTGCCATCTGGATCTGAGGCACTAGCCAACAGGCTAAAACTGGCTTCTTCATCGACACTTTGGTCTGTTCCTGCATTCACACTAGGGCCAAGGTTAACATTGATAACTGTCACATTTACCGAATCTGTATTGCTGGCACCTTCATCATCTAATACTGTTACGCTAAAGGTAAGCGTTTCGTCATTTTCAACACTAGGTGCAGTCAAGGTCAGACTAGCAGTATTTGCATTGCCTAAGTCAACGGTTGTACCAGCAGTTTGAGTCCAAGCGTAAGAGGCTATGCTGCCATCGGAATCTGATGCACTCGCAACTAATTTAAAACTACTTTTTTCGTTTAGGCTTTGGTCTTCACCAGCATCAACTTGTGGCGCCTGATTATTATTGATTACCGTTACTTTGACTGTATCTGTGGCTGCAGCACCATCATTGTCTACTACTGTCACAGTAAAACTTAGTACTTCATCACTGTTTACCATAGGTGCCACTAGGTTTAAATTTGCTGTATTGGCATCACCTAAATCAACGCTTGTACCAGCCGTTTGTGTCCATTGCACTGAGGTAATACTACCGTCTGGATCCGAGCCTGTTGCCACTAAGGTAAAGCTTTCTCCTTCTGTGACAGAAAAGTCAGCCCCAGCACTAACAGTGGGAGAAATAGTGACAGGCGTTGGTATAGGAGTGGAATCGTCGCCTCCTCCACCTCCACAAGCACTAAAAACCATTAAAAAAATAACGAATACATTGGCTGAATTGAACCACTTATTTAGCATTTTTATCCTCTTGGTACAGATGTTTTACAACCTAAAAGCCATATAATGACTTAGCACTTCCCTATGAATTGCAAACCGCAAACAATCTGGTTTTATTTGAATATTTTTATTACCGGAAATTAAGCCTTCCTAATTTGCAGTGTATAGATTAAAACTCAGATGGACAACGTTTGGAGGTTTATTTAATTTACCCATTTAGTCACCTATAAATAGACATTTACCTTTAGACCTAAGTGCTTAAAATACTTATATAAAAATCGTTAGCTTAGCTTTTATTGCCCACAAACTATCGCAGGTCTAATCCCAATCCCAGTTTATACAAATAAATTTCCAGCAAAATCTGCACTTTCTAATGCCTCTCCTCTCCCAATGTTTGTTTAGCTATGTATAATCAGCCACATGCTAGTTAACAACCGAATATAAAATGCCTTCAGATCCATTAGATGACTTTCCTAAAATTAGATTAGAAGAAGATGATTTGGCCTCTTTTCACCGAACACGTGGTCGTGCATCTCAATCAGCAACTACGAGTTCTACTGATGAAGATCAGGGTTTAGAACCAGTTAAAGTTAAGAATAGCGGCCCTTCATGGTTAGCTTTTATTTTTTTACTAATGGTACTTGCTGCGGGTGGGGGCTATTGGTCATATCTTCAATTTAAAGTTTTGCAACAAGCACAAAGTCGTATTACTGAATTGGAATCGAGATTGTCGGCTACGGGTGAAGACATGGATCAATCTGCCGCAGCTTTGCAGGTTAAGGTTTCAGAATTAAGCAATAAAACCGCAGAGCTATGGGAGCAAATGGATAAACTTTGGGCTTCGGCCTGGCGTCGCAACCAAGCTGAAATTGGTGAGCTAAATAAAAGCTTAACCGCTTTTAGAACAAAAAGTGAAAGTCTTCAGCAAAATCTAAACAATGAAGTGGCCCAGAATAATACCAGCCTATCGCTAGTCAGTGAGCAAATCGAAAAACAAACCACGACTTTGCAACAACTTAGTACAAAAGTGGCGCAAATTAGCCAAGCCGATGCAGATACACAACAGCAATTGGCCAGTTTACGTGAGAAAATCATTGCCACAGCTTTAGCAAATAACGATTTAATTAATCAGATTGATGATTTACGCCGGCGCATTGCGGCCAATGAGAAAAAGACAAAAGAAGTCGAACGTATTTTGATAGGCCCAACGTCTTAACCTAACAATGCTAGGTAGAACTTGTTGAGCAAACAAAAAAATAGAGCGCTAAGCGCTCTATTTTTTTATCTAGGAATACTTTCAGACTAAGCGTCTTTATTCTCAGCTCTTTTAGCTACAGACTCTTTTACAATCTCTTGAAGTTCGCCTTGCTGGGTCATTTCCATAATAATATCGCATCCTCCAATTAACTCACCGTCAATCCAAAGTTGCGGAAAAGTAGGCCAATCTGCATATTTGGGTAATTCAGCTCGTATATCTGGGTTTTGCAGAATATCCACATACGCAAATTGTTCGCCACACGACATTAACGCTTGTGATGCTTGCGCAGAAAACCCACAGTTTGGTAATTTAGGTGAGCCTTTCATGTATAAAAGAATAGGGTTTTCAGCAATTTGTTGTTTAATTTTTTCAATAGTGTCCATAACATCTCTCGGTTAACGATAAATCTTTAATGCTTTGCAGATAATTCTATGTGGCGTCAAGCTTAACGTTTTCAAGGTTTGATACCAAGTTTTATCATACTTCTAATAAAGGATTTAACCCTAGATTGGTTTGAATACTTGAAAAATGGGTATTTGTCTCAATATCTGCTGATTATCAGTGGATTTTGTTTTAACAAATACCTAGCTGGACTTTTACAAAGTGAGATAAAGTACTAGCATTGACTGATTCTAATTTGAATTATTCATCACCTACCTTACGGAGAAATAACATGGCTTTTGAATTACCTGCTCTTCCTTATGCAAAAAATGCGTTAGAACCTCATATCTCAGCTGAGACTATGGAATATCACTATGGTAAACATCATGCAACTTACGTGACTAAACTTAATGGTTTAGTTGAAGGTACAGATTTGGCGAGCAAAAGCCTTGAAGAAATCGTAAAAAATTCTGAAGGTGGCGTATTTAATAATGCAGCACAAATTTGGAACCATACTTTTTATTGGAACAGCCTAAGTCCAAATGGTGGCGGTGAGCCAACTGGTGCTTTAGCTGATGCAATAAATGCAAAATGGGGCTCATTTGCCGACTTTAAAGCCGCGTTAAATGACAAAGCCGTGAATAACTTTGGCTCTAGCTGGACCTGGTTAGTAAAAACTGCTGACGGCAGCTTAGACATAGTGAATACCAGCAATGCCGGTACTCCTCTAACAGACGCTAGCCTAACACCTCTACTAACTGTAGATTTATGGGAACATGCCTATTACATTGATTATCGTAATGTTCGCCCTAAATACTTAGAAGGTTTCTGGGCACTAGTTAACTGGGACTTTGCCGCTAAAAACTTTGGCTAATAAGTTGCTATTCAAAAAATAAATATAAGCCCTGTATTTACAGGGCTTTTTTTTACCAATAAAAAGCCGATAATAATGGCACTCAAAGCTAAACCCATAGACCTTTAATAGGTAACACCTATGACAGAACAACAAAAAAACAATCCACTTCATGGCTTAACTTTGCAAAGCATAGTGGAATCACTCGAAGCTAAGCTAGGCTTTGAGAAAATGGGCAAAATAATCAAAATTAACTGTTTTACCAGTGATCCCTCAATTAAATCTAGCCTTAAATTTTTACGTAAAACTCCTTGGGCCAGAGCAAAAGTAGAACAACTTTATCTCGATACATTTTGCCAGCCCCAAACTAAACAGCCAAAAACTGAAAAGTTTGTGTGGCCAGATCTCACTAAAAAATAACTAGGACGCGCTATGTCTCATAAAATTGACGCATTGTTTAAAGCATTTAGTTTAAACAACTTGTCACTAAACAACAGAATTGCCATGGCGCCAATGACGCGCAGCTTTTCTCCTAATGGTATTCCTACCCAAGAAGTGGCTAAGTATTATCGACGTCGCGCCGAAGGTGGTACAGGTTTGTTAATAACCGAAGGCACAACAGTTAATGATGCTGTTGCGACTATGGACCCAAACATTCCTCAATTTTATGGCAAGCAGGCCTTAGCGGCTTGGCAAAATGTGGTGCAAGAAGTCCATGCTGCAGGAGGTAAAATCATACCTCAACTGTGGCATGTAGGTATGGCACGAAATCCTAAAAAAGCCCCCTACCCTGAACTTCCAAGTGCTGGCCCCTCAGGTTTGTTATCACCAGGCAAACAAATTGCTGAGCCTATGACGGTAGAGCACATCCATAATGTAATAAATGCTTTTGCTCAGGCAGCTAAAGATGCACAAAACATCGGTTTTGACGGCATTGAAATTCATGGCGCCCATGGTTATTTAGTTGATCAGTTTTTCTGGAGTGGTACCAATCAACGCACTGATGAATGGGGCGGAAGCATGGCCAACCGTAGTCGTTTTGCGGTGGAAATTATTAAAGCGATTCGGGCGGCCACAGGTCCTGACTTCCCTATTGTTTTACGCTACTCACAATGGAAACAACAAGATTACACGGCCAAGTTAGCAGAAACCCCAGAGTTACTCGCACAGTTTTTAGCACCACTAGCCGATGCTGGAGTAGACATTTTTCATTGCTCTACCCGACGCTATTGGGAGCCAGAGTTTAGTGGCTCAGACCTAAACCTAGCCGGTTGGACCAAAAAGCTAACTGGCAAAGCGACTATGACTGTGGGCTCAGTTGGCTTAAATGACGATTTTTTTGGGGCATTTGCTGGTAAAGACTCAAGCACTCGCGCGATTGATGATTTAGTTGAACGCCTCGAAAAAGGCGAGTTTGATTTAGTCGCAGTGGGACGAGCACTACTGCAAGATCCTCAATGGGCAAATAAGATCCGTCAAGGTAACTTAGATCAATTAGAAACTTATTCTGGCGATGCGTTGACAACCCTTGCTTAGTAGCGCTTATTTACTGTTTTAATCTAAATAAAAACGCCCTTTAAAAAAGGGCGTTTTGGTTTCTAAGTAAGCAATTAAAAGTAACCCTTAGTCAGTTGCGACCTTGCTCATATCCCCAGCTTTAATAATTGAGAAGTTTTCTACTTTCAAATATTTATTCATAACACGCTGAACATCAGCCGCGGTTAACGAAGCGAGTTTTTGTTCATACGCTTTGTTCCATTGCATGTTTCTGTCCACCTGCAAATTTTTGCGTAGTGTGCGCACTAGCTCAGGATCTTGCGATCGGCTGACTTTTTTGCCCTGCAACAAACCAGATTTAGCACTTTCTATTTCTTCAGCGCTAAAGCCATCTTTTAGCATACGGGCTAACTCTTCTTTAAAGCCAATTTCGACTTTAGTTAAATTTTGTGGTGCACAAATTGCGTACGCGCCCATAGTAGATTTGTCATCTTGTGAATTCATTGTGATAAATGAACCTGCGCCATAACTTAAGCCATCTTTTTGTCTTAACCTTGTGGCTAAGCGACTATTTAAGAAGCCTCCACCAAAGATATAGTTACCTAACTCTAATGCCGCAGCATCGTCACTGTTTTCACCAACAGGCAACATAACGGCCGCAACAAAAGTGGCGTTTTCTTTGTCAGGAGTATCAAAAGAAATTGGCGTTGCTGTTACTTGCTTATAGGGATCAGCAACACGTTTATAGTCATTTTTGGCATTCCAGTTGCCAAAAAGTTTTTCTAAGTTTGCTGTTATTTGATTTGCTTCAAAATCCCCTACTACCCCAATCTTCATATTATTACCGCCAAAAAAACCTTGGTGAAAGGTTTTTAAGTCCGATAATTTAAGCGCATCTAGGCTTGCTAATGCTTCTGAAAAAGTGGGCTGATAATTAGGATGGCCTTTTGGATAAGGGTTTTGCACACGACTGTATGCATTAAAGGCAAGTCGTTGCGGATCTTGCAGATTTTTTTCAATATCTACTTTTTGGGTCGATTTGTATTGCTCAAACTCGGTTTGATCAAAAGCGGGATCGGTTAACACTTGGTGTAATAGATTTAACGCTGGCGACAAGTTTTCTTTGGTTGTGGTGACATTCGCCACTAACCAATCTGATCCGCCATAAAGGTTTACCTGAGCTTTTAACTTATCAAACTCATCTTGAATTTGCTGGCGAGTTAATTCACTAGTACCACGCATCAACATAGCAGTGGTTGCACTGGCCACAGTACTTTTGTCTTGTAAGCTGCGTTCAGTTCCCATGTTCATCATAAGGGAAACCACCACAGACTCGCCTCGGGTCTTTTTAGATAACAAAGACAATTCTGTGCCGTTATCTAATTTAGTCACTTCTGTGCGTGAGTCGATGTTATCAAAAGAAGGCTCAAATACTTCTCCGGCAGCAATTTTTGCACGGCCTTGATAGTCTTTGACCATATCAGTGACACTGTCAACTGCTGGGATCTCTACTCTGGCTGGTTTGTCTGTTGGGATAAAATGGCCAACTGTGCGGTTATTTCTTTGCAAATAGGTGTCTGCTACACGCTGCACATCAGCAGTACTGACTTGCTCAAGTCGATCGCGATGTAGAAAATATAAACGCCAATCGCCCATTCCTAACCACTCGCTCAGGTTTAAAGCAATTCTTTCAGATGAGTTAAAAGACAACTCGATATTTTTTAGTAAAGCGCGTTTAGCTCGCTCAACTTCTTGGTCGGTAATGGGTTGATTATTTAAGTCTTCAAGCACCGACAACATGGCGTCTGAGGTTTTGTTCAACGGGGCGTTTTTATCTACTTCAGCAAAATAAAATGCTAAGCCTGGCTCTTGCCACTGAAAGTTAAAACCATATACACGGCTAGCAAGTTTTTCTTCAACTAAGGCTTTGTGTAAGCGTCCACTAGGGGTATCACCTAATATGTGCGTTAGTACGTCAATAGCTGCGTAATCTTCATGAGATCCAGCTGGGATGTGATAAGCCGTACCTGTCATTTGTACGTCACCTACACGCCTAATAGTGACACTTTTTTCGCCATCTTGAGCGGGTTCAGCTGTGTATAAAGGGCGGATCACCCGATCAGGTTTTGGAATAGGTGAAAAGTATTTATCAACCAAGGCTAGCATCTCTGCTTGGTCAAACTTGCCAGCAATGATGAGCGTAGCATTGTCGGGCTGATAATACTTTTTGTAGAAAGCTTTTAAGCGATCGATTGGTACGTTTTCTAAATCGGCACGAGCGCCAATAGTCGATTTACCATAGTTGTGCCACATATAAGCTGATGCAGCCATTTTTTGTAAGGTAATACGAAACGGGCTATTTTCGCCGGCTTCAAATTCGTTTCTAACGACTGTCATTTCGCTATCAAGATCTTTTTTGGCAATAAACGAATTGACCATACGATCTGATTCCATGCTTAATGCCCAATTGATATTCTTATCGTTGGCAGCAAAGGTTTCATAATAATTGGTGCGGTCTGTCCAAGTCGTGCCATTTGGGCGGGCTCCATGTGAGCTTAATTCTGCCGGTATATCTTTATGTTTAGGGCTGCCTTTAAACACTAAATGTTCTAACAAGTGGGCCATACCGGTTTCACCGTAGTTTTCATGCTTTGAGCCAACATGATAGGTCACATTAACTGTGACGGTTTCTTTGGTTGGGTCTGGAAACAACAAGACTCGCAAGCCGTTATCCAAGGTGTATTCACTGATGCCTTCTACCTCAGTCACTTTTTCAAGCTTAGATTTGGCAAAGGCCAAAGGTGAAATTGCTATTGTGATACTTAGCGCGGCGCTAAGTAAAAATGGGATTTTGTGCATCCGGTTTTCCTTTTTAAGATGACAGCCACAACAGCAAAGTCGTAGCTAAAATTTTGACTTATAAACATTAATCTAGATTGAACAGCAACACAATTAAGCTGAAGAGTACTAAATGTAACTGAGTATGAAAAAGGGTAATAAAATAGGCCAAACCTTAGGGCATAAAAAACCGGCTCTGTGAGCCGTCTTTGAACAATCACCTGTTGATTTTCAGCTTATAACTCAACCGCTAGCCTGGTTCCTTGATTAATCGCCCGTTTGGCATCTAATTCAGTAGCTACATCTGCACCGCCTATTAAATGATGAGGTTTAGTCAAGCCATCTACTAGCTCGCGTAGCGGCTCTTGTCCTGCGCAAATGACTACATTGTCGACGCCTAATACTTGTACTTGATCATTGACTTTAATATGTAAGCCCTTGTCATCAATTTTTAAGTATTCAACCCCAGCTAGCATACTCACGCCTTTGCTAAGCAATCCTGCTCTATGCGCCCAGCCAGTAGTTTTACCTAGACCTGCACCAACTTTGCTGGACTTACGTTGCAACAAATAGATCTCTCGAGGAGAAGGCGTAGGGTCGGCTTTAACGCCTTCAATGCCTCCGCGTGCAGCAAAGGTCATGTCTATGCCCCACTCCTGCATAAAGGCAGGAATATTTTGACTGGTGGACTCCCCCGCATGGGAAAGGTATTCAGATACATCAAAGCCAATGCCACCGGCGCCAATTATCGCGACCTTTTGGCCCACTGGCTTTTTATGCACTATGACATCGATATAACTAAGCACTTTAGGATGATCAATGCCTGTTATAGGCGGTGTTCGTGGAGCAATACCAGTGGCGATAATGACTTCATCAAAGTCGCTATTATTAAGACTATGCACATCTACCCGAGTATTGAGTTTAACTGTTACTTTAAGTAATTCTAACTGACGGGCGTAATATCTGAGGGTTTCGTAAAACTCTTCTTTACCAGGAATTTGTTTAGCGATATTAAATTGTCCGCCAATTTCACTTGCGCCATCAAAGATAGTGACCTTGTGACCGCGTTGAGCGGCAGTAGTGGCTGCAGCTAAGCCCGCAGGTCCTGCTCCTACTACTGCAATATTTTTCACTTGTTGGCTTGGCGTTATGTTTAATTCTGTTTCATGACATGCACGAGGGTTGACCAAGCAACTGGTCATTTTGCCAACAAACACATGATCTAAACAGGCTTGGTTACAACCGATACAGGTATTGATTTCATCGGCACGGTCTTGCATGGTTTTTATTACAAAGTCGGGATCGGCTAAAAAGGGGCGCGCCATAGACACCATATCGGCATCGCCTCGGGCCAGCACTTGTTCAGCCACTTCTGGAGTATTAATACGGTTTGAGGTGATAACAGGGATAGACAAGGCTTGTCTAAATTTAGCCGTGACCCAAGTAAAAGCCGCGCGTGGCACTTTAGTCGCAATAGTAGGAATACGCGCTTCGTGCCAGCCAATGCCGGTATTAATTATAGTTGCGCCAGCTGTTTCTATGGCTTGGCCTAATTCAACCACTTCTTGGTAGGTCGAGCCGCCTTCTACCAAATCCAGCATAGATAAGCGGTAAATGATAATAAAGTTAGGCCCTACAGCCTCTCTCACTCGACGCACCACTTCCAGTGGTAAACGTATACGGTTTTCATAGCTACCGCCCCATTCGTCTTCTCTATGATTGGTACGCGCAGCAATAAATTGATTTAAAAAATACCCTTCTGAACCCATGATTTCTACCCCATCATAGCCAGCTTTTTGGGCTTGAACCGAGGTATGAATAAAGTCTTGAATTTGTTTTTCTATACCTTGAGCATCTAAAGCTTTAGGTTTGAATGGATTAATTGGCGCTTGCACTGCGGATGGTGCCACCAACTCGGGGTTATAAGCATATCGACCCGTGTGTAAGATCTGCATGCAAATTTTTGCGCCATGTTGGTGTACGGCATCAGTAATCATTTTATGCTCGGCTATCGCCTGCTGTGTATCTAATCTTTTAGTGTCTTTATGGGTCGCCCCTTCATCATTGGGGCCTATACCGCCTGTTACTATTAGGCCAACCCCACCTTTAGCACGTTCAGCAAAATAGGCCGCCATACGTACATGGCCATTGGGGGCTTCTTCTAACCCTGTGTGCATTGACCCCATTAACACCCGGTTTTTTAACTGAGTAAAACCTAAATCTAGTGGTTTTAATAAATGCGGATACTTTGCTAACCCTTGGGCTAAAGCGGCATTGGCAGTCATATCTTTCTATTCCTATTTTTTATCTTATTGTTACTGACTTACAAGCCAGAAGATTTTTTATGCAACTCGGCATAAACCGGCATACGTTTTTGTTGACAAGCGGCCATGGCTTCTTGAATATCTCGCATTTGAAACATGCCACTTTGCCAGGTAGCCATATAGTTAAGGCTATCGTTAACACTATGATCGCGAGTGTAATTGAGCATTTCTTTACACCCTGCCACTGCCATAGGAGAATGTTTGGCAATGTCTGCAGCAATTTGCATTACCCCAGTTAACATACTGGCCTGATCGCTAAATACTTGATTGACTAAACCACAGTCTTTGGCTTCTGAACTGGGCATGTTTCTTCCTGTGTAAGCCAATTCGCGAACTAAACCTTGAGGAATTAAATGAGGTAATCGTTGTAAGGTGCCAACGTCTGCCGTCATGCCTAATTCAGTTTCTTTAATGGTAAAAAACGCATCTTGAGTACAATACCGGCAATCAGCGGCGCTGATCATATCCACTGCCCCGCCTATTACTCCACCTTGCATCGCTACTAAAACCGGCATGCGAACCTCTTCTAGCGCATTAAAACTATCTTGCAACTCAAGCACGGTACGGCGCATTCGCTCTGCCCGTCTAGCTGGCTCACCGCTAAAACTTTTGGCCATATTAGTAAACACTGCTAGATCCATACCCGCGCTAAAGTGTTTACCTTGCGACGAAATAACTATCACTCTAGCTAATGCCTCGGCATCTATTTTTCTTAGTACTTGTGGCAATTCAGTCCAAAATTCTGGGACCATGCTATTTAGTGCTTCAGGACGACATAGTTGGATATGGGCAATATGTTGCTCAATGCTAATACTTAGGGTTGTTAACTTGGAAAATTCGATATCAGACACCGTAATGCTCCTTGGCCAAACTTGTTTGTGCAAACACAAGCAGAGACTGTGAAATAAAGTTAAACTAGACAGCGTCAAGATAAAAGCTTATGTTGACACTGTCAAGATAGAAAACATCACAAATATTAATAGACCACTATGAGCTATTTAGGAAAAATGACCCAGCCTCAAACAAAAACAAATTATCACCACGGCGATTTGCGCAGTACTTTGCTCGATTGTGCACACCAATTATTAAAAGAATCTGGGGTTGAAGGTCTGTCTTTACGCAAGCTAGCGGATCGTGCTGGTGTATCACGTACTGCCCCCTATCACCATTTTAAAGATAAAAATCAATTGCTCTGCGCCATTGCCGAACAAGGTTTTGTGCGTTGGCAACAAGATGCTGAACAGATTTTTAATCAAGAGTTGCTATCAACAAAAGATAAGTATCGAGAATTTTTTCAAGGCTATATTCGTTATGCCACGGCCAACCCTGAATTATATGACCTGATGTTTGGTCGCACCATTTGGAAGCAAAATAGTGCAACTCAAGCACTAAGAGATGTGGCCTACCCTAGCTTTCATTATCAAGTGAAATTAACCAAAAGTTGGCAGCAACAAGGTTTATTGCCCGCAGGTGAAGAAACCCTACGTTTAGCTCAAATCACTTGGGCAACCATGCACGGCATTGCCAGATTATTGATTGATGGAATTTATGCTGACCAAAGTCATATTGAAGAAATGTGTAACTGCGCAATCAATATTTTTACTGCTAAATGTCTTTAACTAAATGTATTTTTAACTGCCCGCATCTAGATAAAAGTCGGTGACTTGTAAAACCTTGCCATTAACTATCACCTCTAGCTTGTGCACGCCGCTGTATAAAGTGCGAGTGGTCATAGGTTTAAAGCTAATTTTTTTAACAAAGTCTTGATGGCTTTGTGCGGCTAGTTGCAAAGCTTTGAGTTTAAATACTTTAGGTTTTGATTGCCCATTCGCTTTGACAAAATGTAGGGCAAAATCCACCATTAACGCCACACTTTGTTGAGATTGGTTAGTTAAACTAAAAGCCAGTTCTACACTTTGACCTTTAACAACTGTGGTAGGGCTAACAGTTAATCCCTGAATGCTAAGCTCAACATTTTGTTGATAACCTAAAATCTGTAATGCTGTTACATCTGCGCGCTTAATCGCCGAGCGCAGTGCATGCTTAACTAACCATTTTCTTTGCGCATTGGCGCCTTTCCACCATCTAGCTGCGATCTCGGTTAGTAAATTGGGATGATCTTTGCCTATATCATTCAGATTATTGGCTACTGAGCGCCTAACATAGAGTTCGCTATCATCTTTTAACAACTCTAATAGTTGAATGACAGGGCTGGGATCTTGAATAAATTCTGGTAATTGTTTAGCCCATGGCAACCTTGTGCGGGTACCTTCTGATACTAATCGCCTGACATCAAGATTGGGATCTTTAGCCCATTGTTTAAATAAGGCTATAGCCTGTGTAGGGTAAGCTTGAATAAAAGGTCGTATAGCAAATTCACAGCTAAACTTTTGTGTCATATGGTAAAACGCAGACATAGACAATTCAAAATCATGCAAGCCGTGCTGAGCAACATATAGATTGTGTGGCAAATACCAAAAGCCAGCCATATTGTTATTTGCATCTAGCTCTATTGGTACCTTTAGTGACGCCAATAAAATATTGACACTTTGCGCAAAATCTTGGGGCAAATAATAGCCTAAACTCTGGGCGATTTTTGCCGCTCGCGCCATCAATTCAAGCTCATCAAACCCTTGTGCAACATGTTTAACAAAACCAGACGAATCAAATGGGGCGTACACTTGATTGATACTGTAAGCAATGTCTTTGGCAACCTGTATAGAATACTTATCTTTAAGCAACTCAGCCATTTAGCCCTGCCCAACTAGCCACTTAGAGTGATTGTAATTTTGCGTAATAAAGTTTTTCATCTGAAGCTTTAAACGCTAGCTCTACCGCTTTTTCTAGTGCATCTCTAGCCTCTGATTTATAACCTAAACGGGCAAAAGTTTTAGCCTGTCCAAAAAAACTTTCATGTAGATATGGCGCAACTTCGATAGACTTTTCGTAAAACCTTAAGGCTCTTTTAAACTTACGCTCGTTAAAGGCTTTATTAGCTAAATCAAACCACTTATAAGGATTATCATCTTCTATTTCTTGATAACGTAATTCTAGTTCTTCCGCTTGTTCAAGCTCGCCTTTTGATCTTAAAAACACTATGTAGTTGCTTAATAAGTTTACCGAGCCTTTAGTGTGATTTAAGGTAAAACGATACAAAGATTCGGCCTGCAGATTAAGTCCTGCTTTTTTATAGAGTACCGCTAACGAATTGATAGTGGCTAAGTTAGTAGGAGAAAGATTCATGGCTTCAACCAACAACGAATAAGCTAAATCAAATTCTTTGTTAATCAGGGCTTTAGCCGCTAAGTTTTGGTAATACATAGAAATGAAGTCATTTTCCGAAACTTCTGCGCCAATGATATTAGCTGTACTTGGGAAATAATCGATGATCACTTTACCTGGGATCACTAGGGCATTTTTATTTTTATTTTTTCTATTACCTGAAGAAAAAATATGGGTCTGCACGTGTGAAGAGATAGTGGTGACGCCATTTTCACGTTGATAAATTGGAGCAGAATTTACTTTATAAAACTTAACCTTTAAATTAGCTAAGTCGGCATAACCTTTAGTTAAAATGGCTAAAGATAAACAGTTGCCCGACAGCATAGTAGAAGCCACATCGGCACTGTATGTATCACCCTTGTAACTAAACCCATCTAACAACTGATCTATATAGTTATATAAGCGAACGTGATCTTCAATATGTTGATTTTCAGGTGCGTTAAAATAGGCATAAAAAGCTTGTTGCGCACTTTCATTTAGTTCAAAAATATCGTCTTTTTTTAGCACATCAAGAAGTTGGAAATCCTTGCTCTGCCAATCTAATTCAGGCAAGGGCTGTTGTTCTATTGGCTGCTGGAGCTGTTGCGCGATATTTTGCTGGTTGGCACAATTTGTTAACACACAGCTAAATAACACAGTTTGTAAAATTTTTTTCATGTACTCTTCTTATTTTCATTACACCCTAGACGCTAAAAACCATACCTAAATTAAGCCGGTTAATCCATCTAAATCATTGAGAACTATAATAAATATTTATTTTTAAAGCTTATGGTCGTGCTTAATAAAATCAGCACATCGTTCAGCAATCATAATAGTAGGGGCATTGGTATTACCGCCAACTATAGTTGGCATAACGGAAGCATCAGCCACCCTTAAACCTTTAATACCCAGCACCTTTAACTCTGCATCAACCACACTGGTGGCTTCATCAGCTTTGCCCATTTTGCAGGTACCAACTGGGTGATAAATGCTTTGTGCTTGCGCTTTTATAAAGTTAATGAGCTGTTCATCACTTTGTAGACTTTTACCAGGGCTTACTTCCCATGACTGGTAATGGCTTAGACTGGCAGCCGCTAGCAGTTTTCTCGCCCGTTTTAGGCCAGCAAGTAAAACCTTGATATCTTCTTTATGAGATAAATAATTTGGGTCTATGACTGGCGGATCATCTGGCCTGTTGGAATTGAGTTGAATATGGCCTCGACTTTTTGGGTAAAGCGCACAAACATGCAAGCCAAACCCAAATCCAAAAACCGTAGTGCGGCCATGATCTTCTAATAAAGCCGGCAAAAAATGATACTGAAGATCAGCTAATTCAGTGCTGTATTGGCTTTTATCAAAGCCTCCCGCCTCAGCTATATTACTGGTAAATAATCCCTGACGGTTAAAGGCATATTTAAAGGCCGCTTGAATATAAGCAGGTAGTTTGCGTAATGACACCGCATAACTTGCTGGCTTTTTGCACTTATGTTGCACAATAACATCTAAATGATCTTGTAGATTTTGCCCCACCCCAGGTAAATCCCTTTTAACTTTAATCTGCTTTAGTTGTAAATGTTCTGCAGGGCCAATTCCAGATAACATTAATAGCTGGGGTGAGTTTATTGCACCTGCACTGAGTATCACTTCTTTACCTGCACTAAGCTGAGTACTTTTGCCAGCAAGCTTGACTTGTACTCCTGTGGCCCTGCCCTCGCTAACTAAGATTTTTTCAACTAAGGCTTCAGTTATAACAGTCAAATTATTTCTTAGCATGGCAGGTTTTAAATAAGCTTTAGCACTTGAACATCGCTGCCCACTGGTTTGGGTAACCTGATAAAAACCTAATCCTTCACGCTCTAAACTATTAAAGTCTTGCACTTGGTTAAGCCCTAAAACTTCAGCGGCCTTGACAAAATCATTCGACAGTGGATTGTGATGACGTAACTCACTGACCTGCAACAAACCTTGGTCTGAGTGTAACTCGCTTGCTCCTGCCTGAAATTTTTCAGATTTTTTAAAGTAAGGTAAAACCTTTGACCACTGCCAACCTTGTGCGCCAGACTGATGCCAGTTGTTGTAGTCTGCAGGTACACCTCTGATATAACACATGGCATTAATTGAGCTTGAGCCGCCCAATACTTTTCCCCGTGGCCAGTAAAGTTTTCTATTATTCAGCTGGGATTGTTCACTAGTGTAATAGTGCCAATTTAAGTGCTTAATTCTGGCCAACACAGACAACCCAAAAGGAATATGAATAAGTGGATTTTTATCTTTCGAGCCCGCTTCTATCAAACACACTTTAATCTGTGGATTTTCAGATAAACGAGCAGCCATAACCGCCCCTGCAGACCCTGCGCCAACAATAATAAAATCAAATGCAGTGAGGGGCGACTCGCTCATAGTTTGATACTCAACAATAAATTTAGATAAGAGATTAAACTCAGAATAACAAAAAACACTGAATTTTGTTGCTTACATTCAGCGGCAAAATAGGCCGCATTAGCTGGGGTTTAAAAATATTTTGCAAAGGCATGAATCGCAAGGCAAAGTTAACAGAGTCACAGTTTAAATTTTAAACACAAACTAATCACTCACTCATGACTAAGGAAAAAACATGCAATTTAAACAAGCCCAGCACAACATGCATATTAGTTATTTAGGGGGTGCGACTGGAGTATTAGTGTCGGGGTTAGTTTGGTGTATTGCAGGCTTAGTTGGGTTGTTTTTTTCTGCACAAGCTAGCATGTTAACCCTGTTTTTTGGCGGCATGTTAATTTTTCCTCTTTCAATTTTATTAGCCAAGCTCTTTAAGCGCAGTGGCAAACACAGTAAGGACAACCCTTTAGGTAAATTAGCCATAGAAAGCACAATAATATTATTTGTTGGTTTGTTTATTGCCTTTACTGTGGCATCAATTTATGTGGCTTGGTTTTATCCCATTATGTTATTGATGATTGGGGTTAGGTATTTAATTTTTACTACCCTGTATGGCAGTAAAATTTATTGGGCTTTAGGCGCGAGTTTAATGCTGGTTGGTGCTTTATGCATAGTGTTAAACGCTGAGTTTGCTACTGGAGCAGTTTTAGGTGGGGTAATAGAGTTGATCTTTGCGTTACTAATCTTCAATCAAGGGCGGCAGCTAACTACCGCTAGCTAATGCTAGTTTAGGTATATTATTTTACCATACTCCAAAGATTTTGATGACCTTCAACAAAAAAGAAATTATGCGGCTCCCAAAAATAAGGGATGATAGCGGGGGTTTTACCCTCTACATAACTATGCGAAAGCTTTTGCATTATCTTAGCCAAACGTTTGGGATCCACTTTTATCAGTTTTTTTCTGGCCTCTTGAAAATGTAAGTTTCTTTCTTTTTTAATGACTGTTGTTTTCCCATGGGGTAAGTAAATTAAATTTTTTGTTACTAAGCGGCAAATGGGTTCGTCAAATTTTTGGGGGTTTAACCTTGAAACAATCCCATATTCGTAAAACTCGAGTTCTTCGCCATTTAAGTCTTGTGCAATATAAGCAACCCCATAACCTAATGGAAATTGCCCAACTATATCTAAAAAGGCCTTGGATATTTGCGAGCTTATCGCCTTTTTAATGGCTAATTGGGCAAGTAAAATAGCTGCTGTGGGCAGCTCTTTTCGTTGGTAATCTCGCTTAGTAGAAAAAATGACCGAAGTATAAATTTGCGGGATCTTAATAATTTCGCTGGTACCTAACTTAGATGAACTGGCATCTTGTACTAATCCCAATTGAAATTGCAGGCGTTTTTGCTCAGCCAGCGAAAATGCCTCGCGCTCTTCTGGAGTTCCAGACGTTAAAATTTGGCAACCTAAACCATTTTTCAGATAATCAACTGTATATTCGTAACTCAAGCGCAGCATCTTTTCGCGTTCGTCTTTTTCTAACAAACGATAGGGATCTTGATCTTTTTCTTTACCATATAAAATATTGACTAATTCAGGATGAAGTAAACCTACATCTTGAAACATAGCCGCTATTATAATGGGCAACACCACAGCTTGGATAAATGATTCTTTTGCAAAATCTTGCTGTTGATAACGATGTTCAGCCTGATAATGCTTAAGAATATAAGGGTTTTTAACCACCTCACTTCGTAATAATTGGTCTAGTAAACGCAGACTTAATACGGCTTTATAGGCGGGTTTTAGTTTTTGATGCAACTCAGCTTGCCTTTTACCCTGTTCAGGAGAAAACAACACTAGAGTGGTTAAAAACTTTGCACTTAATAACTGGGTTTCTTCGTAATTATCCCCTTCAGTCAGGGCTAATAACTGTCTACAAAGATCTGTCACAGAGTTTAATCTAGCAAGGCGCTGTTTTTGCTGTGAAAGTTGCTCAGACTTTAACTGGTTGCTTAGTGTATTAAGTTGTTGCCTTAATGCCATCGCAGTTTTTTCTGAACTAGATTGAATGGATATTTTTAGTTCATCCATTTGGGCTTTAAGCTCAGCTAATTTAAGTCTTTTGGCTGGCTCTTCTTGAAAATACTGAGCTGCCTGCTGAAACAGACTTGGAAGTTGCTCATTGCTAACGTCTTTAGTTCCAGCGATTTCGTCCACCAAAAGGTCAACAGCCACTGTATAACTAGAGTTTTGTTGTTTATCGAGCATTAGACTCCATTCAAGATTTTAATATCTTTACTATAAAAATAAGCTTGCTAGCTGATACTGCAGTGTACTCAGGAATTTTAATTTGGCAAACTCCAACCACTAGTCAAATTGTACATAGGTACTAATACCCATACCTTTTTAATTCTGATTTGGGCTTTTGCTAATGTATACGTGGAATTGCTATAAAAGTTTTAAATTCTAACTAACTAATTTAGCTAGCATTAATGAATCAAAATAGGCTATAAAATGAATTTTAGAAAAAAGTAAAATTAAGGGGATAAAACAAACTAAAACTGAGCTAACAACTTTGTTAGCCCAGATATTTAAGGCTAATCAACCAAACCTTTAGGCATATCATCGCGTAAGGTTTGCCAAATTTTACCACTTTCAATGCCGTAATTTCTTACCACTAGAGGCACAGCTTCGTAGTCGCCTTTTTCCGCCAGTTCTAGCAAAGTACGATAGTACTTGCGCGTCACTTCTCTTGATTCTGGATCAGAGAAATAATAACCACCAATACGCGAATACAAACCTCTAAAGCCATTCATCATTAACACATAAACTGGGTTGCCAGAGATAAAGGCTAGATCATGATTAAGTTGATAATCACGCTCAGCAAAAACTTTACCGTCATCAGGAAGGTCTAAATATTGGTTTAATATTTCAATGGTTTTTTGTTGTTGATTACGGATAGCCCCTCGAATAAATACCGCACTCAAATTAGTTCGGGCGGCCAATAGGTGATCAACTAGTTCTGAAATACCGTCTTCGTCTAAACGTGCTAGGGTTTCTAAAATATTTAATCCTGAGGTTTCCCAGAAATTATTTACCTTAGTAGGTTTTCCATGTTGAATGGTCAACCAACCGTCTCTAGCCAAACGTTGTAGCACTTCTCGTAAAGTAGTACGAGTTACGCCAATTAATTCAGATAACTCGCGTTCAGCAGGAAGAATAGTACCTGGCGGGAAGCGTCCACTCCAGATCGATTCTACTATGTACTCTTCAGCGAATCCTGCTGGGCTTTGTGCCTTATATATCATCAACCACTCACTTCTTTAGTTAGGTTCGTTATTGAAACCATTCAGAATAAACTGATTGTACCAGATGATATTTGTCGGTAACAACGAATCTTTGAGATGTTAACAATCTATTATTAAAAAGCTCATATTTTTTACCAAAAAATCGCTTAACTATGGGATTTTAGACGAATTTTTGTTTACACTCTGACTACCCGTTGATTTAAATAATTATAATATTCAGCAAGGACATCACGCTTATGCAAATGACCATACCACAAGCAGTCGCAGCCAACTTTTTGGGCAAAGCCCCAACTTGGTACAAACAGGCTATTATTGCGTTCCTTATTATCAACCCCATTCTATTTGCCTATAATCCCTATATTGCGGGTTGGGCATTAGTACTGGAGTTTATTTTCACCTTAGCCATGGCGTTAAAGTGTTACCCTTTGCAGCCTGGTGGATTACTGTTAATACAAGCCATGTTTATTGGCATGACCACACCAGAACACATGAAACACGAGATGGTGGTGAATGTTGAAGTTATATTTCTGTTAGTGTTTATGGTGGCAGGTATCTACTTTATGAAAGGGCTACTTATGTATCTCTTCACTAAGTTGGTGCTTAAGCTCGAAAACAAAATTGTCCTTTCTATTGCTTTTTGTGCATCGTCGGCGATTTTGTCGGCCTTTTTAGATGCGCTAACAGTAGTAGCAGTTATTATTACAGTGGGGTTAGGTTTTTATTCTATTTACCACAAAGTCGCCTCGGGTAAAGAGTTTCACTCAGACCATGACCACTCTCACGACCATGATTTCCCTCATCCCAATCGTGACGATTTAGAAAACTTCCGTGCGTTTTTACGTAACCTAATGATGCATGCTGGTATAGGTACTGCTTTAGGTGGCGTAATGACTATGGTGGGTGAACCACAAAACCTCATCATCGCTGATAAAGCTGGATGGGGCTTTGTCGAATTTTTCATTCGTATGTCGCCAATAACTATTCCAGTATTTTTTGCCGGCTTAGCCACAACATTTGTGGTAGAAAAATTTCGACTATTTAGCTATGGCGCACAAATTCCATCAAGAGTAAGAGAAATTCTTACTGCTTATGATGCAAATATTGAAGAGAACCTCACCACTCAAGACAAAGCGCGTTTAGTGGTCCAAGGCTTAATCGCGGTTTGGTTAGTGATAGGCTTAGCAGGTCACTTAGCTGCTGTTGGTTTAATTGGTCTATCTATCATAGTGTTAACCACTTCAATGAGTGGGATTATTGACGAGCATTCTATAGGTAAAGCTTTTGAAGAGGCTCTGCCTTTCACTGCCCTGCTTTGTGTGTTTTTTGGCATTGTTGCGGTGATTATTGATCAGGGCTTGTTTACCCCTGTTATTAATTGGGTATTAACTTTTGAGGGCACCACCCAATTAGTGATGTTCTATTTAGCTAATGGTTTGTTATCTATGGTTAGCGATAACGTATTTGTTGGCTCGGTTTATATCACTGAGGTTACTGCAGCATTAAATAATGGGGTAATCACTCGCGACCAATTTGATTTACTTGCTGTTGCTATCAATACAGGTACTAACTTACCTAGTGTTGCAACGCCAAATGGTCAAGCTGCGTTTTTATTCTTGTTAACCTCAGCGATTGCACCTCTACTTAGATTGTCTTACGGCACTATGGTGTATATGGCTTTGCCTTATACTATTGTTTTAACCTTGGTTGGTTTAGCTTGTACCTACTTTGGATTGTACGATTTAACCGACTGGTTGTATGACATGCAGTTTATTGAACATCATACTGGGGCTATGCCTAGTGCAGAAGCGAAACCGCACTAAGTATGATATCAATAGCTAAAGTATCGCAGTTAGCTGCAAGCAAAAGCGCATGGGGCATATTATTTGCCTCTGCGCTCATTCTAGAAATCATTGCATTGTATTTTCAACATGCCATGGGCCTTGAGCCTTGCATAATGTGCATATATCAACGTACAGCTGTATTTGGAGTATTATTTGCAGCTATACCCGCAATGTTAATTAACAATATTATCACCCGAATATTAGGCTTTGTTGGCTGGGGCGTATCGGCAATTTGGGGGCTACGCATAGCCATTGAACATGTTGATATTCAAACAGCGGCTAATCCATTTTTTGCAACTTGTGAGTTTGAACCTAACTTTCCTAGTTGGGCGCCACTGCATGAATGGCTGCCAAACATTTTTGCTGCTACCGGTGACTGTGGTGACTTAAATTGGTCATTTTTAGACATGAGCATGCCACAATGGATGATAGTGATTTTTGCCATTTATACCGCTCTATGGGCAACTGTGTTAGTCACACGCTTATGGCAACAGCGCACAATTTAATTAAAAAGCGTTAAATTTAAAAAAGCTCACATTATTTGTGAGCTTTTTTTATGCCTGATGAGAGTTTTAATCTAGATCTTCAATGGGCCACAAGGCTATGTAATCTTCAAAGTCATCAAGGTTTACATCTTTATCTGAAACCGTTTTACCTCTAACCGACATTCCAGCTTTATGCATGGCTGATTTTTTTTGTTTATTTAACAAGGGATGCCAACTAGGTAAGCCTCTGCCTTCATACAGTCTTCGATAACTACAACTTTGCGGCATAAAAAAGATATCCTGCAGGTTATCTTTGGTTAGTTTCACACATTCTGGCACTAACTGTGTGCGTTGATGGTATTGGGTACAATCACAGGTTTTAGTATTTAACAATTGGCAAACTATGTTGGTGTAATGAATATGTTCACCTTGCTGAATATGATCTGTTGTTTGTGCCTGCTCTACCGCTTCGTCATCAATAAATTTATGTAAACAACATTTTGCACAACCATCACAAACCCCTTCCCACTCTTCTTGATTCATCTGTGACAGGGTTTTGGTTTCCCAATACTTTTCCATATTTTGTTTTACTCTGTTGGGTAGTTGAGCTTAGTCAACTTTATCAAACAATAACCAGAGCATGGCCTGACTACGCGATTCGAAGTTTTTAATTGACAGGTCTAGACTATCAGCCATGCCTTCTATAATAGTGTGTACGTTATTTTCTGGGCAAACAATACGAGCAATTTTCACCCCTTCAAGTAATCCTTGGCTTTGCAAATCGATCATAAGCTTGGCAATTTCAACATTTGAACATTCGGTATAGAATTTGGTGACATCTAACACCACATTTTTAACTTGATGTTTGCCCGCCATCTTAATTACATTTTTTAACATGTGTTCTACGTCTACCACTAAACTTACTTTGCCCACCACATCAACAATAAGTAACTCATTGGCTGGGTCTACTACTAATTCAAAGGAGAAATTCATACTTACTCAACCACTGTGGTTACGCAAAAATGCGAGTCTAAACTTAAGCTTAATTGGTCACCAGGCAATAATGCTGCCACTCCTTTAGGGGTACCTGTCATTACTATATCTCCTGGCAACAAGGTGAAACTCTGGGATATTTCCTTTAATAAGGCTTGAATTGACACTAGCATATTCTGAGTATTGCCTTGCTGACGTAGATTATCATTTACTCGTAAACTAAAGCTCAAATTAGTTAAATTATCTAGTTTATGCAGCTGAATAAACCCTGACATTGGACAACTTGCATCAAAAGCTTTGGCTCGTTCCCAAGGGTGACCTTGTGCTTTAGCTTTATCTTGAACCTCTCTTAAGGTTAAATCTAAGCCTAAACCTAGCCCCCAAATCGCGTCTTTTATTTGCTCTTCACTGGCTTGCTTTAGTGGATGCTGAATTAACACCGCTATTTCCACTTCATTGTGGCAAGCGCCTAAGTTTTTAGGGATAACTACTGGTTGCTCTAGAGGAGTAAGGGCGGTATTAGGTTTAATAAAAAGTAAGGGCTGTTCGGGTACCTGATTACCTAATTCATCAATGTGGGCTAGATAATTGCGCCCCACACACACCACTTTTCCCACAGGTAAATCTATTGGCTGGCCTTGAATACTTTGGTGAGCATAGGTCATCATCTGTTTAACGACCTTTTTTAATTCGATCAGACAAATAACTCACAGATACCCCAAAATAACTTGAGCGATTCCATTTCATCAAAGTATCAAAGTTTTGATAAACCAAATATATCCTGCCTTGCTCACCATCAGGGGCGATCAGTGAAGCCAAAATTGGCACTTGTGGTAAAGCTTGTTGATCAAACTTAGTTACTCCAAGAGCCGACCATTGAGCAAGGGTCTTTTTAGCCTTTTTACTCAAGCCAATTAAGTTGAAGTCAAAGTTTTTAGGCACTTTAACTTGTCTACCCCAGGTATATTGTTGATCCCAGCCTTCGGATTTTAAAAAGTTTGCTATTGAGGCAAACACATCTGCGTGGCTGTTCCATATGTCTTTTTTGCCATCTTTATCAAAATCTACTGCGTAGTGTAAAAAAGATGTAGGCATAAATTGCGATTGGCCCATGGCTCCTGCCCAAGACCCAACAAAGTTTTCTAATTCAATATGGCCTTGTTGTAAAATTTCTAATGCGGCAAAAAGTTGTTTTTTAAATAACGCCTCTCTGCGCCCCTCATAAGCTAGGGTGACCAGCGCTTGAATAACTGAGTGTTTGCCCATGTAACTGCCAAAGTTACTTTCATTACCCCACAGAGCAACAATAAAACGCTTTTGTACACCGTACTCTTGTTCAACTTGGCTTAAAAGGTTGTGATGTTGCTCGAGCAAGCTAAGCGCTTTTTTCACTTTCCAGTCAGGTACACGGGTAGCTAAATAACTGTCTAAAGTAATTTTACGTTCTGGCTGATTTTTGTCTGCCTTCACTACCTTTTCTTTATAATCTAGGTTTGCAAAAGCTTGATCTACCAACGCTTGGCTAAATCCTTTTTCTGTGGCCTCGGCTTTTAATTCCAATACATATTGTTCAAAGGGCACTTTTGCCTGAGCCAAACAGGCAAACAAAACCCAACTTATAACCACCACTTTGGGTAATAATAGTTTCAACACTTTCATTCTTTCCCTGCTTGTTTTTGTTGCTGTAAGTGAGCCTTTAGCATATTTTCAGGTGGTGGCGGCAATTGCAGATAAAAGCCTTTTAAGGTCAGTTCTGAACGCAACTTATCAATATCAACACTGCCAAGCTTGCGATCCTTTTTTAGTGGCATCACCATTAAAAAAATCGGTTTACCAAAGGTTTTTAATAACCCATCTGGCACTTTAGAAAAGTCATCTCGCGCTGGCACATACAAGTAGGTTTGTTGTTTTTTGCTGCTTTTATACACCGCACATAACATTAGTGCTGCTCTCCGGTTAGTTGACTGGGCAAATTAAGTTCCGCTATTTTAGCTAATTCTTTAATTAAAATCTCACCACGCCAGTGACTAACTAAGTCTGGCAGTAAGTCAGATTGAGCATATTCACTTTCATTAAACCAACACCACTTTAGTAATTGATTAACTTGCTTTTTAGAGCCTAACAATTCTACCGGCAACTGGTGTAGTTCGGCTTGTTGAGTACAAACTTTTTTCACTTTAGACACCACATTTTTGTACCCATCTATGTCATTTAAACGGTTAACTCTGGCAGGGTAATCTGTTGCTTGTGCCTGTTGACAGTCTTGCACTATTTTAAGCAGTGCATCGCCATGAATACGCACCTCATGGGCATTGATCCCCGGCAAAATAGCTAGAGCTTGTTTGTTTTTAGGTTGCTGCTGAGCAATGGTAAAGAGATTTTCTTCTCTTACCACAAAATTGAGTGCCAGATCTCTTTGCCTAGCGGTTTGAATTCGCCAGGCGGCAAGCTTTTTAAATACTAACAAAGCTTTACCCGAGAGTTTCCAAGTATTCTTCATAGACAAATACACAGACTCAGCATCGGGTTGTAAACGTTTTTTCTGGGCTAAATGTTCCATTTCTGTATACACCCAATTAAGCCTGCCTTGCTGTTCTATTTGCTGGGTTAAGCTTGGATAGAGTTGTAGCAAATACAACACATCTTTTGCGGCATAGTCACATTGTTCTTCACGTAAAGGTCTAGCTAACCAATCGGTACGAGACTCGCCTTTGTCTACCGTAATAGTTAACATAGTTTCAACCAATTTGGCGTAACCTAATGCGGGCCCCATACCTAATAAACTGGCGGCAAACTGACTATCAAAAATAGGACTTGGCATGACTTTAAAGGCATGCCAAAAGGTTTCTAGATCTTCAGAGCAAGAATGCAACACTTTTACCACCTGAGGATCGGTTAACAGTGCGGTTAAACTGCTAAAATCATCTATGGCTAAAGGATCGATTAATACCAGTTGTTGGCCATCATAAATTTGAATCAAACCTAATTTAGGATACAAAGTACGAGTCCGCACAAACTCAGTGTCTACTGCTATGGCGCTGGCTTGCTTAGCTTGCAAACAATAGTCGGCTAATGCTTGATTGGTAGTGATAAAACTATATTGCATGAATGTCCAAAATCTGTGGCTTTTTACGCCATAAAAAAACCGGCTGCTGCCGGCTTTTTACATCTGGGTAAAAAACGTGGGTTAATAAGCTTTACTTATCGCGTAATTCTCTGCGCAGTATCTTACCAACATTACTTTTAGGAAGCTCGTCAGTAAACTCTACTTTTTTCGGAACTTTATAACCTGTTAAGTGTTCGCGGCAGTGTTCAATAATATTTTGTTCAGTTGAGCCGGGTTCTTTTAGCACCACCACCAACTTCACAATTTCACCAGAAACTTCGTTTGGCTCACCTATAGCAGCGGCTTCTAGCACATTTTCGTGCATAGCTGCGACCTCTTCTATTTCGTTAGGGAACACATTAAAGCCCGAAACCAAAATCATGTCTTTTTTGCGATCGACTATATAAAAATATCCGTCTTTATCACAAGTTGCTATATCACCTGTGGCTAACCAACCATCAACTATCATTTCCGCTGTGGCATCTGGTCGGTTTAAGTAGCCCTTCATAACTTGTGGACCTTTCACTAACATTTCGCCTGGTTCGCCTTCGGCCACTTCTTGGCCTTGCTCATCCACTAATTTTATGTCAGTTGAAGGAACTGGCATACCAATAGAGCCTTTATAAGCCTCTAAATGCGGAGGGTTAACTGTCACTACTGGGCAACATTCTGTTAATCCATAACCTTCTAGCAATACATGGCCAGTGACTTTTTGCCACTTTTCGGCCACTGGGCGTTGTACCGCCGCTCCCCCACCTAAAGCAAATTTAAGGCGGCTAAAATCTAAATCGGCAAAACCAGGGGTGTTTAATAAGCCATTAAATAAAGTATTTACCCCAGTAATAACGGTAAACGGATAATTGCTTAACTCAGCCACAAAGCCCGGCATATCTCTTGGGTTAGTGATCAGTAAATTAGGGCAGCCAAATTTAACAAAAGTTAAGCAATTACCTTGTAAAGCAAAGATATGATAAAGAGGTAATGCAGTGACTACTAATTCTTTACCTGGCTCAATAACAGTTTCCAAAATAGTCGAGGTTTGCTGCAAGTTAGCCACGATATTTTGATGGGTTAACATAGCCCCTTTAGATACACCTGTAGTACCACCTGTGTATTGCAGAAATGCTAAGTCCTGAGGCTCAACATTAGGGCGGGTATAAGACAAAGATTGGCCTTGTTTAAGGGCTTGCATAAAAGACTTGGCTTTAGGCAAATGATAAGCAGGCACCATTTTTTTAACATACTTTACTACTAAGTTAGTCAGAACCTTTTTTACCGGCGATAACATATCACCTAAAGAGGTCAGTAAAACGGTTTCGACCCCTGTTTGATCAATGACTTCGGCTAAAGTACAGGCAAAATTTTCAACTATGATAATGGCCTTTGCGCTTGAGTCGGTAAGCTGATGCTGTAGCTCTCTAGCTGTGTAAAGTGGATTTACGTTCACCACTGTCATGCCGGCGCGCAAAATACCAAACAATGCCACTGGGTATTGCAGTAAATTTGGCATCATTATGGCAACAGCGTCACCTTTTTTTAATCCAGAGTTTTGCAAATAAGCGGCAAAGTCCCGCGATAATTTGTCTAATTCTTGGAAGGTAATGCTTTTACCCATATTGATGTAGCTAATATTGCTGGCATATTTTTCAATAGACTGTTCAAAAATATCCACTATCGAACTATATGCTTCTAGGTCTATTTCGGCAGGAACCCTAGAGTCGTAATTTTTTAACCAAATTTTTTCCACTATGCCTCCGAGCATGACTTAGTCAGATGTCACTCACCAATAACTACTGGTTCGTTTGTTATTTTTATCTTGAGGCCAAGTCTACCTAAAGCTTTCACAAAGATAAATCAACAAAGTATTAACAACTACGACCAGTTGACTGTTTGCTCAAAAATCGCACTATTGCAGCTGCAACTGGTTGGGGATTGTCCATATGTAAATGATGATGACCGTTACAATGCTGAACAGTCAGATCTGCTACCCAATCTAACCTTTTGTCTAAGGTTGTGCGCATAGACTCAAAGCCTTGATTGCCTAGTATAGCTAAAACTGGGCATTGAATATTTCGCATAAAAGCTTCAGCTTGCTCTTCGGTTATTCGCAATGAAGAAAAAGTACGTAAACGTCTGTCTGTGTTAAACAACAGTTGACCTTGGTGTTCGCGAACATTTCTATCAATCAATAATTTGGCGGATGAAAGTTGCATATCACCGGCTGTTGCTCGTGCTTGTAGGGTACGTTCATAACTTTTGGGCTGACTGGCAGCAGATTGCTCTGCTTTTAATCGGCTTAGAATAGATTCACGCAATTGCTCTGGGCTACTGTGACTGTCTTTAGTCATAGGTCCAAAAGATTCTATGCTAATAAGTTTGTGGATCCTTTCGGGAAAACAGCTGGTATATAAAGTCGCGATAATACCGCCCATTGAATGCCCCATCAGTATGATGCTTTGCCAATTCTGCCCAGCAATCAATTCATGCAAGTCGTAAACAAAGTCGATTAAATGATAATGTGCGCCGGCACTTCGGTGCGATGACAAACCATGGCCGGTAAGGTCAATTGCCACCACATAATAATCAGTTAAGTACTCTGAGATTGGCGAAAAGCTAGCGGCATTATCTAGCCAACCATGCAGGGCTAAAATAATTGGTTTATCGGGGTTGCCATAACCTATGCCTTTAAGGGTGAGATTGGCTAAAGTAAATTCTAAAGACTGCACTAGATATCCTTTTTAACAAATAAAAAAAGCGGCAATAGCTTGCCGCTCTTTTTTAAAAACACTGCCAATAAAGGCAATTAACATCCGCTCACTTTAAACGAATTTAAACATCAAAACACTATGGTTTTAATCCTTTGTTTTTCTGTTTGGGTCATTTCTAAACGCTTGTTGTTCGCGTTTTTCCTGCTCTCTTTCCCTGTTGCTTTTCATTGGCCAACCCCATTTACCGCGTTCTGCAAAAGCCGGCTTTTCATTTAATAACCTAGACGAACTCTCTTTAGCAGAGGCTTGGTCGTGCCCTGGCGTTTGGCTACAGCCCAACAATAGTACACTGCAAATCGCTATCACTTTACCTAGTTTCATACTCTTACTCCTTGTATCAATACTGATGAGCTTGGTTTTATTTTTCGTCTCTTTGAGTTTTTATTGGCTTAGGGTAAGTAGTAACGCTAGGTCGGTTAGCCGGGGCAGAATGATTACTGACTTCACCCGAAGCGCGTATAAAATAGCGTCTGTGATAAGGGCGTGGATAATAGCCATACCAATAATCTTGATGCCACAGGTGCACACCACTTACATCAATACGTTGAACGTTTTTCCATAAATAATAACCTTTGGCCTGGGCACTGGGGAATACATATTTGTGTTCACCCACCATGCCTTTTTCTAATTCTCCTAAGACACCAGTAAAGGTCATCAAGCGCCCTACTTTATACACCATAGGATCCATAAAACCTTTTACTTTGATCCTGAATCTGCCCATACTTTCGTCGTCAGAAATAGGACGGCCATAGCCATTAAGTGGGTAATACACCATTTCAAATACAGTAAAATCAGGCTTATTTTCGATTTTTGCAATGGCCCCACCCCAACGGATCATCTTGCCCGTGACTTGCTCTGCATTGGCCGATGCTTCTTCGTAACTCACTAGCTGAGTGTTGTCTGGGAGTTTAATTTTGTCTGGGAAAGTCGAGCAACCCATTAACAATACTAGGCTCATTAACATACTAAAACGGATCATTTTTTACCTCTTTTATGTGGCGAACCATTACTTTGTAGTTTGATTTATCTTAACTGAACTGTCACTGAACTTAACATACTTTTTATATTAAGCTAAAGCTGGAAAGGATCAGACGAAGGTATCTACGCCTAACAATAATTGAATATCTTGTCTTTGTTGCTCTTTTAACATGCTTTGATACGCAGCTATGGCTGATTTTTCGTGCAAACTGTTGGTTGAGGTACTAGAACTAAACTGGTTAAATGTTTCGGCTTTTTCAAAGGCTTCCTGTCCACCAGCACGAATAACACTGACCTGATTAGGTACAGCGCGATCCGCTTTAGCGGGTTCAACTTTAGCCACATTGGGTTTGCCTTTAGTGGCACGACCTATCTCTGAGGCTTTTAGTGAAGATACTGACTCAATACTCAAGACGACTTCCTAACCTGTCAAATTTACTTAAGGGCAGTGTTTAAAGCATTCTTGAATACAAGAATTGTTCCACTTTTTAGTCTCGGCCAGGAAGTTTTTTCCATGTGACTTTATCACGCAGATAAACCGGTTGAATATCTTCCACTTCTACCGCTTGGCCTTGCTCTACTTGTGCTTTAGCTAAGGGCAGCATATACAGCGCGTTAGGGTATAAAATCTCAGCCAAGGGTTGCACAGAGCTATGCGAGCATAATTTTGGATAGGCTTGCCAGCCTGTTCCCACTCCAGCACCACTGCTTTGTTGCATTATGGCTATTGCGTCTTCGGGTGCCAATACTTGCTCTTCTGCGACTAAGCCCATCAAGCCATTTTGTGCTTGATATTGACCAAAGTACACTTCAGACATACGTGCATCTATGGCAGCAATGACACTTTGGCTTTGCTCTTGAGCAAGGGCTTGTTGCGCCATTGCGGCTAAAGTAGAAACCCCAACTACTTTGCATTGCATGCCTAACGCTAATCCCTGCAAAATACCTGTTGCAATGCGTACACCAGTAAAACTACCAGGACCACGACCAAAGCCTAAATAATCTAAATCTTGTAGCTGGCAATTGGCTTCTTTTAACAGCTCATCAATCATGGGCAAAATACGCTGACTATGCTGCTGTGGACAAATTTCAAAACGATGAAAAACCTGTTGGTTTATTTCTAACGCGACTGAGCAGGCTTCGGTAGCAGTATCTATCACTAAAATGTTCATTGGGTTATCTCAAGTTGGTCTTTTTCACTATGGATACTTTGTAAAAATGCGATGGCTTTGTTTAGATCTCGGGTTCTATGCATATCAGGCAAGCTGCCCATAAAAACTTTACCATAGTCTTTTGTGACTAAGCGGTTATCACAAATAACCAGTACCCCTTTGTCGCTTTCATCTCTAATTAGTCTGCCTGCACCTTGTTTTAATGCTATGGCCGCTTGTGGAATTTGTAATTGAGCAAAGGGGTTGCCACCGGCTTTTCGGCAATCTTCAATGCGCGCTTGTAATAAAGGATCATCTGGCGAGGCAAAAGGTAACTTATCAATTAACACACAGGTTAAGTCATCGCCTCTTACATCAACCCCTTCCCAAAATGCACCTGTACCTAGCAGTACGGCATCTTTATTCTCTATGTAACTTTCTAATAAAGCCCGCTTGGTGGTTGAGCCTTGAACTAAAATTGGGTTACTGATTTTATCTGCTAACTTATCGGCAATAGCATTGAGGGTAGCATGGCTAGTAAAGAGTAAAAAACAGCGCCCACGGCTAGCTTTGACTAACTGCACTGATATTTCTAACAAAGTTGCGCGCATGTCTTTAGCATTGGGCTCGGGTAAAAAACGCGGCACACAAAGCATGGCTTGTTTAGGGTAATCAAAGGGGCTATCTAAGGCTAAGGTACTGGCACTGTTTAAGCCCATTTGCCGTTGAAAATGTTTAAAGCCGCCATCAACCATCAAGGTGGCAGAGGTAAACACCCAACTGCGCTTAGGCTCTGCAATAAAGTCTGCAAATTTTTTGGCTATGCTCAAAGGCGTTAAGTGCAACACTAAATGGCGCATGGTGGTTTCGTACCATAGACTCACACCTAACTTAGTGGTGTCGGTTAAACTCGCTAACTTGCCTTTAGCTTCTGACACCCTTTCATAAATGTTATCTAAATCTTTATCTCGGCCTATATGTAACCTAAGTACTTCGTGCAATACCCCTAAGGCATCGGTGAGTTTACCCACCTGTTTTTGCACTTCAGGCTGTTCTAGCATTTGCCGCCAATTGCCTTTTTGCGGATTTTCTGGAAACAATATGCGCAAATCAGCGGCTAACATTTTGCACTTATCCGCTGCTACTTGTAATTGTTTGGCGTCTTTTAACACTGTGCGATACAAGAGATCTATATCGCGGCTAATATCATGCAGCTGCCTACTAGATAAACTTTCACCAAAGTATTCACTGGCAATATCGGGGATTTGATGCGCCTCATCAAAAATCACGAGATCTGCTTCAGGAATTAACTCACCAAAACCTGTGTCTTTTAACGCCATATCTGCAAAAAACAAATGGTGATTAACCACAACCACATCAGCATCTAGAGCTTTGCGCCTAGCCTTAACCATGTAGCAGTCTTCATAGTCAGGGCAATCTTTGCCCAAACAATTATCTGCGGTTGAGGTGACAAAAGGTAAAATTTTGGCATCATCCTTTAAGGATTTCATGTCTCCCATGTCACCGCTTTTTGTACCCGAAGCCCACTGACGCACCTGAGTTAACTCATCCAGTGTAGAGCGTTCCAGTAAAGTACTATTGCCGCTATGCTGGCGTAATCTGTGTAAGCATAAATAATTCGCCCGGCCCTTTAATAAGGCGGTTTTACCGGTAGATTTAAGGGCTTTTTTAATCAAAGGTAAATCGCGGTGAAATAACTGCTCTTGCAGGTTTTTGGTCCCTGTTGAGACTATGGTTTTTTTACCTGACAACAAAGCAGGGGCTAAATAAGCAAAGGTTTTACCTGTGCCTGTGCCTGCCTCAACAATAAGCGGCGCTTTTTGTTTTATGGTTTTTTCTACCGCTACTGCCATGTCGGTTTGCGCTTTACGTGGCACAAATCCACTAATGGCCTTAGATAACTCGCCATCAGCGGCAAACAAAGATGAAGTTTTTGACATAGCGCCTTAAAAAATTTAGCTGGGTGCAAATACGAAGGTGGGAATTATGGCAAATTACAACTTCTCTTGCCTAATTTTGTTTTCATGTTATTTTTTGGCGCAAATCCACTTTGAGAGTCAAGCATGCCAAAAGCCAGTGAAATTAAAAAGAATGCCGCCATAGAGCACAATGGAAAATCTTACCTAGTTAAAGATATTAATAAACTTACCCCAAGTGGGCGTGCAGGTGCCAGCTTGTATCGCATGCGCTTATATGAAGTAGGCACAGGTGCCAAAGCAGACGAAAGCTTTAAGGCCGATGAAGTACTAAACCTGATTGATTTTCAACGCAAAAAAGTCAGTTTCTCGTACGTTGATGGCGATGAATATGTGTTTATGGATGACGAAGATTACAGCTCATACTTTTTAAACACAGACACCATAAGTGAAGAGCTACCTTTTATCACTGAAGATACTAAAGGTTTGCAGGTCTTATTAGTTGAAGGTAAACCCGTTGGCATTGAACTTCCCGCTGCAGTAGAGTTAGTCATTGCAGAAACCGACCCGTCTATCAAAGGTGCCTCTGCCAGCGCCCGAACTAAGCCCGCAACTTTAACCACAGGTTTAGTGGTACAAGTTCCCGAGTACATTGCAAACGGTGAAAAAATCAAAGTTAACACAGCCGAGTCTAAGTTTATAAGCCGCGCCGACTCTTAACTACTTTGTTTGTGTAGGCTTATCACCACAGACTTATAAGCGGGCGTATTACTTTTATCTGCCACACTGCTTAATGGAATGAGATCATTGGTTTCAGGATAATAAGCGCCCGCACAACCTCTTGGTATGCCAAAGGCCACTACACTAAAGTCTTGGATCTGGCGTACTGGTATTTTTTCATTCGGCCAATGACTACAAATGGTCACCTTCTGCCCAGCTTTTAACCCCTGCTCTTCCATATCATCTGGGTTAACCAAGACCACTTTACGACTGCCATAAATACCGCGATAACGATCATTATTGGTATAAATAGTGGTATTAAACTGATCATGACTTCTAATGGTCATCATTAACAGGCAGCCTGACGGTACGTCTATTGGCTCTATGGCATGCACCACAAAATTGGCTTTACCAGTTGCTGTTAAAAATTGGCGTTTATCACGCACCGCATTAGGCAACACAAACTCGCCAAACTGTTCAATTTTTTGATTAAAGTTTTCAAAACCCGGTATCACTTTGGCTATTTGGTCGCGGATCAATCGATAATCTTGGGCTAACTGCAACCAATTCACTTGGCTATTGATTAGAGTGCAAGCCGCCAACTCCGCCACTATTGCCACCTCGCTTTTTAAACTAGGTGATGCAGGGGGCAACTTACCATGTGAGGTTTGCACTACCCCCATAGAGTTTTCTACAGTAACGGTTTGAATACCCGATGCTTGTTCATCGATTTCTGTGCGGCCTAAGGCAGGCAAAATCAAAGCACTTTTACCTGTGTACAAATGCGACTGATTTAATTTGGTAGATACCTGTACGGTTAAATTGCACTTTGCTAAAGCCTTTTGGGTGGCACTATGATCTGGAGTAGCGCGGTAAAAGTTTCCTCCCATGGCAAATAAACACTGAATGTTACCCTCGGCCATGGCGTGTATGGTGTCTATTGAGTCGTAGCCTGGGGTTTGGGGAACATCAAATTGATATTCAGTAGCTAAAGCCGCTAACAAAGCCGCTGAAGGTTTTTCCCAAATCCCCATTGTACGGTCACCTTGTACATTACTGTGGCCCCGCACTGGGCATACCCCAGCTCCCGCTTTACCTAAGTTACCTTGCAGCATTAAAAAGTTGGTGATTAGCTGAATATTCGCCACCGCATTTTTATGTTGAGTCATGCCCATTGCCCAGCAACAAATAGTTTTGCTGGAGGCACAGGCTATATCTGCGGCTTGTTCAATTTGTTGTTGACTAAGTCCACTGTGACTAACAATATCAGCCCATGAGGTAGCCAAAATGTCTTGTTTAAAGGCCGCATAATTATGGCAATATTGTGCGATAAAATCAGTATCTAAACACGCCTCGCCAGCTTCGTGGCGTAATATCAGCGACTTGCATAAGCCTTTTAAAAAAGCCACATCACCGTTAATTTTTACCCCTAAGTGTAAATCTCGTAAGGCACTACCCTGACCAATAATGCCTTGTAGTTCTTGAGGATTTTTAAATCTAATTAAGCCAGTTTCGTCTAAGGGGTTAATCACTACAATTTTTGCCCCTTGGCGCTTGGCTTTTTGCAGTGAAGTCAACATTCGTGGATGGTTTGAGCCAGGGTTTTGACCAAAAATAAAAATCGCCTCGGCACTTTCTAAGTCAGCCAGGCTGACTGTGCCTTTTCCAACTCCTATGGTTTCGGTTAACCCCACGCCACTGGATTCGTGACACATATTCGAACAATCGGGAAGATTATTAGTGCCTAGGTGGCGAACAAAAAGTTGATATAAAAAGGCCGCTTCGTTGCTGGTTCTACCTGATGTATAAAAGGCGGCATGATCTGGACTGGGCAACTCTTTTAATTGCTTAGCGATAAGTGCAAAAGCCTGCGACCAACTAATACTTTGATAATGCGTCGCCCCCGGTGGCATATACATTGGCTCAACTAATCGCCCTTGTTCATTCAACCAACGATCAGATTTTTGTTTTAGTTGTTCAATACTAAATTGGGCAAAAAAGTTAGCATCAACGCGCTTTTGGGTGGCTTCATCAGCCACAGCTTTGGCTCCATTTTCACAAAATTCAAAGGTCGCACGTTTATCTAGTGGATCTGGCCAAGCACAACCTGGGCAATCAAATCCTTGTATTTGATTTAATTGAGTTAACAACTTAGGGCCTTGTAGTGCCCCGACTTTACTGGTCACGTTTTTATATGCAGACCACACGGCAGGCAAGCCTGCGGCCCACTTTTTAGCAGGAGTGGTAGTCAGCTCAACTATGTGAATATTGTTTTTAGACATGGCTTTTTAATAAACACCCAGCAAATAAGTTTTTATACCCTAGCATAATTTTGTTGGCAGCTTTACAAACCTATACCCAACTAGCATTAGCTAAGTTTGTCACTGCCGGCATAACAGTTAAACCCAGAAGACTTAACAAAACCAATTAAGCAGATGTCACATTCTTTGGCTAAATCAATGGCTAAACTAGATGGTGCACCTAAAGCCACAATCAAACCAAGGTTTGCCATGGCCGCTTTTTGTACTAATTCAAAGCTAATTCTACCGCTTAATAATAAGCCTAATGGCGCATAGGGTTGGGGCCATAAGTTGGCTAAGTTAGCCCCGATCAACTTATCTAAGGCGTTATGTCGACCCACATCTTCTTGCACATCAACAATATGCAGATCACTGTTAAACAAAGCGGCAGCATGTATGCCGCCAGTTTTAGCAAATACACTTTGTTGCTGATTTAAGCTTTGGGTTAACTGAAATAGCTTAGTCACATCAAAAGTGAAAGGTGCAGTGGGCTGTTTAGTGCCTATGGGTAATTTTTCTAATAGTTGCTCAATGCTTTGTTGCCCACAAATTCCGCAAGCTGAATTGGCCACTTCAATCCTTTGTAATGATTGCCAATTGATTGCATTTTTTAAGGTGATCAAAACTTGGTTAGTCGTTTGCTGTTTTAGCCGCCCAGACCCCGTATGCACTATTGAGATGATATCGTCAGCCTGTTGCACCACTGCACTAGTTACCAACCATCCTTTGACTAAGTTAAGATCGTTTCCGGGTGTACGCATAGTGGTAAATAATAACTGCGTTTGATTATGACCTTCTAAAGACTTTAGCCAAATTTGCAGCGGCTCTTCGACTGCGACTTCATCCAGTTGCTTTAGCTCTTGTTTAGGCTGCCCAGAGAACTTTTTAATTACATAAGATTTGATAGCCAAGTTGTACTCCACTTACGTTTTTAATAAACCGGCGTATAAGGTTTAAAAAGGTAACGCGCTTAAACCCAAAATAAAAATCCATCCCGCAAAAAACAGCTTTAAGCGTTTAGCAGAAAAGTACAAAACTAACTGTTTGGCCAATATTCCCCCAAACACAGCCCCCAATCCGGCAAACAAAACCACAGGCCAATAAATGGCTTGGCTTACCAACACATGAAATATCACCCCAGCCCAAACCACAAATGCACTTAGCATCACTGCTAAAGCAATTGAAAAGGTCACATTAAAACCACGCATGATCAGATATACCGCAATAAGCTCACCTACCCCAATAGATAACCAAGCTGTAATAGCGCCTCCTACCAAGGCCAAAAGCCCTAAACATATTAGGTCACCAACACTAGCTTGACTTTTTATAGGGGTATTGGCCAGCGCATAAATAGTAAAAATGATGGCTACCGACAATAACATTGAAAACACCCCAAAGCCTGTATGTAGGCCAGTGGTATCGGTTAATTGTTCAAGAAAATTTGCAGAATATTGTACTGCCCATAAGCCAACACAAGCACTGGGCACCACTATGATTAATACTTTTACTAAGGCCTGCCATTGCCCTGCAAGTTCTGCTTGGTGAATTTTGAGTTTTTGTTGATAAGCCCACCAAGTTAACGCGCCTGCTGTCATGCCACAACATTGAATGGCAAAACTAGTGGCCACCGAAGTCATGACCGAAAATTCTAACTGGTTAAAAAATGGCATGAATACCACACCACCACCAGCACCAGTAGAGTTGGCGAATAAGGCACCTAAAATTCCTAAAAGCGAGAACCCTAAATACTCTTGGAGTAGTACCTGAGGTTGAGGCTGATAGGCGACTAGCGCTACCCATAGAAGCAAAAAGATCCAATGCCAGGCTCTAATTGCAGATAAAAACGACATTAGCTATGCATGTCCTATACTAAAAATTTGAAAATGGACTTTGCCAGAATTAATTAACAGAAACAAAAAGAATTCATTATTTAATGAGTAAAACCACCCACTATGGTCAAACTAAAACGTCAGCAAAATGTACTGACTTTAATTTTACAACCAAACCGCTCTGCTTCATGGCAGCAAACTAAACACGCGATTATTTTAGTCACACTTTTTGTGATGATGATTGCCCTAATCTGGACGCTAGCTGGGGCTTGGTTAATATTACCTTTTGCTGGGTTAGAAGCAGGACTTTTAGCTTTTTTAATGTATCGAGGATCACTTGCCACTTATCAAAAGCAAGTTATTACAATTTATCCAGATAAAGTCATATTTCAGGCAGGATTATATTATCCACAAAGAGTGTGTAGCTTTAACAAAGCGTCATTATTAGTAACTACTACAGAAGCCGACACGCCTTTTGAGCATTCATATATGTGTTTAGCAGACGGTCAAAAGGTGGTGCCATTTGGCCAGTTTTTAAATCAACCCGATAGGTTGATGGCATTACAACATTTTAAACAAGCAAAATTACCTATACTGAGTAACAAATGGTGGAAAGAGCACACCAGCTACTAAGGCTCATTAGCTGCGAGCAAATAAGATTCCCAATGCGTCACTATCTTGTTAAATTAACTTATTCACCTCAAATTAACTGATGGGCTGTTCATGCGAGTTATTTTATTTTTTCTACTGTTTTTTGCTAGTCATGCATGCCTAAATGCACAAGTTATTCGTTTGTCTGACCCTATAGCAGCAGACCATAAAAGCGAAACATTTGGCGCCCACTTTAATGCTCAACTGCCAAGCGTTAGCCTAGATACGCTCAGCCAGTCACCTGAGCAATACTTAGGTAAAACGTTTAAAATGCAAACAAGAATTGCCAAGGTTTGCAAAAAGAAAGGTTGCTTTTTTATTGCGCAACAAAATCAACATGTCATACGCGTTGCCTTTCGCGATTATGGCTTTTTTATTCCCACTGATAGTAGTGATAAAACCGTAGAATTAACCGGTGAATTAGTTAAAAAACAACGTACTGAGGCGCAAAGCCAACATTACCAGCAAGACCTAACTGAAAAACTCTCAGCCTTACCCATAGGTGAGGTATACGAAATAGTGGCAGACAGCATTAAAATTCCACTTTCGGTAAGCCAATAAACAGCCTTAACTTTAAGTTTAAAACCCTTAGGCCGCCTAACAATTTAAAAAGTTAAGACATTAATATGTTGGTTATTAAGCTGGTTGTTTAGCCCTTGTTGGAATAGGGCTTGAATTTGTTGTGGCCCATGGTAGTTGGCCTGAGTAATTTTTCCGCTTAAATGTTGCGAAAAGTTCTGCCAGGCATGGGCGTATTTAGTTGCTAACCCTTGTTGGCCCCAGGCTTTAGTTAGTTTTCTAACCTGATCTGGCGCAAAGAAAAACTCACTGTTTATCTGACCATTAGGTTTATGCTGCTGTGCATCTACGTCTGTTGAGCCAATTAATATAATTTTGCTTTGCGGGTGATTAAATTGTTGCTGCAAGGCCAGTAATAAAGCTTTATTTCCAGCAAAGTCTAACACCCAAGTGCCTAAGTCTAAGGCTAGGCCTGCTATTTCAGCATAGCTACAAACCTTGTCGTAACACCCTAACTGCTCGGTAAAAGCTTTATTTTTTTCTGATGTTAAACCGATAACTTGATAATCATTGCCGCGCTGATCTTTATTTTTTTGTAAAAGGTGCGCGGTGCCATAGGCAGTTTTACTGGAAGCACTGGTTAATATCACTTGTTGGATGGATGGCTCACTGGCCACTAAAGCCTGACCAACAAAGTCATCTAATACAAAAGAGGTCATAAATAATGGCCGATAATTTAGTTGCCAAGCTTGGTTTTCTTCGCGGTAACTAGGATCATTAGCACAGCGCACATAGTTATCGTATACAGGTGAGATACTTTTTCGGTTGTCACTCACATCAAAAAAATGGCTGGCAGAAATATTGCCTGCTTTGATCACTAAATGAGAGGCCATAGGCAAATAACCAAACACTTTTTCCCCTGCTTTAATCTCGCTATGCTTTGACTCAAGAACTGTGGCAAATCCCCACATAGGCACTATACCCCAGTGTTCATCGGCAGGGAAAAAGCCCCAGTAGCCCATTTTGCTACCAAACACCGCATAGGTAATGTTGTTAGCCGAAAACCCTAAGCTTTCTACTTGTAACAGCACTTCCTCTGCTTGAAGCTGATCTTCAGAGTAAGGTTTTTCAACAATTTTTGTTTCATTTAGATTAGATTTATTCGTCCAAATTTGACAGATACTCTTAGGCATAGGGGTTAGCTTTTATTAAGGTGTGAGAATGGTAAGAGTATAAGATGAATTAGCTGCCCTTAGGCATCACATTTATTAATGAAAATAAATAATGAAGGTCAATAGGCCTTACAAATAAGCTAACGCCAATAATATTACGCCTGCTAACCAAAGTGTTTCTAACACCACCAACAAAATGGGTTTAACTCCAACACTTTGTAGCTGCCTAAGGTTAGATTTTAAACCTATAGCTGCCATAGCAATAATTAACGCAAAACGAGATATATCAGTTGCTAACAGCCCCATGCTTGGTGGCACATCTACCACACTGTTTAGCACCATTAGGATCACAAATACGCTTAAAAATGCGGGTATGCCAACTGGGGCATTATTAACTGAAGTTGAAGTGTTATGAATAAATTTACGCTTGATCACCCAAGCAATACACAAAACAACTGGCATTAAAAACGCTACTCTAACCAGTTTAGTTAAGGTGGCTAAGTCGCCTGTTTGCTCAGAAACAGAGTACCCTGCCCCTACCACCTGAGCCACATCATGAATGGTGCCCCCTAAAAAGATACTGGTTTGGGTTGGAGTGAGATTAAGAAAACTGGCTAAAATCGGGTAAACCAGCATAGCTGTGGTAGATAAAGCAGTGATACATACAATGGTCAACAAAGTATCTCGCTCTTGCGCTTTACTTGCAGGTAGTACAGATGAAATGGCCAAAGCTGCAGAGGCACCACATATGCCCACTGCCCCACCGGTTAGTACGCCAAAACGTTTTTGCAAACCAAAAGCTTTGGCTAAACCCACTCCAATTAATAGCGTGCTAATAATACCCAGGCATAAAACTAAAGCGGTTTGCCAACCTAAGGCGGTAAGATCACTAAAAGCCACGCGTAATCCAAGCAGCGCCACGCCCAAACGTAGAACACTGCCTGCAGCCATGTCGATCCCAGACTTAAATCGCGTATTGTCGTATAAAAAAGACCAAGCAATGCCTAACAATAAGGCAAAAAGCATCACAGGCCCATTGTAATACTGGCTTAAAAGCCAAGCAATCACACCAAGCAATACCGCTAGAAAAAAACCTGGAAGCACAATCAATTTTTACTCAACCTTTAATGCCAACTAAGAGCCAAAACCATAACGCCGCAATTAAGCCTTACTACTATTACCCATCACCACGGATTTTAAGTTGTAAGCCCTTTAAAAAATTACGCAATATTTGATCTTTACATAAGCGGTATTGACGGTTTTCAGGTTTTCTAAACAAAGCACTGAGTTCATGTTTACTCATTTTAAAGCCACTTAGTTCCATCACAGACAAAATTTCTTCGGCTTGCATACTTAAGGCGATCTTTAACTTCATAAAAATAATATTATTGGTTAAACGGCGCTCAACTGGTGCTTCTACCCCTTCTCGCTTGCCACGGTTATGGTTTATTAAGCCATTTAGAAACAAAGAAAATTGTAAATCGGTGATAGCAACAAAGGCCGGGTCATCGTCTTTTCTTAACCAGGAATGAAGTTGTTCGGTGGTAGCGGGGTAATCAGCTTGAGCAAAAATCTCAAGCATTTTTGCATCGTTAAAATCGAAAATATAACGGACTCGACGTAATACATCGTTATTGATCATAAACTTCCTAAAATAAATGTAAGGATTAGCACAAAGATAGTAAACCTAGTTTATAGGTTTTAAAAATGAATGCCCGACTTAATTCCTAAAAGTCCAGATTAGATTCAATATACCCCCCCCCTTAAATCACTCAATCCAGATTTAATTTTACAGGGTATAAAATACCTGTCTTAAGCTTAGTTAAAAACAAAAACTGCTTTGCTGATTTTTTTGCGTACTCATTTTGTTTTTTTGCAGCTTTTTAGCCAAAGCTCTTAATTGATCCATTCTAGACAACAATGGGTCCCCTTCTCTGCTTAGCGTTTTTTGCTTACATAAACCTGTTGCCAAATCATCAAGCACTAACTGAACACTATGACGATAAGCATATTGAGATAAATCAAATTGAGATCCATTTGCGCAGTTCATAAAACCCTCCAACAAACACTGTTTATACATACAGTATAATATTGATGTTTTTTTGTGCAAGATTTTATTTTAGTTTTTTAAGTAAAGGTATTTGTTGATAAAACCGCGCATAATGTTAGTCGGAAATTATGCTTTGTGATATATGCTAGTTGTAGTGAGTAACTTAATCTAATCTGGCTAGGAGAATGCATGGCTAGTAAAAATAAGTGGTGGGGAGACATCCCATTCTCTGTTGAGCAAATAAAACAATGGGGGCTTGGGGAGCGCAAAATAAGTGTGCAACGCCTAGAAAAAGAGTGGATAGTCTGGGATCAAACCAGTGAAATAGAGCAAAATAAAGCTATTGTTTTAAAAAGCCTAAAATCTAATGCTTCATTAAAAGACATAAACTTCTCTAGACATTTAGTTACCCATACTATGCCAAATATCATAGTTGAGCCTAAATTAGCCGACCGTTCAGTGGTAGCTAGACCTTCAGCCAGATTAAACATATTACCTAACGAACATGCTGAGCTGTACGTGAGTTCGCCTTTATGGTTTGGTTTAATTAATCCAGACAACCATTTACCCATAATTGATATGCCTTTTTTTAGGCCTTCAGATTCGTGGTTTGGCACCAATACTATGCAAGGTGAACTCTGCTACGCCAAAAATACCGATGCGCGAGTCAATCTAACTTTATTAGAAAAATATTCACACCGAGCCATTACTAAAGTGATTATTCATAACGAGCACACAGATCCATTAAAAATAGATAGGATCAATTTGCCCGTGCCCTTTTTATCTCTATATCACACAGAAGAAGCCGGTTTTTGGACCCAAGAAATAGAAATCACTCAGCACAACGACAGTAAAAAAACCGGTTTAAAACTTAGGCCAGAGCATCCTGATAGCATGCAAAACAGCCAAAATTTAGTATCTAAGGCTAGGCAAATTTCCGACAGCCATCACTTTGTAAAGTCGATTAAAGACTTATTAAATTAGCCTCTACTGGTCATAGGAGAAAATGATGCCAGACAGCACTTCAGCCATGAGCTTAATGGAACAATTACATCTATTTGCTATCAGCAAAGCCGTTATTATTTTAGTGGTCGGATACTTTTTAGCAAAATTAGCCAGTGCCGCAATCATGCGCTTAGAGCTAGCCAATTTAGGCCCCCATGGAAGAGTACAACTTAGGCGCGCGGTTTTTTACGGCATTTTCATTTTAATGTTTGTCTCAGCCCTACGTGAACTTGGTTTTGATTTAAGTGTGGTATTAGGTGCAGCTGGTATTTTAAGCGTGGCCATAGGCTTTGCCTCTCAGACCTCTGCCTCGAATTTAATCAGTGGCATATTTTTAATGATGGAAAGGCCGTTTTCAATTGGTGACGTTATCCGCGTTGGCGAAACTACAGGTGAAGTGATCTCAATAGATTTATTGTCTGTAAAACTCCGTACCTTCGAAAACTTATTTGTGCGTATTCCAAACGAGTCCATGATTAAAAGCCAAGTGACAACCCTTACCCGCTTTCCTATCCGCCGTGCCGATCTACAAATTGGCATTGCCTACAAAGAAGATATAGAGCAGGTACGTGAAGTGCTAACCAATATAGCCACTAAAAACATTTTATGTTTAGACGAACCCCCTCCTTTGTTTATTTTATTGGGCTTTGGTAGTTCTTCTGTCAATATTCAGTTTTCAGTTTGGGCCAAACGCGAAAATTTTCTAGCGTTAAAAAATACTATATACCAAGAGATTAAAAAGTCTTTTGACCAATTGGGCATTGAAATACCTTTTCCGCATATCAGTGTGTATGCAGGTGAAGCCAGTAAGCCTATGCCTATTAGCGTGCAAGACAATAAAACCAACCCAGAGGCTAACCATACTAAGGACGATAAATAAGCATGTCTGTCGAAACTGAAAAACAGCGAATTCAAACTGTCAGTTCACTACTGTATGGCGCCAGCCAATCTATTCGCATTTTGAGCCATGTTGAATGGCCTAGAGAAGCTAAACGTCAGTTTTTTGCCACGCAAGCAAAAGCCTTGCCTGAGATCAGTTATCCAGAGTTTAACCCTCAGCCCACCTTAGATGCGGTGCGAGATGCCAGAGCACTATTAGGCACGTCAGATGTAGATAAGTGGTTAGAAAGAATTGCGGTAAAGCTAGAATACAGTGCGCTAATGATGGCTTCTACTGGTACGGCTAAGTTTTATCACTTTTCAGAAAAACTTTATGGCAAACCCACTAACCCTTTTGTTGATAATAAATCTACCCCTTTAGAGTTGGCCACCAGCTTCGACAAACAAATTAGCAGTTATGCAAATTACGATTTAGGCGCACCTGCTCCTGTTTGTTACTTAGCTTCGGGCATAGCCGAACAAATGCAAATTGCGGTGAAAAATATGTTTGGCGATGAGGCGCCTAAAATAGAAATTGTTGATGAACTGTCGGCCAATGCCTTAGCTAGTCCTAAGTTAATTCGGATCAGAAAAACCGCCTGTTTTACTGATCTTGATGCCCAACAATTGATCAACCACGAAGCCCATATTCATGTTGCCACCTCTATTAATGGCTTAAATCAACCACACCTAAAAATATTGGCGGCTGGGCACCCTGGCACCACCAAAACCCAAGAAGGCTTAGCGGTATTTGCAGAATATATTACCAATTCTATCGATTTAGACAGATTACGCCGCTTAGCGGATCGCATTATTGCCATACAAATGGCCATTGAAGGAGCCGACTTCTTAGAGGTCTATCATTACTTTTTAGGTCGAATTGGCAGTGAGTCTCAGGCCTACGAAAATAGTCGTAGAGTCTTTCGTGGTGGAGTTTTAACAGGTGGTGCACCATTTACTAAAGATGGGGTTTACCTAGAGGGCTTAATACGTGTTCATAACTTTTTAAAAGCCATAGCCGCAAATGGAAGAGCCGATTGCCTAAGGCTATTGTTTTGCGGCAAGTTAGACATAGAAGACATCCCAGTTTTATATAAATTAGAAAAAATGGGCTTATGTATGGCACCTAAATACCTGCCGCCTTGGGTAAAAGATGCCCGATATTTATTAGCCTATTTAACTTGTTCGGGCTTTTTAAACAAGATGGACGTAGGAAAAATCTACGCCCATTACGATGACCTTTTACACAGTATTCCTAAAGCCAGCAGTTAATATTGATAGACTAAATGCAGCCCTGCCCAGTTATTATTTTTTTGCTGGGTAAGGCCCTGTACTGACGAACTTAAACGGTTATGTTCCAGTATCAAATTTAATCCTAGCTTGTCACTATGCTGATAGCTCAACATGCTGCCTACTGCGGTGTGGTTATATCCTCGGTGCGTGTCGCTGGCATACCCATAATCAAACCCAAATTTTAGATAAGGGTTAAGGCTTAAATAAGGAGTAATGGCATAGGATGAATTGGCACTCACTTCAACAAAGGCCCCTTCTGCTTCAACACTGTAAGTGGTGTCTAGGGCTAAATTTAACCAATCTAACGGCCCATAGCCTAGCCCAAAGCCAATTTCGTTATCTGTTTGGTCATCTTTAAAAAACGATAAATGGGTATAACTGACATAATAATCAATTTGCTTAAAACTATTGGCATAAACCAATCCAAGATTGAATTCATCATACACATCAGATACGCCATACAAGCTCACTACAGAGAAGGTAGAATTAACCTGATGACTTAACTGTAACCAGGTAATCCCTTCACCGGCTAAGTTATTGCGCCCTTCGCTAACGTAACGGCTGTCGTAACCTAAATCCATTTCGGTACTTAGTGCATGTGGTGCAAGTAAAACGCTAGCTAACACCAAGGATTTTTTAACGCGATTAATTTTTTGCAATCTAAGGTCTTCTTTTAAATAATTATTCTTTTGAAATTAAAAAAATAGAATGCATCCTAAAATACAGCAATACATGCATTTCTACTAGGCAACAAGCATTTATTCATTCATAGTGACAACTTTTATGCTTAACGAGTAAACCTTTATGACCGCCAATTCATTCACAACCTTTTTAGATGAGTCTATACAAAGAGTTGAACTGGCATTAGTTGACAGTAATACCTATTTACAGCTTTTAGCAATAGTGATTATTTATGCCGTGTCCTTTGCTTTAGCTTATAAAATTCGTCATGGCGTGGGCTTAACCCACAACGAACCTGACGACACTGCCCATCCTGTACGCAAGCTAGGCTACCGTATAGGGGGCATATTATTTCCTTTAGTGGCGATTATTTTATTACAAGTGTCGACTAAAGCAGGGGAAAGCTTAGCCTACACACCTTGGTTAATTGAAACCGCCTTAGCTATTGCTGTGTTGTTATTTTTTAACTCCTTGATTAGAGCCTTTGTTCAACACAAATTTGCCGCTTCGCTGTTTAGATGGATAGGCTTACCAATTTTGATCTTGCATCTATCTGGGCAACTATCCACTGTGATTGGTGCCCTTGAAGAAATGTCGTTAAATGTGGGCAACGTGAGCATTTCTGCCTACGGTGTGGCACGGGTGTTAATTTTTGGTAGCTTCTTATTTTGGTTAGGCCGGGTTTCAAATAACTTTGGTAAAGCCGTTATTCGCAAACAAGCTTCGTTAGATATCCCCACCAAAGAAGTCTTTACCAAGCTCTACGAAGTAGGCCTATTCTGTATAGTTATTTTGTTATTGCTGAATGTAATGGGAGTGAATTTAACCACCTTAGCAGTATTTGGTGGTGCTGTGGGTGTAGGCTTAGGTCTAGGTTTACAATCTATCGCTTCTAACTTTATATCCGGCATTATTATCTTACTCGACCGCTCATTAACTGTTGGGGATTTTGTTGAGTTAGACGATGGACAAAAAGGTTTTGTGCGCGAATTTCGCATGCGTTACGCAGTGCTTGAAACTTACGATGGCAAAGATATTTTAGTTCCTAACGAAAAGTTCATTTCATCGTTAATGATTAATTGGACTCACAAAGATCCCAAACAGCGTTACAGAGTAGATTTTTCTGTGCCTTATGCCACAGATGTGCGAGCTATGGTGGAATTTATTAAAGAAGCGGTAGCAGAGCACCCTCAAGTGATCAGTGGTGAAGATATTCCTTTTGAAGAACGCCCTGACTGCGAAATCGATAGCTTTGGTGATTCTGGCATTAATATGTTTGTGGAGTTTTGGATGTACGGTATAGATGATGGTAAAAATCGCGTAGGCGGTGACTTATTATTAACTATCTTCGAAACCTTACGCGAACATGGTATTGAAATTCCCTTCCCTCAACGCGAAGTACGTATTCTTAACCCAGAAGAACAAACAAAAAACTAATTTAAGTTTTTGCATAAAACAAAGGCCAAACAAATTGTTTGGCCTTTGTTAATTTAAGGGTTTAAGCAGTGCTAAAGCTTTGCCCTAGCCTTTACCTTGGGTTTTGGTTTTATGTGGCTTGGCGTTTTTTTCGATAAATTGAAATATCAGGTCGGCGACATCTTTTTGGGTGGCTTTTTCGATCCCTTCTAAACCGGGTGACGAATTCACTTCCATTACCACTGGACCACGTTCGGCGCGTAACAAATCAACCCCACAGACATTTAAGCCCATGATATTGGCAGCAGCGACAGCTGTGGCGCGCTCTTCTTTGGTTAATTTAACCAGTACCGCCGAGCCGCCTCTGTGCAAGTTTGAGCGAAACTCCCCTTCTGCACCTTGCCTTTTCATAGCAGCAACTACTCGGTCACCTACTACGAAACAACGTATATCTGCGCCGCCAGCTTCTTTAATAAACTCTTGGATCAAGATGTCAGCATTTAAGCCCATAAAGGCTTCAACTATAGCTTCGGCGGTTTTAGCGGTTTCTGCTAACACCACACCAATGCCTTGCGTACCTTCAAGCAATTTAATTACGCAAGGCGCACCACCCACATTTTTAATTAAATCTTTAATGTTATCTGGTCGATTAGCAAAGCCTGTGCGGGGTAATCCTACGCCTTTTCGAGACAACAATTGCATTGAGCGTAATTTATCGCGTGAGCGACTGATGGCTACAGATTCGTTTACACAAAAACTGCCGGTCATTTCAAACTGTCTGACCACAGCTGTACCATAAAACGAAATTGACGCACCTATACGCGGAATAATGGCATCGTATTGAGGTAACTCTTTACCTTTATAACGCACCACTGGTCTACTACTGGTTATATCCATGTAACAATGCAAGGTGTCAATGATGTCAACTTCATGACCTCTCGCTAAGCCAGCCTCTTTAAGCCGACTGGTAGAATATAAATTTTTATTGCGCGACAAAATTCCAATTTTCATAACTTACCTACTTTGTTGGTCACCAACCATCGAAGGTGATGAACCAATACTAGACCTAAACTTAAGCTTACGCTTAGCCTGTAATAAAAATAAAACGTAGCATGATTGCATAACAATGCATGTTTACCTACAAAATTGTGATAGCCTCACATAAAAAAATGACCAGATAAAAAAATCCTTAACTGGTAGCCCTAAAATAAGGGCATACTATTATTTAACAACATCTAAATAGCAGAATTAAATCAATGACTTATGAAATTTTAATTTGGATTGGCATCGCTTTTTGTATTACTCAATCGGCGATTTTTTCTGGTTTAAACCTAGCATTTTTCAGTTTAAGTCGGTTGCAACTTGAAGTAGAAGCCAAACAAAATAATCACAGCGCGCAAATTATTTTGTCGATGCGCGAAGACTCTAACTTTTTATTGTCGACCATTTTGTGGGGCAATGTATCCATAAACGTATTGCTAACCCTGTTGTCTGATTCTGTATTAGCAGGTATGTATTCGTTTTTATTCTCAACTGTCGCTATTACCTTTTTAGGTGAGATATTCCCACAAGCCTATTTTTCACGTAACGCCTTAAAAGTAGCCTCGGTTCTCACCCCTGTGATTAAGTTTTATCAAATTTTATTATTTCCGGTGGCCAAATTAACTGCACTGATTCTAGATGGCTGGTTAGGTCGTGAAGGTATTACCTATTTTCGTGAAAAAGAATTAACCGCCATTATTAACGCGCATATTGAATCTGAAGAAACCGACATGGAGCATGTACAAGGTGTTGGGGCATTAAACTTTTTACAAGTAGACAAAATAACCGTTAGCCAAGAAGGCGAAAGTCTCGACCCTAACAGTATGATTGTTTTGCCATGTAAACTAGACCTACCCATTTTACCTGAGCCTAACACACCAGAATTTACCGAGTTTAGCCAAGCGGTGAATCGTTCTGGGCACAAATGGGTATTATTAATGGATGAAGAAAACACTCCCTTATTAATGTTAGATGCAGATGGTTTTATTCGCGCGACTATCACCGAAGAAGCCAACCAAGACCCTTATGCTTATTGCCACCGTCCATTAATTATTGAAGATGAAAACTGCTCTTTAGGCGAAGCCATGAAAAAACTTAAACTGGCCCACGACCTTGAGCCTCACTCAGATGAAGTGTTACATGCCGATGTGATACTAGTTTGGACTGGCGACAACCCAAGAGTAATAACCGGTGCCGATATATTAGGCCGCTTACTTAAAGGCATTGGCAGTAACCAAAGTAATTGATCCCAAAAAAGCCTGACACCCCAACCTTAATGGTTAACTTAGTCAGGCTTACTCCCTTCTAACAAATAGCGCTCAGCACGTTCTACTAAATGGGGTTTCGCGGCAATCACTAAAATATCTTCTGCCAGTAAAATGCCCATAGGGTCAGGCTCTGCAATTTCGTGATTATCGCGTCTTAAGCCTTTAATTTTAACACCCCATTTAGTTAAATTTAAATGGTCTAGGGTTTTGCCTACCGCATAAGCATTAGGGGTTAAAATCACCGCATGTAAAAACTCTAACTTATCTTGCTTTACGTAATCCATTTCTGTGGTTTCACCTGGGAAAAAACCATGCATATTAGCGTAGTGGGCTTTGCGCTCTTTACGCACCCGTTTGAGAATGCGCGACATAGGAACGCCCGACATTTGCAACACCTGGGTGACCAACATTAAGCTACCTTCGAGAATTTCAGGCACCACTTGAAAGGCACCAGCCCCAAGTAATTCTTCCATTCGGTAATCTTTTCTGGTGCGTACCACTATAGGCAAATCAGGGTATAAGCTTTTGATCAGATGGATCACACTCATGGCTTTTTCATGTTGATCAAAAGTAATTAACACCATTTTTGCCCGTTCAATGCCAACTGTACGCAAAATGTCTTTTTGTTTTACATCACCAAAAAACACGGGCTCTCCGGCATTTTGGCTTTCTTGTACTCGCACCGGGTCCGCATCAACCACTAAATAGGGAATGGCTTCGATTTTTAATAATCGACTAACAGATTGCCCCACTCGTCCATAACCAAAAATGAGCACATGGTCGACTAAGGTTTCGCTATGACTAGATAAGGGTTGAAGCCCAGATGTGTCTAATTGGCGCGAGCTTAACATTTTGGCAATAATTGGGCTTTTATCCACTAACCAAGGTGTCATGGCCATACTGATCACCCCAATAGTTAAAAATAACGAGCCTTGTTGTGACGTTAAAATGGCGTGATCAACCGCCAGTGCTGCCAACACAAAACCAAATTCGCCCATTTGACAAAGTTTGATTCCAGCAGCCCAACCATCTTGTGGGCCTAGTTTAAAAAGATTGGCCGAGACTTTAATGATTAATACTTTTAGCCCCATAATCACCACTAGGCCTAACACCACCCAATGCAACTGTGAAGGCAGGTTTATTAAATCTAAGCGCATGCCTATGGTGATAAAAAATAGCCCCATCAAAATATCGCGAAAAGGACGAATATCCGCTTCTAATTGATGCCTGTATTGGCTTTCACCTAACATCATGCCAGCTAAAAAGGCCCCTAACGCCATAGACAAGCCAAAAGAAAAGGCTAAGCCTGCAGCCATTAAAGCCACTAAAATAGTGGTTAAAACAAAGAGCTCGTCGGTACGGGTACGCGCCACCTCGCTAAAGACTTTTGGTAATACCCATTTACCAATAGACATTAAAATAGCCACCACTAATAAGCCTTTTAAAAATGCCATAGAAATGGCTATAGCTAAACTTTGTTCAGAATCGGCAGCTAGTAAAGGCACCAAAATCAACAATGGCACTACTGCTAAATCTTGCAGCAATAGAATACTCACTGCTATTTGGGCTCTTGAAGTATTTAAAATCCCCATGTCTGAGGTTTGTTTAATGACTATAGCGGTGGAAGATAAAGCAATCATACCGCCAATTACCAAAGCGGCTTTTACATCAAAACCTATTAACCAAGCTGCCAACATAAATACCGCACTGGTACCTAACATTTGCGCTAAGCCAACACCAAACACTAAGTGGCGCATGGCTAACATGCGCGGCAAGGAAAATTCTAAACCTAGGGAAAAAAGTAAAAATACTATGCCGAGCTCGGCAAAGTTTTGCATGTCTTCAGGGTGCTCAAATAGAGCCAAAAGATCTGGCCCTGCCACTATCCCACAAAATAAATAAGCCAAAATGGGCGGTAAGTTTATCCGCTTAAATAACCAAACTGTGGTTACTGCAACAGACATTAAAATAAGGATGTTGCCTAAATTTCCATGCATAGCCGATCTACTACCTTTATTTTTGTTAGCTAGGCACGGTATTTGCTGTGTGCTAGCTAAGAACCAATTTGTATAGCAATTAGCCAATTTTTTGGCGGGAGAGAACATTGGAACAACTTAATGAGTTTTACGACCCCAATGTCGCTGAACCCTATTTAAGTCTTGACGAATCTAGTCAAAGATTAGGCTTGGGCGGTAAACAAGGCCTAGATCAACAAACACTGAATAGATTTATCCAAAAGTTACTCACTACCATAGATTTACCTAAATTAACTGAGGTGTATTTTCAGCAATTAACCTCAACCCTACCGCTGTCTGGGATAAAAATCCAGTTTGAAGATACGCATCTAGCTTTAGGCCAATGGTTAGAAAACAGCCACAGCAAAACCCTTAAATGTAAAGAAGATAAAATCACCTTAGCATCTATGGGTTATTCCCTTACGCAGCCCTTAAGCCTTAGAGATTGGCAAATATTGCAACAAATGCATATGCACTTTTGTTATCCCTTCAAAAACGCCTTAGAGCATCACAAAATTAAACAATTTGCGATGAAAGACTTTTTAACCAGCTTAGGTAATAGAGCCAGTTATAATGAGTCTATGGTTAGGTTAGTTAATCAAGCCCAGCGCAGTGGTAACCCATTTGGGTTGCTGATATTAGATATGGATAACTTTAAACAAGTAAACGATGTACATGGTCACCATACAGGCGATGAAGTACTGCTAGCCTGCGCCAGTACTATTCAAAACTGTTTACGTGATTCAGACTTTGCCTTTAGATTTGGTGGTGATGAATTCTGCTGTTTGCTGCCAGATGCCGACAGCCCTATCAATGGATTAATTGCCGAACGTATTCGCCAAGCCATTTTGCACCACCCTTTGCTGCAACTGCATAATATATCTTGCAGTATTGGTAGCGCGACTTTTGAAACCCAAGATTCACCCATTGGGTTATTTTCTCGCGCCGACCAAGCTTTGTATGAAGCCAAAAAAGGCGGCAAAAACTGCACCCGAGCGGCATAAGCACGCCACCTTAATATTTACTTCACTGGCAAGTTGCCAAAAAAAGCCATGCATCATTGCATGGCTTATTAGGTAAAAGCTAAGGTTTATCTAAACAGCACTTTTTCTTGGTTGAACCAATACACACAAAACGCAAATAAAGCGCCAGCTATCACCACAGTGGAACCAAAAATAGCAAAAAGCTGGAAATAATCCATAGTGCCTTTCACTAACTCTTTCATCGCTAAAGAAACATTAGTAATAGGCACCCAAGCCCAGGCACCTTTTAGTTCTACCCCAGGTAGTAGTGAAATCATAATAGGAATAATGACAAATATAGTCATAGGCCCCATATAACTTTGTGCCTCTTTAAAGCTCTTAGCGTATATCGAAATACTCAGTAATACCGCAGCAAAGATTGCCACCACAGGTACTAACATTAAGAAAATCAATAAAAAGTCTAACATGGCAATTTGAGCCATAAAATCGGCCACAAACTTAATGGCCATGCCTTGGCTTAACACTAAGCCCCATATCACCATGCTCGCCACTGTAATTAGTGCTGTCATGGTTCCAGCAAAAGCAATGGTTAAAAACTTACCCATTACGATTTTATTTCTGTCTATGGGAGAAATCAGTAAAGTTTCTAAGGTACCGCGCTCTTTTTCCCCAGCCCCTATATCTGTGGCCGGCGCCATGGCACCAGTTAAGCAGATAATAAACAACAGATAAGGCAACATACCGCCAATTTTTTCACCCCAGTTTTCGCGATCATCTGCGGTATTTACTTTTTCTAATACTATGGGTTTGATTAAAGCAGTTTGTTGTTGTTCATTTAAACCTAACTGAGTAAAGGCTGATTGTTGGAATAGCTCAGATTGATTTTTTACTATGTCATTAACCCGTCTATACACCAGATTTAAACCCGCATCGTTAAAATGCAGTTTAAGGTTTGCTTGGCCATTTTCTAACACATCATTAGAATAGTTAGCGGGGATCTCTAAAACAAAGTCGACTTTATCATCACGGATCAACTGAGCAAAATCTGCGTTTGCTTCTATGTCTACACGCTTAAATTTATCTGGCTGTTGTAAGTCGGTCACTATCTGCGGAGCATACTCGCCCCCCACTAAGGCATAGTTTAAGACTTTGGTTTCGGCCTTATCTATAGCTTGTTTGCTGACAAAACCTACTATCCCAAAAATAATTGGAAAAATAAGCAAAGGTAACGCAATCATAAAAAACAAGGTTTTACGATCGCGGAGTAATTCTTTTATTTCTTTTTTAAATACTAACCACATGATTGTTATCCTTATTCGCTAGCAGTTGATTGAATGGCGGCCATAAAAGATTGATGTAACGAGCCTGAAGATAAGGCTTTAAAGCTAGCAATATCCCCATCAAACATAGTGCTACCTTGATCAATCACAGTCACTTTGTCACACAACTCTTCTACTTCATCTAAATGGTGGGTAGAAAAAATCACAGGGGTACCTTGTTTTTTTAATCCACGAATAAAATCCAGTACGGTTTGTGTTGCCATAATATCTAGCCCAGTGGTGGGCTCATCTAAAATTACTAATTCAGGTGAATGTACTACTGCGCGGGCAATGGCGGTTTTTTGCTTCATGCCTGTAGAAAAGTTTTCAGAGCGTCTATCTAAAAAGTTATGCATATCTAACAAATCGGCTAGATGTTCAATGCGGGTGAGAATGTCTGCTTCACTCATACCATGCAATTGTCCAAAATAATGGATATTTTCACGCCCTGTTAAGCGCCCGTACAAGCCAGTAGAGCCAGATAAAAATCCAATTTTTTTACGCGCAATAACCGGGTTAGTTAATACATTGTCGCCATTGATTTCTACACTACCAGCATCTGGTTTAAGTGCCGTTGATAACATACGTAAAGTCGTGGTTTTACCCGCTCCATTAGGTCCGAGCAAACCTAACACTTCACCTTTTTGACAGGTAAAAGAAACATCTTGTACCGAATGGAAAAAGCGCCCTTTTAGACGCGGATCTTTTTTCTCTTGTTCACTGAGCTTTTTAGGGTTTTCCACAGCAAATTTTTTTGCCAATTGTTTTATTTCTATCATTCCGTTTTCCTATTGAGTGACCGCCTGCAACTTATAGTCGCTGATTTTTTGGTTTTATTACATGCAGTTGTGAAAAAAAATATGTAACAATATCCGACAAATTAAGACCTGATAACCTTATCTATCATACACTTGCCTTTGGCAGTAATTTATTTGGAGAAATACATGCAAGCGGTAACAAATCCCTTTCAAGCCATAAAGCTTATAGTTGGTAAGCCTAATCAGGTTTTTGCCACCATAAGTGACATTCATAATTGGTCTTGGATCCCATTTTTATTGGTCACTATTGTGGGCGCAGTGCCGGTATACATGTATTTTAACTTTGTGGATTTTGCTTGGTACAACGAGCTCATGGTGCAATCTATTGCTGGTCAAATGAGTCCAGCTGAACAAAGTGCAGTGCGAAACGCCATGGCCGATCAATCGCAATCGGTTTGGACTGGGGTATTTGGCTCAGCTTTTGCGGTAATTATAGCTAACGCAATATTAGCGCTGTATTTAAATATAGTCACAAAAGCCGACGAAGAGTGCGTGCAAGGCTATACAGACTGGTATGGATTTTCTTGGTGGGTCAGTTTGCCAGCTATGGTGTCTAGCCTATTAGCCATTTTAATTGTGACCTTGGCACAAGATACTCAACTATCACCCATTAGTATTTCACCTACTTCTTTGGCTTTTATTTTTTCGGTGGATATGGGGTCACAATGGTCATCATTAATGCAAAGTATTCGTTTAGAAAGCATTTGGGTAATGTATTTAATTGCGGTGGGCTTGAGCCAGTGGACCCAGCTATCAACTAAACGCACCTACACTATCGCCATTGCCCCTTATTTAATTATTTGGTCAATTTGGGCCTTAACTATTGCCCTGTAAATTTTGACTTAGGCCGAAAATAATCGGTATTGTCATAAAAGCTCGGATCTTGATTGGCATCCCATACTCCTGGGATGCCTAACAGAGGCAGTGGCATTAACGGCTTTTTATTTGCCATCAAGTTTTGTTGGTTAAGCACTTCAGTCAAACGTTTATCAAGCTCGTGTAATTTTTGCTGATAATCAATTTCAGCAAATTCGCTAGTCACCTCTAGCGCCAACCATTTACCGGTTAACCCTATAAAAGGCTGCAACAGCATTTCCAAGTTTGCATGGCCAAACATAAAACTATTAAGTTGCTTGCCCCATAAATGCCTATTTTTTAGCAAAACCAGTTGCCAGTTATGCTGTTTTAATTCGGCAATTAATTGCTCTGCTTCACTGCCTTGTTGATAAGTGAGCACCACCCCACATTCATCAAAGTGAGTAATATTATTGCGTCTTAAGGTACGTGGCGATAAACCATATTCCTGAATATCTTCTACATGCAATTTATTTAACAAGGCTTTGGTTTTAGGAAACTGTAGCCAAATCAGTCCGTTAAACAGGTCGTGCCAATTATTTGGTCGAGTTGGGATCAGGCCTTGTTCAAAAATAATTTGCTCATAGTATTGCTCTGTAGGCGCTAATTGATTTTGACAAATAAACTCTGGGCAGGCCTTTGAGCTAGCCATTAATCTGTGCTTTAAGGCATTTAAGCCCTCGGCATTTGGCCAGTTTTGAAATTGGCTCAAAGCAAAAACTTGCTCGAGTTGTTGCATGGGCAACATAGAGAGTTGCTGAATAAATGCGTGATGCCAGGTTTTCACAATTGCCCTAACCTTCCATCCTATGTAAAAATGCGAGCTGTTATAAACTTTTACTTCTTTAACTACAAGAGCAACTCTATGAAAACTTGCCATTCATTACTCGCAGTGTGTCTGCCTATTGCTTTAGCAATAACAGGCTGCAACACCGAACAAGCTAAACCTCAAACTCAAGTGGACAACTTTGAACAGGCCTATCAAAGCATCAATCAAGATGATTTAAAAACTCATATTAAAACCTTAGCTTCAGATGAGTTTGAAGGCCGAGCGCCGGCCACTTTAGGTGAAAAGAAAACCCTAGATTACTTAGTCACTGAGTTTAAACAATTAGGTTTTCAACCTGGTAACGGCGACAGTTATTTACAGCAAGTAGATTTAATCGAAATGACTGCTGATCCGGATATGAGCCTAAGCATTGGCGATAACCAATTTATCTATAAAACCGACATGATAGCCTCTACTAGCCGAGAGCAGGCAGTAGCTGAGTTAAAAGACTCAGAGTTAGTCTTTGTGGGTTATGGGGTAAATGCACCAGAATACGATTGGAATGATTACCAAGGTTTAGATGTTAAAGGTAAAACAGTGGTAATTTTGGTCAACGATCCAGGATTTGAAAACCCCACAGGTGAAAAATTCCAAGGCAAAACCATGACCTATTATGGTCGCTGGAGTTACAAATACGAAGAAGCCAGTCGCCAAGGTGCAGCGGGCGCTCTTATCGTTCACGAAACCGCCCCTGCCTCTTATGGTTGGTCGGTAGTTGCCAATAGCTGGAGTGGTGCACAATATGGCTTAGTTAGCGAAAATGGCAATGCGGATCGAGTTGCAGTTGAAGGCTGGTTAACCACAGAAGCGGCACACAAGGTCTTTGCCGATGCTGGCCTTAACTTTGCCGAACAAAAAGCCAAAGCCATTGCCGGTCCATACAATCAAGCGTTGGGCTTAACCGCTTCAGTGACAGTGAACAACAGCTTTAAAAAATCTAAAAGTTACAACGTGATTGCCACCTTACCAGGCAGCGAAAAACCTGATGAACATGTGATTATTACCGCCCATTGGGATCATTTAGGTAAAGATGAAAGTAAACAAGGCGACCAAATTTACAATGGCGCGCTGGACAATGCTACAGGTGTGGCGTCGTCACTCGTAATGGCCAAAGCCTTTGCTAAGCTGAATAACAAGCCCAAACGTTCTACCACCTTTTTAGTGGTAACCGCCGAAGAGCAAGGACTACTTGGCTCTAAATATTATGCTCAGTACCCTATTATTCCTTTAAACAAAACCGTGGCCAACATCAACATGGACGCCATGAGTGTGGCAGGTAAAACGAAAGATTTATCAGTAATAGGTATGGGCAAGTCTGAACTAGAGCGCTATTTAGAAACCGCAGCTAAACGTCAAAACCGCTATTTAACCCAAGAAGAGCACCCAGAGCGCGGTTATTATTATCGCTCTGATCACTTTAGCTTTGCCAAACAAGGTGTGCCAGCCTTATACGCCAAAGGTGGAATGGAGCCTATTGATGAAGCCACCGCAGCTTATCGCAAACGTACTGAAGTGATCACTACAGGTTGTTATCATCAGGTATGTGATCATTTTCGCGAAAATTGGGACTTGTCTGGCATGCAACAAGACACTCAAGTGTTATTTGAAGTTAGCCACGCACTGGTTACTTCATCTGACTGGCCACAATGGTCGGCCACCAGTGAGTTTCAACGCCCCAATTAAGTCTTAACTCGACTTTAGGTTACAGGTCTTTGCTTGGCCTGTAACCCAATTCAAACCTACTCTAATTCGCTTTATTCTTACTAATAGCCAACTGGTGTAAGAAAATATCACTTAGTCCTTGCTTTTTTTTCTCAGACTGGCACATTCAAAACTACGGTTTACCCGCTTAAGCGAGTAAAAATCGAACACTCAGGCTTTCCAGCAAGGAATAGCAAGCCCTTTAAACATGCAATTAAGAGAACAATTTTTATGTGTGGTATTTTCGGTATTCTGGGCATCAAGAGTGATGTCACAGAACTTAGAACGCAAGCATTAGAGCTTTCCAAATTACTTCGCCACCGTGGCCCAGATTGGTCAGGCATTTGGAATAATGATAATGCGATTTTATGTCACGAACGTTTGGCCATTGTCGACGTAGACACAGGCGCTCAACCGCTAATTAGCCGCAATAATAATCAAGTGTTAGCCGTAAATGGCGAAATTTATAATCACAAAGCGCTAGAAGACAATTTAGCCAGGCCTTACGATTTTAGAACCAAATCAGACTGTGAAGTCATTTTGCCCCTTTATCAACAAAAAGGTGTGCACTTTATTGACGAATTACAAGGCATGTTTGCCTTTGTATTATACGATCAAGAAAAAGACGCCTACCTTATTGCGCGAGATCATATAGGCATTATTCCGCTATACACAGGCTACGACGAACACGGTAATTTATACGTGGCCTCAGAAATGAAAGCCCTAGTGCCAGTGTGCAAAACCGTTCAAGAATTTCCGCCTGGGCATTTTATGTGGAGCCAAACCGGTGAATTAACTAAGTATTACCAGCGCGACTGGATGCAATACGACAATGTTAAAAACAACCCAACTAACTTAGAAGACCTAAAAGTTGCCTTTGAAAAAGCGGTTAAGTCACACTTAATGTCTGATGTACCTTACGCTGTATTACTTTCGGGCGGTTTAGACTCTTCTTTAGTTTCTGCTGTGGCAGCTAAATATGTGGCTAAACGCATTGAAGATGGCGATCAATCTGATGCCTGGTGGCCTCGTTTGCATTCTTTTGCTGTGGGTCTTGAAGGTGCACCTGATCTATTAGCGGCCCAGAAAGTTGCCGATATGATAGGCACAGTACACCACGAAATTCACTTTACTATTCAAGAAGGCTTAGATGCCATTCGTGATGTGATTTATCACTTAGAAACCTACGATACTACTACTATTCGTGCCGCTACCCCTATGTATTTAATGACCCGCAAAATCAAAGCTATGGGCATTAAAATGGTACTGTCGGGTGAAGGTGCTGATGAAATTTTTGGCGGCTATTTGTATTTCCACAAAGCACCCAATGCCAAAGAATTCCACGAAGAAACCGTACGTAAGCTTGAACGTTTGCATATGTTTGATTGTGCCCGTGCCAATAAATCGACCTCGGCTTGGGGGGTAGAAGCCCGTGTGCCTTTCTTAGATAAAGAGTTTATGGATGTGGCTATGCGCCTAAATCCACAAGACAAAATGTGCTTAGACGGCAAAATGGAAAAATGGATCTTACGTAAAGCCTTTGACAATAACGAGTACCTGCCAGCCGAAGTATTATGGCGTCAAAAAGAGCAATTTGGAGACGGCGTAGGATATTCGTGGATTGATTCCATTAAAGACTTTGTTGAAACCCAAGTAGATGATCAACAAATTGCGTCTGCGGAATTTAGGTTCCCCACTAACACCCCAGATACCAAAGAAGGGTATTTTTACCGCACTATCTTTGAAAGCTATTTCCCACAAGAAACCGCAGCTAAATGTGTACCAGGTGGCAAGTCTATAGCCTGTAGTACAGTAGAAGCATTAGAGTGGGATGAAAGCTTTAAAAATAATGCTGACCCGTCAGGGCGTTCAATGAAAAGCATTCACGGCAAGGTTTAAGGATTAACCTAGCTGCTTAATTAAGCCAAAGTGACTAACACTTTGGCTTTTTTATTTGGGCGCGGTATTAAGGCTTCCTTCAAACCACAATTCTTTGCGATTAAGGGGAGTTTTCTCAGGCAAAAAATTGTTTTGCAATGAATAAATAGTACGTTTTTGCAACTGTGACTTTTCAATAAAAGCGCCATAGCTTTCTAAAAACAAAGTATCAAATTGCCCACTCTCAATTGCTTTTTCTAAGCCCTTTTCGATTAAGTTGGCCAAAGGTAAGCCACTTTTATTAACAAAGAAATACACAGCAGCAGGATAATGCAGAGCTAAATTACTCTGAATATTAATTGGGCTATTGGAGGCTAGATTGTCAACTTCAGGCCATATTTCAACAATAGATCTAGGGTAAAAATCCCCTTGAGCATTTTCTAACATGGCTAACATTGCCTCATGGCTACTTTCAGTCACCACGTCAAAGCCATTGGATTGTAAAATTTTAGTATCGGGCCAATCTCGTCCCTGAATTGGACTTAATTTAACTAAATGCTCAAGTTGCTGAATATATTTAAAACGGGCTGACATATCACTTCGAATAAGCAATAACCGCCAGCCAATTAGTCCTTTAAAAATAGGAATGCGAATAGGCAAAAAGTCTTGTTCCCTTTGCTCTGTGGTCATGCCCCATACTATGTTGATTTCGCGGTTGTCTTTAAGGCGGGCTAGAGCTTTGTTTTTAGGCAGCTCGTTTTCTGACGCCACTAATTGATATTTAACCCCAGTTTGATCTAATGCTAAGGCTAAAAGCTTTAACGGGTAGGCATCAATTTGGGCGCCATTTTCGTCAGTACGCGGATAAGTAATTTGCCAAGTTGCGCTTAACGCCTGACAACTCCAGCCCAGCAAAAATAAGGCTAACCATTTACTCATAATACATTCACCTCTATAAAGGAAATATTTTAGCTAAGGCATCTTGTGTGTCTTCAACTACTATCACTATGATACGTAACTCACCGTTTGGCATTTTTTGTAAAGTATGAGATGACGCACATTGAAACATTTCACTGCCGTGTTTATCAAAAAATTGCCAACTCAGTTTAGAAAAAGATAAAGTATCAGACATCTGCAAATTTTGTTGCAACTCGGGCACCATTTTGGCCACCCCATGCTGCTGCAATTGCCCTAAGGTAAGTTTAAAAGCCTCGACAATATCTTGGTTATTCATCATTATTTTTTTACTGTGTTCTTGCATTATCACAGTAGGGGCCAACCAAAAATTTTTTACTAACTGCGGATCAAACCTATTTAATGCGTTGGCGTAATCCTGTAAAAATTGTTCTGCATTCATGCTTGTAGTTACAGCCTTATTATTCGATTCCAATAAATTTGTGAGTTTGTAATGACAAGCGCCAATTACGCGCTATACAGGTTTTAATTGCAAGCTCGGTGGCGCGCTTTTGTTGACTAATAGGTTGCAAATAAACATTTGGCATGGGCTGATCGGCCAACAAGGTTAATACCTCATCTAATTCTTCTATGTGTTTTTGCATGGCAATAGGATGTTTAATTTCATTGGCTCTTTGCATGGCACTGGCCAACACTTTTCGGCCACCAGGCATATTCACTTTGGGCGAAACTGTTACCCAGGTATCGGGATGAGCAAGAATTTCGTAGGTGCCACTGGTTTCAATTTGCACACTAAAGCCTGCTGCAATTAGCTGACTAGTAAAATCGGTTAAATCATATAGGCAAGGCTCACCGCCGGTAATCACTATATGTTTAGCTTGGTAGCCTTTGTTATTGTATAAAGCTAAAAACTCGGGGCAAGATAAAGCAAACCAGTCTTCTGACTCATAGTCTTGTTGCATGACTTGTTCTGGCTCTTTTTGCCGCGCGGGATCCACAGTCCAAGTATGTTGGGTATCACACCAAGGGCAACCAACAGGGCAACCTTGCAAACGAACAAAAATAGAAGGCAAGCCAGTGTAGCTGCCCTCGCCTTGCAAGGATTCAAAAATTTCATTTATTTTATAGGTATTCAAAAGGTTTCCTTTGGGCATGACGCTCCCTTTAGTGGGAATTTTGCCTTAAATCACTTAAAATTGCGCGTATTCAATTGATTATAAAGAAGCTAAGCCCATGTCACAAAAGGTAGTCGTCATTTTTTCTGGCGGAATGGACTCGTTCACTGTTTTACACCATGCCCATAAACAGGGTTTTGAAATTCATGCGTTATCCTTTGATTACGGTCAAAGACACAAAAAGGAATTAACCTACGCCGCTAGAGCCTGCGAAAAATTAGGCGTGGCCCATAAAGTAGTGGATATTTCTACCATCAACCAGTTAATAGGAGGCTCATCTTTAACCTCTGATATTGAGGTAGCTGAAGGTCACTACGAAGAGCAAAGCATGAAAACCACTGTGGTTCCAAACCGTAATATGATTTTATTATCTATGGCAGTAGGTTATGCGGTATCCCTAGGGGCAACCAAAGTATTTTATGGCGCCCATTCTGGTGACCATGCTATTTACCCAGATTGTCGCCCAGAGTTTGTCCACAAGATGAATGATGTGTGTGCCATTGCCAATTACGAAGCGGTAGAAATCGTTACACCTTTTTTAGAGGTGAGCAAAACCGCTATTTTAACCGCAGGATTGGCTATGAACTTAGATTACTCGCTGACTTGGACCTGCTACAACGGCCGCGAAAAAGCCTGTGGAAAGTGTGGAGCCTGTCAAGAAAGGCTTGAAGCTTTTGCCGACAATGCTGTCACCGACCCTCTCGCCTACGAATAAACCGACCATAAAAAACCGGCTAAATACTGATTTAGCCGGTTTTATCTTTTTAAGCGCTGCTTGATTAGTTTTCGACTTGTTGAATAAAGTAGCTTATTTCTTTAATTAAATGCCTAAGCACAGGATTTAAACGGGTATTTTTACCGTTCATCACAAACAAATCGTGCTTAAACTCAAACAAATTTTTACCTACTGGCACTAAGCCTAAACCTGCTGCTTGGTTAGTTAACACATAATCAGGTAACAAACCTACATATTCACCCGTCATTATTGCCGATAAACAGCCATCATAAGAATCAGAAAAGGTTTGTATGGCCATGCGCGTGTCATCAGAAATATAGTTAGCCGAGGACAAACCCGAAATACCAATGGCCGGATAATCACCAATCTTTATATTATCGGGTAAACCATCACGATATTTGGCTAATACATGTGCTGGCGAACAATACAAACGGCCTGTACAAGAGACTTCAACAGGGTGAAAGGTAACAGACTCAGGTTTTACCATATCGTAAGTAGACAAAACTAAATGACATTCACCCGAAAGTGCCACGTGTTCCACTTCGTTATATAAACGAGTTTGAATATTCACATGAATATCATTGAATTTTTTCATGGTACTTTTAACGGCTTTACTCACCGCTAAGTGATAAGACAAAGGCAAGCCTGCCATCATCACTAAAGTAATGTGTCCAGAATAATCGTCGTGCAAGCTTTTTAAATTAAATACAAAGTTATCAAATGAATTAAAGATGCGCTTGGTTTCTTGAAACACCACTTCGCCTTCTTTGGTCATTTGGAAGCCGCCTCGGCCTCTATGACATAAAACTAAGTCTAAGCGTTCTTCGAGTTTTTTAATGGCCGCACTAATATTTGGACGTTGCATGCGTAACACAGGTTCGGCCGCAGTAAAGCCATTACATGAGGCCACAGCGTAAAATACGCGTAATAATTTGATATCTGATTCTTGCAGACGATTTAACATAACAGCACCACTTATAGGTATAGTTCTTGATACTAAAGCACATAGTAGAAAACGCTAGGCCGGATTACAACGGATATTTTTACATCAATTCACATCCGGCTAGTTTTTACCTAAAAATACCCTTAAGAGTTTTTGCTGATCTGCGCTCTATAGGCTTCAATTTCATCACGTAAATTCGCGGCTTTTTCAAACTCAAGCTCTTTAGCAGCTTTAAACATAAGCTTTTCTAGCTCGGCAATTTTTTGTAATAACTGTGGTGTGCTTAAGCTTTGGTAACCTTTTTTAGATTCGGCCACTAAGCGCAGTTTCACTTTACCGTCTGCTTTTCCATCACCCACATCCATTATATCGGTAATAGGTTTATTAAGTTGCATGGGAGTTATGCCATGTTCTAAGTTGTAAGCTTTTTGTTTTTCTCGTCTTCTGTCAGTTTCTTCCATTGCTCTTTGCATTGAGCCTGTGATCCTATCGCCGTATAAAATTGCCTTACCATTAATGTGTCTGGCGGCACGACCTATGGTTTGGATCAAAGAGCGATCTGAACGTAAAAAGCCTTCTTTGTCGGCGTCTAGAATGGCAACTAACGACACTTCAGGCATATCTAAGCCTTCTCTAAGCAAGTTTATGCCAACTAACACATCAAACTTACCTATGCGTAAATCGCGGATAATTTCGATGCGCTCCACTGTATCTATATCTGAGTGTAGATAGCGCACTTTTACCCCGTGCTCGTCTAAGTAATCGCTAAGATCTTCTGCCATGCGTTTGGTTAATGTGGTCACTAACACTCTTTCGTTTTTAGCCACGCGTAAGTGAATTTCTGAAAGCAAATCGTCCACTTGAGTGCCCACAGGACGAACTTCAATCTCAGGATCAATCAAACCCGTTGGACGTACCACTTGTTCAACAATATCATCAGGGGCGGTGGCCAACTCAAACTTACCTGGGGTGGCCGATACATAAATGGTTTGTGGAGAAATTCGTTCAAACTCCTCAAACTTTAATGGCCGGTTATCTAAAGCCGAAGGTAAGCGAAAGCCATATTCCACTAAGGTTTCTTTGCGCGATCTATCGCCTTTATACATAGCCCCAATTTGTGACACTGTGACATGGGATTCATCAATAAATAACAAACCATCAGCAGGAAAATAATCGATTAAGGTAGGAGGAGGATCGCCCGGTGGTCTGCCAGATAGGTAACGTGAATAGTTTTCAATGCCCGAGCAATACCCTAGCTCTTGCATCATCTCAATATCAAATTGGCAACGTTGCGCTACCCTTTGTTCTTCTACTAACTTATTAACAGATTTAAGCTGTTCGCGACGCTCTTTGAGCTCTACTTTAATATGCTCAATGGCATCAAGAATTTTTTCTCTTGGGGTCACATAATGGGTTTTAGGAAAAACCGTTGCTCGTGTTACGGTTTTTTCTACCGCACCGGTTAACGGGTCAAACACGCTGATGCGTTCAATTTCAGCATCAAACAACTCCACGCGTATGGCATGACGTTCAGAGTCAGCAGGAAAAATGTCGATCACATCGCCCCTAACTCTAAAGGTGCCTCGCTCAAAGGCCACATCATTGCGGGTATATTGAATTTCGGCTAAGCGGCGCAAAATATCACGTTGATCCATAATATCGCCCTGGCGAAAGTGAACCAACATTTTCATATAGGATTCAGGATCTCCTAACCCATAAATAGCCGACACACTTGACACTATTATAACATCTCGCCTTTCCATCAAACTTTTGGTTGCCGACAAGCGCATTTGTTCTATGTGTTCATTAATAGAGGCGTCTTTTTCTATAAAGGTATCGCTAGAGGGCACATAAGCTTCGGGTTGGTAATAGTCGTAATAAGATACAAAGTATTCCACTGCATTATTGGGAAAAAACTCTTTCATTTCCCCATATAATTGGGCAGCTAAGGTTTTATTGTGCGCCAAGATAAGGGTGGGTCGTTGCACTTCTTTAATGACATTTGCCATAGTAAAGGTTTTACCCGAGCCTGTTACCCCTAATAAAATTTGTCGGGCTAAGCCGTCATCTAAACCTTCAACTAAGGCTTTGATTGCTTTAGGTTGATCACCGGCTGGCGAATAACTTGAGGATAATTCGAATGCTCTACTCATACAGATCCACTTTTATTAGCACTATGCTCTAAACGTGCGATTAACACTTTTCTAAACCACCTAAAAGACAACAAGCCAACCATAGCATTGGCTACTACTGTTCCTATTAATAACCCAAACAAACCAAAGTAATAACTACCAATAAAGGCAAAAGGCACAAAAAATACAAACAGCCTTAAACTGTTTAACAACAATGCAGACATAGGCATGTGAATAGCATTAAAAGACGAATTAGTTAATATAGTTACGCCTTGCATACCGTAACCTAAAGGCACAATTAATAAAAACAACACTATGGTTTGAATTACGGCGGGTTCACGGCTAAAGATCTCTGCAATAGGGTTGGCAAGTAAAGCCAGCAGCACATAAATAACCAGCTGCCACAGCACAACAAATTTAATGCATAACAAATAGGCCTGTTTCACCCTAACAAAGTTATTCGCCCCATAATTTTGACTAATAAAGGGCGGCAAAGACATAGATAAAGATAACACCACTAAAGCCGCGATTGACTCTAATCGACTGCCCACGCCCCAAGCAGCCACCGCCTCTGGCCCATAAGCCGCCACTATTGCGGTTACTACCCCTGCGGCTATAGGCGTTAACATATTGGCACCAGCAGCAGGTAAGCCAATTTTTAAAATGCCTTGGCAACTGCGTTTAAACTGAGCCCAACTAAGCAACCTAGCTTCTACTAACTGACGTTTCACCACTAGTATGTACAACACACAGAATAAACCCACTGCCCATGCAATAAAGGTGGCAATCGCAGCCCCTTGTATACCGTAGGCTGGCACAGGCCCCCAACCAAAAATTAAGATAGGATCTAAGGCAGCATTAATAAAGCCCCCTGCCGCCATAATGTAACTGGGAGTTTTAGTATCACCTGAAGCGCGCAATACACTATTGCCCACCATAGGTAAGGCTAAAAACACCCCAGCTGCGTACCACACCAACATATAATCTTGAATGTGCACCAATTGCTGAGGATCTGCGCCCATTAGGCTAAAAATAGGTTGAATGCTCAGCATACCTATAATGGCCAGTAAAATCGCCAACACCATAGTTAGCATTAAAGCTCCAGTGGCGGTTTCTTTGGCTTTTGAATGTTGTTTGGCCCCTAATAACTTGGCTATCACTGCCGATGTGCCAATTCCCAGCCCTATATTTAAGCTGATAACGGTAAAAGTAACTGGAAAGGTAAAGCTAATGGCGGCTAATTGTTGGGTACCTAACATTCCAATAAAAAAGGTATCTACTAAACCAAAGGTCATCAACATCACCATGGCAGCGATCATAGGTAAGGTCATTTTTCGCAAAGTAGGACCAATGTCGTCTTGCAATAAATCGAGGTCTGATTTGGAATTATTGGAGGTGGTCAATAGGGTTCTCATTCTTAATTAGTCAATAAACAGCACACTAGGGTTAGTCAGTTTTGATCAAAGCTTGATTTTGATCTTTTTATTTATGCATTTGCTTGCACTTATTAACCCTTTAGTTAATTTGCCTATAATACGCGATTTATTATTCTTCATGGGAATATTTAGTCTTTTTGCATGTTACAAAGTTGTTAACAAACTCAAATCTCATACTGTATCTTTTTTACTACAAACGAGTGTCTGTTAATTGACACTTTTAGGCAAAAATTTACCAGTAGAAAATAAAAACCTCTGATTGATGTAAAAATAACCGACAGCAAAATTTAAAATAAATTAAGAATAAATCTAGTAATTAAATTTTCTCTTTAAAAACAACACACAAGCATGTTTATTACAAAATTCATACTTGGCCTTAAGTTTGCCGAACTATCAACAAAAAAGATAAGCCTTTGAAATATAAAGATTTATAATAATCACCTTGAATTTATTATTTAAACTATTGACAAAGATAGCCTAGCCAGATCCACTCTCTACACAATTTAATTCACAAGGTTATCCACAGCTTTCGTGGATAACTGCCCTCGCCCTTTAATTGGCGCCCTTTGCGCTAGGTGTCGACAATAATTTCTGTTAGTAAATACTAACCTTTAGTGTCGCCAGTCAAGGTTACAGTTTTGTTAATTACTGACTATACATACAGCTATCAACAAATTATTAATAACAAAAAGCTATAAAGAAATTAAAAACCAGCTTATAAAAATTTATACTGCTACTGAGGTTATTGCTCAGCTTTTTGTGCGCATTAAACCAGCAATTTTTGCTTTATTTTGCAATAAATTAACTGATCGCCCAAAGATCATACAAATAAGCATAAAAACCTGAAATTGAGTGTTGACAGCAGGCAGTATGCTCATTAACATTCGCCACCGTTGAAAATCAGCTTGGTTCAAACACTGACTTGATATTTAACAGAAGCATAGAGTTCCCCCTTAGCTCAGTTGGTTAGAGCGACGGACTGTTAATCCGCAGGTCCCCCGTTCGAGTCGGGGAGGGGGAGCCAAATATGTTTCGAGTATTAAGTGTCTTACGCTAAATACTATACAAATTGAATTCCCCCTTAGCTCAGTTGGTTAGAGCGACGGACTGTTAATCCGCAGGTCCCCCGTTCGAGTCGGGGAGGGGGAGCCAATTCAAAGCGCAACACCCACACGCCTTAGTCATTTCCTTAATGAATTCAGCTTTATTTAAAGATTTCCAGCATTTGCCAATAAACTTTTTAATATCAAGTTGTTAATGCACTCTGAAATAACGATAATAGGCGGGTCGTAATTACCCTAGGCTAATATTCCGCAAAGATGACCGAATTTTTATTATTATTAATAGGTACAGTACTGGTAAACAACTTTGTGTTGGTGCAGTTTTTAGGCCTTTGCCCTTTTATGGGGGTTTCTGGAAAACTAGAAACTGCTATAGGCATGTCTATGGCCACCACTTTTGTCCTGACCTTGGCGTCTCTGTCGAGCTATTTAGTTGAGCACTATATACTTATTCCATTAGGCTTAGGTTATTTACGTACCCTAAGTTTTATTCTGGTTATTGCTGTGGTTGTGCAATTTACCGAAATGGTAGTGCATAAAACCAGCCCTACTCTGTATCGCCTTTTAGGCATATTTTTACCTCTGATCACCACAAACTGCGCAGTTTTAGGCGTGGCCTTGTTAAATATTAATCAACAACATAACTTTGTGGAATCTGTTGTTTACGGCTTTGGCGCTGCAATCGGCTTTTCTTTAGTACTGATTTTATTTGCCGCCATGCGCGAACGCTTAGCTGTGGCCGATGTGCCTAAACCTTTTAAAGGTGCCTCAATTGGTATGATTACCGCAGGTTTAATGTCGCTGGCCTTTATGGGGTTTACTGGTTTGGTGAAGTTTTAATGTCGTTATCTTTGACTATCTTTAGTGCGCTTATCGCCATTGGTGTATTAGCACTAATCTTTGGCCTTATTTTAGGCTTTGCCGCAGTTCGCTTTAAAGTACAAAGCGATCCTTTAGTGGATCAAATCGACGAAATCTTGCCTCAAACTCAATGTGGTCAATGTGGATATCCAGGTTGTAAACCTTACGCCCAAGCCATTGCTGATGGAGACGAAATTAACAAATGTCCACCAGGCGGTGATGCCACCATAAAAAAGCTAGCCGACTTAATGGGGGTTGAAGCCAAATCTTTAGATGAAGCACATGGCTCACAAGATATTAAAAAAGTGGCCTACATTCGAGAAGACGAATGTATAGGTTGTACTAAATGTATTCAAGCTTGCCCAGTGGATGCCATTTTAGGGGCAGCCAAACAAATGCATACTGTTATAATAGACGAATGCACTGGCTGTGATTTATGCGTCGACCCCTGCCCTGTTGATTGTATCGACATGGTTCCTGTGGCAGAAAATCCATCTTCGTGGAAATGGGACATGCAGGCCATTCCTATTAAGCAAATAGGATAAGTGCTCAACATGCCTGATAATTATGATCAAATCATCGAAAAACTGGATAACCAAGAACTATGGGACTTTCCTGGAGGGGTATTTCCTGCTGAGCAAAAATACCTATCTAACCAAACGCCTATAGAAAAACAGGCGATCCCAGATAAGCTTTATGTCACAGTTAAACAGCATATTGGCGTCGAAGGACATCTTATAGTTGAACCTGATCAAAGTGTCTTAAAAGGCCAAGCATTAACTAAAAGCATGAACCCCTTTGCGGTGCCAGTGCATGCACCTACTTCGGGTAAAATCGTCGCCATTCATCCACATGTTTCAGCGCATCCCTCAGGTATTCCAGAGCTAACGGTAGAAATTCAAAGTGATCAGCAAGATCAGTGGATCTCCCTTGAGCCTTTAGCCGATTATCAAAATGTAGCTAAAATGCAGGTACTCACAAAAATTTGTGATGCGGGTATTAGTGGAATGGGTGGCGCTGGATTTCCTACCCATATTAAGTCTTCGCCTAAAAAAGATATCGAATTTTTGATTATTAATGGCATAGAGTGCGAGCCTTATATCACCTCAGACGATCGCTTAATGCGTGAACATGGGTGGCAAATTCGCCAAGGCATAGACATTTTAACTCACTTGTTAAACCCTAAACATGTGATCATTGGGATTGAAAACAACAAGCCCGAGGCCATAGAAGCCATGCAAGTGGCCTGTCGCGAAAACCCTAATTACCGAGTTGTAGCAGTGCCCACTAAATACCCTGCGGGTGGCGAAAAACAACTGATCCAAGTGTTAACCAATAGAGAAGTCCCCGCCCAAGGTCTGCCGGTAGACGTAGGTGTGATCATGCATAATGTGGGTACCTGTTATGCCATAGCCGATGCTATTTTTGCTGGCAAACCACTAGTCGAACGGGTGGTAACTGTCACAGGACAAGCAGTTGATAAACCTTGTAATTTGTGGGCAATGATTGGCACTCCTATTTCAGATCTAATGCAACATGCGCAATATAAAAGCGCCATGCAAACCAAGAAAAACATCATAATGGGTGGCCCTATGATGGGTTTCTCTGTAGTCAGCGATCAAGTACCTGTGGTTAAAACCACTAACTGTATTTTATTGCCTAGCGAACAAGAAGTGTCTAGTACGAATGAACAAGCCTGTATTCGCTGCGGTGCTTGTGCCGATGTATGCCCTGCTAGCTTGCTACCGCAACAAATGTTTTGGCACGCCAAAGCTAAAGAGCTAGATAAAGCCCAAGAATACAATTTATTTGACTGTATAGAGTGTGGCGCCTGTGCTTATGTATGCCCAAGTGAAATTCCCTTGGTGCATTATTATCGTGTGGCCAAATCAGAAATTCGAATCGAACAAGAAGAAAAACAAAAAGCCGACAAAGCTCGTGAGCGCTTTGAAAAACGCGCCGCGCGATTAGAAGCCGAACAACAAGCTCGGGAAGAAAAACATCGCTTAGCGGCAGAAGCCAGAAAAGCCGCCATGCAAAGCCAAGGCAATAATGCCAAAGACAAAATTGCTGCGGCTTTAGCTAGAGCTAAAGCTAAAAAAGCCCAACAAAGCCAAGAGCCTGACCAAGCAGTAGAAGGCAAGGCAAGCTCTACTGCTAATACTCAGGTTGAAACCTCTGACAAACCAGCCAAGCTTGAAACGCCAGCTTCCAGCTCAAATGCTCGAGTACAAGCGGCGATAGCCCGTGCAAAAGCTAAAAAACAAGCTGCAGAACAAGCAAAAGCGTCTAGCCCTTCGGCTCCACAAGTTAAAAATGAGCCTAAGCAGGTTGAACAGGTTGAGCAGGTTGAGCAGGTTGAGCAGGTTGAGCAAAATGTTGCCCCTAAGGGCAAAAAACCAACAAGCAAAAGTGCCGATAATAAACCACCAATAGATCAAGACAAACAAGCTAAAATTGCCGCAGCTGTGGCTAAAGCTAAAGCCAAACGCTTGGCTAAAACCAGCGAAGTAACTGAGACTGACATTAGCCAAAGTTCCACAACACCTAAGCTTGAGTCAAAAGAAGATCAACAACTCGAATTAAAAAAGCGTCGTATAGCCGCAGCGGTGGCCAAAGCTAAAGCCAAAAAAGCTGCAGAACAAGCCGCAAAAAAGGAACAAGATAAATCACAATGAACTATCGACTAGCCAGTTCACCCCATCAACATATCAAGCGTGATACTAGCCAGATAATGCGCTTGGTTATGCTTGCCATGATCCCAGGCATAATATTACAAAGCTGGTTTTATGGTTGGGGCACCATAATTCAAATTATCTTAGCGGTAATCACTGCAGTTGTGACCGAAGCGGCCATTTTAGAATTACGCAAACGTGATTTTGAACGAGCCATAAAAGACAACAGTGCCGTGCTCACCGCCATGCTTCTAGCGGTAAGCATTCCCCCTTTTGCTCCTTGGTGGGTAGTGGTTATTGGCAGTTTTTTTGCCATTGCCATAGTCAAACAACTCTATGGTGGTTTAGGGTTTAACTTATTTAACCCTGCCATGGCGGCTTATGTGATGTTACTGGTGTCTTTTCCAGTACAAATGACACAATGGCTGCCGCCTTTGGGTTTAAGTCAGTATGGGCACGACTTTATTGATGCTTTTTATGCCATTTTCACTGGTTATAGCCAAGAAGGCTTTAGCATAGTGCAGTTACAAACGGGTATAGACGGCAGTACTATGGCAACACCTTTAGACACAGTAAAAACCGCATTGACTCAAGGTCTTACCTATACAGAAGCAGTCGAATTCCCCATTTTCGACAGCGTTATTACTGGCCTTGGTGTGGCGTCTAGCTGGGTAGGTTTGGGGTATTTATTAGGTGGACTGTATTTAATTAAACAAAAAGTCATTAACTGGCACATACCTGTCAGCATGCTTGCGAGTTTAGCGGTTTGCGCCATGGTTATGTCTCTGGTAGACAGCGACTTGCATCCAGATAGCCTATTCCACCTGTTTAATGGCAGCATTATTATTGGGGCATTTTTTATTGCCACCGATCCTGTTTCTGCCTCGACCACTAATAAAGGCCGACTTATTTTTGGTGCCGCCATTGGCCTATGGGTTTATGTGATCCGTGCTTGGGGCGGCTACCCAGATGCCGTGGCTTTTGCCGTTTTAATCATGAATATGGCCGTGCCTTTAATCGATTATTTTACCCGTCCACGCACTTATGGACATGCAGCCGCCAAAGGTGCAAGTAACAATAAGGGTAAGTCATGACAGACTCAATCCAACGCACTATGGCTAAAAATGGACTGATTTTAGCCGCCTTTGCTATTTTTACCACTGCGCTAATCGCACTCACCTTTTTTGGTACCAAAGACCAAATAGCGCTACAGCAACAACAAAAACTACTCAAAGTGTTACATGCAGTGTTAGATAAAAACAGTTACGACAATGTGATCCAGCAAGATTGTGTATGGGTCACCTCACCCGAACTACTAGGTACAACTGAGCCCCATGCGGTTTACCGCGCCACTAAAGATGGCCAAGCGGTAGCTGTTGCAATAGAAACCACAGCAATGGAAGGTTACAGCGGCAAAATAAACCTTGTTGTAGGCATTACAGATGGTCCAAGTAACAGCGCTAAAATCACTGGTGTACGGATACTAGAGCACAAAGAAACCCCAGGCTTAGGTGACAAAATTGAGTTAAGAGTGAGTGACTGGGTACTAGATTTTAACCAACAACTTTATGAACCAACACAAACAGCCACTTGGTCGGTCAAAAAAGATGGGGGAAAATTTGACCAATTTACTGGTGCAACCATTACTCCAAGAGCGGTAGTTAAAGCGGTTAAGCTGGCGGCTGATTACTACTTAGCCAATAAAAATCAGATATTTAATTCACAACAGCATTGCCCAAACATCACTGCAACAGCGAGTGTTAGCCATGAATGAATTTAAACAATTAAGTTGGCAGGGTTTATGGAAAAACAACCCTGCCTTAGTGCAACTATTAGGTTTGTGTCCGCTTTTGGCTGTCACTGCTACCCTAACCAATGGCTTGGGCTTAGGTTTGGCCACCACCTTAGTGTTGATTGGCTCTAATACTACTGTTTCTATTATTCGAAACTGGGTGCCTAGCGAAATTCGCATTCCGATTTTTGTGATGATTATTGCTGCCTTTGTCACCATAGTGCAGTTATTAATGAATGCCTATACCTTTACCCTGTACCAAGCCCTAGGCATATTTATTCCATTAATAGTAACCAACTGCGCCATTATTGGCCGCGCAGAAGCTTACGCATCTAAAAACTCTGTGGGCAAATCTGCATTTGATGGGCTAATGATGGGGCTAGGCTTTACCGCTGTATTAGTATTATTAGGCGCAATGCGCGAGTTATTAGGTTATGGCACCTTGTTTTCTGGGGCCAATTTATTATTAGGCGATTGGGCCAGCAGTTTAAAAATCACAGTATTTGAAACCGACAGCCCATTTTTATTGGCAATTTTACCCCCAGGAGCATTTTTATGTATGGGGCTATTAATTGCATTAAAAAATCTACTCGATACCCACATGGATAAAATTTTCGCCTTAAAAGCCGAGCAAAAAGTGGTGCAACGAGCCAGAGTCACAGCTGAGAGTTAACCACTAAGCCTAACTAACTTGGCTAACCAAGGGCATTGATTTTAATAAGAAAAAAGCGACCAAAAATGAATAAACAAAAACGCTTAGAAATATTAACCCGCTTACGCGATGCTAACCCACACCCCACCACAGAGCTAAATTACAGTAGCCCTTTTGAGTTATTGATAGCGGTGATTTTATCTGCGCAATCGACCGACGTTGGGGTAAATAAAGCCACAGACAAACTTTACCCTGTGGCCAACACTCCAGAAGCCATATATGCCTTAGGCGTTGAAGGCTTAAAAGAATATATCAAAACCATAGGCCTGTTTAACGCCAAAGCTGAAAATGTCATTAAAACCTGCAAAATTCTAATAGATCAGCATAACAGCCAAGTGCCAGAAAATCGTGAAGCCCTAGAGGCATTGCCAGGGGTGGGCAGAAAAACCGCGAATGTGGTGCTGAACACAGCTTTTGGCTGGCCCACCATAGCGGTAGACACTCACATCGACCGAGTATCAAACCGCACTAAATTTGCTATGGGTAAGAACGTTGTTGAAGTAGAAAAAAAGCTATTAAAAGTTGTACCAGCAGAGTTTAAAGTAGATGTACATCACTGGCTCATTTTACATGGACGTTATACCTGTGTGGCGCGTAAGCCAAAGTGTGGCAGCTGTATAATTGAAGATTTATGTGAGTTTAAAGAAAAGACTGAGTAACTAATTTTTAATTGAAATATTAAGATAATCATACGATATGTGCCCTACGTATGATTATCTTAATTTGAAAACCTCAAATAAACGCTTAACCTTTAAACATTACCGGACATAAACTCTATACTCCCAAGGCGCCAACTTAAGGCTTGCGTCTTCAGTAAGCGTTGCCTTTTGTTTGCTAAATAGCTCTGTATATACTCCAGCTGTTTGTGGACCCATAAATTGAATATCTTGCTCTTTATCAGAAAAATTAATCACAACAAACACTTTATCTTTGGTATTTTCGCGGATAAAACTAAACACCTCTGTCGGATTAGTATTATAAATACGCTCCATTGTCGCGCCATATTTACCATGCCACAACGCACTATTTTGTTTCTGCAAAGCTAAGAGCTTCTGAATCAATGGCTTAAATTTATGTTCTTTCCATTCGATAGGATCTTTTTCAAAAAACTCAAGCCGCTTAATATTCCCAGCTTCAAGTCCATTATAAATTAATGGCATACCTTCACCGACAATAGACAATACGATTGCTGTCGCTACTTTTTCTTCGCTACCATAACGCTCAAACACGGTTCCTTCCCATGAATTAGCATCGTGATTTGAAACATACGTCATCCGATAGCTATTTTTCGGATACGCTCCCTCATTCCATGAATAGTATACAAACAATCTATTTAAATCAGCGTGACCACTTAAAATATCATGAATAGCTTCCTGCCAAGACCATGCATAAGTAGCATCAAAAGCTTTAGCATGTAAATCACGCATTTCCCATTCAGCTAACATAAAAACGGGCTTGATCGCGTCTAGCTCCGCCCTAACGTTTTCCCAAAAATCGAGAGGAACAAAACCAGCTACATCACATCGATAGCCATCAATATTTACTTCTTTGACCCAATACTTCATTGCATCAGTCATGTATTCACGCATTTCTGGTACGTTATAATCAAAGTCGATTATGTCTGACCAATCCCACCACGGCGTAGGTTGAAAGTTACCTTGCGAATTTTTTGTATACCAATTTTGGTGCTTATGTCTTAATTCATTATCCCAAGCACTATGATTTGCTACCCAATCTAAAATAACGTACATACCTAATTCGTGAGCAGCGTTAACAAAGCTTTTTAAGTCATCTAAGGTACCAAACTCCGGATTAACACCGTAGTAATCTTTTACTGAATAAGGGCTACCCAAGGATCCTTTTCTGTTTTCTTCGCCAATCGGATGAATCGGCATTAACCAAAGAATATCTACGCCAAGTTCTTTTAATCGTGGTAGTTGATGCTCAGCGGCTGCAAATGTTCCTTCAGGTGTGAACTGTCGCGTATTAATTTGATAAAAACTTGCGTTCTTACTCCACTGAGGATGCGTTAACTTCACATATTCTTGTGGAACATAATTAGAGGAAATATTTGTTGTCTTAGTTTTTTTACTTATATTAGTGCAGGCACACAGCCCTAAAAATAGTAATATTATTGAAAGGTTTTTCATTTATAAACCCCCTTAAACGATTAAGTTTTAACAATATGCGATGTAGTGAAATTATTTTCAATAAACTATTAACATGAATACGTATGTAAGTCTTAATGCCTATCTACGATAATTATCATTCGGTTGGCCCACCTTAGCGGTAGACACCCACATCGACCGAGTATCAAACCGCACTAAGTTTGCCCCTGGTAAAAACGTCAAAGAAGTAGAAGAAAAACTATTAAAAGTGGTGCCAGCTGAGTTTAAAGTAGACGTACACCACTGGTTAATACTACATGGGCGTTACACCTGCATTGCCCGTAAACCGCGCTGCGGCTCTTGTATAATTGAAGATTTGTGTGAGTTTAAAGATAAGACTGAATAGCTTTATCTTCACGACTACAATAATTAGCGCTAAGCTCTTCCTTCGGTTTTATAAAGTCACTTTTGTGCTCTCCCCCTTCACAGTATCACTTGTTGCATAAACGCAACAAAATGCCCGAAAAACACTCCATGTAACAGCTTCTCTATATTGTTAGTATATTTACCAAACTCTCTTACTTACATTTATGCCTTTTGCAAGAGAATTGAAATAAGAGCAATTTTGAGGCTTTTACTTTCACATCCAGCCCATGCAGAAAACGATAATAAAGGATTGAAACAATGAAATTATTCACAAACTATATGTTACTTTGCGTGATGTGCTTTACCGTTTACTTTTCTTCACAAGCAAGAGCAGAGATAACCTCAACAGAGCCTTTAAAACAACAAGAAGTCACTGATATAAAAAGTTTTTTTAATAAATACATGGAAAAATACAATCACTATTTACACACAAAAGAGTTTAAAAACGCCCCATATTTGTATGCCGATACCATAATGGTGATGTCGTCTTCTGTTTCTCCTTACATTATCGACTCATCTGAATTTTACCTTCGAACTCAATCTTTTTTAGATAACCTTAAAAGTCAGGGGGTTGAGCGTGTTGGATGGATTAACGTGAATGTGCGTATGATCGATAAAAACCTAGCGATAGCGAGCAATATCGCGGGGCGTTACAAACAAACTGGCGATGAATTTAACCGCGTTGGTGTAACTTACCTGTTGCGAAAAAACAACAATGAATGGCGCATTACTTCTTTTACAGTGCATAATGCTGATGGAGTGAAAAAACTTTAGCATATTATAAATGGATAAACCTATGCAAAATTGGGACGATTATCGACTTATATTGGCCATACATAAAGGCAAGACTTTGCGCAACGCGGCCTATAAACTTGGAGTTAATCACGCTACGGTATCGCGACGTCTAGCCACGTTAAATAAGCGAATTGGCTCTTACGTAGCAGAGCCAACTAGCAGTGGCTACCAATTGACACCTCTTGGCGAAAAGCTGCTTATTTCAGCCCAAAAAATCGATTCATTAGTTGCTCAGGATAAGTTATTTGAAAGAGCTCACCAGCTCGATTTAGTGGGCGAGATTACGCTTTCGGTTCCTCCACCCATTTTACAGTTTTTACTCCTTGATGAACTGATTCAGTTCAAACAATCTCATCCACATATTAAACTTAATATTGACACCTCTTACGACCTCGTAAATCTAGAGAAGTGTGAAGCAGATGTAGTAGTACGAGTATCAAATTCACCGGATGAGCACCTTGTGGGGCATAGGTTGTTCCCTATTGCTACTCAGTACTACGCTACGCAAGAATATTTAGACAATACACCGCCTGAACAATATCAATGGATAATTCACACAAACTCTTTTAACAAACCTGACTGGATTGAACGTTCACCTTACCCTAATTCAAAGGTAGTGCTTAGTGTGTCCGATTTAACTTTGCGCCATCAAATGGCAAACCAGGGCTATGGGATGATAAGAGGTGCCTGTTATATCGCACCTCACTTTCAAAATTTAGTCGGTATAAAAAACTCAAAACCCACCCCCTATCAAGACCTATGGGTGCTAAGTCATCCAAACTTGGCACATACGCCACGTATTAAAGAATTAAAAGCCTTTTTAGTCGATAGTTTGCGAGCAAAAAAAGCGTTGATTATCGGCCAAAACAACATGATAAATGAATGAGTAACCTGAAAAGAACGATACAATGGACCTAAAAAGTCTAAACTCAGCAGCCAAACTAATACGAGGCTGATTTTCATATTTTTTAAACTTACTCTTTCTGCATTCATTGTCATTTGGTTGGCAAACCATAACGGCAGACACCCACATTGACCGAATATCAAACCGCACCAAGTTTGCCCCAGGAAAAAACGTCAAAGAAGTAGAAGAAAAACTATTAAAAGTAGTGCCTGCTGAGTTTAAAGTCGATATGCATCACTGGTTAATACTACATGGCCTTTGCACCTGTATTGCCCGCATAGATAAGGGTCGTAATTACACAAGCAGCTCTTTATTCTGTTGGTAAATTAATTGCAATATCTAGACAATGTGTAAATATAGAGGCAACCATTGAGCAAAGAAGTACGTGTAGCTAGGATGTTTTATAAATCTTTATCACTAATTGGCCTAAGTTTAATCAGCATTTTTGCCTTGGCTTCACAGTCGGCCAAATTAAAATGGGGCTATGTGAACTTTGCTCCTTACCACTACAGTGAAAACGGCCAAGTTTTAGGCACTATTGCCGAAAAAGTTGAACATATATTTAGTCAAACTGGTTTATCTTACTCTGCCTACGAGCTGCCCAATAAACGCACTAAGTTATATATAGAACAAGGGAAAGTTGATTTTACTATAGTAATAGACAGCTTTATTAGTACCCCAGAGCAGTTTTTGAAAAGTCAGAAGCCTGTATATTTTATTGTTTTAGGTGCTATTTGTAATCAAGACGCATGGCAAATTCAAACCTTAGATGATCTTAAAGCTCGTGAGCTTATTTTAATCTCGGGTTACACCTATGGCCAACAACAAGCTTTATCCAAGGAGCTGGGTTATACGATTAACATGCAAGCCAAAAACCATGCCGATGCAATTAAAGCTTTAACCTACAACAGGGGCGAATGTGTGCTTGGATATCAAGCGCCTTTTACAGTGGAAGAAGTCAAATACCCCAATGATAATTTTTATTTTTATCAGCTAAATGCCTTACCTGTATATCTCTATCTAAATAAAAATGTGCAAGATTCCAGCGCCATCATGCAAATAATTAATCAATATAATCTGTAGCTTAGCTTTTCGCTATCAATTATTGACACTAACAAAAATACAAACACGATTTATGAAAAAAATCATAGCTCGATACCCTATAGCCAGTTTTATTTTTTTAACTGGGCTTTTCACTTTTATCTTAGCCCCGCTTATTTCTACCTTGTTAACCTTAGTTTTACAGCAGGTAAACCAGACACTTAATCAGTCACTGTACCAAGCTTTTTTTGTTTATAGCCCTGCAATTGCCGCTTTAAGTATCACCTATTTATTAGGTAGGCTAGGCGGAGTAAAAGCCTTGTTATCTCAAATTAAACCAAGACAAAATGCGGTTTTACTTTATGCTTTAATGCCAATACTGACTTTATCTATTGTGATTTTGTCATTTTTCTTAACGGGTTATGACACAAACTTGGTATTGCAGCACCTTTTAACCTCTAAGTTAGATTATTTAATGTTAATTGGCGGGCAAATTTTATTAGTGGCTTTGGGAGAAGAGTTAGGATGGCGCGGCTTTTTGCTGCCTAATTTACTTAAGCGATTCTCGCCAGCTTTAAGCTCTGTTTTTGTGTTTATAATTTGGGCTTGTTGGCATATACCTAAGTTTATCGCCATGCCAAATAGCTTACTTATTAGCGCTTTATTAGTGAATTTGTTGGCTTTTAGTTTTTGTTTTACTTATTTGTATATTAAGCAACAACAACATTTATTACTTATCATATTGTTCCACGCCTGCGCTAACAGTGCACTTATGCTATTTGAACCGTTAGTGAACAATAGCATAATTAGCCTAGATGCATTTTTGTATATTTGGTTGTGTAGTGCCTTTATCTACTGCATTCCAGCCACCGTCTTTTTGTTTCATATGGTTAAATCAAACAAAGGACTCACCTACAACTAACTAAAAAGATTAAAACCAACAGGCCAGCTGTCACTTTTTTAAGCGATACGGCTGGCCCATGAATTAGCGGTTATTTATCGATCTCAATAATTAAATTGTACTCTTGGCTAGAGGTACCCGATAACGCTGTAGAAATATTCATAGTAGAAGAATTAACTACACTACCATCTGGATATTGCACACTAAGGGCGACTGAATTACTGCCTGGTACAGAAAGGGCAAAATCAATATCTCCAGTCCAATTTTCTGAGACATCCTCACAACTAAAGAAAGGTGTGGCTTTACCATTAGGTATAGTCACTGTGCACACAAATTGTGATGGAGTTGGAATAATAGACAATCCAGATAAATCAACATAGTTAGACTTTTTGTTATTGTTAGTTTCGCAAGCACTAGTGGTTTGAGAAGTAACCCCTCTGGTAGTGGTAGTCACAGTAATTAAACAATTAATATCACCAATTAAACCATAAAATTTTTCACTAGAGGCTTTAGAATTCACTGTTACAGTCAACGAATCGTCCAATTTTACTTTATTCACTTCGTCTTGCGAAACAGGATAAGTGCCGGTAATACTGGCATTATGTCCGTAGGCTTGACTACTTATTACTGTGCTGCCATCACTGAGTGCGCCTACTCGACCGCGGCTATAGGTGCCGTAATAGTCATTGGTTGGATCAACGATAGAAGCAATCGGCTCTTGGGTTACAGTGGCCACGCTGGTGTTTGATGACGACCAGTTGGATAAAAGCGATAAGTTAATATCATAAAATGGCGTGATGGCTTTCCAATCTGAGTCTCCTGCGGTCAACTTAGCTTGAACTTCAGCTAAATGACTAGATTTCATACGGTCAAGGTAAATACCACGTGAGATTAACTGATACCCTCCTGGTGCAACCTCTAAATCTCGTCCTGATGGGCGAGTGGGATAAAAATTGCCTTCTATCTCGGCTTCTATTACCCCTTCGGTATAGCCAGTATAGGCACTTAAATTAGCCTCACTAAACAAATAGTTGGAAGGAAACTCAATAATATCTAACAGTTGCCAATCTGGGTATAAAGTAAAATAGCCATCAATACGCTTAAAGCGACAGATTTCATCATAATCATCCCCCACACTTGAGGCTAAGGCATAAGTGCCATTGGTTAGTCTGTCATAGTGTTTGTGCGCTGCCCCGTTTTCAAGTCGGTAATAGGTTTCTTCGGTCACCATAGTGGTAGTATCATGATGATTAGCACAACATTGATTACACAAATCGGGTTGTTGACTATCGGCTACAACGCCAGTCATTTTAGTTACCGTTTGGCCTTTTTCGATAGTTAGTTTACCGTCTACTAATACAGTCATAGCTGGAGTTAAGCCATCGCCAACGCCGGCTAAGGTACAACTACAATTGACGTTTAAAAATTCTTCTTGTTCGAGCTTTTCGGTGGCATCAGATAACTCAATATATTTAATGGTTTCAAATTGAACAATGTTGTTGTCGCCTCTGTTATTGATTTCTGGCACAGGCTTACTGGTTTCAACTTTTTCGCCATTACCTAATTCGTAGGCAATGACATCTGGTGCTTGACCCGGGGTATAATTGACATTGGGGCTAGTTTTAGCGCTATCAGATTCGTTGGTGGCTTGATAACTATTGCCCATGGGCACAGGAGCAATATTTGCGTCGAATACCATAGACTTAGCATCACCTTCATTGTCTGTCCAGCTAATGGTCACACTGACTGCTTTTTGCCCGGCAACAATTGGCACAGTAACAGGAAAGCCTGGGTCACCTACTTCAACCCAAGTATCTGGCGTACCATTGGCGTCGGTATCAACAAAATACTGATTGCTTACTGTCCAACTTCGGTTAAAGGTATAAGTATTGGTATCATCGGCAGTTAAGGCTATGTCGACATTACCAGCGGCAATATCGCCCCCTTGATTGTTGGCAATATCATTATAGGCCTGGGCACCAGCTGTGGTTTCTAATTGGGTAAACTGGCGTAAATCATCAAGTTTTTCCTGGCCTAACTGAATGGCCACATTGCGCAAATTGAGTTTAACGTCTGAACGTACATATTGACTTTGCAAAGTGACATAACCTGTCACCCCCAGCATAATAATTAACGAGGCAATTAGCACCTCTATCAAAGTAAAGCCTTTCATAAACACCTCTTAGAAATCTCTCCAACTACCAGGAACACGGGCTATCCTTTGAAATGCATCATGCTGTTCTAGCATCGCTAAAACTTCTGCATCATATACGGCATTATATGTACCGTTTGCGTGACCTACAGGATGATTAGAGACCACCACACCATTTACTCTGGCTCCCCCAATCATATTTAATTCAAAATCTAAAACAGTGGTGGGTTTTCTAAACGAAAACACCATGCCATTAATAGTTGCACCACCATTCATAGTTAAGTCGCCATCGGTAACTATTAAAATCACCGGGTCGGTAGCACTGCCCACTACATCACCGGCATTTAAACTACATTCACCATCTATCCAAATCAGACCAAATTCACCACCACCTAAGGTTGAGCAATCATTCAGCACTAAATCGGCATCATTGCGTAAGGTATTCCACTCAGACTCAGGCACATTAAAAAGGTATTCCATTAAATCAGTGGGAAAATCTGCATCGTTATCCACTATATCTAAATCTTGAAAGCCCTTTTCAGAATAAGGCGAAGAACTACAATCACCGTCTGTATATTCTTGTAATCCACAAGTCGTGCCGCTGCCGTTATCCATATCTACATCTAAATCAGTCCAAATCGATAAAGGCACTCCTACGCCTCCACCATTAGGGTTGGCGACCACCTCAAAGTTGCCCGACACGTTTAATCCGCCCGCAACAATAAGAGGAGCATCAGGTGGATTAGCCAATACTGAATAGTTAATCCCTTGCTCTGTCATAGTCACTGTTGCCAGACCATCTGCCGAGGTTCCGGTTGACGTGATGGTCACTAAGGTCATAGTGTTGGATTCGCGCACTACGGCTTGACGCACACCTGTGGCCACAAAACTACTGTTATTGCTTAAGGTTTGGTTTATGGCACTGCCATCCCAGTTAGTATTTTCGCTGAGTACTGCAAATGCGTGCATTAACCCCGCTTCTGCAGCCTGAAATGCCATATTTTGATTCTGGGTGTTTAGCGCTATTTTATGCTCAAAGGATTTAATTCTGCCTGTGTATAGGGTCACTAAACTCACCATCACCAAGAGTAATACCACAGTCACTATTACCATGGCCCCTTTTTGCTGCTTAGTTGAGGCTGCATAAGATAAGTTGCTTAAATCAGTCATAATTCCTCACTAAAAAACGGCTAGTAAATAGACGAGATAAGTTATCGTTGGCCACCAACTCTCCTTCTAGTTCAAGGGTGATTTGAGTACTAACAATATTATTGAAAGTCACCAGTTCGGTATCAAAACTGAGTTCAGTGATAGTTACTATCTTTGGATCGGTGAGGGCTTGCCATGTTTCACTGGCGCAAGTAGCGCCATTTGTGCGTATTTCCACTGTCCCATTGCGCAAGCGAAATCCGAAGTTTTCATTATTTGCTACTGTATCTAACACCCCATTTGCATTTTGGTCGTATGCATACAATAAACAACTGTCTTCATCTTCATCTGGGTGTTCAGAAACCACCACTGAATTTCTAAAAGCTGAGGGGAAGTCTGCTGGGCTGCTAACCATATTAATGGTATCAGCGTTGAAACCGGCTCGCTTAATATCACGAGTAATAAGCGCACCAATTGAATTAATTTCTTCATTAAGGCGCGAGTTAGACAATAACTTGCCATTAACGCCTATGCCATAACCCACCAAAGACGCAATGGCAGACAAAGCTGCAATGCCCAACGCCATAGCAATCATAAGCTCAATCAGTGATGCCCCTGACTGGTACCGATAAGATAACTTGCGCTTTGGTTTAATATTTAACATGCTGAATAATTACCTACAGAGCCAGCTTGCACACATATACTCGCACGGCCCATGTTATTAAGGTTTAATTTCACTTCGTTGCTACCATCGGTAAAAACGGTAGAGCCTAAACTGCCTACCGAAAAGCCTAAAACGCCATCAAAGGTGGCGATACTATCAGCACCAAAATTTAAATCTTGCATGCTAACCTGATTAAAATCGCTGCCTTTAACTATCTGCTCTACTCCGTTAATAGTACAAGCGTTTACTTGATTACAATCACAATCACCGCTATCACTTATTCCAATGCACCAATTGGTTCCTGAAGTTAAAGATACAGTGACATCGGCCCCTGCACTTATGGCTTCTGAACGAGCTTGTTGAAATGCAAAGTAACTGGTTTGCACCGCCCCTTTTAATTGTAGTGACTTTTGCACTTGCATTATTGAGGGTGCTCCAATAGCAACAACAATAGAGATAATTGCAATAGTAACCAGCAATTCAAGTAACGTTAGGCCTTGCTGAAAGTACTTAGTTAACAAAACTGATACCTTTTCATAAAAAAATTTGCCTATAATCGGATTACAACGTTGGCAATAATAGTCGATAAACAAAACAATTGAGGTATGAAAATAATATGCAAGGTATAAAAGGGCTCACCCTAATAGAACTTATGATTGCTATTGCCATAGTGGGTATCATTGCTGTCGTGGCTTTCCCATCATTTCAAGGTCAGGTAACTGACGCAAGACGTGGCGAAGGCATTACCCAGCTTTTACAATTACAAATGCAACAAGAATCGTTCCGCTTAGAAAACGACTCTTATGCTACCACAGCCCAACTCACCCTTCCTGCCAGTGATTATTACACTTTTAGCGTAGAAAATGCATCGGCAACCACTTATACCCTAAAGGCTGCGGCTAAAGGTAGCCAAACCAAAGACTCTGATTGTACTCCGTTAACAGTCGATCAATCGATGAATAAAAGCCCCGCGGCTTGCTGGAAGTAAGTTAGCATACTTAAGGTTGGGCGAAGGTACTGGCTGATAGATGGGTCACTTGAGCACTTTGACTTATAGCCATGGGAGCAAGTCGGCCCATTAAGCTAATACTTTTGCTATTTCCTTGTGTATCAAGCCAGTCAACTGTTATAGCCACAGACTTTAAATCAGCAAATAATGGAGGAGAGCTCGGAAATAGAGGGTCACCAACTTGGATCCAGCTATCTGCTACTCCATCAAAATTACTGTCAACATAATATAAATCTATCACTGTCCATTTTAATACATAGGCTTGAGTATGTTGTTTGCTAGACAACCTCACTAGCTTTTCACCAGCGGGGATTGTACCACCACTATTATTGGTAATGCTTGCATAGGCCAGCTCACCTGAGTCTTTACTTAGCTGAGTAAACAAAGTTAAATCATCCAGTTTTTGTTCAGCCAATTGCCAAGCTCTTGAACGTAAATTTAGTTTGTCGTCAGCCAACACATATTCACTTTGTAAGCTTACATAGCCCGTTACCCCTAGCATAATCAGCATAGAGGCAACTAAAACTTCTATTAAGGTAAAACCTAACACTTTATGCATAACTTTCCTTTTTTATTAAGCATAAGATTAAAAGTCGTGATGACTACCAGGCACTTTAGCCACACGCAACAAATGGATGTTTTGTTGCAAAGCAGCTGCAACGGCTGCGTTATACCCCACTCTGACCATGCCTGAATGCTCACCTAACTTAAAATTAGCCACCACTGCACCTTGCACCATGGCTTGAGATTGCATACTAATATCCAGCGTGTTTGTCGAGCTAGCGGGTTTAAACACTAAGGCTAAGCCGTAAACCAAAGCCTTAGATTGCAAGGTTAATTGGCCGTCGAATACAATTAAAATAATGGGTTGGTTTTCACTGGCTACTTGAGTATTGCCAGAAATTTCGCAGTCGCCATTAACCCAAATCAGCCCTTTACTGCCTATGTCTAATGCACTGCATTCAGCTAATTCAAGATCTGACAATTGGTTTAAATAACGCCAATGCTTAGTAGGTAAATTAAACAAATAGCTAAAAATATCGCTAGGAAAACTGCCCGAGGCATCAGCTATGTCGTCGCGTTTATCGCCCGCTTGTGAATAAGGATTGATATGACAAGTTTGTGAATAAAAGTCGCTTAAGTCACAGCTAAAATGCAAGGAAGTGAGCACTATAGGTGCATCTGTCCAAATCGACAAAGGCAAAGCCGTTCCTCTACCATTTGGATTAAAGCCTATTGCAAATTGTTGATACTGAGCTAGCCCAGCTTTGACCATTAAAGGGGCGACAGGTAAGTTAAATAAAAGTGGATAAATCACAGCTTGTGTTTGCAAAACTGATGTGGCTAATCCATCAGGTGACTGCCCAGTTGCTTTAATACTGACGAGTTTACGTCCACCTTTTAAGGTTTGAGTGTTAGCCTGAGCTAGATAGTGACTGGCATCAGGCAAATCTTCTTTGATAGTGCTACTTGGCCAAGTTTTATTGGTTGCTAATATAGCTAAACTGGTGGCTAAGCCAGATTTAGCTGCGACATTCGCATATTTTTGGTTTTGTTCATTTATTGCAATGCGATGCTCAAAAGATTGTATTTTTCCGGTGTATAAGGTCACTAAGGTGACCATAATAAGCAATAAAACCACTGTGAGTAGCACTACAGCTCCACTTTGTTGACCTAGCCCAGAAGCATTTAACCTGATTGGATTAGTCATAATTGGCTAGCAACACTGTGGCTTGAACATGCTTTGACAGTTCAGGGTACTTTATCAATTGGGCATGTAAGCTAATTTGAATTTGACTGTGTGACAGTTGCAAGACTTGGTGCTTTTTAAGTTCAAATTGCAACTCTGTAATTTTAATTACACTAGGATCTGTCAGATCATGCCAACCATTTTCTTCACAAGACCAACCCGCCAATCGCATCTCAATAGCTTTATCTTTTAGTCTAAAGCCAAAATTTTCGTTGCTATCCTTAGTATCTAATAGGCCGTTTTGATTTTGATCATAGGCATAGGTGATACAGCTGTTAGCCGACTCTTTGCTATAAGCCGAGACCGACAACACTGAGGCAAAAGGGTTAATAAAATGATTGGGCGTGTCGAGCATAGGTTGAGTTAACCCATGAAATCCCGCTCGTTTAAGATCATCTGTCATCACTGCCATAACCGCATTAATTTCTTCATCTAGCCGAGATTTAGCCAGCAAGCTACTATTTAGCCCTATGCCGTGCCCCACTAAAGACGCCATTGCAGTAATTGAGGCTAAACCTAAAGTCATAGCTATCATCATCTCAACTAAGCTATTTCCCTTAACTTTTGTACGCAAAACTAACATTTTGGGTATCCACCTAAAGGCTCTTCAATGGCGCAAATTCTTACCCGCCCCAAATTGCTTAAAATTAACTTTAATTGTTTATCGCCATCTGAAAATATTACTGAGCCTGCATGCCCTATGGCTAACCCCCGATTGGCGTCAAATACTGCTATCTGTTGTTTTCCAAAGGTCACTTTGTGTAGCTGCACAAAGCGATAGTCTGAGTGGTCTATCTTATACTCAGCGCCATCTAAGGTGCATTGATTCACAACTCGGCAGTCACATTCACCGGAATCGCTAATAGCTGCACACCAATTTTCACCAGCCTGGATAGCCACAGTGATGGGGGTATTTTTGGCAATAGCCGAAGAGCGTGCTTGCTGAAAGGCAAAATAACTATTTTGCGCGGCACCACGTAATTGAAGATTTTTTTGAACAGAGGTTAAAGCAGGGGCACCTAAGGTGACGAGTAGCAATAATACCGAAAAGGTAATTAATAATTCTAATAACGTCAGGCCACTATACTTGGGCATGATATGTATCCTTACTTAGCACTTATTTTAAATAAGCCTATACTCAAATCCTTTGAGTAAAATATAGTGTAATTTGATAAAAATGCATAAAAGGAAAACTTATGCCAAGCCATTTCAAGGACGACAAACAGCTACAGCAGCAGCCCAATCACATGTTTTTAGGGATCACACTAGTCGAATTATTAGTAGTGCTGGTGATAATCGGTATTTTAGCAGCAGTGATATTTCCATCCTTTAAACAACAGATCATCAGTGCCCGCCGGGGAGAAGGAATTAATCACTTATTACAATTAAAAGTGCAACAAGAAGCCTACAGAATAGAAAACCATCACTATGCCTTGGGCACGCAACTAGGCATGCCACAAAGTCAGTATTATAATTTTAAAGTAGAAAATGTATCGGCCACTACTTACACCATAATCGCCACAGCTAAAAACACTCAGCTCGAAGATAGCCAATGTAAAACCTTAAGCATTAACCAGTCTATGCAATCGTCGCCTAAGGCCTGCTTTCATTAATATGAGGGATAAGCTAGATAAGCTACACAACAAAAGTTAACTAAGGTTTTTAACCCTTAACTCTTTAGGCACTGCAAACTCTATGTTCTCTTCGCGTCCAGCTCGCTCAGTCGCTGTGGTTGCACCCCACTCTTTAAGTCGTGAAACTACGCCTTGTACTAAGACTTCTGGCGCTGAAGCACCGGCTGTCACGCCAATGTGTTGTACACCTTCTAACCACTCCTGTTGAATGCAATTGGCATCGGCAATCAAGTAGGCTTTGGCCCCAATTTTTTCCGCTAATTCGCGTAAACGATTAGAGTTAGAGCTATTTTGCGCACCAACTACCAATAATAAGTCACAATCGGCGGCTAATTCTCGAACTGAATCTTGACGATTTTGGGTGGCATAACAGATATCATCTTTGCGCGGCCCTTCAATGGCTGGAAACTTTTCTCTTAACGCATCAATAACATCAGCCGTATCATCAACCGATAAAGTTGTTTGGCTGCAATAATACAAATGCTGCGGATTTTTTACTTGTAAGCTGGCGACATCTTCCACCGACTCCACCAAATAAATACCCCCATTAGGGTTGTCGTATTGCCCCATTGTGCCCTCTACTTCGGGGTGACCTGAATGGCCTATTAACACACACTCAGTGCCTCTTTTACTGGCTCGCATCACTTCCATATGAACTTTAGTCACTAATGGGCAAGTCGCGTCAAATACTTTTAAACCACGAGAGTCGGCTTCTTTGCGCACTTCTTGTGATACCCCATGAGCAGAAAAAATCACTAGGCTATCGTCTGGTACCTCAGATAATTCATCGACAAACACAGCACCACGATTGCGTAAACCATCTACTACAAACTTGTTGTGCACCACTTCATGACGCACAAAAATAGGCGCAGGAAACATTTCTAATGCGCGTTCAACTATAGTGATGGCTCGGTCTACACCAGCGCAAAAACCGCGAGGGTTAGCTAAATGGATTTGCATAAGGTTTCCTTAAAATAGGGCTTAGTTTACCGACAATATTTCTACGTCAAAAGTGATGACTTGGCCAGCCAGTGGGTGATTAAAATCCACTGTCACTGAATCCCCTGTCACTTCACGAATGATCCCAGGTAATTCTGTACCATCTGGCTGAGTAAAGGCAATGATCATACCTTCTTCGGCTGGGGTATCGGCACTAAATTTACTACGTTCTAGATGATGCAAGTTATCTGGATTAGGCATGCCAAAGGCATCTTCTGCTTCTAAGGTAAAAGACTTTTTATCCCCAGCTGCCAGCCCCAATAAACAGTCTTCAAAGTTTAGCGTTAGACTACCATCACCAATCACCAGTTTAGCTGGCTTATTATTCACTCTAGTGCTATCTGCAGCTGAGCCATCTGCCAACTTTAAATCAAAGTGTAAAACCACTTCACTGCCTTGTTTAATAATACCGTTTGCTTGTTCAGGCATGGGGTTCCTCTTTATTTTTAAACATATCTATGACTAACATTACCGCGCCGACACAAATCGCACTGTCGGCCAGGTTAAATGCTGGCCAATACCAGTCTTGATAGTACAAGACTAAAAAATCTATCACGTAACCATGAACTAGGCGGTCTAAGGCGTTGCCTAATGCGCCGCCTATAATCAAACTAAAAGCAATAGGTAACAAAAGTTGGGGCTTATGGGTGTGTTTTAACCACCACAGCACTAAACCGCTAACTGCAAAGGCAACTAAGGTAAAAAACCAACGTTGCCACCCACCAGCATCATGTAAAAAGCTAAAGGCCGCGCCATAATTGTACACATGAGTTAAATTAAAAAACGGCCAAACTTGAATCGCTTGGTACAACTCTATGTGTTCTAGCACTAAGCCTTTAGTGTATTGATCAAGGATCAAAACTAACGCTGACACCCATAAAAAGCGCCAGCCTGTTTGCGTAAACAGCTTAGGCATAAGCGCGTTTTTCGCCCTCACCTTCCACGTTATCTACACAACGGTGGCATAACTCTGGGTGCGATCCGTTAGCGCCCACATCTTCTCTATGATGCCAACAACGACTGCATTTTTGTGCTTCAGATACACTTACCGACACCGACAAGCCTTCAACTTCAGTTGCCATGGCTGTTGCTGGAGCTTGTTGGTTAACTAGCACTTTTGCCGCAGAGGTAATTAATACAAAACGTAATTCATCTTCCAGCTTAGCTAACAGAGCATGCAATTCGCTATTCACATACAAGGTCACTTCTGCTTGCAAAGAGCCTTTAATTTTTCCTTCTTTACGGGTCATCTCAATGCAGCGGTTTACTTCATTTTTAACCGCTAAAACTTGCAGCCAGAATTGATTATCAAAATCGCCTTCTAAGTTGACTTCTTGCAAGCCGTCATACCATTTACCTGTAAAGACAAACTCATCTTGTTGCCAAGGCATGGCTTGCCACAACTCTTGCGCAGTAAAGCTGGTGATTGGGGCTATCCAGCGTACTAGTGCTTCAATAATATGGTAAAGCGCACTTTGACATGAACGACGAGCATGGCTATCACCTTTAGCCGTGTATTGACGATCTTTGATGATATCCAAATAAAAACTGCCTAACTCAATTGAGCAGAATTGCATAAGCTTTTGGGTGACCACTAACATGTCGTATTTTTCATAAGCAGCAATAATATCTTGTTGCATGCTATAAGCACGGCCTACTGCCCACTTGTCTAGCTCAACCATGTCGTTTACTGGTACTAAATCTGTACTTGGATCAAAGCCATTGAGGTTAGCCAATAAAAAGCGCGCAGTATTACGTATGCGGCGATAAGCATCGGCAGAACGATTTAAGATTTCGTCAGACACTGCAATTTCGCTGCGATAATCAGTTGAAGCTACCCATAATCGTAAAATGTCAGCACCTAGCTTGCCTGTTACTTGCTGAGGCGCAATAGTATTGCCTAATGACTTAGACATCTTTTTACCATCACCATCAACAGTAAATCCGTGGGTTAACACTTGCTTGTATGGGGCATGGCCTTTAGTGGCCACCGAAGTCATCAAAGACGACATAAACCACCCTCTGTGCTGATCTGAACCTTCTAAGTACAAATCTGCCGAAGCGGGAATATCGTCACGTTTATCTACCACAAAGTAATGAGTTACACCTGAGTCAAACCATACATCTAAAGTGTCTGGCACTTTCACAAAGGTATCGGCATCATCACCTAGCAAAGAAACAGGATCCACATCCCACCAGGCTTGAATGCCTTTTTTCTCAACTAATAGTGCCACTTGTTCAAGTAGCTCATCGGTACGAGGATGTAAATCTCCTGTGTCTTTATGCACAAACAACGCTATAGGCACACCCCAAGTACGTTGACGAGAAATACACCAATCAGGTCGGCCCGCCACCATAGTTTCAATACGGCTTTCACCCCACTCTGGGATCCATTGAGTATTATGAATTTCTTTGATCGACGCTTGACGTAAACCATTTTTATCCATGCTAATAAACCACTGAGGTGTAGCACGAAAGATAATAGGCGTTTTATGTCGCCAGCAATGTGGGTAACTGTGGTTATAAATATGATGATGCAATAACGCGCCATGCTCTTTTAACACTTCAATTACATGGTCGTTAGCTTTAAATACGTGCTCTCCAGCAAATAAAGGCGTGCCTTCTAAATACACCCCATTGGCCCCTACTGGGTTAGCAACTTCAAGCCCATATTGTTTGCCCACATTAAAATCGTCTACACCATGCCCTGGGGCGGTATGTACGCAGCCGGTACCAGATTCAGTGGTAACATGGTCACCTAAAATTAGCGGCACAGAAAAATCATAAAATGCGTGCTGTAATTTATGATTTTCAAGATCTTGACCTTTACACACACCTAAAGTTTCGAATTTTTCAAAACCAAAACGCTGCATACATTCGTCTACTAGGTCAGTTGCAATAACTAAAGACTCTTCAGTTGCATCTGAGTTGACCTTAACCAAACTGTATTCTAATTCTGGATGAATAGTGACCGCACGGTTAGCCGGCAAGGTCCAAGGTGTGGTGGTCCAAATAGCCACTGACACATCACCCTTGACGGTTGCAGAAAAGCATTCGGCCATTGCCTTTGTATCAACTGCTTTAAAACGCACATCAATAGAAGGAGAATTTTTGTCTTGATATTCTACTTCTGCTTCTGCCAAGGCAGAGCCACAATCGGTACACCAATGTACTGGCTTAAATCCTTTTTCTAAGTGTCCAGAACGAACAATATGCCCTAACTCACGAATGATGTTGGCCTCAGAAGCAAAGTCCATGGTTTTATAGGGTTTATCCCACTCACCTAATACACCTAATCGAATAAAGTCAGCTTTTTGCCCGGCAATTTGTTTTTCTGCGTAATCACGGCATTTTTGTCTAAATTCAGCCGCCGTCACTTTTTTACCTGGCTTACCGACTTTTTTCTCTACCATGAGTTCGATAGGAAGACCATGGCAATCCCAGCCAGGTACGTAAGGGGCATCAAAATCAGATAAAGTTTTAGCTTTAACAATAATGTCTTTAAGAATTTTATTTACCGCATGACCAATGTGAATATCGCCATTTGCATAAGGAGGGCCATCATGCAATATGAAAGGTTTGTGCCCTTGCTTGGCATCGCGAATTTGCTGATAGAGTTTTTTATCAGTCCATTGCTTTAGCATTTTGGGCTCGCGCTGAGCCAGATTGCCACGCATTGGAAACTCTGTTTCAGGCAAGTTTAGGGTATGTTTATAATCACTCATTGTTGGTTAAATCCAAATTGGTCAATGGTTACAGTAAAAATTTCAAGACACAGCCAAGCGACGTTTCGCTTCGATGGCGTCTAGTTGAATTTGTTTATGAAGCAATTCAAAAGAATCAAACTTCATTTCTTCTCGTATTTTGCTCAGTAATGCCACACTAATAAATTGTCCGTAAAGGTTGCCACTAAAATCAAACAGATGGACTTCTAATTGCGAACGCTGCCCATTTACAGTGGGTCTATGGCCAATATTCGCCACCCCAGCATAGACTTGATTATTCACTGTTACATTTACCGCAAACACGCCATTTACCGGCGCCTTGCAACGTTTTAACAGTACATTGGCGGTGGGAAACCCTATGGTTCGTCCACGCTTATCGCCATGTAACACTTTGCCAGCAATAGTAAAAGGCCGCCCCAACATTTGTTCTGCTAACGCAAAATCATTTTGGCGAATCGCATGGCGAATCGCAGTAGAGCTAATGCGGCATTTGGCTAGGCGAAAACTTTGGGTACTGACCACGTCAAAATGGCACTTTTTTCCTTCAGCCACTAAAGTATCAAAATCCCCTACTCGGCCTTTGCCAAATCTGAAATCATCACCTACTACTAAATATTTAATGCCCAGCTTGTTAACTAACAATCCTTCCACAAAATCTGTCGCACTATAATTCGCAAAATGGCGGTCAAACTTTACACACAACAACCTATCTATGCCCAAAGCTTTGAGTTGGGTGTATTTATCGCGTAATAAACTTAATCGTGCTGGTGCCCGCTCTGGGGTAAACAATTCTTCGGGCTGAGGCTCAAATACCATGACAGTGGACGGTAAATTCAAGGCTTTGGCTTTTTCGACTACTTGAGTCAACACTGCTTGATGCCCTAGATGCACGCCATCAAATTTACCAATGGTTAATACACAGCCTTGGTGTTTTTCTCGAATATTATGTAGGCCACGAATTAATTCCACTACGTTCTCTTTTTACCTCTTGCCAAAAGCCATTGGCCCACTAAAAATCATTTAAAGGCGCGGATTATAACTGACTCTAGAATGATTGAAAGCGGTATACATGAACATTGGGTAAATTTCCCACATTCATACTATTAATTTTTATTTATTCTGCAACACAGTCGCAGAGAAAGTCGAAATTCTTACCCCAAAGACCAATAAGCTCACCGCTAATACCCCAGCCCCCATAAAGATAAGTTGAGTTAACTGCTGGATTTTTTCAAATAAACCGTAGCTAACCCAATGCTGAGTACTGGGATTGAAATAATAAATGGTGGCTGCCATTAACCCACTGGCAAGTAAAATTTTAGTGACTAAGACTAAAGTTTGTTTAGAAGCCTGATAAACACCCCTTCTATATAATCCGACATATAACAAAACGGCATTCATCAAGGCCGATAAAGACGTTGCCATGGCTAAGCCTACATAGTCAAAAGGAAAAACCAAGATCAGGTTAAATAACATATTGGCGCCCATACACCATATACCAAACTTCACTGGCGTTTTGGTATCTTGTCTTGAATAAAACCCGGGAGCCAAGACTTTGACCAACATAAAACTTAACAAACCAAAGGAATAAGCCATTAAGCTATGCGAAGCAAAAGTTGCATCCTCTGGGCGAAACTCACCTCTTTGAAAAATAGTCAGAAGCATAGGTTCAGCCAACATAAACAAGCCAGTCGCTGCAGGAATACCCAACACACAAACCATTTTAACTGCCCAATCAATATTCTCACTAAATGCCTGAGCATTTTGCGACACATGGTTTTTAGACAAAGTGGGTAAAATCACTGTGGCAATGGCAATGCCAAACAAACCTAAAGGAAACTCCAATAAGCGATCTGAATAATACAGCCAGGAAATTGCCCCAGTACCTAAGAAACTAGCAATAACGGTATCAAACAACAGATTCAGTTGCCCTACAGACACCCCAAAAAGAGCAGGAATAATTAAGGTTCGAACCCGTACTATTTCGGGATCTGACCATCCCCACTGAGGTTTAACTAACAAGCCCGCCCGGTATAAAAATGGCAACAGAAAGAGCAATTGACATAAACCACCTAAAAACACCCCCCAAGCTAAAGCAAAAGCAGGCTCTGCAAATTGTGGCGCCAGATAAATCGCACAGCTAATAATGGCCACATTCAGCAAAACTGGGGTAAAGGCCGCCACCGCAAATTTATTTAGGGTATTTAATATCGCCCCAGCTAACCCGGTTAAAGACACAAATAATAAATATGGAAAGGTGATTTTTAACATCAAGGACGCCAGTTCAAACTTAGCGCCAGCAGGCCCATCATTAACATAGTCAATAAACCAGCCCATACCAAAAAGCGCGGCTAAAATGGGTGAACCAATCACTCCTATAATAGTCACTACTGTAACTATCATACCTAAGGTGCCACTGACCTTAGCGATAAAGCGTTTAAGTTGTTGTTCATCTTGATTGTGATTGACATCAGCTAAGACAGGAATAAAGGCTTGAGCAAAAGCCCCTTCGGCAAAAAGGCGGCGCAAAAAGTTGGGGATTTTGTTAGCAAATAAGAATACGTCAGCGTTGGCACCTGCGCCCATGAGGTTGGCAATCACTGCATCTCGCACTAAACCTAAAATTCGAGAGATAAAGGTCATGGCGCTGACAATCATGCCTGATTTAAATAACTTCGCTGACACCCACTGCTTCCCTAACAACAAAAGGGTTATTATGCGCGAAATTTACGCTAAGAGTCCATTTATTCGAGTCTACTTGGGTTAATATACTGCCGAATAACACTTGCTAGGCAAAACACTGTTAAAGAATCTCTAGTAAATACAAAAAGAATCGTACTTTTGGCTATAAAATCCGCAAAATCAATTGACATAGAGTCACTTCATCCGCATAATCCGCACCCTTGAATTTTGACTAGAATTTTTTGGGAGTTCCAACTTGGCTAACATCAAGTCTGCTAAGAAACGTGCTATACAAGCGGAAAAGCGTCGTCAACATAACGCTAGCCGTCGCTCTATGACACGTACATCTTTGAAAAAAGTACTTTCTGCAATCGCCTCTGGTGATAAAGAAGCTGCTCAAGCTGCATACACTGCAGCAACACCTTTACTTGACCGCATGGCAACTAAAGGCTTAATCCATAAAAACAAAGCTGCTCGTCATAAGAGTCGCCTTGCTGCACAAATTAAAGCTTTAGGTTAATTTGTCAGAGAATTTAAAAAAGCGCCTTAGGCGCTTTTTTTATGCCTGAAAAACCTTATTAAGAGTTTATTTCTGCAAGTTTAGGCAACCATTGTTTTACCCAAGCTAAGACTTCAACTTCTGGCTCTAAGGTTTCACACGCATCAACTAAAAGTACATCTGTTATTGCTTGACCTTGTAGTTCGCTCAACAAATCAAATATTTGTTTTCCTGCACCACAATAAGTGTCGCCATAACTACTGTCACCTAAAGCCGCAACGGCAAATGGCTTTTGCGCCATCAGAGGAAATTGTTCACGTAAGTCATGAATAAAAAACTCTAAATTTGGGGGAATGTCACCCTGACCTGTGGTTGAGCTAATCACTAAGATCGCAGCTGCTTGCTTAAAATCATCAATACTAGGATCGGTGTACACCTCACTTTGCACCTTTTGTTCATCTAGCAAGGCTTTGACGTCTTCTGCCACTTGTTGTGCGTTGCCATATACCGACCCCACAAAAATGCCCACTTTACTCATATTAACTTCCTAAATTAAATATTTTAATGCTACAGCTGGTTCCACTGTGCTAATTGATTGGGGCTAGTGTGCCATTTTTCTAGCAATAATTTGATGTTTTTGTCGAGCTCGGCTTTTAACGTTAAAGGGATTTGAGTAATTGGGTGAGTCAAACACATAGATTTGCAGGTTAACCCCAATTGGTTGAAGTTGAATTGCTGACGAACAAAACTATTATGCTTGCCATCACCATGGGTAGTATCACCCACTATAGGATGGTTTATATGGCCCATATGCCTTCTCAATTGGTGCTTTCGTCCGGTTTTAGGCGTTAACTTAACCACCGAATATCGAGCGCTAGGATAACGGCTCACTGCAAAAGGCAATTCAAATTGTGCCAGTGGGCTATAAAAAGTTTGAGCCTCTTGCGCGGGTTTATCTTGTTTAGCTTGTTTGTCGGCTATTTTGTCGAGCTTTTCTTTCAAAGGATGATCAATTTGCCCTGCGCTTTTTACATGCCCTCTGACTATGGCCAAATAGGTTTTTTCAATGCTTTGTGTTTCAAATTGTGTGCCTAAGAGCCTGGCAATCTCAGCTGAAAGGGCAAACACCAATACGCCAGATGTTGGTCTATCTAAACGGTGTACAGGAAAAACATGTTGGCCAATTTGATCTCTTAACATTTGCATCGCAAATTGAGTTTCATGCTTATCAATCATACTTCTGTGCACTAATAAACCAGAAGGTTTGTTAATGGCCACTAAGTAAGGATCTTGATAAATAATCTCTAGGGTCATATTAATTATCTGTAAAAATTAAATCTATTTGGCTAATAATGCGCTTCACCTTTACACAATGATTTTCTCCCCATTGCAGCTCAGCCATAGGTGAAAGTGCTAATTGTGTAGGTAGCGCCTGTTGGTTTTGAATTAACCCGCGCATTTTAGGAATAAAAATAAACTGCAACCATTGTTCAAACGGCATTTTATCGTAAGCAAAAGGCACCGTGCTGGTTAAGGCACTTTTTGCAGGTGCTGAACTAGACCACAAATTAACCTCACACATTGCTTGCTCTAAATTTATAAGTAGAATTTCGACTTCTTTGTAACTACGTGGCATGATCGACCGATTAACAGATTAAACCTTAAGCGAATCGAGTATTAGCTCGATGTTCAGTTTAATTATTTTCCAATTGCCCATAAGAATATCATGAGTCAGATCAATACTATCAGTGAATTTTTACTTCAAGCTGGCACCGACTACCGTGTCTTTGACATGGCTCGCGGCATTAGGCCGTTAAGCAGCCAAACTTTTTTAGACATTGAAAATGGCAGTCAAGCCGCACCTTTCCCTCGTCAACAACACGCTTGGTTTGGCATTTTATTTTTTAACAAACAACTCAGCAAAGAGTTATATATTTGGTTTGTAAAATTGCCCCTTGATGAGCAAGGCTTAGTAATGAATGCGGGTAGGCAACAGTTTTTGCATATAGTGGTTGAAGCATTAGGGAAAAGTTTAGATAAACAAGATAACCCTAATAATCAATTACCAGAAAACCCTTTTACTTTTGTGCCCTCTCAACAACAATTGGCCAGCTTCAACAGTATTTGTCGAACCACATTAGCCACCCCGCTATCTGAACATTTAGACTTAGCAAAACAGTATATTTGTACGCCTACTATGCAGGATTGGCGCTTAGTGCCCATGCAAGGCATAGCTGATTTCTGTGCCCTTATAACTGAGACAACAGACAACACTCAAGCCAAGCTTAAACAGCAACTCATGCAACAGTTTTTGCATTTAGCCCCTCAAGTACAAGAAGCCATTTGCTCAGCACTCGAAAATCATCAAGTTGATGAACCATTAAGTCTAGTGCTAATTAACTGGTATCAAACAACGCCAAATGATCCACAAATAATGCAAGCCGTTCTTCGAGCCTTATGTCAAAGTCAGGCCAAAACAGAGGTAAAAAACTTATTGCATACCCTACTAGAAAACGCCAACCAAACGCAGTTTCAAGAGCCATTAGTTATGCTAATCGCGGCAAGACACTGGCAGTATTTGTTAGATAAGACCTTTTTAGTTAGCTATCTAGATCTATTGGCCAAACAAGAGTTTGGGCTGTTTTCTGGTTTATTTTCAGATTTAGTACAAATTCCTTCACTACGTGAAACTATGTTGGGCATGTTAAGGTGGCCCGACAAAAGCCCACAATTAACCCAAGCCATTGGGCAACTATTTGGACAAAAAGCCCCATGAACTTATATGATTTGATATTGCTGATAGGTATTTTTATTTTAGCTGCAACCTTTTGGCGCTTTCGGGCTATTTCAGAGTCAATAAAAGTACAACTTGAGCAGTATTGTGAACGTCAACAACTACAACTTATTAGTGTAGCAAGGATAAAAACCCGCCTAGGTAGCGTAAAAGGTAAACTAGATCTGAAAAGTGAATTTGCTTTTGAGTTTTCTGGAAATGGCGAAGACAGTTATCAAGGCTGGGTTTGTATGCATGGCCTAAATATAGTTCAAATCGACACCCCTGCTTATCGTATAGATTAATTGCTTCATCTGCTCTACTGAGAAAGCGGTCGTTGCACTTGGCTTAAATTTAAAAGCACGCTTCGCGCAATCATCCCTGATTGTTTATGTCTCGAATCCCTTCGAGCCAGTTACTTTTTCTTCAACAGCAAAGAATAA
>NZ_JBRKBA010000003.1:0-393040 GCF_052983255.1 Paraglaciecola aestuariivivens | reverse complement strand
ATTCTTTGCTGTTGAAGAAAAAGTAACTGGCTCGAAGGGATTCGAGACATAAACAATCAGGGATGATTGCGCGAAGCGTGCTTTTAAATTTAAGCCAAGTGCAACGACCGCTTTCTCAGTAAATGCGATCTTCACATCTAAGTCAGCCAGAAATTACTATAAAAGCCTAAACCGCTGCTTTGGAAAAATGAAACCCGATACTTGCTTTTGCAATTACCATTTTTTCTTTTCAGAAAACAACTCGTCAAGTTCATCGCGTTCAGAGGCTTCTCTTTTAGCCACGTCTTGTTTGTTTGCATTACGTAGATTCTTTTCTATATCTAACAGCTTGGCTTCTAATTTAGCTTGTTTTGCCATAATAAAATCATCTGGGTTGGGCTGGCTAGAAAGTGCACTTATCGCTTTTTCTAAACATTGACGAGCTGAGCCAAATTGATTGCTTTTTAAGGCTACATCACCGCGTTTAATTAAGGTGTCAACGTTTGCTCGAAGTTGTAGTCTTTCGAGTAACTTGTCTTCTGCCACAAACACTCGGCTATCAATGTGGCCTTTTTTAAACTCGGCGCGTAATAAAGCTCTTAAGGTTTTGATCCCACGTATAAACTGTATTACTTGTTTATCGTTACTAGGCAGTCTGAATTGTTCATCTGTTGGAGGAGGTTGTTTTAGGTCAATGTTGCTTAATCCATTCTCAACACTTTTAATGCGTTCTTTGGCTCCTGTGGTGCCGTCTCCGAGGCGTTGGGCGGCTTTTAACGCGGCTAAAATTCTGCGGTGCATGATATATATCAGTCTTTGCGAAATAGGCAGTTGTTCGGCAGCTACTAACGCATTTTCGGTGTTTTCTATGATGCTTTTGTGTTTAGACAGGGCAGCACGGCGTTCGGCTTCTATTTTATTTTTATGTTGCTGAATAGCATTCACTATAATGCCTATAAGCACTAAAGCGACAATCAACACTATTATTACAGTAAATATCATAACCTTTAATTCATTCCACTCATTGAGCCATACACCCTTTTTATTGCTGTAATTTAAATAGTTGGGCCGTTACACCTAGTTCAATAATGGGTTAGGGTAACGTTAAGGTAAATACGCTTCCACCTAAACTTCCGCCGTTTTCTAGAGCGATACTGCCTGTTTGTTTACCCACTGTATGTGCTTGGGCTATTAATCGTGCAAAAAATAAACCTAAACCTGTTCTACCGTGACCAATATCTAAATGTTGCATGTTTAGTTCATTGGCCTCTAACATGCTTTGTGGGTAGCCTGGTCCATCGTCTTCTACTTTAATCACTAGGTTTTCGTTTTCTGTATAAACACTCAATATGATTTTCTTTTGGCTATAACGTAAGGCATTAATCAACACGTCATTTAGTAGAATGCCAATTAAGTCTGCATCTAGATACCATATTAAATCGGCCGATTGCTTAACTTCTAAACTCATATTTTTATGATTTAAGTAGTTTGCGTTGCTATCTACTAATTCTTCTACTACATCTTCTAACGCGTGTTCATCAATGTTTAATGGCAAATTATTTAATCCTGCGCGGTACAAAGACAGCAATTGAACAAGACCTGTATTTAATCTGGAAGCTTCGTAATGGGCTGAAGCTAAGTGCTCTTTTGTAATTGCGCTGGGGTCTGCCAAGCTTGCGCCAAGGTTTTCAATTGACTGCATCAGCAAACAAAGCGAGTTTTTCATATCGTGTACGGCTGAACCTAATACAGTTGAAAAGTCGATTAATTCTTGCTCCTTTGGCACAATTGGCTCCTTATTTATGCTCTAAAGCTAAAAAGTAAGATGATTAAAAGCATTAAGATATGCTGGCATATTAACAAACCTAGGTGAAAAGTGGAGAAGGGATTTTTTCTTTAATTTTCAAGAGCATTAAGATATTTAGAACTTTTTTGCAAAAACAAATGGAATTTTTATCTATAAAGTTATATAACAAATGTATCAACTTGATTTTTATTGATTAATGGCAGGGTTCAGGCATGAAATTACAACAACTTCGCTATATTGTTGAAGTATTAAATAACAACTTAAACGTATCGGCGACGGCTGAAAGTTTGTATACCTCACAGCCAGGTATCAGTAAACAAGTGCGCATGTTAGAAGATGAATTAGGCGTACAAATCTTTGGCCGCAGTGGAAAACATTTAACTCATGTGACTGAAGCAGGCCAAGATGTGATTAATATTTCACGAGAAATATTAGCTAAAGTTGAAAGTATTAAAGCTGTCTCTCGCGAACACACCTTGCCAGATCAAGGCAAATTAAATATCGCCACTACTCATACTCAAGCTCGTTATGCTCTGCCAGATGTGATTAAGGGCTTTATGAATAAGTACGCAAAAGTTTCTTTGCATATGCATCAAGGTACTCCGTCACAAATAAGTGATTTAGCTGCTAAAGGTGAAGCTGATTTTGCTATTGCCACTGAGTCTTTGCACTTATATAACGATTTGGTGATGTTGCCTTGTTACCATTGGAATCGCAGTATTATTGTTAATCGCGATCACCCATTAGCTAAAAAAGCCACTATTACCATTGAAGACTTAGCCAACTATAACTTGGTTACTTATGTGTTTGGTTTTACTGGGCGCTCTTCATTAGATCAAGCCTTTAGTAGTGCTGGCATTGAGCCTAAAATAGTGTTTACCGCAACCGACGCTGATGTTATTAAAACTTATGTGAGGTTAGGTGTTGGGGTAGGGGTAATAGCGTCAATGGCGATAGATGAAAAGCTTGACGGTGACCTAGTGAAAATCGATGCAAGTCACTTATTTGAATACAGCACCACTAAAATTGGATTCAGAAAAGGTTCGTTCTTACGTAGCTATATGTATGAGTTTATCGAACGTTTTGCCCCACATTTAACTAAGTCTGTGGTTGAGCAGGCGATGATGTTAAAGAATAACGACGAAGTCGAAAAAATGTTCAAAGGTTTAACCTTACCTGTTAGATAAAACGCAGCTAACTGTAGTTAGTTAAAGTAGAATTAATGAAAAGCGGCGGCATCTTTAGATGTCGCCGTTTTTTTATGGGATAAATTTAAAAGTAGAAAGGTTTAAGCCAGTTTGATTTCTATATCTTGGTTTGGCACACAGCAACAAGGTAATATTTCGTCGTCATCAATAAAGGCTAGGGGATCTGTGGTATAGGTGACTTCACCGCTAATAAGTGTACTTCTGCAGGCCCCGCAATAACCTTCGCGGCAATGATATTGAATTTCAACATTATGCTGTTCGAGGGTTTCTAATAGGCTTTGATTGGGCGTGTGAGTAACAGTATTTTGATCAATTATTTTGACCAAAATACTGTTTTTTACATTACTCATGTGAATTATAAGTCAAAGTCACCAAAGTCATCGGCGTTTACTTCTGAGTCGATTTGACCGACTAAATAAGAACTAATTTCAGACTCTTGTGGGGCAACCTGCACATTGTCAGAACTTAAATAGTTGTTCATCCAAGGCAAAGGGTTACTTTTTACGTCAAAGGGTTGGCCTAAACCAATAGCTGACATACGGTGGTTAGCAATAAATTCTACATATTGGCATAATATTTCTTTGTTTAGCCCAATCATTGAACCTTGTTGAAATAAATAGGCCGCCCATTGTTTTTCTTGCTCTACAGCATTAAGAAATATTTGAGTGGCTTCTTCTTTACATTCTTCAGCAATCTCAGCCATTTCTGGATCGTCTTTACCTTTAGCCCACAGGTTTAATACATGTTGGGTAGAGGTTAAATGCAGGTTTTCGTCACGGGCAATTAAACGAATGATTTTAGAATTACCTTCCATCAATTCGCGTTCGGCAAAAGCAAAGGTACAAGCAAAAGATACATAAAAGCGTATGGCTTCTAAGGCGTTAACTGAGTTCATGCACAGGTATAATTTTTTCTTCAATTCACGCATGGTAATAGTATGACTTTCGCCGTTTACCACATGGGTGCCTTCGCCAAGGGTTTGCCAAAGCTGAGTAGCAAAGATCAAGTCATCATAGTATTGGCTGATATCTGCCGCGCGTTTTTTTATTTCTTCATTTTCAACAATATCATTAAAAATACTGCTGGGATCACCAAACAAATTACGCAAAATATGGGTATAAGAGCGCGAGTGAATGGTTTCGAAAAATGACCAAGTTTCCACCCAAGTTTCTAGCTCAGGAATAGAAATAATAGGGAGAAGGGCAATGTTCGGACTTCTTCCTTGAATGGAGTCTAGTAGGGTTTGATACTTTAAATTAGAAATGAAAATATGTTTTTCTGGCTCACTTAATTTTTGAAAGTCGACCCTGTCTTTACTGACATCGACTTCTTCCGGGCGCCAAAAGAAACTGATTTGTTTTTCAATCAACTTTTCAAAAATCTGATGTTTTTGTTGGTCATAACGTGCCACATTCACTGGGTTCCCAAAAAACATAGGCTCAGTGAGCGGGTTGTTATTCACTTGATTAAAGGTGGTATATTTCATTTAGTTATTTTGCCATTAAAAGTTCAAACCAAAACAGCTGCCTAAGCAGCTGTTCAACGTTATATTTTACATGCTCCGCCAGCACAATCGTCATCTTCAACTTCTACGACTTCTTGCGGTACAAATTTCTGACCGGCTAGTTCTTGTTGAGTTGAGTCATCTGCACCATCACGAGTGTTATGGTAATACAAGGTTTTCACACCTAATTTGTAGCTAGTTAACAAGTCTTGAAGTAATAACTTCATTGGCACTTTGCCACCTTCGTATTTATTTGGGTCGTAACTGGTATTAGCTGAAATGGTTTGATCAACAAACTTCTGCATAATTCCTGCTAACTGCAAATAACCTTCGTTAGAGGGTAAGTCCCATAATAATTCGTATTGGTCTTTTAACCTTTCGTACTCAGGCACTACTTGTTTTAGTACGCCATCTTTGCTTGATTTAATACTGATGTGGCCTCTTGGTGGCTCAATGCCGTTAGTGGCATTAGAGATTTGCGAAGAGGTTTCTGAGGGCATTAAGGCAGACAAAGTACTGTTGCGTAATCCATACTTTTTAATTTCTGCGCGTAAAGCATCCCAATCGCAATGCAAAGGCTCATCACAAATTTTGTCTAAGTCTTTTTTATAGGTGTCTATTGGCATTAACCCTTGGAAATAAGTGGTTTCGTCAAACTTAGGACAAGCACCTTTTTCTTTAGCTAAATTACAAGAAGCTTGCATCAGATGATATTGCATGGCTTCGAAAGTGCGGTGAACTAGGCCGTTGGCACTTCCATCTGAGTATTTCACCCCATTTTTAGCTAGGTAATAAGCAAAGTTTATTACACCTATACCTAAAGTACGGCGACCCATAGTGGCGTTTAACGCAGCAGGAACAGGGTAATCTTGGTAATCTAATAGGCTATCAAGTGCTCGCACTGCTAAGTCAGATAATTCAGCAAATTCGTCTACCGACTCAATCGCACCAAGGTTAAAGGCAGATAAGGTACATAATGCAATCTCGCCTTCTTCATCGTTTACATTGTTTAACGGCTTAGTAGGTAAGGCAATTTCTAAACATAAGTTACTTTGACGTACTGGGGCCAATTTAGGATTAAATGGGCTATGGGTATTACAGTGGTCTACGTTCTGCAGATAGATACGGCCTGTGCTGGCGCGCTCTTGCATAAATAAACTAAATAATTCTATGGCTTTAATTTGCTTTTTACGGATGCTGTCGTCTTGTTCGTATTGGGTATACAAACGTTCAAATTCGTCTTGATCAGCAAAGAATGCGTCATATAAACCAGGGGTGTCAGACGGACTAAATAAGGTGATGTGCTGATCTTTGATTAAGCGGGCGTACATTAATTTATTAAATTGCACACCGTAGTCTAAATGACGGACCCGGTTTTCTTCTACCCCACGGTTATTTTTTAACACCAACAAAGATTCAACTTCTAAGTGCCACAGTGGATAGAATAAGGTTGCAGCACCGCCACGAACCCCACCTTGAGAACAGCTTTTAACCGCTGTTTGAAAGTGCTTATAAAAAGGAATACAACCTGTATGGAAAGCCTCGCCACCTCGAATTGGGCTGCCTAAAGCGCGAATGCGTCCAGCATTTATGCCTATGCCAGCGCGTTGGCTAACATATTTAACTATGGCGCTAGAGGTAGCGTTAATTGAATCTAAGCTATCGCCTGTTTCAATTAATACGCAAGAACTAAACTGCCTAGTTGGGGTTCTAACCCCCGCCATTATTGGTGTTGGTAAAGAAATTTTGAATTTAGAGGTGGCATCATAAAAGCGCTTGATGTAATCCATGCGCGTGTCTTTTTCATAGTTAGCAAATAAACAGGCCGCTACTAAAATGTATAAAAATTGTGCGCTTTCATATATTTCACCAGTGACTCGGTTTTGAACCAGGTATTTGCCCTCTAGCTGTTTTACCGCAGCGTAACTAAAGTCCATGTCTCGCCAATGATCAATATAATCATTCATTTCGGCAAATTCAGCTTCGCTGTAATCTTCAAGCAAATGTTGGTCGTATTTACCTTTGGCTACCATGTTTTTTACATGGCTTAATAATTCGGGCGGCTCAAACTGGCCGTAAGCTTTTTTGCGTAGATGGAATATGGCTAAACGTGCAGCTAAATATTGGTAATCTGGGCAATCTGTAGAAATAAGATCGGCTGCTGAGCGGATCAGGGTTTCATGAATATCTGCGGTTTTTATACCATCATAAAACTGGATATGTGCTTTGATTTCGACTTGTGAAACAGAGACATTATTTAATCCCTTAGCCGCCCACTCAATGACCTTATGTATTTTATCTAGATCAATTAATTCGCGTTCACCCGTGCGCTTTGTGACGTATAACTCATTATTCATTATAGATTGCCATTATTCTTTTGTTTTAATTTGTAAGATGACGTTTTTCCATTGCAAAAATGCATCTGTGGATACGCTTACCCCTAAGCTAAACTTGTTAGTTAACCTATTTACTGCTGATTTTGGCTGAGAATTAGCCTTTGGTTTTGATAAGTTAACAGAACACAAGATAGTGAGGTTTTAACTTCAATGCAACCCAAGATATGGTGGTTTTATGCTGGCTTTTTAACCAGTTAATTTTAGGTTAGTGTTGACTCACCTAACACCGCCTTTTGAGTTTCGTTTATTGGGAATGCAAGCAAAAAATTGCTTTATTTTTTCATTATATTTTTTTAATCATAAAAAAATATCTTTGCAAATTTATCGATATATAGGGGTGTTTTTTGCACAGGCACACTATATGTCGTGTTTAACTGATAATTTTGACACAAGACCAAAAAGCTATTTAGCAGTGGGAAAGTCTGGAATGGACAGCGCCTATGCTGACTAATAGACGCTTAGTTTAAACAGATTGAGCTAAAATCTAGTCTTTAATTTTAGTGCAATGAATAATGTAGTTCACATCTACATTTTGTTGAGACAAATAATACTCTTGAGTGAGGGGGTTAAGGTGTAAACCTATCATTCTTTGTACATGTAAATCTGTGTTGTCTATCCATCCAATTAATTCAGAAGGTTTAATAAACTTATCGTGCTGATGGGTACCTTTAGGCACTAAACCTAAAATATACTCGGCACCAACTATAGCCATTAAATAAGATTTGATATTTCTATTTAAAGTAGAAAAAAATACATGCCCCCCTGGTTTGACTAATTGATTGCAGGCTTGCACCACTGAGGCAGGGGCGGGGACATGTTCTAACATTTCTAAACAAGTTACCACATCGTACTGTTGTGGATGTTGGCTAGCAAACTGCTCTGCTGTAGTTTGTTGGTAGTCAACCGATAAGCCCGACTCTAAACCATGCAATTTTGCTACTTCTAGCGGCGCTTCACCCATATCTATGCCTGTTACTTGTGCACCATGACGAGCCATGCTTTCGACTAATATACCGCCTCCACAACCTACGTCTAATACCTGTTTACCGGCTAAACCACCACTATGTTGTTGAATATAGTCGGTACGAAGCGGGTTGATTTGGTGAAGAGGTTTAAATTCACCGGCTAAATCCCACCACCTAGACGCGAGGTCAGAAAATTTTTGGATCTCGTCAAGATCAACATTTTGAGTTTGAGTCATGTATTTGGCTTTTGTATCTCACAATATTTTGCCATCTTAATCTACATTAAGTGCAATTAAAATCGCAGATATATAGCCTCTTGGTTTAATTGGCTACTATATGAGCGACTTCAAGCTATTTATTTTTATTTGTAGGTGATAGAATCGAGCGGTTGAAAACCAATGTAAATTTGGGTACAACCCTAAGCCTAATTTTAAGTCCTAGCTTAAAATTAACCAAACGGGTTTTGCTTAACCAGATTCTAATAATAACGACTAGGGACAAGGCTGTATATGACTGATCACGCCCAAGAAATTCTTCCCATTAATATAGAAGAAGAACTAAAAAACTCTTATCTCGATTATGCGATGAGTGTGATTGTTGGCAGGGCGCTGCCTGATGTACGAGATGGCTTAAAGCCGGTTCACCGCCGTGTTTTGTTCGCCATGAACGAACTAAAAAACGATTTTAATAAACCCTATAAAAAATCTGCCCGTGTGGTAGGTGACGTAATAGGTAAATATCACCCGCACGGTGATTCAGCGGTATACGACACTATTGTTCGTATGGCTCAGCCTTTTTCTTTGCGATATATGCTAGTAGACGGCCAAGGTAACTTTGGTTCGGTTGATGGCGATTCTGCGGCAGCTATGCGTTATACCGAAATTCGTATGGCAAAAATTGCCCACGAATTGTTAGCCGATCTTGAAAAAGAAACCGTTAACTTTGTGCCAAACTACGATGAAACCGAATTTATTCCAGAAGTGTTGCCAACTAAAGTACCTAACTTATTGGTAAATGGCTCATCTGGTATTGCAGTTGGTATGGCGACCAATATTCCGCCACACAACCTAACTGAAGTCATCAATGGTTGTATTGCCTTAATTGACAATCCTGACTTGACCATTGAAGAGCTTATCGAACATATTCCTGGTCCAGATTTCCCTACCGCCGCCATTATTAGTGGTAGAAAAGGTATAGAAGAAGCTTACCGTACAGGCCGTGGCAAAATTTATATGCGAGCACGGGCCGAAATCGAAACTGAAGATAGCGGAAAAGAAACCATAATAGTTCACGAAATTCCTTATCAAGTGAACAAAGCGCGCTTAATTGAAAAAATTGCCGAATTGGTTAAAGAGAAAAAAATAGAAGGTATTTCTGCACTACGTGACGAGTCTGATAAAGACGGTATGCGTATTGTTGTAGAAGTGAAGCGTAACGAGTCTGCCGAAGTCTTGTTAAACCATTTATATGCGCAAACACAAATGCAAACTGTGTTTGGTATTAACATGGTAGCGCTAGATAAAACCCAACCTAAGATATTCAACCTAATGGATATCTTAAAAGCCTTTGTATTACACAGACGCGAAGTGGTTACCAGACGTACCGTTTATGAGCTTAAAAAGGCCCGTGAACGAGCACATATTTTAGAAGGCTTAGCCATAGCCTTAGTTAATATTGATCCTATTATTGCTTTGATCAAAGCATCAAAAAGCCCAGCTGACGCTAAGATATCTTTAACTGCTCAAGGGTGGTCATTAGGTGATGTAGCTGAAATGCTAGAGCGTGCAGGAGACAATGCTGCAAGACCAGATTGGTTAGAGCCACAATACGGTATCCGCGATGGGTTATATTATTTAACAGAGCAACAAGCCCAAGCCATTCTAGACCTTCGCTTAAACAAGTTAACTGGATTAGAACACGACAAGATTTTATCTGAATATCGTGAACTGCTAGAATTCATCGCTGAGTTATTGCACATTTTGGCTAGCCCAGAACGTTTAATGGAAGTGATTCGCGAAGAACTCGAAAAAGTACGTGATGAGTTTGGCGACGAAAGACGCACAGAAATCACCGCTGCTTCACACGATATAGATATTGAAGATCTGATTGAACGTGAAGATGTAGTGGTAACTTTGTCGCGCGAAGGTTATGTAAAATATCAAAAACTAAACGACTACGAAGCGCAACGTCGCGGTGGTCGAGGTAAATCAGCAACTAAGATGAAAGATGAAGATTTCATCGAAAAGCTGTTGGTAGCAAATACCCATGATCACATTTTGTGTTTCTCTACTCGTGGTCGTTTATATTGGTTAAAAGTTTATCAATTACCGCTGGCCAGTCGTAATGCCCGTGGTCGTCCTATTGTTAACATTCTTCCTCTAGAAGACGGTGAACGTATTACTGCAATTTTGCCTATTCAAGAATTTGAAGAAGGTAAGTTTGTGTTAATGGCAACCGCTAACGGAACAGTGAAGAAAACTGCTTTAACCTCTTATTCGCGCCCTAGAGCAAACGGCATCATTGCGGTGAACTTAAACGAAGGTGATGAGCTTATCGGGGTAGATATTACCCATGGTGATGACGACATTATGTTGTTCTCAGATGCAGGTAAAGTTGTACGTTTTAACGAAAAACAACGAGATTCAGAAACAGGCAATGTGAAACTTGATCCTGAAACCGGTGAAGAGTTATTAGCATTACGCCCAATGGGTCGAACGGCTACAGGTGTACGTGGTATTCGTATGCAAGAAGGCCAAAAGGTCATTTCTCTCATTGTGCCACGTGGTGACGGCGCCATCTTAACCGCCACTGAAAACGGTTTTGGTAAGCGTACACCTATTGCTGACTATCCGGCTAAGAGTCGTGCTACACAAGGTGTAGTGTCGATCAAAGTTTCAGAGCGTAATGGTAAAGTAGTAGGGGCGGTACAGGTTAATGAGAGCGATGAAATAATGCTTATCAGTGACCAAGGCACCTTAGTACGTACCCGTGTAGATGAAGTCTCTACAGTTGGACGTAACACTCAAGGTGTAAGATTAATTCGCACTATTGAGGGTGAGCATGTTGTAGGTTTGCAACGCATTGACGAAATTGAAGAGCTTGAAACTGACCTTGCAGAAGGCTCAGAAGTTGAATCAAGCGACTCAACTGTTGTTGAAGCGAGCGATACAGATGCAGCGTCAAACCAAGACGAATAAGTGAGAGTTATTTTTTATATTGAAAGGTATGGAAAATAACAAATTTATAGGTATTAATAGCTATAAATTAGCAATAACAAACGAGTGGCTAATGCCACTCGTTTTTTTTTGAGACAAACAATGAAAAAAATCTACAACTTTTGTGCTGGACCGGCTATGTTGCCACAAGAAGTTATGCAACAAGCTCAGGCTGAATTTATAGACTGGAACGGCTGTGGTAGTTCAGTCATGGAAATCAGCCATCGCAGTAAAGAGTATATTGATTTAGCAGAAACTGCAGAGCAAGATTTTAGACAGCTGCTTTGCATTCCCCAAAACTATAAAGTCTTGTTTTCTCAGGGCGGCGGGCGTGGGCAATTTTCAGCTGTGCCAATGAATCTTGCCAAAAGAGGCAAAAGTGCCGACTTTATGGTGTCGGGTGCATGGTCAGAAAGTGCAGTACAAGAAGCAGAAAAATACCTAAAGCCAAATATTGTAGCTAAACAACAAAACATAAATGGCTTAAAGGGGCTGCCTAGCATTACTCCTAATATGCTTGATCCTAAGAGCGCCTATTTCCATTATTGTGCCAACGAAACCGTAGATGGCATTGAGCTAAACCAAATTCCAGAATGTGGTGACTTGCCTGTTGTGGCAGACATGTCTTCTAACATTTTATCTAAGCCCTTAGATGTAAGTAAATTTGGGATCATATATGCGGGAGCGCAAAAGAATATTGGTCCGTCTGGCTTAGCCTTGGTGATAGTTAGAGATGATCTTTTAGATAGTGCTATGCCCGAAACCCCCAGTTTTATGCATTATCAAACCATGGCTAAACATCATTCTATGTATAACACCCCCCCGACTTATTCATGGTATTTAGCCGGTTTAGTTTTTAAATGGTTAAAACAACAAGGTGGCCTATCTGTAATGGCTGAGCGTAATGCGCAAAAAGCCCGTGTGTTATACGAATGCATCGATAGTAGTGAGTTTTATATCAATCAAGTGCACCCAGATTTTCGTTCAAAAATGAATGTCACTTTTGCTCTAAAAGATAAGGCCTTAGATTCACTATTTTTACAACAAGCCTCTGAAGCTGGCTTAATGGCGTTAAAAGGCCACAGAAGTGTAGGGGGGATGCGCGCAAGCATCTACAACGCCATGCCTTTAGAAGGGGTAGTGGCGTTAACCGAATTTATGCAAGACTTTGCAAAGAGGCAATCTTAATGAAGCAGTTAACCCTGTCACCTATTTCCAACGTTAGTGGAACCGTTAATGTGCCTGGCTCTAAGAGTTTATCTAATCGCGCCTTATTACTTGCGGCATTAGCTAAAGGCGAAACCCACCTTACCAATTTATTAGATAGCGAAGATATTCAACACATGTTAACTGCCTTAACTCAGTTAAATGTGCAGTATCGTTTATCTGATTGCAAAACTCAGTGCTGGGTAACAGGCAATGCTGGGGTATTTAGTGCCTCCCAACCTTTATCATTGTTTTTGGGGAATGCAGGCACTGCTATGCGCCCTTTATGTGCAGTATTAGCTTGTAGCCAAGGGGAATTTGAACTTACCGGCGAGCCGCGTATGGAAGAACGGCCTATAGGGTCTTTGGTTGACTCCTTAAAACAAGCAGGCGCTCAGATAGAATACCTAAAAGCGCCAGGTTATCCGCCATTAAAGATTAAAGGCCAAGCAGTAAAAGGTGGAAATATAACTGTCGATGGTAGCGTTTCGAGTCAATTTTTAACTGCATTACTGATGAGTTCACCTTTATTTGAACAAGACACGCAAATAGTGATAAGTGGCGAGTTAGTTTCTAAACCTTATATTGATATTACCCTGCATACTATGGCGCAATTTGGCATAGTGGTAGAAAACCAAAATTATCAAGAGTTTTTAATTAAAGGCCAACAACAATACCAATCTCCGGGGCACTTTTTAGTGGAAGGCGACGCCTCTTCTGCGTCTTACTTTTTGGCCGCTGGGGCCATAAAAGGCGGCACAGTGAGAGTGACAGGTATAGGTAAAAACAGTATTCAAGGGGATATTCGTTTTGCCGAAGTATTAGAAAAAATGGGTGCCAAAGTTAATTGGCAAGAAGACTTTATTGAAGTAAGCGGGGCTCCACTAACAGCAGTGGATTTAGATATGAATCATATACCCGATGCGGCCATGACCATAGCCACCACTGCTCTTTTTGCCGAGGGTACAACCAGTATTAGAAATATTTATAATTGGCGAGTGAAAGAAACCGACCGATTAGCAGCTATGAGTTGTGAATTAAGAAAAGTCGGGGCTAGGGTTGAAGAAGGTCATGATTATATCCGCATCACCCCAGCCGAAAAACTAAATCACGCAGCTATAGATACGTACAACGACCATAGAGTAGCAATGTGTTTTTCTTTAGTGGCCTTAAGTGATACAGCGGTTACCATAAATGATCCAGCTTGTACTGCCAAAACATTTCCTGACTACTTTGCACGTTTTGCTTCGATTTGTCGGTAGTTAGCCGCAAGATCAGTAAAGAGTTAATTACGGTTACAAAAATGTCATCTAGGCGCCATTGCTAATCCGTTACCAATGCGTATAATTGCGCCCGATTTTGTTAGGCTCAGGAGAGCGCATGTACACAGAACCTGTCATTACCATAGACGGACCAAGCGGCGCAGGCAAAGGAACAGCAAGTGTTTTATTAGCGAAAAAGCTTGGTTGGCACTTTTTAGATAGTGGTGCCATATATAGAGTTTTAGCTGTTGCATCCCTGCATCACCAAATTCCCGCAGACGACGAAGTTGGCCTTTTGCCGCTTGCGTCAGGCTTAGATGTCAATTTTGAAACCACAGACAAAGGCGTCAGAGTGGTATTAGAAGGGGAAGATGTTAGCGATACTATCCGTACCGAAGAAGTGGGAGACACAGCGTCTAAAATCGCTTCTTTGCCGTCTATTCGCGAAGCATTATTAAGGCGTCAAAGAGGATTTAAGCAAGCCCCAGGCTTGGTAGCCGACGGTCGAGATATGGGTACAGTGGTATTTCCCGAAGCTCAAGTGAAAATATTTTTAACCGCGAGTGCCGAAGAGCGCGCCGATAGACGCTTTAAGCAGTTGAAAGACAAGGGCCATGATGTTAGTATGCCGCGCCTTTTAGCCGACATAAAAGCTCGCGACGAAAGAGATGCAAATCGAACTGTTGCCCCTTTAGTGCCAGCCAAAGACGCACTTGTTATAGACTCTACTATGTTGAATGTCGAGCAAGTGCTTGAAAAGATTGAATTATTTGTTGAAAAGAAACTCGCCTAAGGGCAGCAGTTTGTTAGCTATAAATAATTAAAGCCCGCTAAGTTAAGGATGACTTAGTCATGAATAACAACCCCGCGCTCACTGGATTGTAACGTGGATGTCAAAAAAGAAATTTATTAAACCACTATGATTGAAAATTTTGCTGATCTATTTGAAGAAAGTTTAAAAGAACTTGAAACCCGTCCTGGCTCTATTGTTAAAGGTACTATCGTATCTATCGATAAAGATATCGTTTTAGTAGATGCTGGACTTAAATCTGAAAGTGCAATCCCTGCCGAGCAATTTAGAAACGCCGATGGCGAGCTTGATGTAGTAGTAGGTGACCAAATCGATGTTGCCCTGGATGCAGTTGAAGATGGCTTCGGTGAAACCATCCTATCTCGCGAAAAAGCGAAGCGTCACGAAGCTTGGGTAGAACTAGAAAAAGCTTACACTGAAAAAGAAACAATCATTGGTGTAATTAACGGTAAGGTCAAAGGTGGCTTTACGGTTGAAGTGAACACTGTTCGCGCTTTCTTACCTGGTTCATTAGTAGATGTTCGCCCAGTTCGCGATACAACTCATCTTGAAGGTAAAGAATTAGAATTTAAAGTTATCAAGCTTGATGCTAAACGTAACAACGTTGTTGTTTCTCGTCGTGCTGTTATCGAAGCCGAGAGCAGTGCAGAGCGTGATACGCTTCTTGCTAACCTTGAAGAAGGTCATGAAGTTAAAGGTATTGTTAAGAACCTTACCGATTACGGTGCCTTTGTTGACTTAGGTGGCGTAGATGGTCTTCTACACATCACAGATATGGCTTGGAAACGTGTTAAGCACCCAAGTGAAATCGTAAATGTTGGTGACGAAATCAACGTTAAAGTATTGAAATTCGACAAAGAGAAGTCTCGTGTTTCTCTAGGTATGAAGCAAATGGGCAACGATCCTTGGCAAGAAATTGCAAACCGTTACCCTGAAGGCGCTAAATTAAGCGGTGCTGTGACTAACCTAACTGACTACGGTTGTTTCGTAGAAATCGAAGACGGTGTTGAAGGTCTAGTACACGTTTCAGAAATGGATTGGACTAACAAAAACATCCACCCATCTAAAGTTGTTAACTTAGGTGATGTAGTTGAAGTTATGGTTCTTGAAATTGACGAAGAGCGTCGTCGTATTTCTCTTGGTCTTAAGCAATGTATTCCTAACCCTTGGGAAGAGTTTGCTAAAGCACAAAGCAAAGGCGACAAAGTTAGCGGTAAGATCAAGTCTATCACTGACTTTGGTATCTTCATCGGTCTTGATGGCGGCATAGACGGACTAGTTCACTTGTCTGATATCTCGTGGAACAAAACTGGCGAAGAAGCGGTTCGTGACTATAAGAAAGGTGACGAAATCTCTGCTGTTGTTCTTCAAGTTGACCCAGAGCGTGAGCGTATTTCACTTGGCGTTAAGCAAATTGAAGAAGACCCGTTCAACCAGTACATCACTGATACTAAGAAAGGCACTATCGTAACTGGTACTGTGACTGCAGTTGATGCTAAAGGTGTAACAGTTAAGCTAGCTGAAGAAGTTGAAGGCTACATCCGTGTTGGTGATTTATCACGTGACCGTGTAGAAGATGCCTCTGAAGTGGTGAGTGTTGATTCTGAAATCGAAGCCAAGTTCATGGGCGTTGATCGTAAGAACCGCACTGTTAACCTTTCGGTTAAAGCGAAAGACCAAGCAGACGAAAAAGACGCACTTGATAAAGTGAATCAACAAGAAGAAGTTGGTTTCAGCAACGCATTTGCTGACGCTTTCAAAGCAGCTAAAAACGACTAATAAAAAGCATAAATAAGCGTGTTGAATATTTTTAAAGCATGAATAGCTTTGACAAATAGCCCAACGCGCTTATTATCGGTATAACAGTTTAGTGAGTGATGGAGAGTTTTAATATGACCAAATCAGAGCTTATTGAAAGACTAGCCGATAAAATGCGTCAAGTACCTGCCAAAGAAGTGGAAATGGCAATAAAAGAAATGCTAGAACAAATGGCGCAAACTCTACAAAAGGGTGAACGCATTGAAATAAGAGGTTTTGGTAGTTTTTCTTTGCATTATCGCGCTCCACGTGTAGGTCGTAACCCTAAAACTGGCGAAACTGTGAAATTAGACGGTAAGTACGTTCCACATTTCAAACCTGGTAAAGAGTTACGAGAAAGAGTTAACGAAAGTCTAGTTAATTGATTTTTTAGTCAAAAATATTAAAAACGGCACTCCAATTAGGGTGCCGTTTTTGTTAGAGTTAAATTCTTGTTAAGCATTTCATTTTGTAGAAACGCATTGAGCTATTATCATCCATTCCATAAATTACGCCTTTTAACGCTGACCATCCCTAGGGGGCAAAAATGAAAACCTTATTATTGTTAATAACAGTATTGATTGTGCTGGTGTTAGGCTGGTTTATTGGATCACAAAATAGTCATACAGTATTGATTAATTATTTAGTAGCAGAGACACAAATAAGAATGTCTGTATTATTAAGCATTACATTTTTAAGTGGAGTGGCCTTGGCTTGGTTATTCGCTTTAATTTATATCGTTAAATTAAAATGGCAGCTTGGTAGCTTACAGCGCAAAGTCAAAAAGTTAGCCCAGCCAACAACCACGCCATAATGTTAGAGCTTCTATTTTTATTATTACCTGTTGCCGCCTCCTATGGTTGGGTGATGGGAAGAAATAGCGCTAGACAAGCCCAAAGACGCCAATCAAGCATACTCGCTAAGCATTATTACAAAGGTCTAAATTTTCTCTTATCTGACGAGCCAGACAAAGCCGTAGATACTTTGATTAAAATGATTGATTTAGACAGTGATACGGTTGAAACCCACATCGCTATGGGCAAGTTTTTCAGGCACAGAGGTGAACTTGATCGAGCCATCAGAGTACATCAAAACCTAGTCAGTAAAGAGCAAATATCAGCCAGTCAACGTGAATCTGCGTTATACGAATTAGGCCGCGACTATATTTTGGCAGGATTTTTAGAGCGCGCAGAAAACGCATTTTTACAACTATTAAATAGCCAAAAACACTTTGTTAAAGCCCAAGTACAACTCTTTAATATTTATCAAACCACCAAAGAGTGGGAAAGAGCGATTAGTTTAGCTGAGCAAATGATTAATGCCGGTGGCGACAGCGATGAGTTGTGTGCACGTGTGGCACATTTTTATTGCGAAAAAGCCGCCTTAGAAATTAAACAGCAAGACTTCGAAACAGCCACAACCAGTTTAAAATCTGCCATAGATCTTGACGATAGAGCTGTACGTCCGTGGTTAATGTTAGGTGAGCTGGCGATTGAGCAACAACAATATGCTCAAGCAATAGAATATTTAGTGCAAATTCCCGAACGAGACTTAACCTGGTTAAGCGAAGCCGTGCCTCTTATTGAATCTTGCGCAGAAGAATTGGGTGACGATACACAACTTACCCAAGTTTTAGAGCAATATTGGCAACAATGTGCAACTGCCTATTTAGCTAAAGTGAAACTAATGGCCAAAGAAGGCGAGGCAGATAAAGCCGCACAGGTATTGTTAGAACAATTAAAGAAACACCCCACCATGAAAGGGTTTAAAACCCTGATGGGCTTTTATATCGACTTGCAAGATCATAAACAATCTACAAACAGCTTAATGTTATTAAAAGAATTAGTTGAAGAACAAATTAAGCAGCGCCCTAAGTATCGCTGTCATAGCTGTGGTTTTTCAGGTAGTCAGGTGCATTGGTTATGCCCTTCATGTAAAAAATGGGGTGTAGTTAAACCAATTAAAGGGTTAGATGGGGAATAATGTGAGTGAATCAAAGGTTGTAGTGGCGTTAGACTTTGACCAAGTAAAAAGTGCCAATGAATTTATTGATAAAATTGATCCAAGCTTATGTAAATTAAAAGTTGGCAAAGAAATGTTTACTCATTTTGGCCCTAGCTTTGTAAAACAATTGGTTGGCAAAAACTACGATGTTTTTCTGGATTTAAAATTCCACGATATTCCTAATACTGTGTCTAAGGCTTGCCAAGCTGCAGCTGACTTAGGTGTTTGGATGATCAATGTGCATGCCAGTGGTGGGCCTAAAATGATGGAGTATGCCAAAGCCGGATTAGAAAGGTTTGGTGATAAGCAACCTCTATTAATAGCGGTAACAGTATTAACTAGCATGGATCAACAACAGCTAGATGCCATAGGTGTAGACGCAACGTTAGCGCAGCAAGTATTACGACTGGCTCAATTAACTTATGATTCGGGTTTAGACGGGGTAGTGTGTTCGGCTCAAGAGGCGAGTTTATTAAAATCAAAGATACACCAAAACTTTACTTTGGTTACTCCTGGTATTCGCCCAGAAGGATCGGTACAGGGTGATCAAATTCGTATAATGACACCTAAACAGGCGGTGCAGGCGGGTTCAGATTATTTAGTTATAGGTCGGCCAATTACCCAATCAGCCGACCCACTTCAAACACTTATTGAAATTAATAAGTCTTTATAAAGTACGAAGCGCAGTCGCCGCGTCCATATATTCAAGGTTAAGTTGCTGACCTAAAGCGTCAACTACTGCTTTATAAGTAACTTTTCCTTGGTGTACATTCAAACCATTTAATAAATGCGCGTCATCTAACATGGCTTGTTTAGGACCTTTGTTAGCCAAAGCTAAACCAAATGGTAAAGTCGCATTGTTCAGCGCCATAGTAGAAGTACGGGCAACACCACCTGGCATATTCGCAACGCAGTAATGCACTACGTCATCAACTATATAAACCGGATCTTGGTGAGTGGTGGCTTTAGAGGTTTCAAAACAGCCGCCTTGATCTATAGCCACGTCAACAATAACTGAGCCTGGTTTCATATTCTTAATATGTTTTTTATTAAGCAATTTAGGGGCAGCAGCACCTGGTACTAAAACTGCACCTACTACTAGGTCTGCTTTTGATGAATACTCTTCAATGGCTTCAGCAGTAGAAAATACTGTTGCTAAACGTCCTTCAAAAATATCATCTAATTCGCGTAAACGGTTTAATGAACGATCTAAGATAGTTACATCAGCGCCTAAACCCATAGCCATTTTAGCTGCGTTTAAGCCAACTACACCGCCACCTATTACTAATACTTTACCTGGCGCTACACCAGGTACGCCTCCTAACAAAGTACCGCTACCGCCATGGGCTTTCTCTAAGTAATGGGCGCCAGCTTGTACTGCCATTCTGCCTGCAACTTCACTCATAGGTGCTAATAAAGGCAAAGTGTTGCGGTTATCTGTAACAGTTTCGTAGGCAATACAAGTTGCGCCAGACTCAACTAATAACTGAGTTTGTACTGGATCAGGCGCAAGGTGAAGATAAGTATATAAAGTTTGGCCAGGGCGCAACATTTTACATTCTTGCGGCTGAGGCTCTTTTACTTTTACTATCATGTCAGCTTTAGCAAAGATTTCTTCTGGGGTGTCAATAATCTTGGCACCTGCAGCTACATATAATTCATCGGTAAAACCAATAGCGTGACCCGCTTGAGTTTCAACCCATACTTGATGAGAGTGGTTTACAAATTCTTTTACAGCAGCAGGAGTTAAGCCCACTCTGTATTCATGGTTTTTAATTTCTTTTGGTACACCTATTAGCACAAGTTTTACTCCAATGAAGGCTAGGATTAAGGCGCAAGTATAAGAGAATATTTGCCATAAGTTGTTGGGTTTTTTACTTATCAAAAGTATAATCTTTTGCTAAATGGGCATTTAACAAAATAAAATATGCTGATAAAAACACCCAAACACTTAGACAGAATTGATAGAAACATATTAATTGAGTTACAAAAAAATGGAAAAGTTACCAATTCTGAATTGGCAAGCAAAGTTGGATTAAGCGCCAGCCCATGCTTAGAAAGAGTTAAGCGCTTAGAGGCGCAAGGTTATATTAAGGGCTATCATGCACGGGTTGACCCAACAAAATTAGGTGCGGGTATGTTGGTGTTTGTTGAAATAACCCTAACTAAAACCTCAGTGGATATTTTTGAAGAATTTTCTGCTGCTGTACGCACCCACGAAGATATCCAAGAGTGCCATTTGGTTTCTGGTAACTTTGACTTTTTGTTAAAAGCACGGGTTGCAGACATGTCGAGTTATCGTAAACTTTTAGGCGATACCTTGTTACGTTTACCTGGGGTGAGTGAATCTCGTACCTATGTGGTTATGGAAGAAGTAAAAGAGTCAACACAGGTTAAAATCAGTTTAAAATAACGATATTGTAATGACATTGATTAAATAGCATTCGATAAACCCCCAGTGGCTAGGATTTTAAGGGCTGCACTGGTATCTTATGCTTTCTTCAAGATAATAATTAAAAAAGAACATTATTTATATGGCGCGACTTACAGGCATACAACGAATAATGGAAGTAGGCATGATTATCTGTTGTGTTTTTGCCTTCTTCTTACTTTTAGCCATGGCATCTTTTCATCCAGCCGATCCAAGCTGGAGCCAAGCTGGCTTACAAAGTGATGTAAACAACTGGGTAGGCCCTATAGGCGCTTGGTTTGCAGATATTCTATTTTTCACCTTTGGTTCTTTTGCTTATACCTTACCTTTTTGTTGTGCCTTTGTTGGCTGGTTTTTATTTAAACAAACTAAACATTTATTAGAAATAGACTACTTAACCATAGGCTTAAGGTTAATTGGCATTATTTTGTTGGTGTTAGGGGCTACAGGCTTATTAAGTCTTAACGCTGAAGATATTCATAATTACACTTCAGGAGGCATGGTTGGTGATATTCTTAGCTCGTCCTTAATTCCTTATTTTAGTATGTTAGGCACCACCCTGTTATTACTGTGTTTTTTCTGTACTGGTTTTACCTTAGTCAGTGGTATTTCATGGGTCACAATAGTCGATAAACTAGGTGAGCTGACTATCTTATTTGGCCGTTTAGTGTACCGTGCGCCAACCCAACTTAAATCCCGTTCAACAGGGTTATTATCTTTTAAAAAATCAGAGCCAGCCTCTTTACAAAACAAGTCGGAAGAAAGTTTTTGGGGACAAGCCCCAGAAGATTTACCAGAACAACCTAAAGTTCATACACCTGTGGCACCAGAGCCAGCTGTGCCACAAGACATTCTAGACGAACAACCAAGTAAAACACCTGTGTCATTAGGCGAGCTTAAAAAGAAAATTTCGCTATCGAGAAAGTCAAAACAACAAGAAAGCCTTTCTACGCCTACAGAGAAAAAAGAGCCTAGCCTGACCTCAGAAAGCCAAGCTGAACAATCCAATACAGATGAGCCCCAAGCACCTATGCCATCTTTTGATTTATTGGAACGGGCAGACAAAATTAAAAATCCTATTACTCCAGAGGAATTAGAAGCAGTCTCTCGCTTGTTAGAAGCCAAATTGGCTGACTTTAATATCGAAGCCAATGTAGTAGGCGTGTATCCTGGTCCTGTAATTACCCGTTTTGAAATGGATTTAGCCCCAGGGGTGAAGGTAAGCAAAATAACAACTTTATCTAAAGATTTAGCTCGTTCTATGTCGGCAATTTCAGTGCGGGTTGTTGAAGTTATTCCGGGCAAATCAGTTATTGGTCTAGAACTACCAAACAAAAAGCGCGACATGGTGCGATTAAGTGAAGTGATATGCGCTGACGTATTCCAAAGTTCAAGCTCGCCCTTAACTATGGTGTTAGGCGCAGATATTTCAGGTAAACCAGTAGTGGTTGACCTAGCCAAAATGCCGCATTTATTGGTTGCAGGTACCACAGGTTCGGGTAAATCAGTAGGGGTCAACGTGATGATCCTTAGTTTGCTGTATAAATCTACGCCAGAAGATGTGCGTATGATTATGATTGACCCTAAAATGTTGGAACTATCTGTATATGAAGGGATCCCGCATTTATTAGCAGAAGTTGTGACCGACATGAAAGAAGCGGCCAATGCGCTACGTTGGTGTGTAGGGGAAATGGAGCGTCGCTATAAACTAATGTCTGCTTTAGGCGTACGAAACCTTAAAGGGTTTAATGCCAAAGTACTGGCGGCAATTGAAGCTGGCGAGCCCATTAGAGATCCTCTATGGAAGCCAGAAGAAAGCATGGAAACTGAAGCGCCATTTTTAGAAAAGCTTCCCGCTATAGTGGTAGTGGTTGACGAATTTGCCGATATGATGATGATAGTTGGCAAAAAAGTTGAAGAACTTATCGCGCGTATTGCGCAAAAAGCTCGGGCGGCAGGTATTCACTTAGTGCTAGCCACACAAAGGCCTTCAGTAGATGTTATAACAGGTTTGATAAAGGCTAATATTCCTACTCGTATTGCCTTTCAAGTATCATCTAAAATTGATTCTCGAACGATACTCGATCAACAAGGGGCAGAAGCCTTGCTTGGGGCAGGGGATATGTTGTATCTACCACCAGGTACAGGTGTACCCACTAGGGTGCATGGGGCTTTTGTTGATGATCATGAAGTACATGCAGTGGTTGCTGATTGGAAACAACGCGGCGCCCCGCAATATATTGATGAGATTTTAAATGGCGATGCCAGTGCCGAAATTTTATTACCAGGTGAGCAACCAGAAGATGGCGATCAAGAATACGATGTTTTCTATGATGAAGCCGTGGCTTTTGTAACCGAAACCAGACGTGCATCTGTGTCTAGTGTGCAACGTAAATTTAGAATTGGTTACAATCGCGCAGCCCGACTAGTTGAGCAAATGGAACAAAGTGGCGTCGTAACACCTCCGGGGCATAATGGTAATCGTGAAGTATTAGCCGCAGCCGCACCAAGAGACTAAAGAGTAGTTTTATAAAATGAATGTATTTAAATTATCAATGGCTGGGGTGATGTTGTTTGCCTCAGCGCTTAGCCATTTCGCCCATGCAGATGAAAGTGCCAAACAGCAACTTAAAGCTAAGTTAGCAAGCTTAATTAGTTACCAAGCTAGTTTTAGTCAAAAAGTAACAGATCATGAAAATAATCTTTTACAGCAAGCAACAGGTAAAATTGTATTACAACAACCCAATAAATTGTTGTGGGAATTAGCCGCACCTAATGAAAGCACTTTATTAGCAGATGGGCAAAACATCTGGAATATCGACCCATTTTTAGAACAAGTGGTGGTATACAGTGCCGATACAGCCTTAAATGACAATCCTTTTTTATTATTAACTCAGCCCAACAGTGAAAAGTGGCAAGACTATCAGGTTAGCCAACAGCAAAATCAATTTACTATTAAGCCAAATACCCAAGGCACAAGTATTCAAAGCCTGCAGCTTAGTTTTAAAGGCGACCAATTAGTTGGCTTACAAAGCATTGACAGTCAACAACAAACAAGTGTTTTGCTGTTTAGTGATATTCAACAAAATAAACCCTTGGGCGCAAATACCTTTATTTTTACTTTGCCCGAAGGTTTTGATTTGGACGACCAACGCTAATCATGACCGCAGAATTTGACTTTTCTGATGGTGAAAATGCAGCGGGCCTAGAGTTTGCGCCATTAGCCGCAAGAATGCGGCCTAAAGTGATTGAGCAGTATTTTGGCCAACAACATATTATTGGTCCAGATAAACCCTTGAGGGCGGCGCTTTTACGTGGCCAATGTCACTCAATGATTTTATGGGGCCCACCAGGCACAGGAAAGACTACCTTAGCCGAACTTGTGGCTAATCATTGTCAGGCTCATATTGAGCGTCTCTCTGCGGTTAGTAGCGGAGTGAAAGATATTCGGCAAGCCATAGATAATGCCAAGCTTTATGCTAGCCAGCATAAACAGCGCACAATTTTATTTGTGGATGAAGTACATAGGTTTAATAAGAGCCAACAAGATGCGTTTTTACCCTATATAGAAGATGGCACTGTGACTTTTATAGGTGCCACCACAGAAAATCCTTCCTTTGAATTAAACAATGCCTTGTTATCTAGAGCCAGGGTTTACGTTCTTAAAAGTTTGAGTCAGCATGACCTAGAAGATGTGCTTACCCAAGCCTTAACCGATAAAAAGCGGGGCTTAGGCTTAGCTAATATAGAGCTTGATGAGCAAGCCAAGTCAATGTTAATCGATATGGCTACAGGTGATGCCAGAAGACTACTTAATTATTTAGAGCTCAGTGCAGATTTTCTGCCTACAGATAGTCAAGATAAACGCTTAACTGTAGAAATGGTTAAACTCGCAGTAGGCGAAAAAGTTGCACAATATGATAAAAATGGTGACCAGTTTTACGACTTAATCTCAGCTTTTCATAAATCAGTACGTGGCTCAGCCCCCGATGCTGCATTATATTGGTACGCAAGAATGTTAGTAGCAGGCTGCGATCCTTTGTATGTAGCTAGACGATTATTAGCCATTGCCACAGAAGATATTGGCAATGCAGATCCTAAGGCTATGCAAATTTGTTTAAATGCTTGGGATATTTTTCAAAGAGTTGGCCCAGCAGAAGGGGAAAGGGCGATTGCTCAGGCCACCCTGTATTGTGCTAGTACAGCAAAAAGTAATGCTGTATATGTGGCATTTAAAGCTGCGGTTAATCATGCCAAACAGACATCCGATAGCCCAGTACCCGAACATCTGCGTAACGCGCCCACTAGTTTGATGAAAGAATTAGGTTATGGGCAAGCCTATCGTTATGCCCATGACGAAAACCATGCTTATGCGGCAGGTGAGAACTATTTTCCTGAAGACCTAAAAGATACTCAGTATTATCAACCCAGTACCAGAGGCTTAGAGAAAAAGCTGCAAGACAAACTGGCTTTTTTACACGGCTTAGATGCCAATAGCCCAAACCAAAGGTATAAATAAGGTGCAGCATGTTAGTTTGTATCTATTTATTGCCATAGGTGGCGCAACAGGTGCCTGTTTACGCTATTTTCTTTCACAACTCATGCTTCAATGGTTTGGTAAAGGCTTTCCTTTTGGTACACTTCTGGTCAATATTGTGGGCTCCTTCTTTTTAGGCTTTTTATATGCCTTACTGGAACAAGGACAAATAGAAGCCAGTCTTTGGCGAACCACAATTGGGATTGGATTTCTGGGTGCTCTCACCACATTTTCCACCTTCTCAGTCGACACATTAATGCTCTTTCAACAGGGTTTGTGGCTTAAGGCCGCGCTAAATGTAACGTTAAATATAGTGTGCTGCTTATTTGCAGCATGGTTAGGCACTCAAATAGTTAAAGGTTAAATAAAACAAGATGTTAGATCCAAAATATTTACGTGGTGATATTCACCAGACCGCAGAAAATCTTAAAAAAAGAGGGTTTGAGTTAGACGTAAATTCCTTTATCGAATTGGAAGAAAAGCGTAAAGCGCTGCAAATTAAAACTCAAGAACTTCAAAATGAGCGCAACGTACGATCTAAGTCTATAGGTAAAGCCAAAGCGTCAGGCCAAGATATTCAGCCGTTATTAGCTGAAGTAGGGCAGTTAGGTGATCAACTAGATGCGGCTAAAGCCGAGCTAACTGTTGTGCTAGAGCAAATCTCTAATCTATCTCAAACTATTCCAAATTTGCCTGATGAAGCCGTGCCAGTGGGCAAAGATGAAAACGATAATTTAGAAATAAGCCGTTGGGGCACACCTAGAACATTTGATTTTGAGATTAAAGATCATGTTGATATTGGCGCTGCTTTGAATAAAGGTGTGGACTTTGATGCGGGCTCTAAATTAGCCGGATCACGATTTGTGGTAATGCGTGGTCAAGTAGCACGCTTAAACCGTGCCATTGCTCAGTTTATGTTAGATCTTCATACCCAAGAGCATGGTTATGAAGAAACCAATGTTCCACTGTTAGTTAATCAAGAGAGCATGACAGGAACCGGTCAATTTCCTAAATTTATGGGTGATGCCTTTCACACTAAACCGGCTACAGAAGAAGGCCAAGGTTTATCTTTGATCCCAACATCAGAAGTGCCATTAGCTAATATTGCCCGTGACGAAATCTACTCTGCCAGTGAATTGCCCATTAAAATGACCGCATTTACTCCCTGTTTTAGAAGTGAAGCCGGCTCTTATGGTCGCGATACTCGTGGCTTAATTCGCCAGCACCAATTTGAAAAAGTAGAGTTAGTGCAATTGGTTGAACCCCAGCATTCTTTTGCCGCCCTAGAAGAGCTAACTGAGCATGCAGAAAAAGTATTACAACTTTTAGAGTTGCCTTACCGTAAGATGTTGTTATGTACTGGTGATATGGGCTTTGGTGCCTGTAAAACCTACGATTTAGAAGTATGGTTACCTGCACAAAACACTTACCGTGAAATATCTTCTTGCTCAAACATGTTGGACTTTCAAGCACGCAGAATGCAAGCTCGTTATAGAAGCAGCGAAGGAAACAAACCTGAACTTCTACATACCTTAAATGGATCTGGATTAGCAGTAGGCCGTACTTTAGTGGCTATTTTAGAAAATAACCAACAAGCAGATGGTTCGGTAGCTGTGCCTAAGGTGTTACAACCCTATTTGGGCGGTTTAGAGAAAATCGGCTAATTAGCCATCTAGGCTTTTAAGTTATACAAAACTCAAAAAGACCCCATTAGTGGGGTCTTTTTTTATTTATAGTTTTTAAAAATTCAATTTTAATAACAGTGGGGTGAGCATTGTTTGACTTGCCAATCATGCAAAACTTTCCTCAAAAATCTGGATCGGTTCTGCTCTTTATGTTGTTTCGGTGATTTTGCACGTCATAAACATTTGGCAGGTTTAGGCAAACCAGCAATTTTGGTGGCTTGTTTAGCTGGCCCTTTAGGAAACAACTTAAATAAATAACGACTATTACCTTTTTCAGGGCCAAATTCGTTAGCCATGGCTTTAACTAAAGCGCGCATAGCGGGGCTGGTATTAAATTCTAAGTAAAATTTGCGTACAAAATTCACTACTTCCCAATGATTATCAGTTAACTCAATATTTTCAGTTTGCGCTAATACTGGAGCAAAATCCGCTTGCCAGTCTGCAACATTTAACAAATATCCAGCTTTATCAGTGGCAATTTTTTTACCAGAAAATTCAAAATAGTATTCCATTTGTGTTACCAGCTAATTACTTGGGGGTATTTTAAACTAAGCTCTACAAAGTCAGCATAATTGATTGATTTAAAGTGAGGGTTTTCAAGCTTTATGGCCCGCGCATTAGCATCTTCTTGAAGTAGGTACACAGCAGGCAATTTTGAAAGTACTGAGAGAAAAGATACATCCATCACAGCATAAACCGCATCTTGAGTCAGTAATAAAGCATCAGTACGCTGCAATCGCGCTAAACAGTGTTGCAAGTCCAAATGACTAAAGGGGCTAGTGGAAACCTTATGTAAAATCATTAAAAGCTCATCACTTGTTGTTGCTTAGCTAAAAGTTCAGATAACTCATCTAGCTCTATCAGTGTGACTGCAATACTTAGCTGCTCTTGATCTATGCCTCTCTTCATTAGACTTTGTTTACATACATAGATATTTTCTATGTCGTAAAACTCGAAGGCTGGAAAAGTTTTGTAATAGCCTTTGGCATTAATGGCTGTGGGATTTTGCCCTGACAATAATTGCCACACACCATCTTCAATAAAAAACACACTGACGTCTTGAGCAAAGTTGCTCATGGCCAAGGCCATATCTAAGCTTTCTTGGCCGTTTGATGTGCCATAAGGCGCTGATTTGTTGACTATTGCTAGGCTCAAAACTGTATCAACCTATCGCTGCTATTCATTAAGGTAGCTAAATCGCCTAAACCTACTGATTCAAAAGGGGCGGTTAAACTAAAATGTGATTGATCAGTATCACTGGCATCTTGCTTGGTGGTTATACCTCTTTTAGTGGCCGCACTTACACAGACCATCAAAGGCACCTGATATTGCTGTGCCAGCTTTTGCCACGCACTATATAGGTCAAATTCATCAGACGGAGTGATTTGTAAACTCGAACCGCTAAGGGTGCCACTTTGATAAAAAAAGATACCATTTACAGTGTGACCTGCTTGCACAGCCGCAAGGGCAAAACGATACGCGCTGTAAGCGTTTTGTTGTGAAAAGGGGGCGGATGTCACTAAAAGAGTAAAAGAAGCCATAGGGTTGCAAATGTACCATAAAAAAACGCCCCAGCAAGCTGAGGCGTTGAACTTGTTTTTACCGTTTAACGATTAATCGTCGCTACCAAAGGCACCTAAAAGATGCAAGATAGAGGTAAATAGGTTGTAGATATTTAAGTACATTGAAACTGTGGCACGAATATAGTTAGTTTCGCCACCGTTTATAATGCGGCTTGTATCATACAAAATAAAGCCAGACATAATGAAGACAATGGCTGCGCTAACCGCAAGGCTTAATGCTGGAATACCTAAAAAGATATTAGCAATAGAAGCAACCACTGCCACTATTAAGCCTACTAATAAAAAACTACCCATAAATGAGAAGTCTTTTTTAGTGGTTAGTACATAACCTGACAAACCAAAAAACACTAATGCTGTTGCACCAAAGGCTTGCATAATTAGCTCACCGCCATTTTGGAAGCCAGCATAATAATTAAGGGTGTAACCTAATGAACCGCCTAATAAGCCAGTAAAAGCAAAAACAAACAAAATGCCTTTTGAGCTTTCGGCTGCTTTATTTAAGAAAAATATCATCACTAGAGCGGCTAAGTTCATACCCAGGGCAACACCTGGAGAGATATTCATCGCCATTGTAATACCAGCACAGACAGCACTAAAAGTCAGTGTCATAGCTAACAACATATAAGTGTTGCGCAATACTTTATTAGTTTGTAATACAGAAGCTTGACCTGCACTGCTATAGGTAGATCTTTGTTCCATGGTTTTCTCCAAAACGTAAGTTTAAAAACATTCTTAATGAATAGTGTCTTTGTATGGTGTTTAGTTCAATTTTTCAAGTGATTACTGATTTATTTCGCACTTATCATTAGTAAGCAGATGTTAATATGAGCAAAGCGTTCAAACAATGAGCAAGCAAACAAAATTTATTAATTTAGGCTTTACATCACATAAAAACGTCACTAATATTCGCATCCTCAATTCGGAGAGGTGGCAGAGCTCGGTTTAATGCACCTGACTTGAAATCAGACGTAGGGTCAAACCTACCGGGGGTTCGAATCCCTCCCTCTCCGCCATATTTAAGAAACCCGCTCACTCAGCGGGTTTTTTATTGCCCCAAATAAATTGACACCATCAAATGGGAGGGTGAGGACCCCCGCGGTTCGACCAAATGTCTGGAACATTTGGCACCGCGAATGCGCCCGCAGGGTCAGGCACAAGGAAGTGCCTGAGTGAATCCCGTTCAGTTATCATCAAGCGATACAAAAAACTGAACCCTTAAACTAAACTCATACATAACCCGCAACTACTGCGGGTTTTTTATTTCCCCAAATTCAGCACCTAATTTAATCGGGAGGGATGAGAACCCCCGCGGTTCGACAAATTTGACAGGATCAAATTTGAACAAGCTTCGCTTGGCTCTCGGAGTGAGGGCAGGGATAGCCCGAATAACAACTGACTGGATCAGTTGGAACCGCTTTTGCGCCCGAAGGGCAAATACTTAAATGTAATTCTGTGAATCCCAACCGTTAAATGCTCTAGCTAGCGATTATTATAAAGCCAAACTAAATCCCTGTTATATTGCTATTGCAATGTTAAAGTTTATCGCTGGAACTTGAATAAATATTAAGAGGAGTTAAAGACATGGAAAATTTAGGTTTTGTATTTGGTGTCACAGGTATGTCTATGGGAATAATAGGCTTTATATTTGGTATTATCTCAATTTCCAAAATTGATAAACTTGAAAAAAGGCTGAAAGAGCTAGATGTTCTAAACCATGATTTTAAGTCAAGTTAAAACCTATCCTTTATTTCATCAATCAAACAATCCAATTATTCCGACCTTAATACGAAGCGATCTTTTCGTCGGCAGAATGGGGCGTTAACTGCCCATAAAACAACCAGCTAAACCTTCTAACAAACGAATTTCTTTTAAACCTAGATTTAGGCTTTACAAAAATAAAAAACGTCTCTAGAATGCGCAGCTCAATTCGGAGAGGTGGCAGAGCTCGGTTTAATGCACCTGACTTGAAATCAGACGTAGGGTCAAACCTACCGGGGGTTCGAATCCCTCCCTCTCCGCCATATACCAAGAAACCCGCTCATTCAGCGGGTTTTTTATTGCCTAGATTTTATCAACTCATTGCAATGGGAGGGTGAGAACCCCCGCGGTTCGACCAACTGTCTGGAACAGTTTGCACAGGCTTCGCCTGCTCGTAGGGTGAGTATCATGGATGATACGAATGAATCCCTCCCTCTGGGCCATATACCAAGAAACCTGCTCATTCAGCGGGTTTTTTATTGCCTAGATTTTATCAACTCATTGCAATTGGAGGGTGAGAACCCCCGTAGTTCGACCAACTGTCTGGAACAGTTTGCACAGGCTTCGCCTGCCCGTAGGGTGAGTATCATGGATGATACGAATGAACCCCTCCCTCTGGGCCATATACCAAGAAACCCGCTCACTAAGCGGGTTTTTTATTGCCTCGTTTTGTTATTTCTGTCAAAAAGAGAGACAAACCACTTAGATTGATGCATCAAAATAAATAGTTTGACTGGCTGCATTTAAAGCGTTGTACCAATCTAACTTAGAAAAGCCGCCTAATAGTTGTGTATGGCTTATATTTAGTCAAAAATCTTATGAAGTTAGCTTTTGTAATGCATTCTGATTTTATATTTTCATTATGGTTTTGCGCACTTATCCTTTATGCTCAAGACTTAAAAGTACAACTGTGATCCCAAGATATTACTAGTCATGCCAAACTTTAAAAGCCCAAAGGTGAAATTGCCCGCAACTCAGATTACACTGGCATGTCGATGTGGTGGTAAAGCTAGTGAGCCTAAGCTAATCGCTAATTGTGATGATAGATGGATAATTAGTTGCCAAGTTAAGCGCTGTTGTGCCTACAATATTGGCCAAGGGTTACTTAATACTATTGCTGGCTGGAATAGTTTAAGTACCCACTTTTATCGTTAAAATAATAAAGAGAATTTACCTTGATAAAACTGTTGTTAGTAGATGATCACGATATAGTTAGAACCGGAATACGCCGTATTTTAGAAGACGTTGCAGATTTTTCTGTGGTGGGCGAAGCCACAAATGGTGAAGATGCGGTTAAGTTTTGTCGTAAAAATGCGCCAGATTTGGTGCTCATGGATATGAGTATGCCGGGTATTGGGGGAATTGAAGCCACCAAACAAATTTTACGTTTTTCTGAAAATACCCGAGTGATAGTGCTATCTGTACATAAAGAAAATCCCATTCCAGCCAAAGTCATGCAAATGGGCGCATTTGGTTACTTAACCAAAGATTCTGATCCGCAAGAAATGATTAAGGCTATTTACAAAGTGGCTGCAGGGCAAAAATATGTTTCCCCCGATATTGCTCAACAAATTGCACTAGGCCAGTTAAATTTAAACGAAAGTAACCCTTTTGATCAGCTGTCTGAACGGGAATTAGAAATTACCCTAATGTTGACCAAAGGAGCAAAAGTGCCAGACATTGCTGTTCATTTAAATATTAGTGCTAAAACCGTGAATACTTATAGATATAGAATGTTTGAAAAACTCAATGTCAGCACAGATGTAGAGCTCACCCATTTGGCCCTTAGAAATAAATTGATTTCTTCTGATCATTTATAATTTTTGTATCAAAGATGAGCACAACTTTAAACGATTCATTCGATTCGCAAAACTTTTTAAAAACTTTAACTCATCAACCTGGTGTGTACCGAATGTACAACCAAAAACAGCAGGTTATTTATGTAGGTAAAGCCAAAAACCTTAAAAAAAGGGTATCGAGCTATTTTAGAAGTAATCTAGATAGCATTAAAACCCGCTCTTTGGTTAAACAAATTTGTGATATGGATGTCACAGTTGTGCACAGTGAAGCCGAAGCTTTTATTCTAGAAAACAACTACATAAAAAAATATAAACCTAGATACAACGTATTATTAAGGGATGATAAATCCTATCCATTTATTTTTTTGTCAGAACATACTCACCCTAGATTAAGTAACCATAGAGGCCCGAAAAAACTTAAGGGAGAATATTTTGGCCCTTATCCAAGTGCTTGGGCGGTACGCGAAAGTTTGCGAACTATGCAAAGGATTTTCCCAATTCGCCAATGTGACGACAGTTATTACCGCGCGCGCACGCGCCCTTGCTTGCAATATCAATTACAACGTTGTGCTGGCCCTTGTGTTGAAGGGCTAGTTACAGAAAATGAATATGCACAGCAAGTTCAATTAGCCCGTTTATTTTTAAAAGGTAAAAATAAACAAGTGATTGATGCTTTGGTTAATAAAATGGAAACCGCTAGTACTGAGCTAAAGTTTGAGGCCGCGGCTCGTTATCGCGATCAAATCAGCGCATTAAATAAAGTACAAGAACAACAATGGGTGAGTGGTAACCAGCAAGAAATGGACGTATTTGGTTTTGCCTACCGCAATGGAATTGCTTGTGTGCAAGGATTATTTATTCGTGATAATAAACTCTTAGGCAGCAAAAGTTTTTATCCAAAAGTTCCGGCAGAATCTAGTGAAGCCGAAGTTTTTCAATCATTTATTTTACAATTTTACTTAGCGGGCAATAAAATCATTCCCCAACAAATTGTTATTCCTTGTGATTTAGCCGAACAAAGTGCCATAGAAGAAACCTTATCGGCTCAAGCTGGGCGTAAAATTCAATTTTACAAAGGGGCCAGAGACGAAAAACGCCGTTATTTAGATTTAGCCAATACCAATGCTAACAGTGCCTTAGAATCGCGGCAAAGCCATCAAAAATCGGTGTTTGCTCGGTATATGGAATTAGAACAAGTTTTAGAGTTTGAGCAGCCTATTCAACGTATGGAATGTTTTGATATTAGCCATACCTCGGGTCAACAAACCGTCGCTTCTTGTGTGGTGTTTAATCGCGAAGGCCCCTTCAAAACCGATTATAGGCGCTACAACATTGAAGGTATTACACCTGGTGATGACTATGCTGCCATGGCGCAAGCTTTATCAAGACGCTACCGCGATGTTAAAGACCCAAATAAAATTCCAGATATATTATTTATAGATGGTGGTAAAGGTCAATTAGCTCAGGCCGAAGCTTATTTTGATGATTGGAAACAAGACAAAAAACCTTTGTTAATAGGGGTGGCCAAGGGCAGTAGTCGAAAAGCAGGCTTTGAAACCCTAATATTAGCAGGCAGTCATGCCACTATACCTATGCAAGGCGACAGCTCGGCCTTACATCTAATTCAACATATTCGCGATGAAGCCCATAGATTTGCCATAACAGGACACAGACAAAGACGGCAAAAAGAAAAAAACACCTCTAAATTGCAATCTATACCCGGAGTAGGGGCAAAAAGAAGGCAAAGTCTGTTGAAATATATGGGAGGTTTACATGGTGTACTGCAAGCCAGTAAAGGAGAAATAGCCAATGTGCCTGGCATCAGTGAGGAACTAGCAGATATTATTTATGATCATATTCATAATTGAGATTTGCTATAGTAGCTAAAAGCCAAGGCTAAGCCTTAAAACTAATTCAACAAACCCTTATTTTGTTAACACAGGAAATACAGAGAAGTTAAATGTGGACTATTCCTAATATTATTACCGTGATCAGAGTGTTACTCATTCCTGTATTTGTTGTTGTGTATTTTCTTGATTGGAAATGGGCACACCAAGCGGGAGCATTTATATTTTGGTTTGCAGCCATTACCGATTGGTTTGACGGCTACCTAGCAAGAAAATTACAACAAAGTACGGCCTTTGGTGCATTTTTAGACCCAGTGGCAGATAAATTAATAGTTGCCGCCGCTTTACTATTAATTACCCATAGTTATGCATCAGTTTGGATCACCATTCCAGCTGTACTTTTAATGTCGCGTGAAGTTTATATTTCGGCATTACGAGAATGGATGGGGCAACAAGGTAAACAAGACATAGTAAAAGTATCTTTTATGGGCAAAGCTAAGACCATGGCACAAATGTTAGCTCTAATAGGTTTATTGTCCGAACTTGAATATTTTATGGGAATTAGAATTTATTGGGTGTCTTTGGGATATATTTTGTTGTATTTTGCTGCATTGTTATCTTTTTGGTCTATGTTGGTTTATTCAAAAGCGGCATGGGACGACTTAAAAAAAGCATAAATTGCAGGTTAATTTGGGTTGAATTGTTTAAATTTAGCGCGTTCAAGTTAAAAAATAGCCATTCAGTTCAAAAACCTAATTTTTGTTGTTGACAGCTTTAACTTTGACGGTAGAATGCGCAACAGATTTAGGGAGTCAAGCAGATAACTCAGCAAGACAAACTAATATCAAAAAGGAATTTAAGCGGGAATAGCTCAGTGGTAGAGCACAACCTTGCCAAGGTTGGGGTCGCGAGTTCGAATCTCGTTTCCCGCTCCAAATTTCGGCGGAATGGCAGAATGGCTATGCAGCGGATTGCAAATCCGTGGATCTCGGTTCGACTCCGGGTTCCGCCTCCATATACGCTTAGCAATACCAGCTTACTATATCAGTAAGTACCCCCGATGCCCGGGTGGTGAAATTGGTAGACACAAGGGATTTAAAATCCCTCGTTCGTAAGGACGTGCCGGTTCAAGTCCGGCCCCGGGCACCATTCTTAGGTTAAAAATCATTAGTTTTTCAATTTAAACTCACCCTGTTTAATATCGCGTAATTACATTCATCTTTTCATATTTAAACTAATTATTTCTGTTTTTAATTGGTCATTATGACTGTTACTTATTTAGTCTATTTTACCCGTCATATAAGGCATATTTTCGTTTGGCCCAATTATTTTCCCTAATTTGTTTTTCTGGTAATTTTACTAGTATTATGTTGATATTAAGCTGCTGAAGTTATTAAATTTATTGCAAGTTTTTTGTGAGATCAGATGTCTATTAAGCAAGGCGTTTTGTAAGCTATTAGCTTACCAATGTTTAAGCTTATAATGAGATGTAAATTCATTAAAAAAGCGATACTTAAAAGCTAAGGTTAAGGAAACCGAGCTTTACAGAATGTAATGCCAGAAAATGCCACTAATAAAAATGTCTTAAAAATAAAGGCTATATGGAAATGAACAAAGCGCAGCAGCAATTAGAAATAGAACACAAACATTTAAAAATAGTCAGTCAATATACTATCGAAATTTTAGCCGCGAATAGCGAGCAAGAGATAGTAGGCTATTTAACCGACACTTTACTTAATCAATTAGATATTTCTGATTTTGAATTTTACGCCTTTAATTCTCTTACTCAAAAGTTAGCTTTAGTAGGAGCTTATCTTAATAGACAAGCTGTTTCATTACCCACTGCAGAGCCAACAAGCTTAAGTGAATGGGGCGGCATAATAGGGCATGCAGCCAAAACCTTAAATACTGTTTGTATTCAAGATTTTTCAGAAGAGCAAGAATTTAAACCTCAAGATCCCTCACACCAAAGTGCCTTAGTTGTACCGGTTTTTGCTGATACTAAATTAATAGGTGTTGTGTATTGTGCAAGCCGTGAAAAGTTTGCTTTTGAGCCACAATTAAAAAATTCGTTAAAAGTCATGTCGTCTATTACCGCGATTAAAATGGAAAAAAGTCGCGCTATAGAGCAGTTACAACACACAATTGAAAAATTAGAATTTAGTGGAAAAATTCAAGATACCCTATTCGAAATCGCCGAGTTAATTTTTGAAACAGCAAATATGCAGGAGTTTTACGAACGTCTGCATAAATGTATTGCAAAGTTGATGTTTGCTTCAAACTTTTTTGTTGGCCTAGTGATTGAAGATGGTGAAGCTATTACTTTGCCATATGCGGTGGATGAGGTGGATGAAGTGCCGCCGCACGAGGTTATCCCCTTAGATAACGAAAAACCCAGTATTACTGGTTATGTACTAAAAACCAATAAACCCTTATTGGCAACAAAACAAACCATGCAATCTATGATTGACTCAAATCAGGTGTATATAAAAGGGTCTTTGCCTAATGCCTGGTTAGGGGTGCCATTTGGTGAGCCGCCTTTACATGGGGTGGTAGTGGTACAAAGTTACAATGACAAAATAGGCTTTACTGAAAAAGACGAACAATTATTATGTTTTGTGGCCAGGCATATTCGTAATGCCATTGAACGTATTCAAGCTCGCTCTGATCTGCAATTTTTAGCCTTACATGATCCTCTAACTAAATTATCTAACCGTTCGTTATTTAACGATAGAGTTAAACATGCCTTGAATAAATGCAGGCGTGAAAAAGACAAAAAAATGGCATTGCTGTTTTTAGATTTAGATAAATTTAAACAAGTTAATGATACATACGGCCATCATATTGGTGATTTATTATTAATAGAAGTGTCAAAAGTACTTAAGAAAAGTATACGAGAATCAGATACCTTAAGTCGTTTTGGGGGAGATGAATTTGCTATCTTGCTGGAAGATATTGAGTCTGCCGAAGATGCTAAAAACGTTGCCCGAAAGATTATCAAATCGCTACAAACGCCTTTTGAATTAGAAGATATTCAAATTTTTACGTCTACTAGTATAGGCATTGCCTTTCAAGATAAATCTGAAGACAGCATAGAAGCGGTAATTAGTTACGCTGACGAAGCTATGTATCTAGCCAAACAACAAGGGCGTAACCGAGCGGTTTTACATCAAGAACGTAAACAGACCCCAGTTTTTACCTCTAACTTTTTAGAGCAGGATTTACTCAAAGGACTTAATACCGATCAGTTTTATTTTATGTTCCAGCCTATTATCGAGTTAAAGAGTCAAGATATAGTAGGGGTAGAGGCGTTAGTTAGATGGAATGATCCAGAAAAAGGCATATTACAACCCAAAGCTTTTTTACCAGAAATGGAAGAAAGTGGCAGCATAGTTCAGTTAGATGTTTACAATATTAATAAAGCCTTTGAGTTGCTTCAAAGCTGGCAACATCTGTTGCCTAGGTATTTTCGTCTATCTATCAATATCTCTGCTGCAGGTTTTTCTTCTATTCCGCTATTAGAAGCCTTACAGGGGCATTTTGATAATACCCCTGAATTGTTTCAATACCTTGCCTTAGAAACCACTGAAAAAGCGGTTATGAAAGGGGTAGAGTTAACCCGTTCACAAATGCGGATATTTTCGAAGATGGGGATCCACTTAGCCCTAGACGACTTTGGTACGGGTTACGCGTCGTTAAGTTATTTAGGTCAGTTTAAGTTTAATCACATAAAAATAGATCGAAGTTTTATTAATGCGTTAAATGTAACTGCTAAGCAACATATGATTCTTGAGTCTATTAATAGTTTAGCTAAATCATTATCCATAAATACTATTGCGGTTGGCATAGAAAATAAAGAACAGCTTAGCTCTATGAGAGATCTACAATGTTCAATGGGGCAGGGCTTTTATATCAGCAAGTTGTTGACCGAACAACAATGGGTAGATGTGTTGCAAAGGCACAAAAAACTTATGGTTAATTAGTCAAAACTCACTTAGGCATAACTTTTAAAGCTAGATAAATTGGGTTCTCAATAAAGAATAGGCAGGTAAAAATGGCAGAAAATAAAACGCAGCCCACTAAGACCAGTGTTCTAGACTATATCCAAGCCGTTGAGCATCAGCAAAGGAGAGAAGACGCGCTAAAGTTGTTAGATTTGTTTAGTCAGGTTACCCAAGAAAAACCGGTACTTTGGGGAGACAGCCTAATTGGCTTTGGCAGTTATACTTACCAAACCGCAGATAAAAAAACGCATCAGTTTTTACGAACGGGCTTCTCTCCAAGAAAACAAAACCTAGCTTTGTATATTATGCCTGGCTTTACTAATTACGCAGATAAAATGCAGCGCTTAGGGAAATATAAAACTGGAAAATCTTGTTTGTATATCAATAAATTAAGCGATGTAGATGAATCAATATTAAAAGAGCTAATTAAATTGTCTGTTGAGGATATGGCCAGCCGCTATCCAGACTAAGCTAGCTTTTTTTCGAACCTTGTTTTTTGCACCTTTTAACCACCCTATGTTGCCAGGCTCTTAAAACAGATAGGCGCCATAAATAATTTAAACTGATATAGCCTATTAATCCAAATACCACAGAGCAGATTAAACAGCCTACTAAAAAGGCTGGGCCTATGGTTTCCATACTTGCTACTACCCATTGCCAACTTAATTCAAAATTAAACTGATTAGAGGGTTGTCCCATCACAGTGGTGCCAACTAAGTACGCACCGTAAAAAATAGGTGGCATGGTAAAGGGATTAGTGATCCACACTGTGGCCACCGATAAAGGTAGGTTTACTCTAAGTGGGATGGCCACTGCCGCAGCTAACCACATTTGAAATGGCACTGGCCAAAAAGCAAAAAACAGCCCCACTGCAAAAGCACCCGATGCCGAGCGCCTATTTAAGTGCCATAAATTGGGATCATGTAATAAGGTGCCAAACACCGACAAGACTTTTTGTTCTTTTACAACCTGGTGACTTGGCAAAAAGCGCTTAATAAACTTTTTCAGAATAACTCTCTATACTTACAATTCTTACCGCAATGGACTGCATATTGACCTTATTATGGACAATAAACTCATCGGATTTATTGCAGGGGCATTAACTAGTTTACTTTGGACTAGTTTACCTTCTGTTTCCATTACTCTATTTTTGTTTTTGCTGGCCTGTTATTTGATTAGGCTGCAGTTAATTTTTGCATTCCCAATACTTGGGATTGTCTGGATGGCGAGTGTAGGTCATTGGCAAGGTGCAATGCAACTTTCTTCGTCGCAAACCAGTCAACCCATCCATATTTTAGGTCAAGTGAGTTCGATTGTAACCAGTAAAAATAACATTCGGTTTAACTTTGATGTGCAGTGCATTAACCAAGAGTGTTTTAAATTGTCTAAAACCTTTAGATTAAGCTGGTTAACGCCCCATGCACCTGTAAAACAAGGACAAAAGTGGGCTTTACAAGTAAAAGTTAAACCCCCTCATGGCTTAGCTAATGAAGGGGGCTTTCATTACCAACAATGGTTGTTTAGTCAGCAAATTGTGGCAACTGGTTATGTTAAAAACCATATTCAAAACCAACTTATTAGTAACCAGCCAACCCTTCGCCAATCATTGGTGGATCAATTATTAACTTTTAAACTTGAAAATAAAGCTTGGGTGGCTGCCTTGGCGTTTGGCTATCGAGGTCTTTTAACTCAGCAAGATTGGTCTTTAGTACAAAAAACAGGAGTGGCGCATTTAATTGCAATTTCTGGGCTGCATTTAGCGTTAGTAGCCAGTTTTAGCTACTTTATTGTGGCCTGGCTTGTTGCGGCTGTTGTTAGTCGTATGGCTAGTTGGCCGCAAGTTAATCTGCATAATTGGGCCTTAGTTATTTCGCTAGGCTGCACTTTTTTATATTCAGCAATTGCCGGCTTTGGTTTGCCAACACTTAGAGCCTGGCTAATGTTGGCTTTGTTTGTGGGATGTTTCATTTTTCATCAAAGTATTCGCCCCAAGCGCATTTTTTTATTGGGGCTTGCTAGTTTTATTTTGCTTTTCCCCACCAGTATTTATGGCCTAAGTTTTTGGTTAAGTTTTTGTGCGGTGTTTTTTATCGGGTTTATTTTTTGGCGCTGGCCCGTGCCTAAAGCAGGCTTTTCCATGTTAACCGCCTTAATGGGCATGCTTAAGCTACAGTTGGGCTTAAGCCTACTAATGTTTCCATTAATTGCATGGCAATTTGGTTATATTTCATGGCTTGCTCCTATGATTAACTTAGTGGCTGTGCCAGTAGTTACACTATTGTTAGTGCCACTGTGTTTAAGCGCAGTTGTAGTTTTGTGTTTAGATCCCAATTGGGCTCAGCCAATTTTTGCCTTAGCAGATGCTTTGCTTGGTTACGGACTTGAATTTCTATCTTTTGGATTAACCTTAGATTGGGCCTATTTTGACCTACCAAGCTTTCCTGTTCACTACTGGTTGTTTTTATTTGTATTTTTGTTGTTAGGCTTTTTACCCTTTCTTTTTGTCGCTAAATTTTACTTAGTGTTATTGCTTGTCCCTTTTGTTACTTCGGCTTTATTTAATTCATCCACCACTTGGCAAATATATGTGCTAGATGTAGGGCAGGGAGTCTCTGTAGTCATTATCAAAAACAACCGAGCCATAGTTTATGATGTCGGTGCCTATTACCCTAGTGGCTTTAATATGGCAGAAGCTGTGTTATTGCCTTTTCTACAGGCTAAAGGCATTCAGCAAATAGACATGTTGTTTTTAAGTCACAGTGATAATGATCATGCAGGAAGTGCCAAAACCTTGTTAGAGCATATGCCGGTAGTTCACCAATTGACTAATCAAACGAGTTGTCAGCAAGGCTTAGCCTTAGATTGGCAAGGTTTAAGCATTCAGGGGCTGTGGCCAGATGAACCAGCATTTTATTCCAGTAATAATGGTTCTTGTGTGTTGCGCGTTGCCGATAGCCACCACAGTTTGTTATTGCCAGGAGACATAGATAAATCCATAGAAGCCAAACTTATTAATTTACATGCCAATAAGTTAACAGCTGATATTTTATTAGCCCCTCATCATGGCAGTAATACCTCCTCTTCATTGGCTTTTATTCAGCAAGTTGATCCCGACTTTGTGGTATTTAGTCAAGGATATATGAATAGATGGCAGTTTCCCCGTGATGAGGTAGTACAGAGATATCGGTTAACTAAGCAATTAAATCAACTTTTTACCACCTCTCACTCAGGGCAGGTAAGCTTTGCAATCGAGTTTAATTCACCTAAACCCATTCAAGTGACAACCTTTAGACAACAGATCCATCCTTATTGGTATGCAAATTAAGCTTTCAATGCAGAAAAATTTGTACATGGAGTTGGGTAATTTAATCCGAACAGTTACACTAGCAGAGTATTTTAATTCCATCAGATATCAATTATTTAATGAGCAAACAAACTGATTTACACACACCAGTGCCACCGAGCATTTTTAAACGTTTTCGTGTGTATTTAAAAGACTTTAAATTCGCCTTTTTCTTAGCTGTAGTTGGCATGATCGGTTATTCAGCCATAGATGTTGCCGTGGTAGCCCAATTAAAACCCATAGTAGATGACAGTTTGGGTGCTGGGGATTATCAATATTTACGCACCGCTTCTTATTTTATTGTGCCTATTTTTATCTTGCGCGGCATTCTAAACTTTTTAGGCACTTATACAGTAGCTTGGATTGGCAATCATGTGGTGATGCAAATGCGTCAGCAATTATTTAGTCGCTACATTCATTTGCCTGTTGAGTTTCACGACAACACAGGCACAGGCTCTTTAATTTCTAAAGTTATGTATGACACTGAGCAAGTGTCAAACGCTGCCGGTAAAGCCTTGTTAACTTTGGTACGAGATGGCGCCTTTGTTATCGGGCTACTGTTTGCCATGTTTTATTACTCGTGGCAATTATCCCTAATTTTTGTGTTGATTGGCCCTTTAGTGGCGGTGATTGTATCTGTTGTGAGTAAAAGGTTTCGCTTAGTCAGTAAACGTATTCAAGACGCCATGGGTGGACTGACATCTTCTGTTGAACAAGTGATTAAAGGTCATAAAGTGGTGTTGATGTTTGGCGGTCAAACCAGCGAAGAAGAACGTTTTGCAGATAAAAACAATCATAATCGCCAACAAAATATGAAGTTAATAGTGGCCAGAATATTAAGCGTTTCTTCTATTCAGGTGATTGCGTCTATCGCCTTGGCTGTGGTTTTGTATATCGCAAGTTTTCCAGATCTCGTGCAATCTTTAACCCCTGGGGTGTTTGTTAGTGTGGTGGTGTTTATGACTATGCTGCTTAAACCCTTAAAGCAACTCACCACAGTAAACAGCGAGTTTCAAAAAGGCATGGCAGCCTGTGTCAGTATTTTTGAAGTATTAGACAAAGAGCTAGAGCAAGATACGGGCAAAACTTCAATAGACAAAGCAAAAGGGCAAATTGAATTTAATCAGGTTACTTTTACTTACCCTAGCAAAGAAGAGGCCGCGCTTAAAAACATTAGTTTTAGAGTAGAGCCTGGGCAGACTTGTGCTTTAGTAGGGCGCTCAGGCAGTGGAAAATCAACTATATCAAGCTTACTAACACGTTTTTACGATAATCAGCAAGGCGAGATCCGCTTAGACAACACTTTGCTGACAGACTTACCGCTAAAAGATTTAAGACGCCAATTTGCCTTAGTTTCTCAGCATGTAGTGCTGTTTAACGACACCATAGCCAACAATATTGCTTATGGCTCAGAAGATAAGGTAAGCCGTGAACAAATTTTGGCTGCAGCCAAAACCGCTCATGTATTAGAGTTCATAGAACAATTACCTGATGGTCTAGACACAATAGTGGGTGAGAACGGCTTTATGTTATCTGGTGGACAAAGACAACGTTTAGCCATTGCTAGGGCCTTGTTGCTAGATGCGCCCATTTTGATATTAGACGAAGCAACATCGGCATTAGATACTGAGTCAGAACGATTAATTCAAGATGCATTAGACAAACTTCAACAAAACCGCACTAGCATAGTTGTAGCTCATAGGTTGTCTACTATTGAAAATGCAGATGTGATTTTAGTAATCGAAGCAGGACAAATAGTAGAGCAGGGGACTCATCAAAGCCTTTTGGCCGAAAATGGCCATTATGCCCAGCTGTACAAAATGCAATTTAGTGACGAGCAAAAGCCTGAGTGAAAAGCATAGATAAAATTTGGTATGCGCCCAAATGGTTTCATTGGCCAATGATTGTTTTATTGCTGCCTTTGTCCTTGGTGTTTTATTTAATGTCGGCTATTCGCAGAAAGATGTTCCGTTTAGGGTTACGTCAATCTCTTGCAATCCCTGTACCTGTAATAGTGGTAGGCAATATTAGTGTTGGTGGTAATGGTAAAACACCATTAGTTGTACAATTGGCCCAAAGTCTAAGGCAAGCAGGATATTATCCCGGGGTATTAAGTAGAGGGTATGGCGGTAAAGGGGCTCACTACCCAATGACAGTAGATAAACTTAGCTCTGCTGCAGTTGTAGGTGATGAAGCAGTATTGATGCGCCATCACGTTAATTGTCCGTTAGTAGTCGATCCCATACGTTCTAGAGGGGCAATGGCCTTGGTTAATGAACACAAGTGCAATCTGATTATTTGCGACGATGGTCTACAGCACTATGGGTTAAAACGCGATTTAGAAATTGCTGTTATTGATGGACAGCGCCGCGCTGGAAATGGCTTGCTTTTACCAGCAGGGCCTTTAAGAGAAGGCAAGTGGCGATTAAAAGACGTAGATTTTATTGTAGTAAACGGTGGGCAAATTTTGCCTGGTGAACATTTAATGTCGCTTGAATCAGGCCAACTGGTGAATGTACTCAACCCAAATAAAACTCTGTCTTTAAAAGCCCTAACCGAGCCCGTGACTGCCTTGGCAGGGATTGGTAACCCGCAACGCTTTTTTAACTTATTAGAAAGTAAGCAAGTTAAACTTAAACAGCGGATTAGTTTTGTTGATCATCATGATTTTGAACAACAAGATATTCCTTCTGGCACAGTACTGATGACAGAGAAAGACGCAGTAAAGTGTGGCGATATAGCTCACCCAGATTGTTGGTTTTTACCTGTTAGAGCGAGTTTGTCTAAACAGTTTGAACAACAATTGCTTGATAAAGTTAACCAATGTGTAATGTTAAAAAAACACCCCAAAAAAGAGATAAAACATGGCCTTTGATACAAAGTTATTAGACATACTTGCTTGCCCTGCATGTAAGGGCAAGTTGACTTACCTAAAAAGCGAGGCACAATTAATTTGTAAGTTTGATCGCTTAGTCTACGAAATTCGTGAAAATATTCCTGTGCTGTTGGAATCAGAAGCTAAACAATTATCTAATGAAGAGTTAGAAGCGCGCCTAAATTCTTAAAAACATCATAGCCTTTATGAAGCTTAAATAAAAAAGAGACCTGCCCATGCAATTTAGTGTGATCATTCCCGCCCGATATGCGTCAAGTCGTTTTCCTGGTAAACCTTTAGTAGAGATACAAGGTAAACCAATGGTGCAGCATGTATACGAACGAGCCCAAGAATCTGGTGCTAGTCAAATCGTTGTGGCCACAGATGACGTACGAATTGCCAACGCTGTAGCAGAATTTGGTGGGCAATATTGTATGACCGCTGCTCATCACGAATCAGGAACAGAACGTTTAGCTGAAGTGGTTGAGCTTAGAAATATGCTAGCTCATGAATTAGTGGTTAATGTTCAAGGCGATGAACCTTTTATACCTGCAGAGAACATTCAACAGGTTGCAGAAAACCTACATCATCACCAACAAGCCGAAATGGCCACATTAGCTGTGAAAATACAGGACGTAGAAGAAGCCTTTAACCCGAATACAGTAAAAGTGGTAATGGATAAACAAGGCTATGCCATGTACTTTACTCGCTCAACCATACCCTATGATAGAGCGCGCTTTTTAGAAGAAGACAGCATAGATGAAATTGGCGACTTTTATTATCGGCACATAGGGATTTACGCTTATCGTGCCGGATTTATTAAGCAATATGTCAATATGTCGCCTTCTGGGCTTGAACAAATTGAGTCCCTAGAGCAATTACGCGTACTCTGGCATGGAGAAAAGATTCACGTTGAAGAAGCGCGAGTCACTCCCCCTACAGGCATAGATACGCCAGAAGATTTAGCTAAGTTAATTAAAAACATAACTACATAAAAAGGATGAATTATGTCAACAGTGGTCATTACCGGCGCTAACCGTGGAATTGGATTAGAGTTTGTAAAACAATATCTGGCCAAAGGTCACAAAGTCATTGCTTTATGTCGCAATAGTAGCGATGAGCTAAGTGCCAGTGGCGCAAAAGTGATAGACAAAGTGGATGTGGGCAACCCTGAATGCTTGGCCAAAATTTTGCCTGATTTAACTGATATAAAAATCGACCTGCTGATCAATAATGCAGGCGTGCTAGCCAACGAATCTTTAGAAGATATGTCGGCAGCAACGATAGAATACCAATTTAGAGTCAATGCATTAGGCCCAGTTTTAGTCACTCAACTACTACAGGGGCAATTAGCCCAAAACGCTAAAGTGATACTTATTACTAGCCGAATGGGCTCGATTACCGACAATACCTCGGGTGGGTATTATGGATACCGCATGTCTAAAGCCGCGCTAAATATGGCTGGTCGTTCTTTAGCCCATGATTTAGCCCCTAAAAATATTGCCGTGGCCTTATTACATCCAGGTTTTGTGCAAACAGAAATGGTTAACAATAAAGGTGATGTTTCAGCTTCTCAGGCTGTCACTAGCTTGATGCAGCGAATCGATCAGTTAAGTATGCACACTACAGGAACTTTTTGGCATGCCAATGGCGAAGAGCTGCCTTGGTAACCCTCAGGATTAATAGGCTGTAGTCTTTGTCTGAAATCATCGAAGTCAGTCAAGCTCAAGCCAAACACCTTGCACTTGCTGGCCAAGGTCTAAGAGAGCATTCAGCCTCTTACACTGGCTTGCAAGGCTGCCTAAATGTCATTCAACAACTAAGTTATGTGCAAATTGATTCGATTTCTGTGGTGCAACGCGCCCATCATCATGTGTTATTTAATCGGGTCGGCTGCTACCAGCCTGATTACCTTAATCAACTAATTCAGAACAAATCAATTTTTGAGTATTGGTCTCATGCTGCCGCTTATTTACCCATGCAAGATTTCAGGTTTTCTTTGCCAAAAAAACTAGCTATCGCATCAGGACAAAAACATTGGCGCGAAAATAATCCTAAAATAGAAAAACAGGTTCTTTTAAGGATTGCAGAAGAAGGCCCGTTGCGGGCACAAGACTTTGCAGAAAATAATAAAAAACATGAGGCGGGATGGTGGCAGCATAAACCAGAAAAACACGCTTTAGAGCAACTTTTTATCGAAGGAAAGTTAATGGTATGTCACAGACAAGGTATTCAGAAGGTATTTGACTTAACTGAGCGTGTTTTACCTGCAGGCCTTGATACGTCTATGCCAAGCGAAGATGAAATGAATCGATACTTGGTTACGCGTTACCTAGGGGCGCATACTTTAGCTAATATTGAGCAAATGGGTTACCTCAGAAAAGGCGTTAAAGCTAAGCTTAAGCAAACAGTTGCCCAAATGCTTGAAAATGGACAACTACTAACAGTTAAAGTCGCCAATGATGATTATTATGCTTTGCCAAATGTGACTGATTTGCTCGATAAAAAACACACAGCTAAGGGCCTATTTATTTTGTCGCCTTTTGACAATCTGGTGATCCAAAGAAAGCGCTTATCTAGACTATGGGATTTTGACTACCAAATAGAATGTTACCTACCTGCCGCTAAAAGACAGTTTGGATATTTTAGCTTGCCGTTATTATGGGGCACAAACTTTATTGGACGTGTGGACGCGAAAGTCGATCGTAAAACTAAGTGTTTGCACCTCAATCATTTGCACTTTAATGCTAAAGTTTCTGAAGAGTTGTTGTTAGCTTGGCAACAAGCCTTGCAAGAATTTAAGCAATTTAATCAAGCTGAATCTGTGATTTTGCATAAAGTTACAGGCGCTACTAAGTCTTCGGTTAGCGCCTTTTTATAAAGTTTAGGCAAAGCGTTTTTCTAAATAAGCAATAATTTCAGATGACTCATATAACCATTGAATACCTTGGTCATTTTCAATGCGTAAACAAGGGGTTTGAATTTTACCCCCACATTGCAAAAGCTCCTCTCTAAAAGGCGAGCCTTTTGATGCACTGCGTTTGGCTACCGGCAAATTGAGTTTATGTAGGGCACGGCGGGTTTTAATACAAAAGGGGCAAGCAAAAAATTGGTAAAGCGTTAATTGTTTTAGTTCTTGCTCTATTTGTTGTTGTGCTTGTGTAGAACGTTTTTGTTTTCTTCCACGGGTAATGAGGTCGATTAGGGCAATAATTCCGCCTAGTAAGTTTCTGATCAAATTAATAAATAATGTCATTTATACAGCTCAATGATTGAAAGGGGATACATAGGGGCGCAATTCTAACCTGTTAATGGCAAAGTTGATAAGCCAAGCGCGCTTTATTTTCTGAATTAGGTAAAATTGCACTTTAGTTAAAATCAGAATTACGGGCCATTATGCAAAGCATTCAAATACATTCACAACCTATAGCTTTATATCAATTACTTAAGTTCGAGGCCTTAGTAGCCAGCGGCGGCGAAGCTAAAATGCTTATCGAGCAAGGACGAATAAAAGTAAATGGAGAAGTAGAAACCAGAAAACGTAAAAAGATAATGGCAGGGGACAAGATAGAATTTGATCAACAGCAATACCAAGTAACATTAGGGTAAGTTGTAGGTGAATCGACTCATTTGATATTTAAGGTAAACGCTTTGAGCTAATCTGACAGTCAGAAATGTGTCAATTTCGGTCGCTTACACTCATACTTGTCACTCCGTCTTTACCGCGTAGGCGGTAACCTACCTGCAACATCTGTGAAACGTCCTATATATTAAAATTAACACTAGAGTGGCTTGTAAAAAGTTCCCGCCTGCGCGCCAATGATGGTGTACTAGAGCTTGTTGCAGATAGCGGTCGTTGAGGATATCTAAGATATTACATCTCGCCGACGGCGCAGATATTGAAGATATTACACGTCATTCCCTCGGAGGAGGGAACCCACTAATAATTACCGTACAAGCAATTTAAGTTCTGTAAATCAGTATGATAGGAGTGAGCTTTAATCCATTTTAACTCTGGAAATAACATACTTTTTTGACTTCACAGATGTTGCAGGAGATTCCTTCCTCCGAAGGAATGACGGGGAATAAACGGGAGGGTGCAACGACCGCTTGCTTAGTAAACTTATCATAGGCATTAGCCAAGACGCATGACCACTTCTCACTCTTTGACTATTGTTAAACTTTGTCTAAACCTAATTCCAAAAATAGCAGATTAAGTTAGGGCTAATTGAGTTAAGCACTCTGTTTTGCTTAAAAATTAAGTTTAATAATAAGCGGGTTAAGAAGATTAACCCGCTTTGTGTTTATATTGCTTGGTTTAATATTTCGCGGCTCACTTCTAAAGTGATATCGCCTTGTTCACCTAGTGCAGTCATACCATGTTGCTCTAGGCGTTCTATTAATAAATCAATATCATTTTTGCCTAAATCAACCTCAGACAATCGAATAGGAACCTGCATTGTTTGGAAAAAGCTTTCTGTGGCGGCTATGGCTTTGTCTATGCGTTCATCTGCGCTGCCTTCGGTAATTTGCCACACACGTTCAGCGTATTGCAGAAGTTTATCGCGTTTGTGTTGGCGGCGTACTTTCATAACAGCCGGCAATACAATTGATAAGGTTCTCGCATGATCAATTCCAAAAGCACCAGTTAACTCATGCCCTATCATATGGGTTGACCAATCTTGAGGTACTCCAGCCCCAATTAAGCCATTGAGCGCCATAGTGGCCGACCACATGATATTGGCACGGGTGGTGAGATCGTCTTTCGTTTCAGCTGCAAGTGCCTTAGGGCCTTCCTCAATAAGGGTTTGCAATAATCCTTCACTAAATCGGTCTTGCACTTTAGCATTAACGCTATAGGTTAAATATTGCTCTATGGTATGCACAAAAGCATCCACCACACCATTGCCAACCTGACGAGCCGATAGCGATAAGGTAACTTTAGGGTCGAGTACAGCAAATTGAGGGCAGACCAAAGGGCTAGTAAAGGCTAATTTGTTTCCATCGCGAGTAACTACAGAATTGCCGTTACTTTCAGTGCCAGTAGCGGGTAAAGTTAGTACTGTACCTATAGGTAGCGCTTGTTTGACCGGTTGGCCTTTGGCTAGTATGTCCCAAGGGTCGTCACCTTGATAACAGGCGGCCGCAGCAATAAATTTACTACCGTCAACCACAGAGCCGCCACCTACTGCCAATATGTAATCAATTTTTTCGGATTGAATAATAGCTTGAGCTTTCATCAAGGTATGGTAGCTAGGGTTGGGCTCAATTCCCGAAAATTCAAACCAAGTGTGTGCTGCTAGTGCACCTGTTACTTGTTGATATACGCCATTGTGTTTTATCGAGCCCCCGCCATAAACCAATAATACTCTTGCATCCTTAGGAATTGCTTTAGCAATAGCTTTAGTCTGATCTTCACCAAAATAAATTTTGGTGGGGTTTTGAAAGGTAAAATTTAACATCTAGTGTCCTTTAAAAATATGCTGCGTAAGTATGCAGTGGGAAAGGGGAGTAAGATCCATAAATAGCTGTTTGGCCATATTAATTTTCCTCCCTTTTAGCAAAATTCGAGACAAATACTATATGACTTTTTAATTAAGTGAACAATGCAGATAAAACTGACATCATTGTATTAAAGATTGATACAATTACGGTTCGGTTTTATCAGCTAGAGTATGAATGTGTCTTTCGAGCAATTAAAAAGTATGGTGGTTTTTGCTCAGGTAGTTGAGCAAGGTAGTTTAAGTGCAGCAGCCAAGCATTTAAGCTTGTCTAGAGCGGTGATCAGCTACCATCTAAAAAAACTAGAAGCTCAGTTAGCTGTTAAGCTACTTAATCGTTCTACTCGCTCTATTAATCTGACAGAAGCAGGTCAGGCTTTTTATCAAAGGTGTAAAGTCATTGCCGAGCAAGCCAATGCCGCTAGCCAGCAAATAGAAAACTTTAAAAATGAAGCCATAGGTTTACTTAAAATAACCTGTCCAGTTAATGTTGGCTTGCAAACTGTGGTACCAGCTTTAAACGAATTTAAACATATTTACCCCAAAATTGAGCTAGATGTCATGCTTACTGATGAAGTAGTTAATATTATGAAAGAAGGCATAGATTTAGCTATTCGCGGGGCGCCGTTGCCTGATTCAGGACTTCAGGCAAGCAAACTTGCCTCGTTAAAAACTTGTCTATGTGGTTCACCAGAGTATTTTAGGCAATATGGACGACCGGTAACCCCAGAAGAATTAAAGCATCATCAATGGGTTGTGTATAAATTAACTGCAAATAAAATAACCATTAGTAAAGGCAAACAGTCTTTTAATATTCAACCTCAAGGCAGTATTAGCACTAATAATGCCGCTGCACGCACAGCTTTTGTTGAAGCAGGTCATGGTATTGCTAGGATCCCTATTTATGATGCCTTGCCAAAAATTCAAACTGGAAAACTAGAAACTGTGCTAGACGATTATAGCTTAAGAGATATTGATGTTTATGGGGTCTATCCGCCTGGTACTGCTAATGCCAAAAAGCTTCGATTATTATTAAATTTTTTAAAAGACTACTTTACCAAGCAGTCTCATTAATTCTTGATTTCTTAAAGCTAAATAATAACTAAGCGTTGCTGCTAAGTACGTTAGTCATGCTTACAAATTGACAAACTAATCAATGAACTTAGCTTAAACACACCAGCTAGTATCTATTTAAATATAAAACTACGTTGAAGTTAAGCTAAAGTATTGTCATGCAGGATCAGCAAAGCATTCAGTACCCGCTCATTAAGCCTAGTTATTATTATTTATTGTTCCTGTGTCTATTGGCATTTATTAAGATTTGTGTTTTTGATCCCTTTAGTACTATTTTCAATTTAAAAAGCTAAAAAACCATGCTTCAAGTGCATGGTTTTTTTAGTTCAAGCGTGAGTTTTAGCTTTATTTTGTAGTGTTAAACCACTCTGCTATTAGGTCTCTATCTTGTTCTGTCATCTTGGTTTTGTTCATCAATGGCATATCTTTGCTAACCACAGATCTATGATAGATAACCGCTGCGCGTTGTTCGATTTGCGGCCAAGTATCAAAGGTTAAGCCAAGTGGGGCTACCACAAAGAGATCGTCAGTAGGAGTTGCACTGTGGCAGTTTGCACAATGGGTTTGAATTACTTCAAACGCGGCTTGTTGGGTGCTATTTAATTCTGGTGATTCAGTTACCACAGGCAATTGGCTAATGGGCTGTGCAGGTTTGTTTGGCATTGATACCCAAGCTGCAATAATGATCATACCAATGGCGCCAGTAATTAAAATTGATGGGCGCGAAATGCCAATATGTTTTAAGTTAAAATAATGGCGGATCCAGGCTGACACTATGCCAATTGCAATCAAAACTAACCATGCACTTTGGTGCTGATAAGTCATAGGGTAATGATTGCTGATCATAATAAATAACAAGGGTAGGGTAAGATAATTGTTATGTACCGAACGTAACTTAGCTCCTAATCCCCAGCTAGGATCTATGTCTTTTTTATTGGCTACCGCATCTACCATCAAACGTTGGGCTGGCATAATTTTAAAAAACACGTTACCTGCCATAATAGTGCCTATTAATGCCCCTATATGCATAAAGGCTCCTCTTCCACTAAACCAATGGGTGGCTAAGTAACTCGCGGCCATTAACATCACCAGAAAGAGTAAGGCAAAAGCTTTAGGGTGCTTGCCTAAAGGACTTCGACAAGCCGCTTCATAGATAAATAAACCACCAAAGATTAAGCCCAGACCACGACTTATTGCTTGAGTTGTAGTGAGTTCCATAACCGAGTTATCGATTAAATAAATAGCCGCACCGTGATAATAGACTAAGGCTAATAACAAAAAGCCGCTGATCCAGGTAGTGTAGGCTTCCCATTTAAACCAGTGTAGTTTTTCAGGCATGGTTTCTGGACCATATTCGTATTTGGCTACTTCATAAAATCCACCACCATGTACTGCCCATAGATCGCCTTTAATTCCTTTAAGCTTTTTCCAATGTGGGGGAGTGCGTAAATTATTATCTAACCAGATAAAATAAAAAGATGCCCCGATCCATGCCACGCCGGCAATAACGTGAAACCAACGTAAAAATAACGAAACCCAATCAAGCAACATGTTGTGCTCCTGTAGAAATGTGTGAATTGGCTTGATAAACCGCTTTACCAGCAATATAAGTAGCATAAATGGCACGATCGTCGGCCAACATGCTTAATCCAAAGATAATGTCCTGAGGACTATTGTGTTCATTAAATCTTAAGGAACTTAGCTCATCAAAGTGCGGATCAAGAACCACAAAGTCTGCATCTGTACCTTGGTTGAGATTGCCAATTTTATCATCTAAACCTAAGCCTAATGCTGCACCTTGTGTCATTAGATACAAACCATGCATAGGATCTAATTGATTGCCTTTTAATTGACAGATTTTATAAGCTTCACCTAGGGTCTTTAACATACTAAAACTGGTGCCGCCTCCAACATCTGTGGCTAACATAACCGGCACGTTTTGTTGTTCAGCCTTGGCTAAATCAAACAAGCCACTGCCTAAAAACAAGTTACTGGTTGGACAAAATGCAATACTAGCTTGGGTTTGATTTAAACGTTGCCACTCATCTTGTTCAAGGTGAATACCGTGCCCAAACACCGCCCCTTGGCGCACTAAACCATAATGGTCATATACATCTAAGTAATGTTTGCGCTTTGGAAAAAGTGACTTAACCCAGGCAATTTCATTTTGATTTTCTGACAAATGAGTTTGAATATACACATCTGGATATTGCTGGGCTAATTCGCCTAATGCGGCTAATTGGTTTTCGCTGCTAGTTGGCGCAAATCTGGGCGTGATTGCGTATTTTAAACGACCTTTGTTGTGCCAAGTGTTTATTAAGTCGGCACTGTCTGTTTGTGCACTTTGGGCGGTATCTAATAGGTAGTCTGGCGCGTGTCTGTCCATACAGACCTTACCCGCAATGAGCAACATTTGATGCGTTTGTGCTTGAGTAAAAAGTGCATCACAGGCTGCTTTATGCACGGATGAATATACCATGCCAGTTGTCGTGCCATGACGATGTAATTGGCGTAAAAATATTGTTGCTATATAAGAGGCATATTCAGGGTCGGCAAATTTACCTTCGACTGGAAACGTATAGTCTTTTAACCAATCGAGCAGCTGTTCACCAAAGCTTGCTAACATTTCTGTTTGCGGAAAGTGTAAATGACTATCAATAAACCCTGGCGTAATGAGTTTTCCCGATAAATCTGTCACTTTTAACTCAAGGTATTGATTTATATTGCTTTTATAGTCACCGATAGCTTCAATTTTTCCGTTACGCGTAACCAAAAGGCCGTCTTGTATAAAGTGAAATTGGTCTTTAGGACTTAGACTCTTACTTGGGAAATGCAATAGTGATGCGCGATATGCGTGTCTTTCTGTCAATCTATTATGCTCACTAACTGCCACGATAACTACTAAAACCAAAAGGTGAAATAAGCAAGGGCACATGATAGTGACCGCCATTTTCTGCTATTTCAAAATTGATATCTACAAAGGGATAAAACGCACTTTTATGTAGCGCTAGTAAATAGTCGCGGGTATGAAAGCGTAAACAGTATTCACCTTTGACAAACTGGTAATCTCCCCAGTCATTGCATCTACCATCTTCATCAGTTTTACCTTGAATGACTTGACCGTCTGGCGTATTTAGGGCCAGAACCATATTGGCGGCAGGTTTTCCTAAAGTGGTATCTAGTACATGGCTAGAAAGGCTTAGGCGCTGATTTGATATAGTCATACTCATAATGCTTGTATTCCTTTTTCTAATCTTAATAGGGTGATTTTTATTTGCTCTTGTGCAGCTAAACTAATTTCAGTTTGTGTATCATTATTTAAGCGGATCAGCAGGGCATCTAACATAGTTTGAGCGCTCAAACCTGTGGCGCAAATAATAAAAATAAATCCATGCTTGTTGAGATACTGGTGATTTGCTTCAGCCAAGGCTTGTAAGGTCGCCTCGTTGGCTTCACTTGCACCTTGTTGCTCATTACTGGCCATGGCTTTGGTTTTGGCGTATTTCGCTCTTAAGCTGTTAACGTCGCCAATCATAGGGTGAGCTTCAAAAGCAATTTTATAATCCGCTTCAGAACAACTATCCCATAAAGTCTGTGCATTAGTTTTAAGATTGGCTAGATCTGTAAATGGTCTGGCCTGAGACATGGCTTTATACCAAGAAGGAGCCGCACAGCATTTGCTAAACCATTCTTGCGCTTGTAGGGCAGGTAATGCGTTTAATTGTTCTAAGCTAAGTGTGATGTTTTGATTCATTTAGGGGTAACCAATGACTGAATGAGTTGTTGATTGTCTTTCCACGCTTGTTTTTGAGAAGTAGCCGTGGCCTGAGGTGTTTGTAACATTTGAATAAGTTGCGCGGCCATAGATACAGCTACTTCTATAGGGCGCTTGCCAGGAATATCTAATACACCTACTGGGCTGAACAGGCGATCAATATCGGTTTGGCAGAATTCTTTATGGGCTAGTCGGGTACGAAAGCGTCGCGCTTTAGTATTTGAGCCTATCATGCCAACAAAAGCGATATCTTTGCGGGTTAATGCCGCTTCAACAATCTCATAGTCTAATTGGTGATTATGAGTCATCACCATTACCCATGCTTGGCTAGGTAACTTAGAGATGTAGTCTGCAGGCGAGTCTGACAATACTGTGCGCACATTTGTGGCCAAATTTTGTTGGTCTATTTCATCTAATAAGGACTGACGGTTATCTATCCAATTTATCTGCAAGGGCAGTTGCGCCAATATGGGTACTAGGGCGTTAGCTACGTGTCCAGCGCCAAAAATGGCTAAGTGTTGAGTATGGCTAGTAAAAACTTCAAATAAAACATTAATTGCTCCGCCACAACATTGTCCCAGTTTGCTAGAAAGCGGGTAATGTTCGATTTTTTGTTGGTTTTGATTGTCTACTAGTAAGGAGCGAGCTTGTTTGATTACGGCAAATTCTAAATGGCCGCCGCCAATAGTATCAAAAGTACTATCGTCACAAATCACCATTTTTGAGCCACTGTTTCTTGGTGTAGAGCCAGCACCAGCTAACAAGGTAACAAGCACGTAACTTTTACCTTGTTGCTGACATTGATATAAGGCATCAAACCAATTATTAACTAACATTGTGAGTCTCGTTCCAAGTTTGTGCTTGTAAAATGGCTTGATACACTTTTTCGGGCGTAGCAGGAGGATGCAAAACAGGATCGATTTGATAATCGGTTAAGCTAGATACCGCATCTTTAAGAGCACACCAAACCGAGTTTGCTAGCATAAAGGGAGGTTCTCCCACAGCTTTAGAATGATAAATGCTATTTTCATCATTGGCTCTTGGATAAAGATCAACATTAAACACGGCTGGAGTATCGCCTATGGCGGGAATTTTATAGGTAGCTGGGTTATTACTAATTAATTTACCTTGTTGATCCCACACCAGATCTTCAGAGGTTAACCAGCCCATGCCTTGAATAAAGCCACCTTCTATTTGGCCAATATCAATAGCTGGATTAAGGCTTTGCCCAACATCATGTAAAATATCTACCTGATCGACTTTGTATTCACCAGTGAGGGTATCTATTGATACTTCAGATACACTGGCACCATAAGCAAAATAAAAGAATGGGCGGCCATTTCCTGTTTCGCGGTTGTAATGTATTTTTGGGGTTTTATAAAAGCCAGTAGCCGACAAGGATATACGGTTCATGTAAGCATCTTGTACCAGCTCAGTAAAAGTCATGCTATGGCTACCCAAGACTACTTGTTGATCAACAAATTCTACTTGCTCAACACTTGCATTAAATTTATTGGCCATATGTTCTGCTAAGCGTTGTTTAATGGTAATACAAGCATTCTGAGCGGCTTTACCGTTTAAATCTGTGCCACTTGAGGCGGCAGTTGGTGAGGTATTGGGTACCTTGTCGGTGCGGGTAGAGGTCACCTCTACATGCGCCAATGGAATGCCAAATTCTTGCGCAACTATTTGGCCAATTTTAGTGTGTAAACCTTGGCCCATTTCTGTGCCGCCGTGGTTAATTTGCACACTGCCATCTGTGTACAGGTGCAACAGTGCTCCCGCTTGGTTTAAATGTTTAGCGGTAAATGAAATCCCAAATTTAACCGGGGTTAGGGCTAAGCCTTTTTTGATAATAGGACTTTGGGCATTGAAGTGTTTTATTTTTTCACGCCTAGCCCAATAATCACTGGTGTTTTCTAATCGACTAATTAGGTCGTCTAATAAATTAAACTCAACCTGCATACCGTATTGAGTGGTATTGCGTGAGTTTTGTTGGTACAAATTACGTTTGCGTATGGTGAGCGGATCTTCGCCTAACTTACGGGCAATTTTGTCCATCATTGCTTCGGCTACTATCATGCCTTGTGGGCCACCAAAACCGCGATAGGCAGTGTGTGATACTTGATTGGTTCGACACCTATGCCCTTCAATACTGCAATCAGCTAAATAGTATCCGTTATCTGCATGGAACATGGCACGGTCAACTATGGCGTCAGATAGATCTGGCGAGTGTCCACAATTACCATTGATTTCTATGTGGGTGGCCTGAATTAAGCCCTGTTCATCTGTTGCAACTTTATAGCGGTTTTCAAAAGGATGGCGTTTTCCGGTGGCCATCATATCTAACATTCGGGGCAAACGAAGTTTAACCGCCACTTTGTTACGCGATGCTAATAGTGCTGCCAAACAGGCCCATTGTGCTGCTTGTGTTTCTTTACCGCCAAATCCACCACCCATACGTCGCATATCTACTACCACTTTATGTAGTTTGATGGCTAGTACTTCGGCGATGAGTTTTTGCACTTCGCTAGGGTGTTGGCTTGAACTGTAAACCAACAGGCGGTCTTCTTCTTCTGGAATGGCCATAGAAACCTGGCCTTCAAGATACATATGCTCTTGTCCACCTATCAGCATTTCACCTGCTAATTTAACTGGGCTTTTAGCATAACTAGCAGCAAAGTCACCTCTGTGCATAAAGTGTGGCGGACGAACAAAGTTTTGTTGTTCCTTCGCTTGTTGCACTGATAAACAAGCTGAGCTTTGTTGGTATTCAATATGGGCAAGTAGCGCCGCTTGATGAGCTTGTTTTTGGGTTTTTGCCAATACTGCAAATATGGGTTGGCTATGATACAAAATATTACCATCAGCTAATAAAGGGTCACCAGAAAATACGGGGCCAATATCGTTGTGCCCAGGAATATCCTTAACTGTTATAACATCTATTACACCAGGGCTAGCCTTTACAGCAGAGAGGTCTAGAGAGGTAATAGTGCCTGTTGGTATGCTACTTACACCTACAGCTGCATGATGCAGGTTAGCTGCTTGTGGCATATCGTCTACATATCTTGCCTGACCACTGACTTGGCGAATGGCACTTTCATGTTTGTGTGACTTTCCGGCTGCACCGCTTACCAGTTGATTGGTTTGGGGGTGATCTATTAGCTTACGCATGGTGCTGACTCACTTGGTTATGGGGCAACTCAACCACACGGGTTGCAATGCGCTGCGTTTGGGCATTGGTTTCTATCCAAAAGCGTTTCCACAAATTAGCTAACATACTCACGCGATAAGCTTTACTGGCGCGCACATCGTCTATGGGCGTAAAGGCTTTTGTTAAAATTTCATGGCCTAATTGGTAGGTGTCTTTGCTCGACCAGCTTTTACCTATTAAGGCTAGGTTTAATTGCTCACATCTAGCAGGAATAGCAGCGACACCGCCAAATCCACTATTTAAGCCAGTGACTTTACCTTTGTCTAAAATGAGATTAAAAACGGCACACACAGCGGAAATATCATCTTCATAACGCTTTGATACTTTATAGGCACTTAGCAAAGTACTAGGCGGCGAAAATGGAATAAAAATCGCTTCGACCCATTCGTCAGCCTGTAACGCGGTTTTGCGATAATCTAAGAAAAAGTCTCGGGCAGCTATGCTGCGTTTATGCTTGCCGTTATCCACTAAAATATCGGCATTTAATGCCAATAGAGCAGGGGGCATATCGCCTATTGGTGAGGCATTCGCCACATTGCCACCTAAGCTCGCTTGATTTCTAATTGGTGTTGCGGCAAAGCGCCACAATAGTTCTGTTAGTTCAGGAAAGTGTTTCAACAACAAAGTTTCTATATCGGCAAAGGCTAATGCCGCACCAATATGTAAGCCTTGTGAGGTTTCTTTTAGGCTATTTAATTCTGGTACTTTGGCTAACGAAATTAACTTGTTATAGGTTTTTAACTGTTGGGTAACCTCTAAAGCTAAATCAGTACTGCCTGCAAACACCTTGGCTTGCGGGTAAGCTTGTTTTGCTTGAGCTAGAGCTTCCCGAGAGTCAGGTAAGATCAAGTTAGTTGTGCCCATTTTTTGCGCGGTTAAGGTGATTAATGTTTGAATGGTTTGGCTTTGATTCTGACTAAACTGGTCAGCTACTTTGTTATGACAAGCGTGCAAGCTTGCATCAATAATTGGGCGATAACCGGTACAGCGGCATAAATTACCCGATAAAGCATGGATCACTTTATCTCTATCGACTTTACCTGGCTGCTGATACAAGGCAAAGGCCGACATGATAAAACCAGGGGTACAAAATCCACACTGCGAAGCGTGGTGATCAACCATGCTTTGTTGAACTGGGTGCAGACTTTTACCATCTGCTAGGTGCTCTACTGTAATCAATTGTTTGCCAGCTAAGGCAGATAAAAAGGTGACACAGCTGTTGATGGCTTTATATCCTAGCTCAGTGTTATCTTGCCTTAGTTCTGCAATAACCACAGTGCAGGCACCACAGTCGCCAGAGGCGCAACCTTCTTTGGTGCCGGTTAAATTTTGTTGCTCACGTAAATATTCAAGCAAAGTCAAATCTGCCTGTGCTTGATCTATAGTGATAACTTCATTGTTGAGCAAAAAACTGATCATATTGTTCCTAATTTTGCAGTTAGCTCGGCTATTATCCGTTAATGTCAAATAAATACAATAAAAACCAGACTGTTTGGTCAGGTTTTTGTTAGCTATTATTTTGAATGTGATAAAATTTAGTTTAGCCTAATCTGTAAGGAGTTAAATTAACCTTTTAGCTTCAATGATTTATGCATAACTAATAGATGTCTGTTGGTAGTAATGGAAGAAATTGGGTGATATTTTTTAAATACTCTTAAGAGTAAGAGTGTGACAAAGTTTTAAATAGGATGACTAGCTAAATAATGAGCACAATTAAAAACGAAAAAGAACCCAGTATCGGTGAAGTCAATCGTGCAAAAATCTTATCTGCGGCAGAAAAAGAGTTTTCTATGAATGGTTTTAAAGGTGCGAGGGTGCAACAAATTGCTGATAGAGCTGGGTTACCTAAAACCAATGTACTTTACTACTTTAAAACCAAAGAAAGTTTATATTTAGCGCTACTAGAAGATATTTTAAGTATATGGAATGGCCGTTTTGATGAGGCAACGGTTGAAGACGATCCTGCCCAAGTACTGGCCCATTATATTGCTGACAAAATGGAAATATCCCGCAGTCGTCCGGCTGCGTCTAAAATGTTTGCCTTAGAAATCATAAATGGCGCCCCCAATTTAAGTGAATTTTTTAAAGATCAACACTCGGCCTGGATGCAAGGTAGAGTTGCAGTGATACAAGCATGGATTGATGCAGGAAAGTTACAAAAAACTGACCCATATTATTTGCTTTTTAATATTTGGGCCACATCTCAACATTATGCTGATTTCTCGGCACAAATTAACGAACTAAGAGGCAAGGCAATGAGTCAGAGTGATTTTGTTGATGCCACAAAAAATTTAGTGAAATTAATATTAACTGGTTGCGGTTTAACTGTTCCTGACGGGTTTAAATAGAATTATGAAACATGCATATCCACGAGATTTAATCGGCTACGGTCAACACCCTCCACACCCTAACTGGCCAAATCAAGCAAAAATTGCAGTGCAATTTGTTTTAAATTACGAGGAAGGCGGGGAAAATTGTGTTTTACACGGTGACCAAGAGTCAGAAACTTTTTTGTCAGAAATCATAGGAGCACAGGCGTTTCCAGACCGGCACCTAAGCATGGAATCTATGTATGAATATGGCAGCCGTGCAGGATTTTGGCGACTCTATAAGCTGTTTGTACGCTATAACTTACCCATTACAGTTTTTGGGGTAACTATGGCTTTGCAACGTAACCCAGAAGCGGTTGCCGCTATGCAAGAAGCCAATTGGGAAATCGCCAGTCATGCTATGCGTTGGATACATTTTCAGAATATGCCCGAAGCCCAAGAGAAGAAAATGATCAACGCGGCTATTCAATTACACCACGCAATTACAGGCAGTAAGCCTAAAGGCTGGTATACAGGGAGAACTAGCCCTAATACCCTAAAGTTGATCGCTGACAGGGATGACATTTTGTATTGTGCTGACTCTTATGCAGATGACTTACCCTATTACGATACACAATATAATAAACCTTTATTAATGGTGCCCTATACCTTAGATACTAATGATATGCGCTTTGCTGCACCACAAGGGTTTAATAGTGGTGAGCAGTTTTATCAATATTTAAAGGATGCCTTTGATGTGTTGTATGCTGAAGGCGAAGTTGCGCCTAAAATGTTGTCCATTGGCTTGCATTGCCGGTTAATTGGGCGACCCGCACGTATGGCTGCACTGCAACGCTTTATTGAGTACGTACAAAGTCATGAAAGAGTGTGGTGTTGTACAAGAGAGCAAATCGCTTTGCACTGGAAACAACATTTTCCTTTTAAATAAGCCAGTAATTTAGACAAAAAGTAACAAGGGCATCTAAATTTTAGATGCCTTTTTTATTTTAAATCTAATACATATCGCAGTATAAAAACCGCGGCCATGGCATAAGTGATAAGTGTGACTTGCTTGTAACGACCTGTACCTAACATGATACCTACATAAGTAATAAAACCTAATGCTATGCCTTCACTAATACTAAAGGTTAAAGGCATAGCTAACAGGGCCACAGTGGCTGTGGCGAGTGCAGTTACATCATCAAAATCTAATTGTTTAAAAGAGTCCATCATTAAGATCCCCACCATGATCAGGGCAGGGGTAGTGGCCATTAAAGGAATGACTTTCATTAAAGGGGTAAACACTAAGGCTAGTAAAAAGCAAAGTGCTACCACTAAGGCTGTTAAACCTGTGCGGCCACCAGCAGACACACCAGCGGCTGATTCAACATAAGAAGTAACAGGAGAGGTACCTATTGCTGCGCCTACTACACTCGCAGTCGCATCAGCTGTCATAGCTTTGCCTATTTTGGGCAGTTTACCTTGTTCATCTAATAAGTTTGCCCGGCGAGATACCCCAATCAAGGTGCCTATAGTGTCGAACATATTGACAAACAATAAAGCAAAAATTAGATCCCAAGTTTCAGCTAAATGTTCAATGGGATACATAATATCCATGGCAAAAAATGTTTGGCTAATATTGTCTGGCAGACCAATAAACTCATCGGTACGTTGGGTTAAAAATCCATCACCTTGTGGGATAAGGGTGCCAATCAAACTTAATACCACTACAGAAATTAAAATTGCCCCTGTGACTTTCCTAATGACTAAGATAATAGTGAAAATTATGCCAATTAAAGCCAAAAGAGTGGCAGGCTCAGATAAATCACCAATAGTGACAAAGGTGGCGGGATTATCTACCACTAGCCCAGCGTTTTTAAGGCCAATAAAGGCAATGAATAACCCTATTCCACACTGAACCCCAATTTTTAAAGCACTAGGAATAGCCTCAGCTATTTTGGTTCGTACCCCTGTTAGCGACAATAATAAAAATAAAACGCCATTCCAAAATACTATACCTAAAGCTGCATCCCAGGGGATCTCTCGGGTTAAACATATAGTAAAAGCAAAAAATGCATTGAGCCCCATGCCGGGTGCCATAGCTATGGGGTAGTTAGTCATAAAGGCCATTAACAGGGTGCCTAAACAAGCGGCTATAGCTGTGACCGTGATCAAGCCTTCAATTGGCATGCCACCAGCAGCTAAGATGCTAGGGTTGACTACTAATACATAAGACATAGCAGCAAAAGTGGTTAAACCGGCAATAAACTCGGTTTTTAGATTGCTGCCATTTTGTTGAAGTTTAAATACCCGCTCAATTAATTTGCTCATATAAACTGTTAGCCCTGATTGTTACTGACAATTCTTGTAATTATTTACAACTCGTGCAATATGTTGACCATGTGGTCTGATTCATTGCGCAATGTTTAACCTTAAGATAAAACTACTGATATTTTATTAATGCGTCTAGCAAATAGCGCAGAATATTTAAAAATTTACTTAAGTTTTTATGGTGTAAAACAGTGTAATAGGGTTTGATATAGACTTAGCCCGAAAAGAACAATCTTAGGTAGTGGAGCCAGCTAAAATGAATAAAGTTGAATTAAAACAATGGGTAGCTGCTTTACCAAAAACAGAATTACATTTGCACATAGAAGGGTCGCTTGAGCCCGAGCTCATGATGGCATTGGCCAAAAAACATCAGGTAACTTTGCCTTATGCCAATATTGCAGAAGTAAAAGCAGCCTACAACTTTGCAGACTTACAAAGCTTTTTAGACTTGTATTATTTAGGCGCCTCAGTACTGATAGATGAAGACGACTTTTATGAGCTGATGTGGCGATATTTATGTCAATGTAAAAAAGACAATGTGGTACATACTGAAATTATGTTTGACCCCCAAACTCACACCGAAAGAGGCATAGACTTTTCAGTGTTTATGCGGGGCTTTAAGCGCGCAATGCAACAGGCTGAGCAAGAGTGGGGTCAATCTAGTTTATTGATCATGTGTTTTCTTCGCCATCTAAGTGAACAAAGTGCCATAGATACCTTTAAAGCTGCCACCCCTTATTTAGCTGATATTTGTGCCGTTGGTTTAGATAGTGGTGAACTGGGTAATCCTCCTGAGAAGTTTGCACGAGTCTTTGCCCTTGCTAAAGAGCAAGGTATAAAACGTGTGGCCCATGCGGGAGAAGAAGGACCGGCAGAGTATATTTGGGGAGCGTTAAAATGTTTAGACGTTCATCGCATAGATCACGGAGTGCGTTGTACCGAAGATGATAAGTTAATTGGTTTTTTACAGGACTCGCAACACCCCTTAACTGTTTGCCCTTTGTCTAATACTAAACTAAAAGTTTTTCAATATATGCAAGATCACAATATTCTGGCGTTATTAGATAAAGGCCTATTAGTCACGGTTAATGCTGATGATCCTAGCTATTTTGGCGGTTATTTAAATGATAACTTTTTTGCGTTAATCGACCACTTACCTATACAAAAAGCTCAGCTTGAGCAATTAATCAAAAATGGTTTTACTGGAAGTTTTCTACCCGAAGATAAAAAGCAATTTTGGTTAGAAAAAGTAGTGAATGCTTAAGATTTATCTCTAGAGGCTAGTGCCACTACTATCTGCAAAGCTTGGTCTTTGTCAAAACCTGTTTCTATTAGGGCTAAATAGTATTGCCTAAATAACTCTGCCTGTGCCTTGACTAATTGTGGTTCGCTTAACACTTTGGTTTGATTGACTAATTGTTCAGATAGTTGGGCATTTAGAAAGTTACCCTGAGACTTAGACTCTTGAGCACTGGCTTGATAAAAATTCAAACAGCAAAATACACTGATCATTAGCTGAAGTTTAAGCATATATAGATCCTTACAGTTAACTGGGCATCTATCATGATTGATAATTCGCCCAGTTGTAGCCAATATTTAAATTATTAACCTTGTTTTAGCCTTTAAAAGCTGTAACTCACTTTGGCTTGAAAATGCCTAGGAAGTTCCGGTAAAACAATTTGCGCGCCAAATAAATCAGGAAAATTAGCTCTAAAGTATCGCTCATCGGTAAGGTTTTTAATATTCAAACTGGCACTCCAACCTTCGGTTTGATAAAACACTCCAGCATTGACAAGCGTATAAGCGGGTAGGGTTACTACCTGAGAAAAACTCGAATAAGTTTCTTCAGCTTTAATAACACTGGCGTTTACCGAATATCCATTTTGAAAATCATAGGTGGCATTTAGGGTATAAATATTTTCTGGTATACCTGCTTTGCGCGCGCCTTCTTTGTCGCCCTCAGCAATAAGGGTTAAACCTATAGGATTACCGCCATAAATAAGGGCTGGGTCTGTGACAGAGGTTAGGTCTTCAATACCTAAAAAGCCAAACAAGGCCCCACCTTGGCCATTATTGTATGCGGTAAGGTTGTAAACTTTTAAATTAGTATAACCGGCTCCAATGACAAATTGATCTGATACAACCCATCTAAGTTCAAATTCGCTACCCTTATTTTCTGTGGTGGCATTGGTGACTATGGCTTGCGCATTAAAGTCTGTGCGCTCTTGCTGATAAACAGATAAAGCAAAATACAAACTGTCATCTAAAAATAAGCCTTTTACCCCGTATTCAAATAAATCAGAGGTATCAAATGCGCCGTTATTAGCCTGAGATACCCCAATTTCAGCTCCTTGGCCTGCGACAAGGGTGGCTTGCTCAGCGGCAGTTAGATAAGGAATTAAGCCAAATTCTGTTTTATAAGACACACTGGCGTTCCAAGAGGTGCCACTGAAGTTTTTTTCAACTGAAGTCACCTCTGTTTGGTTAAGTAATAAGTTACCCTGGCTGGTAGAGTCTAGGTCTATTGTGTCGTAACGCAGGCCTAATACTAAATTTAATCCTGAGTGCCAGCTTATATCTGTCATAGCTGCCAAGCCATAATCTGTGTAATGCCCAGAATCATAGTTGTCAAAGTCTCGACCAATTCGGGTGGCTAATAGGCGCCTGTCTAAGGCCGTTGATGGGCCTGTTAGATCTCGTCTATTAAAGTATTCATTAGTGAAGTCATCACCATGCAAAAAATTTGTGTGTCGAATAGAGGGTGAAAGTTGAAATTGCGCTAAAAGCGAATCGTTTTCGTATTCAGTACTAAAAACTAATTTATTTTCAAAAACCCAACTGTCATGAAATTGAGAAAAACCATAGGCATTTTCGTTGAGGTTTTCGTATCCTTCATAAAACATTTGGTTTTTGATATTCCAACCATTGTCAGTGTAATAAAAAACATCTAAATACAGGGTTTCAACTGTATTTAATAACACATCATCTGGCGCAACTAACACTTGATCACCGCGCAAAATTGCCGTGCCTGGGTTATCTAGCTGCATTTCAGGCGTTGCATCAGCATCAGTAAAGCCCGGCGCAAAAGGATAAAAGAAGCCACTTCCTGCTAAATTTACTAATCCATATTCTTGGTGCGATATTGAGCCATCACCGTTTATGTCTAGGGGTTTTGCTGTACCTGTGACGTAAGTACCATTGTCGATTAAGTCTTGGCTTAGGCGATTCCAGCCAGCGACTTGATTGCCGGCGTAATCGTGGTACATGCCACCAAATTCGACCCTAAGCTTGTCTGAAAGATCTACATTAAAAGAAGCCTGAATTACACTTTGGTCGGTATCTGAATTTTGATAATAACTGCCAGAATTTTCTACTTCAGCGTAAACATAAAACCCCATGTCTTTTCCAGCAACTGAGCCAGGGCCACCTACTTCAGCAGTTAACATGCTTTTATTCCAAGAGCCTGTGGTGTAACTAAAGGCGCCAGTGTTTTGGCTTAAATACTGCCCACCACTAGCCCGTGCAGACTTAGGGTTAAAGTTAAGATACCCCCCAATTTTAGAGGGGCCATAAATTGGTGAAGCAGGACCTCTTACTATATCAATTCGACTAGATGCCCCAATGGGCGTAGGGTAGTTACCAGGGTTGTCTAAACGTTTTACACCGCGAAAATAAGTTTCGCCTGGTGTGCCTCGCACGTCTAACGAGCCGGCAACCCCAAAAAAGGATTGTGTAAAAGTACCAGGTGCAAAGGCAACCAGTTCATCTATGTCGGTTACGCTAAAGCGTTGAATTTGCTCATCGCTAATGGTTGATGCAGAGCGTGGGGTTTCTAAGATAGATTTACCAAAGCCAAATACTGCTTCTACGTCTTGACCGGGTAAACTACCTAAAGAGCCGGTCACTTGAATGCGTTCAACAGTTTTTTCAGCTTCTAGCTGGCTCTCTTGGGCAATAATTGCTAGCGGCGATAATGCAACACAAAAAACCGTTAAAGGTTTCAATCTAAAGGGTAAGGTATAAGGCTTTTTCATCTTTTGGATTCCCTGATATAAAGTACTAGCCAAACTACAAAACAATTCAAAATTAACGCTCAACAATTAAAAATGTGCTAAAAACTGATTACACTTTTAGGTAGGCGACATGAGACATTTACCTAGAGAGTATTAGCCTTATTTATCACTATTGATATTGAACTTTAGTTTAATATTTCCCCAGTGTTGGATTATTTGAGCCATGCTTATTAGCAAGTGATATAAAGGCTCTACAGAATGAACAATTAAAAACTCATACAAAAGGACAGTTTAACTTGCAGGCGTTCCCAAATATTCTCTCAGTATCAGAACTTCAAAACCTTATGGGTGATCCTGAGTTATGTATTTTATTCACCCATATAGACAACCCAACCGCTAAGCAATTACCTAATACTCAACATGGATTTATTTGGGGCTCATTAGAATTTGATTTTGAAAAGCAGTTTTGTGATAAATCCTCTAGTCTTGCGCACACCATGCCATCTGCTACATGGTTTGAACAACAAGCGCAAAAATTAGGGATAAACCAAAACAGCAAAATTGTGGTTTATGATGCTTATGGTTTGTTCTGTGCGCCTAGAGTATGGTGGATGTTTAAATCGATGGGCCACCAACAAGTGGCGGTGTTAAATGGTGGCTTACCCGCATGGATAAACCAAGGCGGCCAATTACAGCCTGAGTTAGCAAACTGCACTGTTGAAGGAAATTTTTGTGCTCAATATCAGGCCAACTACTTTATTAGCGCTAAGCAAATTTTAGAACAACTACCTCAACTCAATGTACTAGATGCAAGAACTGCAGGGCGTTTTAAAGGAACAGTGCCCGAACCTAGAGCTGGTTTGCGTTCTGGGCACATACCTAGTGCTAAAAATTTAGCTTTTGCTGAGTGTTTAGAAAAGGGTGAACTAAAAGCTAAATCTGACTTACATTCAATATTTAATGATTTAAACCTTAAGGCTCGACAACCATTAGTCTTTACCTGTGGCTCAGGTGTGACAGCTTGTATCTTAGCTTTGGCTGCTTGTGAGTTGGGGTATAAAAATTTAGCTGTGTATGATGGCTCGTGGGAAGAATGGGGAGCAACAGAAGACTTACCTATTGAACAAAATTAACCCTGTTAAGAAATGACAGTGAAATGGCTTGAAGCTAAATTAAGCATTAGGTTTAGCTTCAAGCTGATTGGTTCTATCTAGTTAACCGCTTTAATTACTTTTTCTGTTAGCAGTTCTTTTAATTCATTTGAAGAAACAAATCCATCTTGATTGGTATCAAGTTTATTAAAAATCGCTTCAAACTCTGGGTCAATTTTAGCTTCAGCTTTACTGATCAATCCGTCGTTATTGGTGTCTAGTTTAACCATAAGATCTTCTTCTGCTTCAATCATGGTGGATACTATCAATAATGCCAGAATTGTAAGAGGGCGTTTCATAATCCGTTCCTTTTTAAGTTGTCTAATAATTTAAGTTCGAAGGGGTGACAGATTGCTAATCAAATAGTTAGTAGCATCACATCTGCGCACTATGCCTATAACAAACTTTGTGCCAATAAATTAATTTGATATAAAACAATCACTTAGCGTTTTTTGTCAGTTACAAAAAATTAAATATGTAGGTAATTGCAGACGATAAATAGTTGTTTAAGACAAAGCGTATAAATATCAGAGACTTAAGTAGAGTGTTTTTGGCTACATAGGCTTTGCAAAAGCCCTTGTAGCCAAAACTTCTAAGGTTCGATGTTGGAAATCCACATACTTTGATAGGGCGATAGCTCGCATTGATTATCTTGTAAATTAATACTTTGTTTACTGATTAGGTCATACCATTGATCTGTGCCTATTAGGTTCAAATCAGTTAACCGAATCATTTGGTTTTCAGAGGTAATATTGCTAATACAAAATATGCTTTGTTTACGATCTAAACTTTGGCGCCAAAATCCAAATATTTGTTCACCTAATTGCAAAGTAAATTGAGTGGCGTTTGGGTGAAAGGCAGGTTGCATTTTTCTTATATTAATTAAAAGCTTAAGTTTAGAAAGCACTATGGCGTGTTGACTAGTTGGTTGTGCTAGTAGCTCCTGCAATTCATGGAACTGCCATTTATGTCTGTTAATGGCGCGATTATGACTGGTGTTTTTGAGTCGTTGGTAATCGTTGTTAGTGGCTAATAGACTATGTATATAAATTCCTGGGATCCCTTCTAGGGCCAGCATAATACTATGTGCACAAATAAATCGCTCTATTGTCCATTTATCTGGTCCTAAGACTGTACCTTGTAACGCATCCACCAAGGCAATATTTATTTCATAGGCTTTTTGTTCACCGGTTTCAGATTGACGCCAAGATATTCGCCCACCAAAGTTTTGCATAGTGTTTACTAAGGTAGTGAGCTCAGCGTCTTCTAATAAGCCTTCGGCAGGTCTTAAACCAATGCCATCATGTGACGCAATAAAGTTAAAAAAGAAAGTGCCATTTTGCGCAGGTGGCATGCTGCCAAGCCAAGCTTTTAAATGTTTGCAATTACCAGTCACTAAAGTATTTACCAGTAGCGGTGGTAAAGAAAAATTGTAGATACCATGGGCTTCGTTAGCATTACCAAAATAGGTAAGGTTTTGGCGATTAGGTATATTAGTTTCGGTAATAATAATGGCGTCATCCACGCTATGCTCAATTAGGGTACGTAATAAACGAATGATTTCGTGAGTTTGACCTAAGTTAATACAACTAGTGCCTGGGATTTTCCACAAAAACGCCACAGCATCTAATCTAAATATACGTATACCAGTATCTAAATATTGGCGAATAATAGATACAAAAGTTTGCAATACGTCCGGGTTCCTAAAATCAAAATCGACCTGATCATGACTAAAGGTACACCATACATATTTTTCGCCATCTTGGGTTTGGGTTAATCTAAGCAATTCAGAGGTACGGGGCCTGACAACCTGACTAAGATCTTGATTAGGATCCGCGGTATAAAAAAAGTCAGATCCTGTTCCTTGTGCTTTTATAAAGTTTTGGAACCATGCACTGCGGGTAGAACAATGGTTGATGACTAGGTCTGTCATTACCCGATAATCTTGAGTTATAGCACTAATATCATCCCAATTGCCAAGTGCCTCATTCACACTCGAATAATCAATAACCGAAAACCCATCATCAGAACTATAAGGAAAAAACGGCAAAATATGCACACTGTTAATGGTGTCTTTGCAATATTGAGTTAAAAACTCATGCAAACAATGCAGTGGCTTTTGGTTTTCTTGTTCAATGCTATCACCATAGGTGATCAGCATTATGTCTTGTTGGCTCCAATTATTATGATGCTGTTTAGGCTGAACTAGGTTTTCAGGCTGAGTGAGTCCTATGGTTGCTACTAAGGATTGAGCAAGTTCTTTGTGACTTAGTTTCAGCTCAACATCTTGATAAATGACGTTAACATGTTGTTCTACACGTTCGAGCAATTGGTTATATACAGTCAACATCTGTTACCTCTATTTAGCTGATTTAAACTCTTCAAAGTCTTTTTCCACTGCGTCTTTTAGTTGTTCTAATATATCTGGAACTGCGCTAACTACTCGGTTCCAGCTAGGGATAAATGGAGTTTCCATAGGGTTAGCTAAAAAGCTTTCACCTGCTTTCATAATATTTTGAGCAAACAGTTCTACCGCTTTTTCTTCATTATGAATGTCTAACTTTAAGCCGTTGATTATGGCGTCATTGTTGTAGGTTTCGATAAAATCTAATGCAATTCGATAATAGGTAGCTTTGAGCGAACGAAAGGACTCGGTAGTAAAGGTTTCACCTTGTGTGGCAAGCTTTCTAAATAAAGCTTTGGTGATATCAATAGACATTTTTGATAGCCCACCCTGATCATTATGCGCCGATAGATCTTGATGTTTGTGATCATAAGTTCGGGCAATATCAGCTTGGCAAAGTCTATTGTGCGAATAATTACGATGCATTTCAGACAAAACGCCTATTTCTAGGCCCCAATCACTGGGAATGCGAATATCGTTTAATACATCTCGTCTAAAGGAAAACTCGCCAGCTAAGGGATACCTAAAACTGTCCATGTATTCTAAATATTCGTTATGCCCAAGCACTTTTTGTAATGCACGAATTAAAGGCGTGACCAATAGTCTTGATACGCGCCCATTAATTTTGCCATCAGCAACTCTGGCGTAATAACCTTTACAAAATTCGTAGTTAAATTGTGGATTGGCGACAGGGTAAATTAACCTAGCTAATAAGCCTCTGTCGTAGGTGAGTATATCGCAATCGTGTAAGGCGACAGATTCAGCCGTGCCTGTGGCTAATACATAACCCATGCAATACCACACGTTTCGGCCTTTACCTAGTTCTTTAGGGGCAAGCCCTTGGGCTTCTAATTTAGCATCTAGGGCTTTTAGGCGAGGGCCATCATTCCATAATAATCTGTGATTTTGCGGAAGCTTAGAGAAAAAACCTAAAGCACTTTTATATTGCTCAAGATTGGCTCTATCTAAACCAATTACAATCTGCGATAAGTAGGGCACTTCTGCAATATGATTAATTATATTGGGTAAGGCTTGGCCTTCTAATTCGGAATACAGTGAAGGTAAAATTAAAGCCATAGGGCGTTTTTCAGAGAAGGCTAAAAGCTCTTGTTCTAGATCTTCAGTTGGACGCTCTGAAAGGTTGTGAAGAGTGGTAACTATGCCATTTTGGTAAAAATCTGCCATTTTAATTTGGCTCCATATTTAAAAAGTTAAAAATAATGTGATCTAAGCAAGCGCTCCAACCGGCAGGCCCACATTCGTTACTAGTAAAGACTTGGTGGGTTTTGCTTAACTCTGGAAGGGGGCTATGTAAGGAGCGGATCCTGACCGCAATATCTGCCGCCTCTAACATAGAAATGTCGTTTTGCCCGTCGCCTAGGGCAATAGTGGTAAATTTATGCTGGGGCCAATTTTGTGCATATTGTGCGGCTAACCAAAGCAGTGCATCGCCTTTATTACAATGGCCAGTTAAATGTAAAAAGCGACCACCCTCAACCGGGCTCACACCAGATTTTTCGAGGGCTTTAACAAAACGTTGTTTATTGGCTAAATCGGCTTGCCATAAAACTGGCTCAGTGTATTCGCGTTGATTGGCTAGCTTTGCCTGACTAAGTGATAAACCAGTGGCTTGGCAAATGTCTTCATTGCTCATGTTGTAGAAGTGTGAAAATTGTCCTGCAAAGTCTTGAGACAGGTCATCTAACACTGATAACCAATGGGCTCTTTGTGGTGAAAATTCTTTTACCCAAAAACCTTTGTGGCTATGGGTATCCTTAGGTTGAACATCAAAGCAGCCTATTGGCATATAAACCGCGGCGCCATTTTCTACAATAAAAGGCGAACTAAGGGATAAGGTTTTACGCAATGGAATTAACTCAGCAAAGGTTTTACTGGTGTTAGGGATCACTGGAATATTACTGGCCAACAAAGTGTCGAGCATAGGCTTTGCTGGGGCAAAGCTATAGGTTTGATGATCGAGCAAGGTGCCATCTAAATCAGTAAAAATAAGTATGCTTGATTGCATATTAAGCCCTTTCTGTTGCTGAGATGATTTCTCGTGCTGAATTGAGTTCAAATAAGTAATCACATTGCTGACTAAAGGTCGCTAACCCATGCTCAGTGAGGCGTTGATAATGTTGAATAAAACGTTCAATTTGTGCGGCATTCATTATGCTTTGCTTACCTAAAGCACTACTGGCACTTAATAATTTTTGTTCTTGCTCTAATCGCCAAGCATACACATCTGCAAACGAAGGGGCTTTTAGCATCACCCATTGGTCGAACATGCTATAAAGCCCTTGGTAATGTTTAGCTAACTGCGTATTAACGTAACTTCGCCATAAGCCTTTAGGATCTTCATCAGCCTCTAAGGCATTAACAGGTTCAATTAATTGGTTAGTGTCTTGCGGAGCGACCCCCCAACACCAACCTTCAAAAATCACTAAATCCACAGGCTCGCTAATTTGTGTCCACTGTTCGGGATGATGAGGGTTATCTGTGGCTTTATTAAATCGTGGAATGATCACAGATTGGCGATTTTTAAGGGCAATTAATACTTGTTTCGCTTGGCCCATATTATGAGTGCCAGGTACCCCTCTAGTACTTAATAATGGGTGAACGTCAATTGCCAGATTTTTGCGTTGAATTTGGCTTAGATAAAAGTCGTCTAAAGATAACACCACCACTTTTAACGAAAATTGTTGGGATAAATAATCTTGAATAAAAGCAGAAAGGGTGGATTTCCCTGAGCCTTGGCAACCATTGATGCCTACAAAAAGAGGCGACCTTGCACTTCTTTGGTGCGGTGCTAACTTTTCAGCCAAAGGCAGGTAATGCTGCTTGGCAGTGTGGCTAAATGCTTCGCAAAGCCTATGTTTATTAATGAATTCCTTTAGCATTGATGCCTAACCCTTTGTCTTTTGCCTGGTTAAAGTAAAGTGTAAATGCCAGCAAACTGCATAGCGTTATTGGATTAATTACAACTTGTGTGCCAACCGTTTTATTATTGGTCAGATAATCCAGGCTCCTAAGGGTTTTACATTACAGTGTTGGAATTTTGTGGTACAAATACGCTGTTGCATGTGCAACGTTTAAATAACTCCGAGCTTTTTTACCTAAATCATAGATATGGTGATCTAGCCGTGAATTTAGCTAACGCTAATTCGCCAGGGTTGTAAGAGAAATCAAGCAGCCTCCCGTAAGTATTCAAAATTTAGAATGCTTCATTTTGGAAAGGTGTTACTCAATATGTTAGAAGATAAATTTGGACGCCGATTCCATTACTTGCGGCTGTCTGTCACTGATGTATGCAATTTTCGTTGTGATTATTGCCTGCCAGAAGGCTATGCCTGTGACTCAGAGCGTAACTTTTTAACCCTGCCCGAAATCACCACCTTAGTGAATGGCTTTGCTGCACTTGGTACCAGCAAAGTGAGGATCACTGGTGGGGAGCCTTCATTACGCAAAGACTTACCCGATATTATTAAAGCTTGCGCTCAAGCAAAAGGGGTGAGCCAGGTTGCCATGACTACTAATGGATACAAGTTGGATAGCGATATTCAAACTTGGGTAGAGGCAGGGCTTACATCATTAAATATCAGCATAGACAGTTTAGATCCTAGAATGTTTAAGGCCATTACTGGCCACGACAAACTCAAAGCTATTTTATCCGGAATACATAAAGCCTTGGCTTTAGGTGTAAAAGTAAAGGTTAATGCAGTGCTCATGAAGCAATATAATGCCCATGATCTGCAACATTTTTTAGATTGGATAAAAACCACGCCCATCACCTTTAGGTTAATTGAGCTGATGCAGACTGGCGATAACCTTAATTTTTTTGAAAAGAATCATGTATCTGGCATGCCCATTAAACAGCAGCTATTAAAAGAAGGCTGGGGCCAACAAGTACAGGATAAAACAGCTGGACCAGCGCAAGAATTTTTCCACCCTGATTATCAAGGGAAAATTGGCTTAATAATGCCTTACTCAAAAGATTTTTGTGCCACTTGCAATAGGTTAAGAATTTCTTCTACTGGCAAATTACATTTATGTTTATTTGCAGAGCAAGGACTAGACATAAGACGATTTTTACAAACGCCTAACAGTGATTTATTGCAACAGCGTTTAATTGAGCTATTAGCCGATAAAGAAGCCACTCATTGGCTACAAGACGGTTACACTGGTGGTACAACTCATTTGGCCATGTTAGGCGGGTAAAACTTGGCAACCCTTACTTGGATAAATTTTCGGACTTTGCGGGTTGCCCATCAACCTAATTTGAAGTGTGACTTATGTTAGTAGGAATAGTACTTGCTGGTGGACTATCTCAACGTATGGGAACCGATAAAACTCAATTGCTAGTACCTAAAAGCAATGTGAGCCTAGTTGAACACATGCAACTAAAGCTAAAAAAACTAGCCACAGATTATATTTTTGTAAGTGGCACAAAACACCCTAATGCGGTGCCAGATATAGTTCCTCAGTGCGGCCCTCTGTCGGGAATACATAGTGTTATTAGGCACATTCAATTACACAGTATTCAACCAACAGGATTGTTAGTGCTACCAGTAGATATGCCAAATTTAAGCCTAGACAACTTAGCTAAACTTGTGACTAAGGGAAAAGCAGCAGCTGTACCTTGTTATTATGCCAGTGGTTTTTTTCCGCTGTATTTACCTTTTAATGATTCATTAATCACTTATTTAGCCCAACTTTTTGAGGTTAAACACCTTAGCCAAACCGCAGATAAAAAGCCTGCCATGTATTCAATTTATACCATGCTAAAGCAGTTATCTGCCAAGGCCTTAGACTGCCAAGATAGTCTAGAGTTTATTAACATTAATACCCCGCAACAGTGGCAAAGTTATCAACAAAACTTTAGTAAAACAGGACAATAAATGCAGCAAACATTGCAATCAAATGCGTTAAATATAGCCGTATTAACAGTGTCAGATACGCGCACTGAAGAAAACGATACATCTGGCCAATATCTAGCTCAAGCGGCCACCGAAGCCGGCCATCAAGTGCTTGAAAAACACATAGTTATAGACGACAAATATCAAATTCGAGCGCTGGTATCTAAATGGATCGCCTCAGAAAATATTCAAGTTGTTTTAGTAACTGGTGGCACGGGCTTTACCCAAAGAGATACCACTCCAGAGGCCATCACACCATTATTTGATAAAAACATAGATGGATTTGGCGAACTCTTTAGGCATATTTCATTTATTGAAATAGGCACCTCTACTGTACAGTCGCGAGCCTTTGCTGGTATGGCTAATGGTACAGCTATTTTTGCCGTACCTGGCTCTACAGGAGCCTGTAAAACCGCGTGGAGCAAAATATTAAAACAACAATTGGATGTAAGCCATAAACCCTGCAACTTTGTTATGCATCTTAAGCCAAACCAGCCATTATGTGGTTCTAGAGGGTAATAAAAATGCACGAAAAACACGCTAAATTAACTCATGTTGATGGACAGGGAAAAGCCAATATGGTGGATGTGACCCATAAAGCCATAACCCAAAGACAAGCGGTAGCCGAGGGTTATATTAGCATGTCTGAACAAGCGTTTTTAATGGTTAAGGAAAACCGCCATGCTAAAGGTGATGTATTGTCTATTGCGCATATTGCCGGTATTCAAGGCGCAAAAAAGTGCAGTGAACTGATCCCGCTATGCCACCCTTTAATGCTTAGTAAAGTGCAATTAGATTTTGAATTTTTAGCAAAAACTAACCGCATTCGTATTCAGGCGCTTTGCAAACTAGCTGGACAAACTGGGGTAGAAATGGAGGCTTTAACTGCTGTCAGTGTGGCCGCATTAACCTTATTTGATATGTGTAAAGCGGTTGATCCGCATATGCAAATTGGAGAAATTAGAGTGTTAAGCAAACAAGGTGGTAAAAGTGGAGATTGGACATGTTAAAGATTTTGTTTTTTGGGCAAATTAAAGCGTCTCTGAATACCAGCCAATTAACCGAAACAAAAGACTTTAAAACCGTGGCCGAATTGCGCCAACATCTACAAAATAAAAGCTCAGATTGGTCTGAAAATCTAGCTGAAGGCAAAGCTTTGGTGGCGGTAAATCAAACTATGGGCAATAACCAAACTCGTTTATCGAATAATGATGAAGTGGCATTTTTCCCTCCAGTAACTGGTGGTTAATGGCATGGCGCATTTCACTAAGATTAAAGTTCAAAATGCCGATTTTGATATGGCAATGGAATATCAAGAGTTACGCCTAAGTAGCGACAGTGATGGGGCTATAGTGACTTTTGTTGGTTTAGTTAGAGATACTAACCTTGAACACAAAGTGACTGGACTATTTTTGGAACACTATCCTGGGATGACTGAAAAGTCTTTGCAAACTATAGTAGATCAGGCTCGTGAAAAATGGCCAGTTGGCAGCGTCTCAATTTTGCACAGAGTAGGGAACTTAGGTGTGTCAGAACAAATTGTGTTTGTGGGGGTAACCAGTAAGCACAGGTTGGCAGCTTATCAAGCCAATGAATTTATTATGGATTATTTAAAGACGCACGCCCCCTTTTGGAAAAAAGAACACAACACAACGGGCAGCCTTTGGCTTGAAGCTAAAACGAGCGATCAAGAAAAAGCCCAAAACTGGTAGTTAGCCTTGGTTTAAATTATTCAAATCGTATTTATTTAATGTTTGTTAAACCATACACTCAAAACCAGTTTATCCAAACGAGCACACAATTCATTTAGCAATTGTGCTCTAATTTTATAGGTTTTAAGCGCTATATGTGAGCCGCTTGAGCATATTGTAGCCGGAGAATGTATGTCTAATTATATTGATGGATTTGTATTTCCTATTGCCCAAAAGCATTTAGATGAATACTGGCGTCTTGCTAAAGCTGTAGCAGAAGTTTGGAAGGAGCATGGAGCAATAGACTATTTTGAGTATGTAAGTGACGATATGCAGCTTGATGGCACACGCTCTTTTATCGACGCGGTAGTGCCCAAACCAGATGAAGTCATTATATTTGGTTGGGTAGTGTTTGAATCTCGTGAAGCACGTGATCTTGCTAATAAGAAAGTCGCAAGTGATATACGAATGAGCACTTTAATTGACACATTCAAAGTAGAATTTAACGCTGAACGAATGCTTTATGGGGGATTTCGTCACCCTAGTTTTTTAAAAAGATAGGTTAACCAGATTTATAAATTGCGGCGTTTATACCTATTCATTAATTTCATGGGTGCGAGTTACAATTTAAACACTTTTGTTTGCGTCTATGAAAGCTATTCTCTCTAGGGAGCCTGTAATTGAGTATCAAAATAAGAAAAGAACAGGCAGTAGACAAACAAAGTATTTTTGAAGTAATTACTGCCGCGTTTGTTGCTGCTCCTTATAGTAATCATTCCGAGCAGTTCATTGTAAATGAGCTTAGAGCATCTGGTGCTTTGTCGATTTCTCTGGTTGCCGAAGTTAAAGGCAAAATTGTCGGCCATGTGGCGCTTTCAGCTGTATGTATTTCAGATGGAACTCGGCATTGGTTTGGGTTAGGGCCCATCTCAGTCCACCCAGATAAGCAAAATGAAGGTATTGGCTCAATGCTTATGCGAGCTGCCATTGCTGAGTTACAGCATATAGGTGCAAATGGTTGCGTTTTACTTGGCGAGCCGAGTTTCTATCGTAGGTTTGGCTTTGAATCTAAGCCAGGCTTAATACTGGCAGATGTACCACCAGAGTACTTTCAAGCCTTATTGTTAAAAGGTGAATTACCTCAAGGCAGGGTGACTTATCATCAAGCGTTTTCTACTAAGGGCTAATCTAAACTTGCCCAGTATACTACTTGATAGGAAAGCTCACTTTGCCACGCTTAACCCATATTGAAATGCCTTGGTAAAGATTGCCCAAACTGGTTTTTAAGCTGTATTAGATGCCAGTCATCTTTAATTTGTTTCAGCCAGAAGCTAATGTGCTTTATGTAGCTATTCTTGTCAGCTCCTCAGCTTAATAATTCTTTTAGCTGCTACTTATCTTTATCTTCATCTTTTTCAATATCTGTTACTGTGACACTACCCGTATTAAGAAGACGGTTATTATTTAATGCTTGTAGTTTCAACGCTTGATCTTTAGTGAAGCGGCCAAATGTTTGAGCTCTAGATAGCATCATTTCGGCTATTGGACCTTGGGTAAATACACCAGAGCCTTGTAGAAAATCAGGTAAGCTATTATCGCTGCTGCTACCAGCATCCATCAATGCGGCGTTATTTACAGCTGCGCTACTTCCTTCTCTACGCATGGTGCCGTAGACATCGGCAATTTCCCAATTGCTAATGTTAGTGCGGATTTTCTTAGCGTTTTCTAACTTATAACGCATTGAATCCATTAGAAAAAGCTCAAGGTGTTCACGTAAATCTTGATTAAAGTTGGGAAAAAACGCTTTATTACGACTATAAAAACTAGATGTACGAAAAACGCCTTTGTTGCCAGCGTAAGTGCCGCGATTAGAGTTAATAAACTCATAGGCATTATCTTTAAGGTTGTTGTAGACATTCTCACCGGTATAGGCCCGGTTCCTTAAGCTTGGGCTACCAATATAACCCTGATATAGCCCGTATATAATTAGCGGGTCGCGCTCGTATTTAGGTAACAATATTTTATACTGAATATCATTTAAGCTAAGTTTTACGCCTTCCACTTCTAACAATTTTTCTTCAACTAAGTCTTCCATAAAATCTTCAAGATACTTTTCTGGATAAATCTTTAGCAGCTCGTCTAATACTGTCACGTTGTATAGATTTAGCCAGTATGCGAGTTGTTCTGTTTTAGAAAAGTGTTTTAATGAAGCAGTTGTGGGCAGAGTTTCTAAACTTTTTCTGATGTTAGTTAATAAGGCTTTTTGTTCGTCTGTTTTAAAGCTTTCAAAAAAGAAACGATTGCTTTCTAATGCAGTCAGCCGTTTTACATTGGTTTTAATCCGCGAGCCAATAGTCGCTGTTGATTTTCTAGCTTTGGCCCGTTTTGACATCCCAGTATTTAAAACTGATGCTTTATATATTTGGTCAAGATCATCATAACTAATAGTATAGGTTGAGTCTCTAGAATAGGCTGCAAAAGGCTCTAACACTTTTAGTTCATCTGCATTTAAAGAATTGATTGTCAGGAAAAATAATACACAGTTTAGGAAGACTAATTGAATTACCGATTCTAGTTTCATATCCAATCCCTTTTTTGTATGAATTTTATACTAATTTAATTGGCACTTTGCTGCAATCCTTTAGCATTTTTCTTAATTTAATTAGCTCTATAAACTAAAGCCTAATTGTCAGCCATTTCAAAAGGCTTCAATTACACTGATATTATTAAATCATCAAGGGAAGCAGAAGCAGTGTTAAGTCCTACAGGCATAAAAAACGCCGCTAAAATTGCGGCGTTTAATTAATTTTTTAAAGATTGAAATGATTAATCTTCGTCGCAACCTTCTTTACATTCACCATATAGGTACAAACTATGGTGAGTCAGTGTCATATTGTGTCTTTGTGCCACTTCTTCTTGACGTTTTTCAATCACAGGATCTTCAAACTCAATCACTTTGCCGCACTTTAAACATACTAAGTGGTCGTGATGTTCTTTATGACTGATTTCAAATACTGATTTACCGCCTTCAAAGTGATGACGGTTTAAAATGCCCGCATCGTCAAATTGGTTTAATACCCGGTAAACCGTAGCTAAGCCAATGTCTTCGTCATGGTCGATAAGAATTTTGTACACGTCTTCAGCACTGATATGCTGGTTTTCAGGTAGTTGGAGTATTTCTAAGATTTTTAAGCGAGGCAGGGTGATTTTTAATCCTGCTTTTTTGAGTTCTTTATTTTGATCCATTATCTTGCTTACAAAAAAATGTTGAAGCCATTATAGGGCACCAAATTGTTTTTAAAAGTGTTTTAGGTCATAAAGCATTTAAAAAAGGAGCCTAAGCTCCTTTTTTATTTTTAGCCAAGTTCGGCTAAACAAAGTTCTTCATGGATCTGTTTGCACCATGCTTTTACACGTTCTTCAGTTAGTTCGGGCTGACGATCTTCATCTATGCCTAAGCCAACAAAATGACTGTCATCAGCCATGCCTTTAGAGGCTTCAAAGTCGTATCCTTCAATCGGCCACTGGCCTACTAAAATCGCGCCTTTGGCTTCTACAATGTCGCGTACCATGCCCATGGCATCGAGAAAATACTCAGCGTAATCTTCTTGATCGCCACAGCCAAAGATGGCCACTAATTTATCTTCAAAATCAATTTGCTCAAGTTCAGGGAAAAAGTCATCCCAGTCACATTGCGCTTCACCATAATACCAAGTTGGAATACCAAAAAGTAATAGATCAAATTCAGCGATGTCTTCTTTGCTGCTTTTGGCTATGTCATGCACTTCAATTAGGTTTTTACCTAATTCTTTTTGGATCATCTTTGCAATATGCTCGGTATTGCCTGTGTCGCTGCCGAAAAATAGCCCCACACTCGCCATTGTTAGTTATTCCTCAGTTAAAAATCTATTTGTTTAGTTTGAACTAGGTGTGAGTGATTCACTCAACCACCTATAAATAATTGCATTACGCCTTTAAATATAAAGCCGGCGGCACCTAAAAAAAGTACAAAGTACACTACTACTTTGCCTATTAATGGCACCTTATTTTTTTTTAATACATCGTGTACCACATAAGCCATCAGCGCGAATAGCCCTATAATTGCAAGGTTTAATCCAATCGCTTCAATCTGTTCGTAGTGCTCATTAAGCATAGAGGTGTATCTGCCTTTTAAAAAACTGGCGCATACTAGCACAGAGTCAGTGTGATGAAAATTGCCGCTTACTGATTTAAAAAAGCTTGAATGACTTTAGCCACTATTTCTGGTTTTTCTGCATGCAACCAATGCCCAGTGTTATGCACCACTTTAGATTGACTATTAGGAAATAGCTTAAGAACCGCAGGTTTATGCTCGGCAAGTAAATAATCGGAAAGTTGGCCTTTAAGAAATAGTACAGGGCCAGGGTAAGGGGCTTGTTCTGCAATTTCAGCAGAAAGTTTTGCATAATCTCTATCAAGCATAGGCAAATTAAATCGCCATAACCATTGTTGGTTATTTTGATACAAGCTTTTTAATAAAAATTGCCTAGTAGACTGCTCTAACACGTATTTAGCCAAAGTTTGATCCGCTTCTTTACGGCTAGTTAAATTAGCTAAATCTACTGCTTTAAGACCGGCGAATACTTCTGCATGTCTAGGAGGGTAAGCAACAGGGGCGATATCAAGCACGACTAGCCTATTAACTTTATCTGGTGCAGTTAAAGCCAGTTGCATGGCCACTTTGCCACCTAAAGAATGGCCAATTATAGTAGGCTGGCTAATCTTTAATTGATTGAGTAAGGCCAATATGGCTTGGGCATTAGTTTCGAAACTAAAACTGTCGGTATGAGCCGATAATCCGTGATCTAATAGATCCACAGCTAACACTTGGTGAGTCGCGCTAAAAAATCTACGTAAGCCAGTTAAGTTGGCTAGATCGCCAAACAAACCATGTATTAGTACTATCCAAGGTTTAGTTGGATCCTCTGAATAAATTTGATGATGCATTTGTGCCATGAAGTTTAATCTTGTTGATTCGCTTTTAACAAAACCAAAAAAGGGGCATCAGTTTAACCTTTTGCCCCTCAAACAGTTACATGTTGGGGTAATTAGGACCACCAGCGCCTTCTGGCACTACCCAAACAATATTTTGACTAGGATCTTTAATATCGCAGGTTTTACAATGAACACAGTTTTGTGCGTTGATTTGTAATTGTTTTTCACCTTGCTCAGATTCTACAATTTCATACACACCAGCTGGACAATAACGCTGTGCGGGTTCGTCGTACTTGGCCAAGTTTAAGCTAATGGGAACACTTGCATCTTTTAACTTAAGATGACAAGGCTGCTCTTCTTCATGATTGGTATTAGATAAAAATACCGAGGTTAACTTATCAAAACTTAACACCCCGTCTGGTTTAGGGTATTCAATTTTTACGCACTCAGAAGCAGGCTTAAGTTGTACGTGATCTGGCGTATCATCTTTAAACGTAAAAGGTAATTTACCATTGAACCAATTTTGATCTAGGGTGTTGTATGCGCCGCCCATAAAAGTGCCAAATTTATGTAGGGCAGGGCCAAAGTTACGTGAGCTAAACAATTCATCATACAACCAAGAGTTTTTAAACTTGTCTGTATAAGCGCTTGGCTCATGGCCTGTTTTAGCATTTTCATCTATTAAGGCGTCTATTAAAGTTTCTGCGGCTAACAACCCAGACTTCATAGCAGTATGGTTACCTTTAATTTTGGCAAAATTGAGAGTGCCCGCATCACAACCTACTAATAAACCACCTGGAAAGGTCATTTTAGGTAAAGAGTTAAAACCACCTTTAGCTATGGCTCTGGCGCCGTAGGATACACGTTTGCCGCCTTCTAAATATTGTTTAAAAACTGGATGATGTTTTAATCGTTGAAATTCATCAAATGGACTTAAATGTGGGTTGCTGTAGTTAAGATCTAAAATTAACCCCACTAATACTTGGTTATTTTCAGCATGATATAAGTACGAACCACCAGTGGCATCTGTTAGTGGCCAGCCAGCTGTATGTACCACTAAGCCTTCTTGATGCTTAGCTGGGTCAATGTCCCAAATTTCTTTAAAGCCAATGCCGTAATGTTGTGGTGATTGATCTTTATCTAAGGCAAATTTTTCAATCAGTTGTTTCCCTAAGTGACCACGGCATCCTTCTGCAAATACCGTATATTTAGCTCTAAGTTCCATGCCTGGCATAAAGCTATCTTTGGGTTGTCCCTCTTGATCTAGTCCCATATCACCAGTGATAACGCCGCCCACGCTACCATCTTCATTATATAAAACCTCAGATGCAGCAAAACCAGGAAAAATCTCAACTCCTAATTGTTCGGCTTGTTCGGCCAACCAGCGACAAATGTTACCCATGCTAACAATGTAATTGCCTTGGTTATGCATAGTTTTTGGCGTCATAAAGCCAGGTAACTTAGTGCTTTTGTTTTCGTTATTAAGCCAATAAATATCATCAGCCGTAACTGGCGTATTTAAAGGTGCACCTTTTTCTTTCCAGTCAGGGAAAAGCTCGTCTAAGGCCCGAGTTTCAAATACCGCTCCAGATAAAATATGGGCGCCAACCTCAGAACCTTTCTCAACTACACAGACCATCAATTCTTGATCTTTTTCTTGGGCAAGTTGCATCAACCGACACGCAGTTGACAGGCCAGCAGGGCCAGCACCGATAATAACTACGTCAAACTCCATCGATTCTCGTTCCACTTGTTTGTCCTCTTTTTTATATTTAACTATTCATCAAAAAAATAATATTGATGGTTATTTATAAGCACTTTTTAGTGTGATTAACCCAAACTTTTGTTTTAGTTTTGTTTAGGCTAGCTTTACATTTATGATATCAGACTCCTACAAAATTACTCTTTAGACCACAGCTGTTGCTTTTGATAATTGTTATTTTTCAATGGTTTAGCTGGTTTTGTTTAAAGTCAAAATATTGTTTATTTTGGCAATTAGATATCTAATTAGCTATATATGATACGCGTAAATTCTGTTGTCCAACATACAAAAGGTTAAATTACACTGTAAGTTGACGTTAACGTAAACACAAAGTAAATTGTCGCCAAGCAAATTTGAGTCAGTATTTAGAACTCAAATATCACTCTTGATACCCTTAAGCAGAGGTGAAAATGAAAATACTCGTGCCGGTAAAACGCGCCATTGATTACAACGTTAAGGTTAGGGTTAAGCCCGATAACAGCGCTGTAGATTTAACAAACGCTAAAATGTCTATTAACCCATTCTGTGAAATTGCCGTTGAAGAAGCCGTACGTTTAAAAGAAAAAGGCGTAGCAACAGAAATTGTTGTGGTATCTATTGGTGATAAAAGTTGTCAGGAACAAATTAGAACCTCACTAGCATTAGGTGCGGATCGTGGTATTCAGGTTGACACAGATCAACAACTAGACTCATTACAAATTGCTAAATTACTGCAAAAAGTTGTAGAGCAAGAATCACCCGACTTAGTGATTTTAGGTAAACAGTCTATTGACTCAGACAACAACCAAACAGGGCAGATGTTAGCCGCGTTAACAGGCATGCCTCAAGGTACTTTTGCTTCTGAAGTTTTAGTTGAAGAAAATAAGGTTAAAGTAACCCGCGAAATCGACGGTGGATTGCAAACTGTAGAACTAAACCTTCCGGCAGTTGTGACCACAGATTTGCGCTTAAATGAACCGCGTTATGCGTCATTACCAAATATTATGAAAGCTAAACGTAAACCATTAGAAGTAAAAGCAGCTGCAGACTTTGGTGTAGAGCTTAGCTCAAATGTAAAGGTTTTACGTGTTGATCCACCAGCGCAACGTCAAGGTGGCATTAAAGTAGCCGATGTGGCTGAGTTAGTAGATAAGTTAAGAAATGAAGCGAAGGTGATCTAATGGCTATTTTAGTATACGCAGAACACGACAACGAACAGCTTAAAACTGAAACCCACAAACTGATCCACGCTGCATCTCAAATTGGCGATGATATTCATGTGTTAGTGGCTGGCTCTAACTGCCAAGATGTAGCTAATGCAGCGGCTAATATTGCTGGAGTTGGTAAAGTTTTACTGGCCGATAATGAGGCTTATGCCCATCAAATGGCAGAAAATGTTAGTGCCTTAGTGACAGAATTAGGCAGCAACTATAGCCATATTTTGGCGGCTGCCACTACCACAGGCAAAAACTTTATGCCAAGAGTAGCGGCTTTACTCGACGTTGCTCAAATCTCAGACATTATTAAAGTTGAAAGTGCTGATACTTTTGTACGTCCTATCTACGCAGGTAATGCCATAGCTACAGTACAAACCAGTGATAGTATTAAAGTGATTACTGTGCGTGCTTCTGCCTTTGATGCGGCTAGTGAAGGTAACAGTGCTAGTGTTGAAGCTTGTGACTTAGTTAAGACGTTAGATAAGTCTGCCTTTGTATCAGCCCAACTTACTGAGTCTGAAAGACCCGAGTTAACTGCTGCCGACATCATTATTTCTGGTGGTCGTGGTATGCAAAACGGTGAAAACTTTAAATTACTAGATGGCATAGCCGACAAACTGGGCGCTGCTATGGGGGCCTCACGGGCTGCAGTTGATGCTGGTTTTGTTCCTAACGATATGCAAGTTGGGCAAACGGGTAAAATCGTTGCGCCAAATTTATATATTGCAGTAGGAATTTCTGGGGCAATTCAACACTTAGCCGGTATGAAAGACTCTAAAGTAATAGTGGCTATCAATAAAGACGAAGAAGCGCCTATCTTTCAGGTAGCTGATTACGGTTTAGTGGGCGATTTGTTTGATGTATTGCCAGAGTTAGAAGCGGCTTTATAAAAACATTTAAGTTGTCACAAAAAACGCCATAACACTGTTATGGCGTTTTTTTATGTCGGCAACTTATAATTGCAGTAGTGAGTTGTCTTCAAGTGAAACAGGCGAGGGAATATACCCGTCTGCTTGCCAGTCATTTTCCCACTCTTTATCGTCTAGCAAATACCTAAACTGATAGGCTTTATCTTTGCTCAAGTTTACAGTTGTTGTAAAAGAGCCATTTTTAAGTTTTTTCATAGGAGAAGCGGTTTTATCCCAATCATTAAAGTCACCTACCAAGCGCACAGTATTAGCTGCTTGGGCTTCTTCTTTAGACAACTTAAACGTTACTTTACAAATAGGTTTAGATTTTAAATATTGTTTTTTAAACGACATGTTTTTCTCCAGTCAAATAAAGTGATGTGTGTATTTCATTCATCTCTATGCACCAACGGTGTGCAATATTGCAACAATAAGGTGCATAGGGATTTATATTGGTTAAAATTGTATTAACTGGTAAACCACTGAATTACCTTGCTTTATTAAATTTAATGAGCACATTTATACGGCTAAATTACTAGCCATATGCCAAAAACCTCCAAAAAACAGATGCTTTATAATTTATTTAGCAAAAACTGTGCAAATTTTGCGCTTTGTTATCGTTTGAACTTTTTAGCATACTGACTGGGCGATAAGCCTGTGTGTTTTTTAAATAGTCGAGTAAAAGAGCTTAGGTCGTCATAACCCACTTGATTAATGATGCGCTCAAGACTCTCATGGCTTGATTCTAAGTGCTTTTTTGCAGCTTCAATGCGAATATGTTGTAAATATTCTATAGGGCGTATAGCTGTAGCTTGTTTAAATCTACGGTTGAAAGTGCGAGGTGATAAGTTAACTAACTCTGGTAATTGAGTAATACGAATTGCACTAAAGTAATTTTCCTCTAACCATGCTTGAACTTTTAATATATCGGGATCTTGGTGATACTTTTTGCTCACTATATTGGCATAAGCAACTTGCTCACCTCTAGATAAATCTATGACATGTGCCTTAGCTGTAGTAGTGGCAACGTCATGACCACAATATCGCTCAATTAATAATAAGGCTAAATCAAACCAAGCCATACCTCCGCCAGCACAATAAATGGTATCTGAATGAGTGATTAGCTTTTCGGCTGTTAAGTGTACCTTAGGATAGCGGCTCTTAAAATACTCAGCATAACCCCAATGTGTAGTGGCTTCATGGCCGTTTAAGATACCGGCTTCAGCAAGTAAAAATGCACCACTGCAATTGCTGGCAATATCGGCCCCTTGTTGATAAAAGCGCCGAATATGCGATAAAAGCTCGCTGTTATTGGCCAGCACTTTATTTAATTCGCCTCCAATTGTAGGCACTAACAAAAGATCAGTCTGTTGAACTGCTTCTATAGCAATATGACTGTTTAAGGTTAAGTGGTTAATGCAATTGACCGGTCGGCCGCCTACAGAAGCAATTTGTACTTCAAATAGTTGTTTAGGTTGTTGGCCTTGCATGCGTTGCCAGGTAACACCTGCTAAGGCAAACAAATCTAAGGCACCGGTAATGGCACTGGCATAAGCTTGATCAAATCCTAAAATGGTGACTTTTAACATTGGCTATTTTTAGATTGGCAAAAACAGCCATTAATATGTCATATATGACAATTATAGCGAAGTGAAAACTTTGTCAATCTAAGCTTATTAGATCTACAGGTTAATAAAACTGGGTAACAAGCGAGAACAGCAAGATGCAGCAGCAATTAATTAAAGATAAAGAGTTAGCCTTTCAGTTATACGAAGTATTAGACACAGAAAGTTTGTGCCAGCGCCAAAGGTTTAGTGAGCATAACCGCGAAACCTTCGATGCAGTGTTGTCTACAGCGAATAAAATCGCAACAGATAAGTTTGCTAACCATAACGCCAAGGCTGATGCCAACGAGCCTACCTTTGATGGTAAAAAAGTGCATATGATAAAAGAGGTGAAAGAAGCCTTTGATGCTTATGCAGAGTCAGGCTTAATTGCTGGGCGCTTTGATTTTGAAGAAGGCGGCATGCAGCTACCAGAAAGCATTATGACTGCCTGTGCTGGGTATTTTATGGCGGCAAATCCGTCAACTACAGGTTATCCATTTTTAACTGTTGCCGCTGCTAATGTGATCCGTAATTTTGCCTCAGAGCAAGTCAAGCAAGCCTTTTTAGGTAAAATGTTAGCAGGTGAATTTACTGGCACTATGGCGTTAACCGAGCCACACGCAGGCTCATCCTTAGCTGATATTCATACCACTGCCATACCCCATGCAGATGGAAACTACCGACTAAAAGGCAACAAGATATTTATCTCTGGCGGTGATCATGATTTATCTAAAAATATTGTGCATTTAGTCTTAGCAAAAATTCAGGGGGCGCCTGCTGGGGTGAAAGGAATTTCTTTATTTGCAGTACCTAAATTTAGATTAGATGAACAAGGTAATCCTGCTGAATCAAATGACGTTGCCCTAGCTGGTTTGATCCATAAAATGGGCTATCGTGGCACTACCTCTACTGCCTTAAGTTTTGGGGAAAATGATGATTGTCACGCTTATTTAGTTGGGCAAGCACATCAAGGTTTGCGGCATATGTTTTTGATGATGAACGAGGCCCGCTTAGGTGTGGGCTTTGGTGCGGCTATGATAGGTTATAGTGGTTATCAATACTCACTAGAATACGCCAAAGAGCGCACCCAAGGCCGGGTTGCCCCCAATAATAAACCTACCGACAAACCTGCCAGCATTATTCAACATGGTGACGTAAAGCGTATGTTGTTAGCGCAAAAGGCCTACGTTGAAGGCGCCATGAGCCTATGTTTTTATGCAGCCAGATTAGTCGACGATAGTCATACTTTAGAAAATGAAAAAGATCGGCAACAAGCTTCGGAATTGCTCGATTTACTAACACCTATTGTTAAAGCCTGGCCCTCAGAATATGGTCCAAAAGCCAACGACTTGGCCATACAGGTATTAGGGGGCGCAGGTTATACCCGCGAATACCCAGTGGAACAATGCTGGCGTGATAATAGATTAAATCCAATACACGAGGGCACTAATGGCATTCAAGCCTTAGACTTGTTAACTCGTAAGTTATGGCAAGCAGATGGCGCAGGGTTAAAAATACTTCAAGCTCGTATGCAGCAAGATTTTAGCAATATGTCTGGGCAACACAGCCAAAACTTAGTGGCTAAAATATTGCCATATTTGCAACACATGCACGGGTTATTGCCACAATTAGCCAAAGGTTTACGTTCAGATGAGCTACCTATTTTGTTGGCTAATGCCAATTGTTTTATGAACGTTTTTGCCCAAATAGTGATGAGTTGGATGTGGACACGACAAGCTAATCAAGCCGAAATTGCACTTAAAAATACAGAGCTTAGCGAAGCAGACAAAGCCTTCTATTTAGGTAAAGTGCAAGCGGCTAAATACTTTGTAAATTGGGAGCTACCTGCAGTGCAAAAAGACATCACGCTATTACAAGAAATGGATGATAGTTGCAGCAATATGCAAGCAGAATGGTTTTAACTAGAGTTACACAAGTTTAACTAAAACAATTAAAACAGGACATTATTATGAAACAAGCATTGTTTGACTTAACCGGACGAGTCGCACTAGTAACAGGGGCAAGCCGAGGCATAGGCGAGGCTATTGCCAAGCTATTAGCCGCTCATGGTGCAAGAGTCATTGTGTCTAGTCGTAAATTAGACGGCTGCGAAGCCGTTGCCGAGGCTATTCGCCAACAAGGTGGTGATGCGCACGCTATGGCCTGTCATGTTGGCGAAATGGCACAAATTGAACAGACCTTTGCCGATATTAAATTAAAATATGGACGCTTAGATATTTTAGTAAATAACGCTGCGGCCAATCCGTATTTTGGGCATATTTTAGATACAGACTTGGCGGCATACGATAAAACAGTAGACGTGAATATTCGTGGTTACTTTTTTATGTCTACCGCTGCCGGAAAAATGATGAAAAAGCAGGGTGGTGGCGTGATATTAAATACCGCCTCGGTTAACGGTATATCCCCAGGAATGGGACAAGGGATCTATTCCATTACTAAAGCTGCGGTAATCAATATGACCAAAGCCTTTGCAAAAGAATGTGGCCCGCTGAATATTCGAGTCAATGCATTGTTGCCTGGTTTAACCGAAACCAAGTTTGCCTCAGCCTTAACCAGTAACGACAAAATTTTAAAAACCGCACTTATGCAAATTCCATTAGGTCGAACTGCGCAACCAGAAGAAATGGCCGGTACAGTATTGTATTTAGTATCCGATGCATCAAGTTATACAACAGGCACAACAGTAGTGGTTGATGGCGGTTATTTAAGTTAACCATCTTGTAAATAGAGCACTGAATAACCTGTTTTAGTGCTCCTTTTTTTACATGAGAATCTTTGCTGAGAATAAATTGGAAAAATCGTTTGGTTGCGGGAGCAGGATTAGAATCTTCGACTTTCGCAGATTATAAGAGCGAGCCTTAGGGCGAATACTTTTTATATTTGTTCAGAGATTTTAGAAAAATCGGTTGGTTGCGGGAGCAGGATTTGAACTTACGGCTTTCGCAGATTATAAGAGCGAGCCTTAGGGCGAATGTTTTTTATATTTGTTCAGAAATTTTAGAGAAATCGGTTGGTTGTGGGAGCAGGATTTGAACCTACGACCTTCGCAGATTACAAGAGCGAGCCTAGGGCGAATATTTTTTATATTTGTTCAGAGATTTTAGAAAAATCGGTTGGTTGCGGGAGCAGGATTTGAACCTACGACCTTCGGGTTATGAGCCCGACGAGCTACCAGACTGCTCCATCCCGCGTCCGATTCGAGGCGCAAGATACCTACTATCTATACAGTTAGCAAGCAAAGATCGCTAAAAAGCCATAGACTGCAGATAAAAGCAGCAAAGCGACTAACACCTGAGCTGTTATATTTTTATCTATGCCATCCATACATTCATTAATTAGTACTCTGAAATAGGCATAGTCTTAGTTACTATTTACAAGTTATTACACATGTTTTTACTTTAATATTTTGCCAAAGCTAGGGGTTTTGCGTTCTAATATGTTTAGAATTTTTTACTAAGTTTAAGGCTTCTCTTAATGTTTAAATTGAATAATAAAAATTTAATGCTAGTGAGCATTAGTGCTATTTTTATTTCTTGTTCTGCCACCCAAACTGCTAATCAAGCTCCAGCCAAAGTGCTAGAGCCCGCCATAAGCATGGCTACTCTAAGCAATCAAGATAAAACAAATGTCACTCAAGGGTTAACCTTAGAACAAATTATGGCCGATCCAGATTGGATAGGTCGTCAACCAATGTCTGCTTATTGGGCTGACGATGGTTCGAGGGTTTTTTATCAGCAAAAGCGCGAAGGGTCACCCGTTAAAGATTTATGGACTAAGCCATTAGATCAAGCAGGCAATGGCGAGCAAGTTGCACTTGAGCAACTTCACCTGCATGCCTATGAGAAACGTGTGTTAAATAACCGCAAAGATAAGGCCGCTTGGGTATTTGAAGGTAATATCTTTGTTAAAGATCTAAGCACAAATAAAGTTAAGCAACTGACTAAAGACAACAGACAGCCGCATAACTTAAAGTTTTTACTGGATGGCCGCATTAGTTTTCAAAGCGGTGATGCCTTGTATGCCATACACCCCGAACAAGGTATGTATGAGCAACTTGCTAGTTGGAAATTTGCAGAGCAACCCAAAGCTGTTGATGAACCAAAAGACTACATAGCCGAGCAACAACAAAATTTGATCCAAGTTGTAGCATTAAAACGCCAACAAAAAGCCCAGCAATTTAACCATGCTAAACAAATTCAAGCTAAAAACCCAAGTGTTGCGCCTAACGAGTTTTATTTTCCTAAAGGGCACGAAACCGTAGCAGTAAGTTTATCGCCAAACGGCAAATGGTTAGTGCTTGCAGAAAAAGCAGAGCGAGCAAGCCGTGATGATAGTGACATCATGCCTAATTACATAAACGAAGATGGGCGAATTTCAGCCGAGAAAGTACGTCAACGTGTAGCCGATGCTAAACCGGTAAAACACAACCTTTGGTTAGTTAACCTAGAACAGCAAACTCAAGAGTCATTAAGTTACAATAGCTTACCTGGCTATAACGAGGATGTATTACAAGCTGTTAAACGAGAAAACGCCGAGCTAAAAGGTGAAAAATATCAGGTAAATCGTTTACCACGTGATATTCATTTAATGAGTGATTGGTATTGGTCGCAAAACTCTATTGTGTGGCATAACCAAGGTGAGCAAGTAGCAATTATGCTGGAAGCTTGGGATAACAAAGACAGATGGATAGCCACAGTTGATATCCAAGATGCCAAGTTAGTCTCACAGCACCGTTTACATGATGACGCTTGGGTAAACTATAAATTTAATAGTTTTGGCTGGTTACAGCAAACCCAAGAATTATATTACTTGTCGGAACAAAGTGGTTATTCTCACTTGTATGTTAAACCGCTTAATGGCGCAGAGCGTGCTATTACTCAAGGTCAGTTTGAGGTAAACGAGTTAACCTTAAGTGCCGACGAACAACAGATGTATTTCAAAGCCAATAAAAAGCACCCTGGCATTTACGAAATTTATCGTGTGGATCTTAAAACTAACCGAATAGAAGCCTTAACTGAGCTTAATGGCATGACCGACTATCAGTTAAGTCCAGATGAGACTCTTTTATTGCTAACCCATTCAACCTTAGTTCAACCTCCAGAATTGTTTGTGCAAACAATTGGCGAAAATGAAGCTAAACAAATCACTTATACCGTCAGCCCTGAATTTTTAGCCATTGACTGGCAAGCGCCTGATATTGTGCCAATTAAGTCTAGTTTTGCTAGTCAGCCAATTTTTTCACGTGTGTATTCACCTAGCCCTGAACTTGGCGCTGGTAAAAGAAAAGCCGTGGTGTTTAATCATGGGGCAGGGTATTTACAAAATTCTCATTTAGGCTGGTCTGGCTACTTCCGTGAATTTATGTTTCACAACTTTTTGGTGCAACAAGGTTATGTAGTATTAGACATGGATTACCGCGCATCAGCAGGCTATGGCCGCGATTGGCGTACTGCTATTTATCGTCAAATGGGTACGCCTGAAGTGCAAGACCTAAAAGATGGGGTAAATTGGTTAGTTGAAAACCTTGATGTAGATGCTGCAAAAGTTGGTACTTATGGCGGCTCGTATGGAGGCTTTTTAACCTTTATGTCAATGTTTAATGCGCCTGATTTGTTTAAAGCGGGAGCCGCCCTTAGACCAGTAAGTGATTGGGCACATTATAATCATGGTTATACTTCAAATATTCTTAATACCCCCGAGGTTGATCCTATTGCCTATGAGCGCAGTTCGCCGATTTATTTTGCTGAAGGCTTAGAAAATCCCTTGTTGATGAATGCACCTATGGTGGATAACAATGTGTTTTTTGTCGATGTAGTGCGTTTAGTTCAACGTTTAATCGAGTTAGAAAAGCAAGACTTTGAAACCGCGATTTATCCAGTAGAAGCCCATGGTTTTGTGCAACCTAGCTCTTGGCTAGACGAGTACCGCAGGATCTATAAATTATTCGAAACGAATTTGTAAAATAAACTAAGTCCTAAAAAAACGCCAATCTTAACAATTGGCGTTTTTTTTTGCGCTGACATCTACTCTAGGGTTAGGTTTGTGAAAAGGCACTAAACACTTGTTCGCCAGTCATCATTTTAGTTTGATTAGCAAAGGTATAATAATCGGGTTTTTCTTCGATAAATATTTGGGTGGTAAAGGTTAAACCTTGCTCTATATCAAATAGTGCCACTGGCATAATGTATTGTTGGTTTTGTTTGAGTCGATAAAATAAATGAGTACCACAATGACTGCAAAAACCACGCTCAGCCCATTCTGATGACTCATATACTTTAATAAAGGTGGAGTCTGTAAAGCTAACCTGAGTTTTACAGTCTAAGGCTAACAAAGGTCCGCCCGACCATTTTCGGCAAGTTGAGCAATGGCAAGCATCCACATGTAGGGTCACGTCTTTAGCGGTAATATTAACTTTCTTACACAAACAACTGCCATAAACTGTTTTAGTTTCTGCCATTTTTTTCTCCTTTTAAACGGGTAAAAACCATGCATACAATTATTATACTAGTGCCAGTAATTGCGCCATATAAATGCGCATCTATGGCGACATTTGCCTCTATTAGCTCAGCCACATCCTGACTCGCACCAAATATTTGTTCGTGTATCACTTTAGCCCACACAACAATTAAAATTAGCCAGCCAGAACGTAATTTATGTTTAATATCATAATAGGCGCCCATAATAAAAAGACCATGCAATGCTCCAGAAAGCCCCACGTAATGCACTAGGTTAGGAGCAAAAATTAGTAGCCCAGTAGCCGTACCTAAGGTTAAAGCCAACCATATTGCAATATAACCTTTTAACGAATAATACTGGCCATGTAAGGCCCACAATAATACTAGTCCAAGCAAATTAAGGGTTAAGTGTGTGGTGTTAGTATGTAAAAAATGACCAGTAATTAAACGCCACCATTGGCCGTTTGTTATCCAATGACTTTGGTAAGCAAACAACTCACTACTTAATGGTTCAGTTAAGGCTAGTAATAAACTAAAGAGAAGAATTGTAACTGGGCCAATTAAGGAGTAACTGGGTTTAAAGGTTTTAAGCATAGGATTAAAGGATTGTACAAACATTTGGCTATGTTACCTAAATTTTTAGACTAAAGTGTTAACTAATTTGCCGCGAGTATCTAAACAATCTAAGTCGATCCTTGGTATATTAGTTAACAGATTGGTTTAAAATATTAGCTACATAATTTATGTAGTAATTCATTCCTAAGGCTTAGAATAATTGTGCGATTAAATTTATTGTTGGTGGTTTTAATCTTAAGTGTTTCCTCATTATTTTTTAGCGAGGCCAAACCTCCTAGAGAAGATAGAGAGCCTGAAGCTGCCACAGGCATGCAAACCAAAACCGCCTTTAAAGCTAAAGAGTATATGGTGGTTGCCGCTAATCCCTATGCATCTTGGGCGGGAAATAATATTTTAGAAAAAGGCGGCAGTGCCATAGATGCGGCAGTAGCTGTACAGGCCATGTTAACCTTAGTTGAGCCTCAATCTTCTGGCATTGGCGGCGGTGGGTTTATTTTGTATTGGGACAATAAAAACAAAAAACTGCATGCCTTTGATGGGCGAGAAACTGCACCTTCTGATATTAACATCGATCATTTTATTAAAGACGGTAAACCTATTAAATGGATAGATGCTGTTGTAGGTGGACGCTCAGTTGGCGTACCAGGCGCTTTAAAAGCACTAGACTTAGCGCATCAAGAGTTTGGCCAACTAGCCTGGTCTAAATTATTTAACGACAGTATTCAATTATCCGCGCGCGGCTTTAAGGTTTCGCATCGTTTAGCCACTTTGTTAGCCAAACGGATCCATCCAGGTTTAAACCAATTTCGTACATCATCTGTATATTTTTATCCTGGTGGTCAGCCATTAAAAGCTGGCACCTTAAAGCAAAACCCAGCTTTAGCGAATACCTTGGGGATGATTGCGCGAAACGGGGTAGAGAATTTTTATCAGGGGGATATTGCAAAAAATATCGAAAAAGCGGTGCAATTTTCCATCATAAATCCAGGTTCGTTAACCAAACAAGATATTCAAGATTATAAAGCCATAAAACGCTCAGCAGTTTGTGGTGGTTATTTAACTTATCAGGTGTGCGGCATGCCACCACCTAGTTCGGGCGGAATAAATGTTTTACAAATATTACGCACCTTAGAGGCCTACAAAATTGAACAATATGCCATAGACTCAGTAACAGCTAATCATCTGTTTACTCAAGCCTCGCGCTTAGCCTATGCCGATAGGGAAATGTTTATCGCTGACAGTGATTTTAGCCCTTTGCCTTTTAGTGCCATGATCAGCAAAAGTTATTTAAGAAGCCGAGCTAGACGAATTGATCTTAAACAGGATATGGGTAGGGTGTTGGCCGGCAAACCCTTTCCTAGTGTTAATTTAGCCAAAAATAACGCCTATGAGCTGCCCAATACCAGCCACTTTACTATTGTAGATAAAGAAGGCAATGCTGTGTCTATGACCACTAGTATCGAATTTGCGTTTGGCTCAGGCTTAATGGTGGATGGGTTTTTATTAAATAACCAGTTAACCGACTTTTCTTTTGTGCCTTATCAACAATCTCGTGCAGTGTTAAATCGTATTGAGCCTAATAAACGTCCACGTAGTGCCATGAGTCCGACTATGGTATTTAAAGACGGCGAGTTGGTATTAGCACTAGGGTCGCCAGGCGGCAGTCGTATAGTGAGTTATGTTGCACAAACCATACTTGGGGTTTTAAATTGGGGCTTAGATATTCAACAAGCCATTAATCTACCTAAAATAACCAACAGAAACGATTACACTGCCTTAGAAAAAGGCACCAGTATAGAAGCCCTTAAACCCCAATTAGAGCAAATGGGGCATAAGGTGCAGATCCGAGATTTAAACAGCGGATTACATGGAATTCAAATTACTAAAGATGGCCTAATAGGTGGGGCCGATCCTAGAAGAGAAGGGGTAGCAGTGGGCTTGTAGTTTAGTCAAAACTGACTTCATCTACTCGCCACTCGTCATCCATTTTTACCAATCTAACGACTCGCATATCTTTTAAGATATCGCCGTCTAATTCGCCTTCAAAAAATAGCGCGATTTTGGCTTTTTTAGCAAATTCATTGCGCCCCGCGCTGCGGGTACTAGGTTGGATGGCAACTTTATCAAATCGCATGTTTAATACATGCTTTTGTACCCCTTTATTAGTGTGATAAGAGCGTAACAATCTTTGCATTTTAGGGGTACTAAGTTTGAGTGCGCCGTCTATGTTTGGACTGTGATAAATTTGATTAAAAAACTCAATGGCAGCGAACTCAGGAATGCCGTCGTCTAACATGCCAAATTTCCCGCCACCTTGTTTAGGTTTAGTGGGTTCACATGCACTGATTAACAGTGTAATTAAAATCAAATAAGCTAAATGAACAATAGAAACGCGCTGCATAATTAACTGCCTTAAACTTTTATTGTTTATATCTTACTGCATTTTAGCCAATAAAAAAGGGAAGCCATGCTTCCCTTGGGGTCAATACTCATACCTTTTATAAAAGCATAAACTTATTATTGAACGTTTTCAGCTTCTGAAAACTCACCAGCAAATAGTGGACTACTTAAATAACGCTCAGAGGCACTGGCTAAAATTACCACAATATTTTTGTTAGCGTTTTCTGGCTTTTCAGCCCAACGCTTAGCCGCTACTACCGCAGCACCAGAAGAAATACCGGCCAAAATGCCTTCTTCTTTCATTAGTCTGTGGCACATCTGCATGCACTCTTCGTTAGTGACTTGCTCTACAGCATCAACTAAATCTAGATCTAAGTTGCCTGGAATAAAACCTGCACCTATACCTTGAATTTTATGTGGCCCTGGAGTTAAGTCTTGTCCTGCTTTAGCTTGGGAAATGACAGGTGAATCGGTAGGCTCTACTGCAACTGTGGTAATAGCTTTGCCTTGGGTCTTTTTAATATAACGACTTACCCCAGAAATGGTACCACCTGTACCAACACCAGCTACAAAAATATCAATTTTGCCATCGGTATCTGTCCAGATTTCTGGTCCAGTGGTTTTTTCGTGAATTTCAGGGTTAGCTGGGTTTTCAAACTGGTGCATCGGAATATATTTTTTAGGATCTGATGCAATAATTTCTTCTGCCGCTGCAATTGCGCCTTTCATGCCTTTAGGGGCTTCGGTTAATACTAAGTTAGCGCCCATTGCTTTTAATAATTTTCTACGCTCTAAACTCATAGAGCTTGGCATAGTAAGAGTGATCTTATAACCACGAGAAGCAGCGACAAATGCTAGTGCAATACCAGTATTACCACTGGTGGCTTCAACAATTTCACATCCTGGTTTTAAAAGGCCTTTTTTCTCAGCGTCCCAAATCATGTTGGCACCAATGCGGCACTTAACACTAAAGCTTGGGTTTCTGGCTTCCATTTTGGCGTAAACATTGCCGCCTGTAACACGGTTAAGTTTAACCAGAGGCGTTTTGCCAATAGATAATGAGTTGTCGTCGTAAACTTGCATACTTTGTTCCTTAATTAAGGTTTTCTTTTTTACAGTGTAAACCGCCCATGTTTTTCGTCAAACTAAATCACCCAACATAAGCGCACATAAATATTATTGATTCATAAAGGTGAGTAAACTGTTTTATGATAACGCTAATATTAAGACCATAAAGCAAAAATCAACGTGCCGTTTTGCTATATCTTATGGTTAATAAGTTGTTAATACAGTTTGAGGTTTTACATGTCGTTTAAAGGAACAGAAAATTATATCGCCAGTCACGAGTTACAGTTAGCCGTGAACGCCGCTATTACCTTAGAAAAGCCCTTGTTAATAAAAGGTGAGCCTGGCACAGGAAAAACCATGTTGGCCGAAGAATTAGCCAAAAGCTTAGATGCCAACTTAATTCAGTGGCATATAAAATCTACTACTAAGGCCCAACAAGGCTTATACGAATATGATGCAGTGTCGCGTTTACGCGATTCTCAATTGGGTGATGAAAAGGTTCATGATATTGCAAATTACATAGTTAAAGGCAAGTTATGGCAGGCCTTTGAAGCAGAAAAGCGCACTATATTGCTGATTGACGAAATAGATAAAGCAGACATTGAGTTTCCTAATGACTTGTTACTTGAGTTAGACAAAATGGAGTTTTTTGTATACGAAACTCAAGAGTTAGTTAAGGCTAAACAAAGACCAATAGTAATTATTACGTCAAACAATGAAAAAGAGTTACCCGATGCTTTTTTGCGCCGTTGTTTTTTCCATTATATTCAATTTCCTGATGCAGAAGAAATGCGCCAAATAGTTAATGTGCATTTTCCAAACATTAAGAAGACTCTGTTAAATCAAGCCTTACAGAGCTTTTTTGGTTTGCGTGATGTGCCAGGTTTACGTAAAAAACCTAGTACCTCAGAGCTGATTGATTGGTTAAAACTGTTAGTAGCCGAAGATATTCCGCCTGAAGTGTTACAAAACAAAGACGGTAAACAGAGCATTCCTCCTTTGTATGGGGCATTACTTAAAAACGAGCAAGATATCCACTTGTTTGAAAAACTGGTCTTTATGGCGCGCCGTTAATGTTAATAGATTTCTTTTTTAAACTTCGAGAATACCGTTTACCGGTAAGTTTGCGTGAGTTACTCGATTTATTAAATGCGTTAGAAAAAGGCGTGATATTTGCCAGTGTTGAAGACTTCTACTATCTAGCCAAAATGATCATGGTAAAAGACGAAAGCCAGTTTGATCAGTTTGATCGGGCTTTTGCTGATTATTTTGAAGGGGTTCAAAGCATTGATTTGTTTGGTAAAGACATTCCAGATGATTGGTTAAATAATGCCTTAGAGCGGCATTTTAGTGAAGAAGAAAAAGCCCAAATTAAAGCCCTAGGTGGGCTTGAAGAGTTAATGAAAACCTTAAAAGAACGCTTAGCTGAGCAAGAAAAACGTCATCAGCGGGGCAGTAAATGGATAGGCACGGGCGGTACTTCTCCTTTTGGTGCCCATGGTTATCACCCTAATGGAGTACGTATTGGTCAAGAAGGCAATAGAAACTTTTCTGCAGCTAAAGTATGGGACAAGCGCGAGTTTAAAAACTTAGCGGGCGATGTGGAGTTAGGTACCAGAAATATCAAAGTTGCTTTGCGTAAGTTGCGTAAGTTTGCCCGAACCGGGGCCTCTGAAGAATTAGATATGCCGAATACCATTGGGGCCACGGCAAAAAATGCCGGACTTTTAGATATTCATATGGTGCAAGAGCGTCACAATGCGGTTAAGGTGCTGATGTTCTTTGATGTGGGGGGCTCTATGGACGCCCATATTCAAGAGTGTGAAGAATTATTTTCTGCTGTGCACAGTGAGTTTAAATATTTAGAGTATTTTTATTTTCATAACTGTGTGTACGAAGGGGTTTGGAAAGACAATAAAAGGCGTGATAGAGAAGTTGTACCTATTGGCAATGTTATTCATAAATATGGCAGCGACTACAAACTGATTTTTGTTGGTGATGCAACCATGGGCCCCTATGAAATAACCTACCCAGGTGGCAGTGTAGAGCATTGGAATGAAGAAGCCGGGGCAGTGTGGATGCAGCGTTTACTCAATCATTTTGATCAGGCCATTTGGCTAAATCCACAGCCAGCTTCGAATTGGCGGTATTATGCCTCAATAAATATCATGCGCGAGCTAATGTCACAACGCATGTTTGCTCTGACATTAGATGGTATAAGTGAAGGTATTAAATGCCTTAGTAAAAGAAATGGATGACAATTCACTTGGACAATCAATTAATAGAACACTCACAAAAAGCAGTAGAACCCCTTAAGCTTAACGCCAAAGAAACCCGCCTAATTGTTACTCCTTATGCGTTTTTTGTGGCTGATGAGTTATTAGGCACGCCTTTAGCGCGGCCTTTTCGTCGAGCTTTGGCTCTGTGTATAGATTTGTTTTTTATTTTATTGCTGACTCAGGTAAATAGTGCAGTACTTGCAGCTTTGATGGCTTGGGCTTTTTTTAGGGCGGGCAACCGGTTAAAAACCAAAAAGCGCTTTAACTTTGTACGTATTATCTTGCGTTTATTAGTGGCCTTGCTGCTCTTTGTTGTGGCCAAGGAGGTGGTAGAGGAAGTGTGGCTACATGATCAAACTTTATCTTCTATGGTGAGTGAGCAACCCAGCACCCCTAGTTTGCCTGAGCTTACTGATGTAGAAGAATTTGAAGGTGAAAAGGCTTTTTCGTTGGTTGAGTGGTTCGACAATTTAGTAACAGAGATGGGCTTAGGGTTTGGCTGGGCGACTTTTTACTTTAGTGTCTTTACCGCTTGGTGGAAAGGCCAAACCCCGGGTAAAAAGTTACTAGGAATTAAAGTGATAAAACTAGACAATCAACCCTTAAATCTATGGGAAAGTTTTGGCCGCTATGGGGGCTATGCCGCGGGTATAGCAACGGGCTTAAGTGGTTTTTTACAAATTTATTGGGATCCCAATAGGCAAGCGATTCAAGACAAAATCTCTGCTACCTTAGTGATAGATCTACGCAAGCCTAAAGTTGAGTTTAATCAGCATACTACTGGTGAATTAGATGGCTAACCGTATTAGTCAACTGTTAGCTCATTGGCATAAGTCTAAAGATACTCAACTCTGGGTGTTGGCTACTATTATTGAAACCGACGGTTCTTCTTATCGCAAACCTGGGGCCATGATGTTGATCAATGATCTGGGTCAATATTTTGGCTTATTAAGTGGCGGCTGTTTAGAGTCAGATATTATGCGCCAAGCCAGACGTTGTTGGGATGACCAGCAAAATCGCATAGTAAAATATGACATGCGTGAAGAAGAAGACCTAGCATGGCAGCTAGGGATTGGCTGTGGTGGCATGGTGCGAATTTTATTGCAGCCGGTTAATCAACAAAATCAGTATTTGTTTTTAGATAAGGTAAGTCAGGCCTTAAATCAAAGGCAGTCTGTGTGCTATCAACAGCAAATTGATGAAGCCCAACCATCTAATAGTTGGCAAGTTGTAAATAAGCCAGAGGGCATTGAGCCTCGAATAACCACCACACAAAGTACTTCGCATTTTATTCAAAACCTGACCCCATCACCTTTAATAGCAGTGTTTGGAGCAGGGGTGGATGCTAAACCAGTGGTGGCTATAGCGGCAGAGTTAGGATGGCAAGTATTGCTGTTAGACCCTCGAATGGGTTACGCCAAACCTCAATACTTTAGCGCGGCCAGTGAAATTGTTCGTACACCTTTTGAACAACTCACTCAGGCTAAATGGTTAGCGCAAGTAGATGCCTGTTTTATTTTAACTCACAACATAAAGCTAGATGCACAGGCGCTGAATTTAGTGCAACAAAGTTCGGCTAAATACGTTGGCTTGTTAGGTCCTCAACATAGAACCCAAAGAGTATTAGATCTCGCTGGATTAACCCAATCTAACATGGTTAAACCTTTGGCTAATCCTATGGGGTTAAGATTAGGCGGCGAATTACCTGAGTCTATTGCCTTATCTATGTTATCTGAAGCGCATGCGCGACTCGAAAATGCCGATGGGTTATCGATAAGTGGAATAATTTAACTATGCAGTTAACCTTATTGCTATTAGCTGCGGGCAACAGCCAGCGTTTTAACGGCATTAAACAGTTAGCCGACATAAATGGCCAACCTATGATTTGCCATAGCCTGGCCACATATCGTTTCGAAGGTAATTGGCTAACTGGCATAGATGATGGAGTCGTTGTATTAGGGGCGAATGCTCAAAAAATTAAAGCTATTTTGCCGCAGAGTGTAAATACTTATTTGGTTACAGAGTGGCATAAAGGGATGGGCGAAAGTTTAGCTCAAGCTATACAAAACTTGTCTGAAGATACTACTCATGTATTAGTCGCTTTAGCTGATCAAGTAGCTTTAAGTAAAGAGGATATTCAACAATTTATTAATGTTGCTCAGCAAAATCCAATTAAAATAATTTCTGCCAAATACCAAAACCAGTTAGGTGCACCTTGTATTTTCCCTAGGCATTATTTTGGGGAATTGAGTCAACTAACTGGCGCCAAAGGTGCTAAATCTATCATTCAGGATAATTTAACTCAGGTCTATCCAATAGAAACCCCTACAGCAGCTGTTGATATTGATTCACGCCAAGACCTACTAAATTTATAACATATTCTTTTTGCTACATTTTTAAAGTTACTAATGTAAAAAAGAGAAAAAAAGAATATCTCCCGAAGGTTAATTTTAATCTTAATAGTTAATTTTACTGTGCGTGTTCAATTAACTAATGGAGATAAATAATATGAAAAACGCACTTACACATATCACCACATACTTAATTTTTACGGCTAGTTTGTTTGTTAGTCAAACCATGGCGAATACCTACGTAGGCGTTAATTATGCCAAGAGCGATACTGTTGGCTACACAGATTGCCCATGTCCACCTGACTTTGAGTTAAAAGCAGTGAAAATTGATGTAGATACTCCATCGATAGTTTTTACCTTAGGTTATCAATTTGACAATGGGGTGTTTGTTGAAGGTAGACATGGAAGAGGAAATAAAAAGTCAGGCAGTACTGTAAGTATGGCTTCAGGTTTTAGTTTTCCTGGAATAGATGTCAAATTAGATCACTTTACTTATGCAGGAGTGGGGTTCGAGTTTATGCGTGACAGGGCTTTGTCGCCTTATATTAGTGCAGGAAAGATGTTCAACTGGATTTTAATTGGTTATGACCCTGCAACTGGTACTAAAGTGAATGACGATCATTATCAAAGTTTAGCTTATGGGGCAGGGGTGAATTGGGACTTGTCAGAAAACTGGCTTGTAAATCTTGATTATCAAAACTATTCCAGAGGAAAATTTGGGGATAGTAGAGGTCTGGATTTTGAAACCCTATCAGTTGGTGTTAGGTATCAATTCTAATTTGCAAGTGAACTAAGGGGAAGTGTCTCTTGTATAGCTAGAATTTCCTCTTGTACAGTGTTTTGGGTTGCTGCATGAACAGCAACCCATTCTTGCCACCTAGGATCTTGATGCATAGAAGTTAAAAATGGGTCATCTTCACTAGGATGATAATGGGCAAAAAAATTGGCTAAATGCTGACTTGCTTGCATTGTTTTTGTTAATTCAAATGCTTGGTCAACCTGATCGTTTAACGCTAAACCAGCCAATACCCATCTATGTCCTCTTCCATATTCAGCTAGATAATTTTGCATTTCCTCTATTAAATTGTTCAAGTCTTGTTTATAAGCAAGGGTTTGGTCTTTATATTTTAGCCAGTGGTATCGATAAAGGCGTTTGTGCCAACTGTTTCCTTGGGTTGCTTTGGCGAAATAGTCTTGTAGTTTTATAGAAAGGTCTGCAAGCTCTTGTTGACTTATCGCCCATAAAATAGCGGTTTGGGTTAGTACTGGGTTGAGAGAAGACAATTCCACATTCTCAAGTAACGCTACTATTTGTGTTGAATTACCTTGAATGGCCATTTTCAAAATCGCAAACTCAGTTACTAATACAGGTGCATATTGAAGTGCAATATCCATTGTTTGCAGTGCTTGATCATATAGCTTGGACGCCACCATAGAATTGATTAGGTTAGCCCAACAGTCCATGAGTTGAGGTTGTTTAGCGACACAATGGTAACTATGAAAGTACAGTTTAGGCATATCTTTTAAGCGGAAGTAACCTGAACTGGCTAAAAAGTACCCGTCTGATGAATCTGGAAATTGCTCGACGATTCTTTCTGCTATTTCAACGATTTTATTGGGATGTTGCCAATAGTCATAGGCCGCTAATTCAGTTTGAATCCCTGAATTGTAAGGGTCAAATTTTACCGCTCTTTTTAAAAGCTCTATGCCATGGGCTTTGTTTTTAGCTGCATAGCGTGAATAAAATTGTAATATACGACTGTCGTTAGGCGATTCTTGTAAGGCTTTTTCGAACCATATTCGCGCTTTTTCATGGCTTGTGTTTTTGCGAGCTATGGCTTTAGGGCTATAAAGTAGCGCCCTTGCTAGGTAATAGTCTGCTGACTTGATACCTTTTGCTTCGACTTCGTTTAGTATGCCCTCGGCTTTTAAAAACCCGCGTTCTTCATCAATTTGCCCCCAATTTAGTTGAGCAATAATTGCCATAGCTAAGCCTATTTTTGCTGGGAGGAATTCTGGGTATTCTTGAAGCACAGTTTTAAAATAATCTTCGCCTTTTTGTAGGTTGTCTGGACCAAAATTAGCTATAGCTTCAACGCCTAATAAATAGGTTTCGTATAAATCATTAGTAATATCTTGGCTTTGTGGCAATAAGGTTTGCCCAACTAACTTTCGAACTTGCGCTGCAATTTGTTCCTGGATTTTAATTAGACCTTTGTTTTCTGAATCAAAGGTTTTTGACCAAAGGTGAAACCCTGATTTAGTTTCAATTAATTGAGCCGTTATTCGGTAGCCTTTTTCCGTAAGCCTAATGCTGCCTTCAATAATATGGCTTACCGATAGCTTTTCTCCAATTTCAGTTGCAGGAATAGGGGAGTCTTTGAAATAAAAGGAACTGGTACGCGAAGCTACAGATATATTGGCGTAACCAGCTAGTTGGTGAGTGATTTCTTCAACTAATCCGTCTGCTAACAACCCGGCTTTGTCAGAATCAGTAAAGTTATTTAGGGGTAAAATGGCCACAGATACTTCGTCGTGAACTGTTGGTTTAGTTTGATAATGATAAATAGAAAAGATGAAACCAATCAAAACTACGATAATGCCAACCCATACTTTTATTGGTCGTTGTTTTGCCGTTTGCTTTATTTGTTTAGGACTTTCGAGAGGTGGATTGTCTTCAATGTTGTTGATTGGAGTAACTAAACAGTAGCCTGTTTTAGGGATGGTTTTAATCTCAACACTAGGTCCTAAAGCTTTGCGTAACTCAGACATGGTTCTTGATAAAGCTTCATCTGTACCGTATCTACCTGGCCAAAGTTCTTCTAAAATACGCTCTCTGGTGACTGGTTCACCCTGATGTGCTACTAACAAACACAACAATTGCATTTGTTTGGGTCTTAGTTGAATGTTAACTGATGAATTGTTAATTTCGTTGGTAAGTGGAGAGACTGTCCAAATGGCTAGTTTAAACTCGTTCATGGGTTAGCGATTATATTCCCTTTTAAAATGCTATTTGCACATCTGTTTTAACGATTTTATAACCGTTTTTTAACTATATTGACTGAAATTTAAATTAATTCAAGTGGGTTTGAGAGCAAATTTTATAAAGTTAATTCGTTCAATAAAGCATAAATTGACTAGCGCCTTAATTAACTCAATCAAGTAGGCAAGTGTTAAAAATGAAAATTAGACATCAAGAACATTCTGACCAAAACGATATTTTTGCTATTTATAGTGCAAGTTCAGTTACCGAAAACACCTCACAACTGCCTTATTTACATTCAGAGCATGTGGCTAGCTTATTTGATATAGAAAATGATTATGTGTTAGTGGCAGAAGTCGAGAATAAGGTTGTCGCTCAGGTGTGTTTATTGTTGAGTAAAAAGGTGCGCGACAAACATTGTGCGAGTTTAGCCATAGCAGTACATCCGGAATTTCAGGGAAAGGGTATTGGCCGATCCTTACTTAGCGAAGCACTGAATCAAGCCGACAACTGGCTAAATCTTATTAGAATTGAATTAGATGTGTTTGAAGATAATCAATCAGCCATTGGCTTATATGAGTCTTTAGGATTTGAAAAAGAAGGGGTCAAACGTTTTAGTTCGTTTAAACAAGGTCAGTATGCAAATTTAGTGTTTATGGCAAGGATTAAACCTGGTTTTGTAAACTTTAAACCCTAACTATTAATGGCTTAAACAAAAGTTTTGATAGGTGATTTCACTAACTACTTCTTAAACGCTGAAATGAACAATAATAGCTAGGTATATATTTAGCTGAGTGTAGCGACTTTCGAGGCTATGTATAATTCGTTCAAAGCAATCTAAAAAGGTCGGACATACCGATAAGGTAAATCCGACCACTAGTTGTTATTTTAGGTCTCCGTTGATATGCCCCATCACAAAGTCATAGGCAATTTCTCCAATTTTACGACCAATCTTTTGGCCAGATGGTACTGAATCAGGAAAGTGAACTCCGGCCCAGACTCTGGAATCACCACAATCGTTTGAAAAGTCTGTCCATGTATCAAAATACAACTCAGTATCTGCAGTAGGTGAAAAGCCAGGTTCGATCACAGAACTTCCTTGAGGGATAGGGATGGTCCAATTCAGATTATCACTGCCAAGATATTTTTGGGCTGCTACCGCATGGGCAGCACAGAAACTTGCTGATGCTGAAGGATACTCAGGATGGTCTGCAACTGGCATATAGCTTTTCCACTGGTTAGCCGGCATATCACTAACTGTGCCTTGACGAGGGCCGCCCCAACTCGTTACCTGCTTGTCTCCCCAAATATAACCAATAGCACTAAAGGGTCTAACAGCGTCATGTCGATATTTTTCTTGCCAGATTGCGATAGAAGTATCAAAAGCTGCAACGTTGACTAAAAAGTCAAAGTGCACAAAATCCACTAAATTTAGGTGATACAACTGTGCCGCTTGAACCGCAGAAAAACCTAAGCTCCTAAATTTATTATCAAAGAACTCGGCTTTCAGCTTTTGTTCTTCGGTTAGATTGGCCGAAAAGTCTAGTACTTGCTGAGCTTGTTCAACGTAACCCGACCAATTTTTGACATTACTGTTTACTGGTTTGGGTGCTCGAAATTTGCGCGGTTTTTTATAAGAGTAGGGGGTTACATGTTTTAATTGCGGAGTGACAAAGTGTTGAGCTTTGAACAGCCCAGTGCCAGAACTTACTAATGCAGGCTGCCAATTGCTAGGGTAGCGTAACAAAGTAGGCGAGTTTTTTGGTGAATAGCCCGTGTAATCTAGGTAAGGAATACCGTTGTACTTAGCTTCTTCACCATCTGCTGCAATGTTGCCCAACTGATTCATACCGTCATTTTGACGGTTAAATACCACATTTTTGCCTGCAACTATGCCTAGTCCTTCTGGTGTAGTGGTATCATTAGTGTCTAAGTCTGGATCTAGACCTAGATCTTGCAACATTGCACGCCATGTCTGCTTTCGCTGCGGTTGTAAGCTCAGCATTACGTGGTAACTTGCATACAAAATCGCAATGTTTTTTCCCCTGTTGCTAGTTTCAGTCAAGCGGTGATCAAATTGACTATAAATACCAATAGCGGTGGGATGATAAGGTGCGATGGCATCGAACCAGGCATTAGTAACTAATGTAGTATTGCGCAAAACCAAGGTTGCATCTCCGGCACCTGACGACACATCTTGTAAAATGACGGGAATGATGGTTGGAATAATGATTTGTGCAGGAGCATTCCCGTTATCAAAATCAAAGGAATGAACCTTTTTGCTAAAACTAGTTAATAGTAATAAGGTTAGAGTTGCCAGAAAACTGGCTTTGTTGAAGGTATTCATATTGCTTCCTTGTCGTTTAAATTTATCGATTTAGGAAACGTTAATAAAAGACTACCAGCATTATTTGCCGCGAATATATAGCGCTTCTAAGGCAAAAGTTTAGACCAAAATTTTTTATTTTGAGTAGTGGTAGGAGACACAGTTAAAATTCCTGCATGAAGGTTTATAAATAGGTCATTTATTACAATAGCTTTAACGTTCAAAATGTCTTGGCTAAAGCGTATGATAAGTTCACTGAGAAAGCAGTCGTTGCCCCCTCCCGTTTATCCCCCGTCATTCCTTCGGAGGAAGGAATCTTCTGCAACATCTGTGAAGTCGAAAAAGTATGTTATTTCCAGAGTTATAATGGATTAAAGCTCACTCCTATCATACTGATTTACAGAACTTAAGTTGCCTGTACGATAATTATTAGTGGGTTCCCTCCTCCGAGGGAATGACGTGTAATATCTTCAATATCTGCGCCGTCGGCGAGATGTAATATCTTAGATATTCTCTAAGAGCGCTTACTGCTACAAGCTCCAATGACGGAGTGACAAGTAAGAGTGTAAGCGACCGCAAATGACACCAAGCACAGATTCCCAATCGAGTTGGGAACGACGGTAATTGGCACTAATCAGTGCTCTCCAATCAAATTGTAAAAGCCAATTAACCGCACAATCTAAACACCTGCCACAGCCAATGGGTAACTACTTTCTTAAAGAAAACACCCATCACAGCAATTTCTGTGGTAATAAAATTTAAATATTTTGTTAAAGCAAAGCATTTAAAAGCAGTTTATCTACCCAATATCCTTTAAATGAAAACACAAAAACGGTTATACAAAAGCGTTTTTTATACCATTATGGTAGTGGCCATATTGTGGTGTATAAAGTCGGCTGAAATATTGTTTCAACTAAATCTTAGTTTTTTAGGGCTTGTGCCCCATGAGTTTTCTAGCTTATTGGCAGTTTTTACCGCGCCTTTAATTCACGGTTCGTTAAGTCATTTGTTTAACAATACCTTGGCCTTGTTGTTGCTGGGATCTTTTTTACATTATGGTTATGTAAATTCTTGGCTAAAAGTAGTTGGCTTAGTTTGGGTATTGTCTGGCTTAGGCGTTTGGTTGTTTGCCCGTGATGCCAACCATATTGGAGCCAGTGGTGTGACCCATGGCATGTTTTTCTTTTTGTTTGTGGTGAGCATTTTTCGGCGTGATAAAAGCTCTGTGGCCATTATGATGATAGCGTTTTTGTTGTATGGTGGTATGACAATGAGCATCTTACCAAGAGAGCCAGGTATTTCTTTTGAGTATCACTTTTTTGGGGCTGTTGCTGGCGTAATAGCGGCTATATTGTGGCGAAATAACGATCCTAAACCCATAGAAAAACGCTATGAGTGGGAAGATGACGAGCAGCTAGATGAGTTTGATGAGTATGATTGGGCTAACCAATCAGATTTAGAAGATGATGACGGCCCTAAATTGCACTAAAAGAGTTATATCATGCAGCAAAATTTACAATCTGATCCAAGCCAACCAGCCTTTACTTTTGTTATGCGCGTTAGGTACGGCGAATGTGATGCCCAGCAAGTGGTGTTTAATGCAAGATATGCCGATTATATAGATGTAGCCATGACTGAGTATTTTCGGGTAGCAGTAGGGGGATTTGGGCATTTGCTTGAGCAAGGGTTAGATAACCAAGTGGTGAGTTTGCATATTGATTGGAAAAGCTCGGCAATATTTGATGATGTAATCAGTTTACAAGTTACCCATTGCCGAGTAGGCACTACCTCTTATACCTTTGAAATTAACATAGCCCACTTAGAAACAAAACGTACAATAGCAAACGCAAGTATTACCTACGTGTTAATCAATACTGCAGATTATCAAAAAACAGCGGTACCTAATTGGTTAAGAGAAAAACTACTAACTAAGCCAAAGGTTTCTATTGTTGATCAATCTGGCAGCCATAATCTTAGCGCCACTTTAACCTGAGTTAGCCTATTGGCAGTAATTTGAATACGTATGCATTAAGTTGTTGATTTAGATAGCTTCAATGTACTCTGTGCGACATAACTTTTTATTAACATTGCAAACGATTGAATTAACTTCATATTGCACTCATTGGCTAGAGAATCATCAATGCAAAAAACAAAACCTCAGCTACATTTTTGGCAAATTTGGAACATGTGTTTTGGATTTTTAGGGATCCAATTTGGCTTTGCCTTACAAAACTCCAATGTCAGTCGAATTTTTGAATCATTAGGCGCCGACTATAGCAATTTGGCGATTTTGTGGGTAGCAGCGCCCATCACAGGATTAATAGTACAACCTATTATCGGATACATGAGTGATAACACCTGGAACCGATTAGGGCGCAGACGTCCGTACTTTTTGTATGGCGCCATAGCCGCCAGTTTATCTTTGTTTATTATGCCTAACTCGCCCACTTTATGGTTGGCAGCCGGCATGTTATGGATTATGGACGCGTCAATTAATGTGTCTATGGAGCCCTTTAGAGCCTTTGTAGGCGATATGTTACCGCGTAAACAACGTGCGCTGGGTTATGCCATGCAAACGTTTTTTATTGGGGTAGGGGCAGTAGTTGCATCTGCTTTACCTTGGATGATGACCAATTGGTTTGAAATCAGTAATACTGCACCAGCAGGTACTGTGCCTGATTCGGTTAAGTTTGCCTTTTATGCCGGTGGTAGTATTTTCCTTATTGCTGTTTTGTGGACAGTGATATCGACAAAAGAATATTCACCCGAAGAATTAGCCGCTTTTCAAGAAGCAGAAGAGCAAGAAACCGGTACGGTTTTAGACACCTTTATTCAGCGTCCTGCTAAAGCTTATTTTAAAGGCGGGGTAATATATGCGCTTATAGGTGTAGTGTTATTTTTTATCATTGCCACCAATATCGATAGTCTAGATAAAAACCTTTATATTCTAGCCGGTGGTTTAGCTGTATTTGGCTTGTGTCAATTGTTAGCGGGTAAGCTGGCTCAATCTGGCAAGTTAGAAAACGGCTTTTCTCAAGTTATGAACGACCTGTTTTCAATGCCACAAGCTATGCGCCAATTAGCAGTTGTACAGTTTTTTTCTTGGTTCCCTTTGTTTGCTATGTGGATATATACCAACTCGGCGGTAACCTCTTATCATTATGGCAGCACCGATACGAGTTCAGCTATCTACAATGAAGGGGCCGATTGGGTATCTATTTTAATGGCTACTTATAATGGTGTATCTATTTTTGCCGCCATTATTATTCCGGTCATTGTTCGCTTATCTAATTTACAGTTTGCTCATCTAATTAACTTATCTTTGGGTGGTTTAGGCTTTATTTCTTTTATATTTGTTAAAGATCCAGCTTGGTTAGTTTTATCTATGGTAGGAGTTGGCTTTGCTTGGGCATCTATTTTATCTGTGCCTTACGCTATTTTGGCAAACGTATTACCGGCTAAAAAAATGGGGGTATACATGGGAATTTTTAACTTCTTTATTGTTATTCCACAAATATTGGCCGCGAGTATATTAGGTTTCTTAATTACCAAGGTATTCGATAATCAGCCTATTTATGCATTGGTAGTAGGTGGTTGCAGTATGTTAATTGCAGGTATCATGACCCTTAGAGTAAAAATTCCAGAGTAGGACAACAGAGCAATGAATTACACAACAAAAATGGCTTTAGTTGGCCTAGTACCCTTAGTTTTGTTGGGTTGCAGCAAAGACAATAACAATCCTGCAAATTCAGCTAAGCCCCTACAAGAGTTTTATGGAACTAAGCATGAGTTTGCCAAAGAAGCCGTTTATTTTGTGCTTACCGACAGATTTGTTGATGGAGATCCAACCAATAACCAAACCCAACAAGGTGGGCAGTGGCCTACCTTTGATCGTCCTTTAGTTAACCCAAACGGCATAGACGCCAATGTTGGTTATTTAGGTGGCGATCTTAAAGGGGTGTTAAATAACGCTCAGTACATTAGTGATATGGGTTTTACAGCAGTTTGGTTAACCCCAATAGTCGATAACCCAGATCAGGCATTTTCTGGTGGTGAACCCATAGAGTTTGGTGGCGCATTTAAAGATGGCGGGAAAACTGGCTATCATGGATATTGGGCTAACAATTTTTATAAAATTGACGAACATTACCCATCAGAAGGCTTAGGCTATAAAGAATATACTGCGCAAATGCGCAACAATTTTGGCTTAAAGTCGGTGTTTGATCTAGTAGCTAACCATGGTTCACCGTCATTTGATATGCCCGTAGACCAACCAAAATTTGGTGAACTGTATGATATCGATGGTAAGTTAGTTGCCGATCACCAAAATTTAAAACCCGAAGACTTAGATCCCAACAATCCGTTACATCAATTTTTCCGTCGCACGCCAGATATTATGCAGTTGTCAAATTTAGATGATCGTAATCCACAACTACAAGACTACTTGATTAACGCTTATTTATATTGGATAGAGCAGGGCGCAGATGCATTTAGGATAGATACCATCAAACATGTGCCCCATGCATTTTGGAAAACCATGTCTGACCGCATACGCGCGCAACACCCCGACTTTTATATGTTTGGTGAAAGCTTTGACCATAATGCTAACTTTTTAGCCCAACATACTTTGCCTAAAAATGGCGGCATCAGTGTCTTAGATTTTGTTGGTAAACAGGCCATGGTAGAAACCTTTGAAGATCCTAACAGTGATTTTGCCAAGCTTGCCGATTACTTGCACCTAACTCATGGTCCGTATCACAACCCCTACGAATTAACTACGTTTTATGATAACCACGACATGCCTAGGCTAAACGCCTCAGACAATGGTTTTATTGATGCACATAATTGGTTGTTTACTACCAGAGGTATTCCTGTGGTATATCAGGGCTCTGAAATGGGCTTTATGCGTGGTAAGGCCGAGCATCAAGGTAACAGAAATTATTTTGGTCAGGACAATATCGAAAAAGCTAAGTCACATAAAATTCATCAACACTTAAGCCGTATTGCCAATGTTCGTAAAGCCATACCGGCCTTGCAAAGTGGCTTACAAGTTAACCTTGAGTTATCTGGGCATCGCGCTGCTTTTTATCGAGTACTGGTAAAAGAGGGTGTGTCGCAAACGGCCTTAGTGTTATTAAATAAAGGTGATGAGCCTCAAGACTTTAGCATCTCCACCTATATGCAAAGTGGAAAATGGCGCAGCCAATTAAGTGACGATAACATTGCCATAGCTCAGGATAACTTAAGCTTAAATAGCTCGGTTGCCCCACATAGTGTACAAGTGTGGTTACGCGAGGGCAGCATTGAACACAGTGGACTGATTACCGAATTAACTCGCTTAATGGAAAATAAATAAGGCCCTAACAAAAGCCCAAGCGACAATCTAGGTGTTAGTTTGCGCCACAAGATTGTCGCTTGACTAAATCTACTGGCATTAGGTAGTGAGATACCTCTTGGCCATGAATTAACTTTAACAACCTATCAACTAATATTTCGCCAGCTAGTTTAGTGTCTTGTTTTACAGTGGTAAGCGCTGGATTAGCAAAACTCGCAATGGGAATGTTATCGTAGCCAACTATGGCTACCTGCTCGGGGATCTGAATGCCATGCTCAGCAAAGGCTCGCATAGCCCCTAAAGCAATAAGATCACTGGCACAGACTATGGCATCCACATCCTTATGCCCATGTATTATTTGATTAGCGGCTAAATAACCAGCTTGGTCAGTTGAAATAGCATCGATTTGTTTGTTTTTATCTACCTTTAATCCTGCTTGCTTTAGGGCCTTACAATGCCCTTGGTAGCGATCTTGAAATTCAGGTGCTTGGCAGCCAGACTCACCTAAAAATGCAAAGTTTTTGCGGCCTAGATTTATTAGATGCTGAGTGACATCAAAGCCGCCTTGCATATTGTCGCAGCCAATAGAAATACCAGGGTGATTTGAGTCGTATGCGCCCCAACGAACAAAGTGGGTACCTTGTTCTTCGAGTTTTGTGAGCTTGTCTTGATAGTGGGTGTAGTTGCCATAACCTAATAAAATAATGCCATCTGCTTTATTTGAGTCTTCATACTCTGCGTGCCAATCATCTTCTAGGTTTTGAAATGATACTAATAAGTCGTAACCGGCCTTGGTGCTGGCTTTAGTAATACTGCCTAACATAGACAGAAAAAATGGATTAATTAAAGAATCATCTGAGGTGGGATCTTCGAACAGCAATAACGCAATAGTTAAACTATGCTGGCGGCGTAAATTACTGGCATTTTTGTCAACTTTATAATTTAACTCTGTGGCAATGGCTTGGATGCGATCGCGCGTTTCTTTGTTAACTAATGGACTATTGCTCAAGGCTCTTGAAACAGTAGATTGCGAAACGCCAGCACGATGGGCAATATCAAAAGATGTGGCTTTATCTCTCATAATGTTACGACTTTAATTATCCTGGATAAATTTATAATAACTAAATGATTTCAGTTAATTATGCATCTTAGATGGTTTCAATGGTGTTTAACAATGACTTTTTCGTTCGTAATCAATCATGCTTATAAAAATAATTCATTTGTTGGCTTAGCTAGCGAGTAAAAAGCGTTATCTTAGAATGTGATCTTGGTATAATATCGCCCATTATAATAATCAGTATTGCAAAGAGGGTTTTTTAATGGCCGAGACTGACAGTCGTCCGACCAACTTTATTCGCCAAATCATTGATAAAGACATTCAAGATGGCGTTCATAGCAAGATTCAAACACGTTTTCCACCTGAGCCAAACGGCTATTTACATATTGGTCACGCCAAATCAATTTGCCTAAATTTTGGCATAGCGCAAGATTATCAAGGCCAATGTAATTTACGTTTTGATGATACGAACCCAGAAAAAGAAGACATAGATTTTGTGCATTCTATTCAGCAAGATGTGTCTTGGTTAGGATTTAAATGGGACGGCGAGGTCCGTTATTCATCCAACTATTTTGATCAACTTTATGGGTTTGCCAAAGAGTTGATTAGTAAAGGCCTTGCTTATGTAGACTTTTCTAGTCAAAGCCAAATGCGCGAAATGCGTGGAACGTTAAAAGAGCCAGGTACAAATAGTCCGTACAGAGATACGCCTATTGAGGAAAACTTAGCCTTGTTCGAAAAAATGCGAGCAGGTGAGTTTAAAGAAGGCGAATGTTTGTTGCGTGCCAAAATAGACATGAGCTCTCCTTTTATGTGTATGCGCGACCCTGCTTTATATAGAGTAAGGTTTGCCCACCATCATCAAACAGGTGATAAGTGGTGCATTTATCCAATGTACGATTTTACTCACTGTATTTCTGATGCAATTGAAGGGATTACCCATTCACTCTGTACCTTAGAATTTCAAGATAACAGAAGGCTGTATGACTGGGTTATTAGCAACATTACTATTGATGCAACCCCTAGACAGTATGAGTTTTCACGATTAAATCTAGAATATACAGTATTAAGTAAACGCAAGTTGATCCAGTTGGTGGAAGAAAAGCATGTTGAGGGTTGGGACGATCCAAGAATGCCAACTATTGCTGGTTTACGTAGGCGTGGTTACACCGCTGCTTCTATTCGCGAATTCTGTAAACGCATAGGCGTGACTAAAATGGACAATATGGTTGAAATGTCTATGTTAGAAGCCTGTTTACGGGATGAATTAAACACTCATGCTCCAAGGGCCATGGCAGTATTAGAGCCATTGAAGCTAGTGATAGAAAACTATCCTGAAGATCAAGAGCAAGTGTTAACTGCGGCTAATCATCCTTCAGATGAAAGTATGGGTAGCCGTGAGTTGCCATTTTCAAAAGAAATTTATATTGAAGCTGAAGACTTTAAAGAAGAAGCCAATAAGAAATTTAAGCGCTTAGTGCTAGGTAAAGAAGTACGTTTAAGAAATGCCTATGTGATTAAAGCTGAGCGTGTTGAAAAAAATGCCGCTGGCGAAATCACTACTGTTTATTGTAGCTACGATAGTGAAACCCTTGGTAAAGATCCTGCTGATGGACGTAAAGTTAAAGGAGTTATCCATTGGGTATCGGCATCAAAAGGTATTCCAGCAGAGTTTCGTTTGTACGATCGTTTGTTTAAAGTTGCTAATCCTGCAGCTGAGGAAGACTTTTTAGCTGCGATTAATGAAGAATCTCTAATCATTAAACTAGGTTTTGTTGAGCCAAGTTTAAAAGATCTAGAGTTAACTAAGCCATTACAATTCGAAAGAACCGGTTACTTTTGCAAAGACCCATTAAGTCAGAGCAATAAATTAGTGTTTAATCGAGCGGTAGGGCTTAGAGATACTTGGGCTAAAATGGATAAAAATTAGCCACAAGTGATTTAAATTTTAATGAATTGTAAAAACGGTCTTTATAGGCCGTTTTTTTATGCCTGCTTGGTCAACCAATTTGTTTGGTTGTAATTGTTTTACCAATTTTAAATGTTTTTGTTTGGTTAGCCATACTAAGTTTTGCTGCTTTTTTAATAAATTTATAAGTTAGTAAAATATGGCTTAACATATTGTTTTTGGGCTTTTTATAAGATTTTACAGACTTTATTTTTGTATATAAAACAAGCGTATAGGTAGGTTGGTAAGTTTAGTTTGTGTTTTGTTTGGGATTGCACTTAATATTTGGTAAGTGTTTTTGTGGCGAATTTTACAATATTTTGGTTACCAAAAGGTTGACCTTTGCCCGGTTAATTGTAAGTATTGCGTTAATTCTTTGTAAGTGCGGGATTTATTTTTCTTGTGAAGAATAGGGTTACACAAAATCGTCAATACATTTATTCGTTACTAAATGTGGAATAAATAACATATCTAAATGTTAAAAAATCCACACAGGAGAACACAATGCAACGTAAACTTTCTAAGATTAGCTTGGCAGTGCTTTCAGCAACAGCAATTAACTTTGCTCCTGTAACTAGCGCGCAAGAAGCTAACACTGATTCAGATCAAGATCTTGAAGTCATCAAAGTCAGCGGTATCCGCTCTGCACTTACAAGCGCCTTATTTGAAAAGCGTGAAGCAAGCAACCTAGTTGAAATTATCCAAGCTGAAGATATTGGTAAATTGCCTGACCAAAACTTAGCTGAAGTATTGGAAAATGTAACTGGTATTCAAATTACAAGAACTGCTGGTGTAGGTACAGGTGTGCAAATTCGCGGTACCAATGCCAACAGAACTGAAATTAATGGTGTATCTACTGTAGGCTCTGGTAGTGGCCGAAGTGGGATTAATTTTGAAGACGTATCTGCTTCTATTATCGCTGCTGTAGAGGTAACTAAAGCACCTTCAGCTAAAACCATTGAAGGGTCGGTTGGTGGAACCATCAATTTAAAGACTATTCGTCCGTTACAGCTGGATGAAACATTAGCAGCTGTTCAAGTTCAAGGTGAAAACAGTAGTTTATCTACAGACAGCAGCTTTACGCCTCGTATCGCTGGTACTTATGGTGATAATTGGGAAAGTGACGCGGGTAAATTTGGTGTAGTGGTTAGTACTAGTTATACCAAACAGGACGTCACTGCTTTTAGACCAAGAGCTGACCGCGATAACTCTATCGCTTCTGACAGCGGTGCAGCTAGTGCTCAGGCCTTTCACTTCTTACCTATTCAGTTTTTTGTGCAAGATTACGATAATTTTGAATATGAAACCGTAAACTTTGCCGGTACATTTGAGTGGGCGCCAAACAATAACACTAAATTCTTTGTTGATGCTGTGATTAACGACCAAGAACGTAGACAAGAAAGCTCTAGGATCCAAGCTTCTGGTGTAAGTAGCTTAAATAACATTTCTGTTCCTACTGCATTCGAAACGGTTAACTTTGGCTCGCTTGATGGACAAAATTTAGGTTCTATTCAAGCTGCATTGCAAGGGGTTATTCCAGTAGATTTAGCCGATGACGATGATGATCCAAATCTTCGTTTTTCTAGCGATACTAATTCACGTTTAACCAAAAGTGAAATATTTAGAATTGGTGGTGAGTGGCAAGGTGAAAGATTAAAAGCTAACGTAGAGCTATCTTCTTCAAGTTCAGATACTACTACTCCAAGTTTTAATACAACCTTAAACTTTATCAACCCTAATGCACCACTTGATGCAGGTGGCGGTAACGATAACAGTGTACCTTTTATTTATGATCTTTCAGGTGGCGCCTTAACCTTTGGTGTGGCTTTTGGTGAAGAATACGCTCCTACGTCTGCTGACCTGGTAAACCCTGCTAACGTAGTGTTAAGAGACGTAAACATAGGACGTAATCGTGCAGAAAATAGTGAAGATGCAATGCGCGCAGACTTCACATATTTCTTAGAATCTGTGATTTCTTCAGTTGATTTTGGTTATCGCTATAGCAAAACGTCTAGCCTTAGAGATCAAATTAGCTCTAGTGTTGGTTTAAGAAGCATGGCCGATAGCCCAAGAGGTAGCTTGTTTGCAGACCTATTAGTTACTGGTCCAACTAATTTTAATGACGCAGATGGCAGGGATCTGTATGTAAGAGACTTCTTACTTATTGATCCTGAACTAGTCGCATCTGATCCAGACCGTGTTTTAAGCACCTTACAAAATGCCATTAATGAGCATGGTGGCTCACGCTCACTTAGCGCGCCTACTTCAAGCTCTGCTGGCTTCTTTGATATAGAAGAAGAAACTCATGCCTTGTACGCCCAAGCCAACTTTGATTATGAAATGTTCAGAGGTAACTTTGGTTTAAGATATTTAGAAACAGATGTTAGCTCAATTGGTAACTCTATTACTGAAGATGACGAAGGTAATGATTTAGTTTCTCAGGTTACCACTAAAGGTAATTACGACTTTCTATTACCTCGTATCAACATAGTAGCTGATGTGCATGATGATGTGGTAGTACGTGCAGGTTGGGGTAAAGATATTCGTCGCCCAGACTTTGATGACTTATCTACCTCTGTAACTTACTCAACCAGTCCAAACCCACCGGTTTCTATTGGTAACCCAAGCTTAGTACCAGAAGAAGTGACATCTTTTGATTTGTCTGCAGAATGGTATTTTGCTGAAGCCAGTGTATTTAGTGTAGGTATCTTCCACAAGAAACGTACTGATTTGCATGTTCAACAAGAAGTCAGTGCCTATGAAGATCCTGTTACTGGTTATCGTGATGTAACTCCTCCTTGTGAAGGTGGTGGTATTTTCAACCCAATTGCAGACGTAAACGTATTTGGTCCTAATGGTGGTGTAGGTGTTTGTGTACCTACTTCAACTAAAATTAATGACTCGGGTACAACCACGCAAAAAGGTATTGAAATTGCGGTACAGTATGACTTGTCTGGATTTGAAGATGATTTAGGTTGGGCATCAGGTTTTGGTGTACTAGCTAACTATACTAAGCAAGAGTTTTCAGGTGGTGAAGCGGTTGACAGTGCAACTAGCCGTGCAGATGCAGTCTTTGCTCTAACTACTGGTATTGATGGCATTGATGTTACTCGTGTACAAGGCTTAACTGATTTGTCTGAGAATGCCTATAACTTTACTTTGTATTATGAAAAGTATGGTTTATCTGCAAGAGCACGTTACACATGGCGTGAAGCTTATCGTTCTACAGATTTTGGTAGTACCTCTAGTTTCCCTTGGGGTTTCCCAGTGGTTCAAGACGACAGAGGTCAGCTTAATGCCAGCGTAAGTTATGATGTAAATGAGCAACTTAACTTAGGTATAGAAGCGGTAAACTTAACTGAGTCTGATGTTAAGCAATATTGTGTAAATGAAGGCGCATTATTGTGTTATCAAGGTTTAACAGACCGTCGTATAACCTTAGGTGCTAGCTATCGTTTCTAAGGTCAATTAACTAACCAATAAAAAAGCCACCTTAGGGTGGCTTTTTTGTGTCTAGGTTTTTACTCAAGAAAAAGATAATGTGTAAATAGGGTGGGGAGATTGAAAGAGCTTAAATCACTTAGCTAAAGAATTAGTCAACTAAGTGATTAAGTGAATAAAGCCCTCGAGTTTGGTTTGATTTTTTCTTAACTTCTTCTAAAGCTTGCGATTCGCTTACTTCAAATAAGTTATTAATTAAGCGGTTAAAGTGTTGGTGCATAGCGGCTCGGGCCTGAGCTGCGTTGCGGTTTTGTAGGGCTAAATAAATATTTCTATGTTCGGCTAATCTGTCACTGTCGCTTCCATCACATACATTTTTGTATGCGTTAATAATGTCTGGCTCAGAGTCGCGTAATTGCCAAAACTTTTTAACAGCTAAAAGCACCGCATTGTTGCGAGTTGAACGCGAAATAATAAGATGAAACTCGCGGTCGGCTTTTTCTGGCTCTATGCCATTTTCCATGGCAATTAAGGTTTCATTTAATTGCTTAAGCTCTTGTTCGGTAATAGCACCAGCCGCTAAAGCAGCAGCTTCTCCTTCAACTAGCGCTCTGGCTTGAGTCAACTCAAAGGCACTAACAGTTACATCTGTTGGTAAATCATTTGGGTTTTCTAAAACATAAACCCCTGAGCTTGTTTTAACCTCAACTCTTTGTCTTACTTCTAAGGCAATAATGGCTTCGCGTATAGTAGGGCGACTCACATCAAAAGTTTCGGCTAATTCTCTTTCGGGGGGTAATCGACTTCCAGGTAAGTATTTACCTGAATCAATTAAAGATTCTATTTTCTCTACAATTGTCCAAAACATCCGACGCTTTTTCATTGTAAACCTCTTACCAAACAACCTATATAAACTGAAAAATATGGTTTTTATTCAAATTAAAATAAAACATCCCAACCTATCAAATCTAGGTGGGCAAAATATTTTACAGTGAATGCCGGCCTAGACTTGTTCAGAATACACTTATCGCTAGTTTATTACCAATTTTTTTGACTATTGGTAATAACATGTTGGGTTGTTTTGGTTGTTATTATTAAGGTGGTGAGTATTGCCCCTTGTTTTCTGATAAAAATAAGGGGCTGTAGTATTAAAGTTGAGACTTGGAATCTCTATTTATTTGCCTTGTTATGGCCGATTATTTCGGTTGGGCGTGTAAAACATCACCATTTTCTTGGCTGCTTTGGTTATCCATTAAATACAGATAAAGCGGCATGATTTGCTCTGGGGTTTTTAGTGTTTCAGAGTTTTCTGCCGGATAGGCTTTGGCTCGCATATTGGTTTTTGTCGCTCCAGGGTTAATGCTATTAAACCTAATATTAGTGTTTTCGAATTCATCGGATAATACTTGCATCATATTATTAGTGGCAGCTTTTGACATGGCATAAGGCCCCCAGTATGCACGTCCTTTTACTCCAACACTTGAGGTAGTAAAAATTACTGAGGCTTGCTCGGCAGCTTTGAGTACTGGTAATAGGGCCTGCATCATTAAAAATTGGCCTGTTAGATTTACCTGAAATACGTCTTGAAAATCTTTTTCACTAATTTGTTCAAATGGGCCCAAGTGACCCAAAATACTGGCGTTAAATAGTACGCCATCTAAGTGACCAAATTGATCTCTAATAGTATTTGCCATGTCGCGATAATGTTGTGCTGTTGCACCTTTTAAATCTAAAGGAACTATGGCCGGTTCATTGCCGCCTTGTTTAAGAATTTGGTCGTAGACACTTTCTAATTTGCTTACGGTTTTCCCCAATAAAATGATATTTGCGCCATATTTGGCATAAGCTAATGCGGCTTGTTTACCTATGCCATCACCTGCACCTGTAATTAATATTGTGCGATTGGTTAAATAGTTATCTTTTGGTTGGAAATTGTTCATTATTAAAACCTAATAAAATCAATGGGTAAATTGTATCACTGAATGGTTTTAAAAAGGTAGGGGTAGAGAAGCTTGGTAAAACTTTGCAAACTGTGAATAAAGTTAATAGTATGTAAAAAACTGGCTACTGGTTGTACCTCTATTTGAATGTATAAGTTCAGTTAGCCTTACAAAAGTTGTATTTTTTACTAAAAATAAAAAAGGGAAAACAAATGAAAAAAAGTCTACTAAGTGTTGGGGTACTAACACTGTTTGGGTTGTCTGGCTGTATTGGCGAAGACGGTAAACCGCTTTTGCCAGCCCAAGAGGTACCAGAAGAAGTGGTACTTGAAGCTCCATATGCCCGGGTGGTGTTTAATCCTGGCTCTGGTGATCTCAATGTGCCAAATGATTTTTTAATGATCCCCAGTGGTAACTTTTTTGACTTTACCCTAAATACTGAACAAAGTGCTGAATTTGATGCGTCAAATCCGCAACACGTGTTAAGTGCGTTAGATGGTTGGTCGGCACATATGCCATTCCAAATTCGAGTGGAATTACCTGAAGGCTTGGATATTGATGCATCTTCAGTTTCCCCTAGCTCTATTCGTATTTTTGAGTCAACTCAAGCTTTAGAAGGGGATTCTGCAACTTGCCTAGCTTTAGCCGATGCAATTGGAGCTCCAGGTGTGCCTTGTGAATTAGGTGATGAGTTACAATTTGGAGTAGATTTTGTAGCCAGTTATACCCCTGGCTCAGGGGCAATAACTGTGGTGCCTTTAAAACCAATGAAGTCTTCACAAGGGCATATGTTGGTGGTCACAGAAGATCTTAAATCCACTGACGGCCGAGCGGTAAAAGGGAGTATTACTTGGGAGCTAGCGCGCCAAAATATCAATACTAATCCTTTAGGCTCTCCAGACCTTCTACAATTACAAGGTTTGGTTAACTCCTTAGTGAACGTTTTAGCGCCAACAGGCCTAACAACTTCAAATGTATCTTATGCAGCTTACTTTTCTACTCAGTCAACCGGTGATGCATTAGAAACAGTAAAAACTCTTAATGTGGCGCCATATGCGCAAGCTTTTGCCCAAACATTGGCCGCGGGTGCCGATATGGCAACTGCTGTTGGTACTGCTAAACAATTTTTACCTAGTGTAACCACACAAGAGCCAAGCACTGCATCTAATGTATTTGAAGCTTATGCTGCTTTATTGTTGTCAGCGGAAGAACTGGCTCAATTAGCTGCGGTTGGCTTAGATACATGTGATGGTTTAGTTGCTGCAGTGTCAGATCCTGATTCATCTTTGCATGCTACAGCCTCAGCTACTTTTGCTGTTGCGGGACCTTATTGTGCTGCAACTATAGTAGAAGGTGAAGTTCAGCTTCCTTATTACTCTAGTACCACAGCTCCAACAACTGATTGGTGGCGAGCGGCCTGTACAAGTGGCGCAACATTAAAAGCCTTAGGGGCAGAAGTTGTTGGTCAATTAATTCAAGGTGGTCAAGTAGGGCCTAATAATGACCTGTGTCAGTTAGCCTCAGAAGGTCAACTTTTTGATCTTGACTTAAGCTCTCTAGGTATGGCTGATCCAAGGAATATCACTAAGTTTAATCCTATTCCTATGCGTCAAGGCCGTAATGCTGATGATAGCAATACCTTGTACAACGAAGCGGGTACAGAAACAGTTAAAGTACAATTTACTGTGCCAAATGAGTCTGTTATTGCGTTAATTTCTGCAGCAACAGGTGGTGCGGTGCCAGCACAGACTAAACCTGAGTCTGGGTGGCCAACAGTGCTATTTCAACATGGTGCCGGGCAAACTCGTGAAAATGCGTCACTTGTGGCTGCTTCTTTAGCTATGGCTGGCTTTGCCAGTGCGGCAATTGACCATCCTTTACATGGTGAACGTGCCATAACACTGGATGACGGTACTGAAGTTAATGCAACCCTAACCGGTGGTACAGATTATTTTAATTTACTAAGTTTGTTAACTTATAGAGATAATGCAAGACAAAGTATTGCTGATATTTTGGCCTTTAGATTGTCGTTAAATGCCATTATGGATAGCACCGGAAAAGTCGATTTAGATGCGTCTAATGTACACTTTATGGGGCAAAGTTTAGGGGCTATGTATGGCACCTCAGCTGCCACTTTAGCCAATCAATCTTTAGGTGGAGATTTAGCAGCCTTTGATTCTATGTACGCCTTTAAGTCGGCAGTTTTGAACGTGCCTACAGTCACTGTTATACCTAGCTTATTAGAATCTCCTGCTGTTGGTGCCACCATTAAAGGTAAGTTGCTTTCAGCTACTTCACCTGATTTTGTTGCTTTCTTAACGGCTTTTGCCGCAGAAAATGGCATGTCGGCCGAAGCTGCAGTGGGGCCTGCTTTTACAGCCTTTACTCAAGTTATAAGTGCCGAGCAATTAGCTGAGTTAAATGCAACTTTTGCAGCCTTTACTTTTGCTGCACAAACCGCAGTAGATGCACCTGACCCTATTAGTTATGCGGCCGATACTGCTGCTAATGTGCCGACACTATTGCAATTAGTTGTAGGTGGTGGGACTAACGCTGATGGCAGTGTGGCGCTGAGTGATCAGGTTAACCCTGTAGTAACTAGTTTGCCTCTAGCCGGTGGTCAAGCCTTGGCCAACCTGATTGGCTTAAGCCAAGTGTCGTCAACTACTCAAGGTAGTGGTTTGGTGAGATTCAATGCGGGTGCCCATGAATCTATGTTAAGCCCAGCAGCAAGCCCAGAAACCACTAAAGAGATGCAAACCCAAGCCGCAACTTTTGTTGCGACTAATGGTGAAAATATAGTGATTTCAAATACCGCTGTAGTTGAAAACTAAGTTATAGTTTGATTAATCAAGCCAAGTTTAAATACTTGGCTTTTTTTTTGCCAAAATATCCCCATATAAGCGCAAACAATTATCAGGAGTAAACAGGATTGGAATTTTTATACGACTATGGGCTCTTTATCGCCAAAGCCATCACTATAGTGTTAGCCATACTTTTAGCCTTAGGCGGCATTTTAGCCTTAGTGAGTAAACAAAAGCAGGGTAAAGGGCAATTAGAAATCTCTTCTTTATCAGAAAAGTTAGAATCAATTACCGATTTCGCGCGTACTGAGTTGTTAAATAAAGACGAACTCAAACAATTTCAAAAGGCGCAAAAGAAAGCCTTAAAAGAAAAGAAAAAAGCCCAAAAAGAGGCACAAGGCTCAGAGCCAGAAGCCAAAGGTAGACTGTTTGTGATTGACTTCTCTGGCTCCATGGATGCCCATGAAGTGGAATCACTACGTGAAGAAGTCACCGCCATCCTATGCGTGGCAAAACCGCAAGATGAAGTGTTAGTTAGGTTAGAAAGCGGCGGCGGGGTAGTGCACGGCTATGGATTAGCAGCCTCGCAATTACAACGAATTAAAGACAAAGATATAAAACTCACTGTGTCGGTAGATAAAGTAGCGGCCAGTGGTGGTTATATGATGGCATGTGTGGCTGACCAAGTATTAGCGGCTAAATTTGCCATTATTGGTTCAATTGGTGTTATTGCACAAATGCCCAATTTTAATAAGCTGTTAAAGAAAAATAATATAGAGTTTGAGCAGCACACTGCTGGCGAGTTTAAGCGTACTATTACTATGTTTGGTGAAAATAACGACCAAGGCAGAGAAAAATTTAAAGCAGAATTGGAAGACGTGCATCATATGTTTAAAGATTTTGTGCATACACACAGACCAAACTTAGAGATTGCTAAAGTAGCCACTGGCGAATATTGGTATGGTCAAAAAGCCTTTGAGCTTGGTTTGGTTGATAATATCCAAACCTCAGATGATTATTTATTAAGCGCAAATCAAGATAAAAAGATTTTTACCGTAAAATACACCAATAAAAAAGGTTTGGCTAAAAGGTTAGGAATGGCTGCTAGTGTGTCGATTGAGTCTTTGTTAACTAAGTTATGGACAAAAGGTAATCAAAGTTTTTATTAATTAAATTAATATGAGGGTAAGGTTTGCCTTGCCCTTTTTTTTTCCCAAGTTGGGTTCTCAACTTGGCCATTCCCTCGTAAAAATTACTAGTTTTTATTCTGCAACCCCTTATAGACAAAGCAAAAATTAAAATCCTCTATCAAAAAAAATATATTTTTTTATTAGGCGTTTTTATTTGTTTTTGCCTAGTTAGAGGTATATAAATTAGGGGCGTTGGTTTTTTTAGCTAACGTGATCTGGATACACAAAGCACTTTATTGCGGATTAAAAGTTAACTACCAAACTTAGCAATAAAGCATTAAAAAAATATTAAGCTGGAAAACAACTATGAAAACTTCAATGTCTAAACTAGCGAAACAAATTCGCTATGTTATTGCTGCGTCTGCCACTGCAGGTGCGGTATCAATTTCACCGGTTGTCGCACAAGAAGCAGGCGCCGATAACAATGTAGAAAAAATCGCTGTGGTTGGTTCGCGTGCTGCTCCTCGTTCTGTAGGTGATTCACCGGTTCCTATCGATATTATTGGTTCTGACGAATTAGATAAGTCAGGTAACACTGATATGTTAGAAATCCTTAAAGGAACTGTGCCTTCATTAAATGTTCACACTAACCCTATTAGTGATGCTGCGTCACTTGTACGCCCGGCTAACTTACGTGGTTTACCAGCAGACAGCACGCTAATTTTATTAAATGGTAAAAGACGCCACCGTTCATCTGTTATTGCTTTCTTAGGCGGTGGCATTAACGATGGTGCACAAGGTCCTGATATTTCGGTTATCCCTAGTATTGCCCTTAAACAAGTTGAAGTATTACGTGATGGTGCTGCGGCTCAGTATGGTTCTGATGCAATAGCCGGGGTAATGAACTTTGTATTAAAAGACGATTCTGATGGCGGTTCATTAACTGCTCGTCATGGTCAGTATTATGAAGGTGACGGCACCACAACTGAAGTGTCTGGTAACGTAGGTATGCCTTTCACCGACGATGGTTTTGCTAACCTAAGTTTCCAATATAAAAACGCTGACGCCACTAGCCGTAGTGTTCAACGTCCAGATGCTGCTGCCTTTGCTGCTGCAGGCTTAAATGTTGCTGATCCAGCACAAATTTGGGGTTCGCCTGAAGTAAAAGACGATATCACTATTTTTGGTAATGTTGGCTTAGATCTAGGCGACGATAAAGAATTCTATATGTTTGGTAACTACTCTGAGCGTGATGTAAGAGGTGGTTTCTATTATCGTAACCCACATACTCGCGGTACAGTTTATTCACTTGACGGTGGCCAAACTTTATTAGTAGGTGACTTAACACCTGGGCCTGAAGGTCAAATTAACGAAGGCCTTAGCCCGGGTGATGGCATTGACTGTCCGGTTATTCCAATTGTTAGTGCGAATGTTACCCAACAACAAGATTATATTGATGGCGTACAAAACAATCCAAATTGTTTTGCCTTTAACGAAATGATCCCAGAAGGTTTTACTCCTAACTTTGGTGGAAACATTACCGATACCTCTTTAACTATTGGTACTAAGGGCGAATTTAAAGGTGGGTTTGCTGACGGCGTATTATATGATTTAAGCGGAACTGTAGGTCGTAGTGAGTCTAGCTTCCTAATCTTTAATACTATTAATGCCTCATTAGGGCCAGATACTCCAAGAGACTTTAACCCAGGTAAATATATTCAGTTAGAGAAAAACTTTAACTTTGATCTTGTTAAGTTAATTGATGCAGATTTATATGACGATATTAACTTAGCCGGTGGTCTTGAGTGGCATGAAGAGTCATTTGAAGTAGTAGTAGGGGACGAAGCGTCGTTTACTGCTGGGCCTCTTACATCACAAGGTTTTGGTATTGGCTCTAACGGTTTCCCAGGCTTTAAACCTTCAGACGGTGGTGTTTCTACTCGTAGAAACTATGCGGCCTATGTTGATGTTGAAGCGCCAGTTACCGAAGCCTTATTACTAGGTGGTGCTTTACGTTTCGAAGATTATGATTCTTTTGGTTCTACTACTAACTATAAGTTTAGTGCCCAGTTCCATGTAAATGATGATTTATCTCTACGTACTTCAGTAAGCTCAGGCTTTAGAGCGCCTACCGTTGGTCAAGCTAACGTAAGTAACGTTCAAACTAACCTAGATGGCGGTGTATTAGTAGATTCAGCATTATTGCCACCTACTAACCCAATTTCTGTACAACTAGGTGGTACTGAGTTACAACCTGAAGAATCACAAAGTTTCACCTTTGGTGGTGTTTACCAAATGGGCGATTTCTTTGTATCGGTTGATTACTACAACATCGATGTTGAAGATCGTATCAGCCAATCAGATAAAATTAACCTAACACAAAGTGATAAAGATGCGCTTAAAGCTGCAGGTGTACCTAACGTAGATAGCTTGCAACAAGTTAGTTTCTTTACCAATGACTTTGATACCACCACTGAAGGTCTGGATGTTGTTGCTAACTATTCAGCAGACCTTTTTGATGGAAGTTCAACTTTTAGCTTAGCTTACAACTGGAATGAAACAGAGGTGACTAAGTTCTCTGCGATTACAGGTGCATTTAAAGTTAAACGTCTAGAAGAAGATCTACCTAACCATCGTGGTACTTTTACTTGGGCGCAAAATTGGGATCAACTCTCAATGTTTACCCGTGTTAATTACTATGGTGAATATCAAGGTGTTCACGTAGATTACGATGCAACGGCTATCACTGCAGGTTCTTCAGTAACTGTTGATTTTGAAATGAACTACTTCTTAAGTGAAGCCATTACCTTATCAGCAGGTGCACAGAATATATTTGATCAGGAAGCTGAACGAATTAATATTCCAGCAGACCAAGGGATCCCAAATAACAACTGGGGTGGCATCTACTATGAAACTTCACCTTATGGATTTAATGGTGGTTTCTATTATGTAAAAGCAACCTATAACTTTTAATGGTTATTAGTTGATATAAGCAGCCTTATCCTTTGGGTAAGGCTGTTTTTTTTAGTCTAAATAGTGGTGGTAGATTTGACACTTCTTGAACAAGCAACACTTTGTTTGCAAAAAAATGATTTGCCCAAAGCTGAAGCCTATTATCAGCAAGTGTTGGCCGCCCAGCCAAATAATGGTCAAGCATTTCTAGGCATGGGCTGTATTGCTTTAAAAGTTAAGCAGTACGATAAAGCCATTAGTTTATTAAAAAGAAGTTGTGAATTATTACCTCAAGCCTTGTCACCTTTATTACATTTGTCCGAGGCATTTACTGCTGTTGGCGCAACCCAAGATAGCTCAACGGTATTAGATTATGCAAAGCGTCAATTTGCTCAGCGCCCAGAAGTACACTATCAACTAGGATTGCATCAACAATCTTTAGGAGAGTTTGAACAAGCCACACAAAGTTTCAAGCAAGTATTAACTCTAACTGACACAAGCATTGCCTCTTTTGCCTGTTTAGAATTAACTCGTCAGGCTAAATTTGATGATAATTTAGACCACATAATCAGTCAGCGTTTAACCAATAAGAATTTAACTACTCAAGAAAAAACTGTTTTACATTATGCCAATGGCAATATCTTAGATCATCAGCAACAATTTCATCTCGCCTGGCAAAATTACCAACAAGCCAATAGATTACAATTTGCTGATTGTGAGTTTAAAACACAGGACTTAGCGCCATTTTTTACACAAATTCAATCATCTAACAATATTAAAGGCTTAGCCTATAGAAACCCTCAAGTAGACAATAAACTCACCCCAATCTTTATTTTAGGTTTACCTAGAACCGGCTCAACTTTATTAGAATATTTATTATGCCAACACCCAGATGTTGGAACAGTGGGGGAAGCTACCTTTGTTAGCGATGAGTTGGCTAATTTTATATACCAGTTAACTCAACTCGATTACCCCGCTAGTTTACAAATAACTGACCCTAGCATATTAGCCAAAGCAGCCAGTATATATGAAAACCTATTGGCTCAGGCATGCCCTAATCAAGCTTTTGTGATCAACAAGTTGCCAGCCAATTTTCAAGCAATTGGTATGATTTACAAATTATTTCCGCATGCCAAAGTTATTCATATTCAGCGCGCATTACCTGAAGTGGCATGGTCAATTTTTAGCAATTATTTTGCGCAAAACGAACCCTATTTTTGCTCACTTAACGAATTTGGGCAGTATTATGGGTTTTATACTGAGTTAATGGATTGTTGGGAAGAACAATGCCAAGACTTTATTTATTCGGTGAATTATCAAGATTTAGTCAAAAATAAAACTCAAACCTTAAACAAAATTTACGCCTTTTGTGGCTTATCTAGTAAGAGTGGTACCCAAGCTAATAATCAACAGCAACCCATAAGAACCCTAAGCAATGTACAAGTTAGACAAAAGGTGAATAGCCAAGCCATGAAAAAATGGCAAAACTACGCTGAGTTTTTGCCGAATGATTGGCAAAATCTAAAATTAACAGAACCGGTATGCTAATCGTTAAAAAATGCACTTATAAAGAACCTATATTTTCTTTATAGTGGCTAAGTAAAACTCATTGAATGTAATTAACGCTTTACAACTAGACAAGAAATAAAATGATAAAAAAGTCGACACTAGAAACAACTTACTTAAAATGCCGCGCGCAGCTGGTAAGGGTGATAGGCAATATCGTTCCAAGTGACGATATTGAAGATATAGTGCAAGAAACTTTTGTGAAAAGTTATGAGGCTGAACTAAAGCAAGAAATTAAGTTTGAACGCACTTATATGCTAAAAACTGCAAAAAATTTAGCGTTAAACCATGTTTCGAAAGCCAGTGCTCAAAAAAACCAATCGCTAGAAAGCCTGTTGGCTGAGCCAGAAAACTTAACCTCTAATAGCTTAGAAAGCCAAATCGAAACCAAAGAGCGATTTTTACATTTTTGTCGTGCTACAGATACCTTATCGGTAGAGGTTAAACGGGTATTTTTATTAAAAAAAGTATATGGATTAAGCCAAAAGGATATTGCAAGTGCCATAGGCATTAGTGAAAGCACAGTAGAAAAGCATGTAGCTAAAGGCTTACTGCAATGTGCTAAATATTTAACCGAATTAGCCCAGAATAACCAACCTAATTCCAGTATTAAAACGCAACCTAAAAAGTCAGCCCATGAGTAATATTCAACAATTTAGTAGTAAAGACGATATCCGGCTGCAAGCTTGTGAGTGGATCAGTAAGTTAGATCGTGGGCTTTCCAGTAGTGAAGAGAAGCATTTTGCTAATTGGATCAACACTAGCCAAGCACATAGAGACGATTTATTCGAAATGGCCAAAACCTGGGATAATATGAGTGCATTACATCAATTAAGCGGGCTGTTTCCGTTACATCATGGGGTAATGCCTAAAAGACAAACTTGGTTTGGCACTTACACTCCTGGATTAGCGGCAAGTTTTATTTTTGTGTTTTTGGGCGTGTTAGGCTGGTTTTTACATGGCCAATTTAATGCCGAGCAACATTTGCCAAATTTGCTTAATCTAACTGCCGAAACCGCCATTGGTGAACATAGGCAAATCAGTTTAAACGATGGCTCTGTGATCCACTTAAATACCAATTCTATGGTTGCAGTTGAATTTACCCAGCAACAAAGAAATATTAAATTAATTAAAGGTGAGGCGCATTTTGATGTGGCTCATGATATTGAGCGACCTTTTGTGGTGCACGCCAATAATAGCTCAGTTACCGCAGTGGGTACCGCCTTTAACATTCAAATAGCCAAATTTAATGACGTTGAGCTAATAGTCACTGAAGGAAAAGTGTTAGTTAAAAATAGCCAAACAGACACAGTTTCTGGGCAACAAAACGACCAGCTTCTTGCCACTGGTGAACTAATGACAGCTGGCCATAAGGCGTTAATTAGCCCAGATAAAGTACAAAAAGTCAGTTTTAGCCAAGAGCAAATTCAACAAGACTTAGCCTGGCAGCAAGGGATGCTGGTCTTTCATGGTGAACCTCTTGCTGAAGCCTTAAATGAAATTAGTCGTTATACCGCTATATCCTTTGATTTAGCTGATGAACAAGTTAAACAAAGACGTGTGGCAGGTTATTTTAAAGCAGGTGATATTCAAGGATTGTTATTTGCATTAGAAAATAATTTTAATATTACCTATGAGCAAACTAACGATAAAACCATAGTCTTGTCGTCGGGCACTTAAATAGGATTAATTTTACTGGCTTAAAAAGGGCATATTTTATTAGATATCAACATGCTAGACTCGGTTTAAGGTTTAAATTCAGTTTATATAATTTTAAGTTTTATGCGTTTAGTCGTGCTGTTAGTCTCTTTTATATCTTTTCAGCTATGTGCGCAAAATAAATATCATTTTGATATTCCGTCGCAGCCCGCTGATAAAGCACTTATTTTATTTGCTCAACAAGCAGATACTACGCTGCTATTTCCCATTGATATTGCCGAAAAAGAAATAACTAACCCATTAAATGGACTTTATGACCCTGAGCTTGCATTAGTCAAACTGCTAGAAGGCACAGGCTTATATCCGATAAAAGATGACAAAGGCCTGTCGGTTAAAGCCATAGTAAATAGGCAAACTAAAACACCCTCAAGCAACACGTCTGAACCTTCCTTAGACCCAAACCCATATCCCACTAGTATTGAAAAGATTGCCATAGTTGGTACCAGAAGTGCCCCTAGATCTGTGATTGATTCACCTGTGCCCCTAGATATTATTGGTTCAGAAGAGTTTTTGCGCCAAGGCGCGACTAATATAACCTCTATGTTGGCTACTTTAGTGCCGTCTTTTAATGTGAATGACCAACCAATAAATGATGCCTCTAGCTTAGTTCGACCGGCAAATTTGCGCGGTATGGCTTCAGATCACACGCTGGTTTTAGTCAATGGCAAAAGACGCCACCGTTCTTCAGCAATTACCTTTCTAGGTGGCGGCTTGTCTGATGGAGCCCAAGGCGTAGATTTATCTAATATTGCCGCTTCTTCCCTTAGCCAAATTGAAGTATTAAGAGATGGTGCTGCTGCGCAATACGGTTCAGATGCCATAGCAGGAGTCATTAACTTTGTGTTAAACGACAGCAATGAAGGTGGACGCCTAGAAGCAAGAGTAGGTAGCTATGCACCAGGTGACGGTAAGTTACTGCAACTACAAACTAACCTCGGCTTACCCTTAGGCGATGAAGGCTTTGTTAATCTCACCGCAGAATACTTAGAACAACAAGCCACAGATAGAAGTGTTCAACGAAAAGATGCATTGGGGCTAATAAGTGCTGGCAATTTATGGGTAGCAGATCCCGCTCAAGTTTGGGGTAGTCCAGAGGTGGACTTTGATTTTAAGCTTTTAGCCAATATGGGGTATGCCTTTGATAATGATAATCAGTGGTATAGCTTTGCTACTTTAGCCAAACGAAAAATTCACGGAGGTTTTTATTATAGAAACCCTCATACCCGTTCTGGGGTGTATTTTGGTGGTTATGATGAAGACGAAAATTCGCTACTTTTGGTGGCCGATTTAGATGGGCTAGGGCAGGGTATAAGTTGTCCTAAAGTGGTTATTTCAGACGACAATGTATTAGACGATCCGGCTTATCAAAGCATTGCCAACCAAGATACTGAAATTGGCAAAAATTGTTTTGCCTTTAACGAAATTTTACCCGGCGGCTTTACTCCTCAATTTGGCGGGTTAATACGCGATCTCTCTTGGGTAATGGGGGTACAAGGGGTTACTCAAAATGATTGGGACTACGATTTAAGTGTAGGTGTGGGTTATTCAGAAATTGAATATATTTTGTCGCAGTCGATTAACCCATCTTTAGGGCCAGCTTCGCCCACAGAGTTTTCGCCGGGTTTAGCCAGTCAATTAGAGAAAAACGTAAATTTAGATTTATTTAAGCAATTTACAATTAACAATAAGTACAAAATTAATTTAGCAACAGGTGCAGAGTGGCGTAAAGAATATTACCAACAAAAAACTGGTGACTTGGCTTCTTATCAGGTTGGACATTTAGCTTACGACCTTGAAAGTGGCTTGTCACAAGGGTTTGGCGTGGGCTCTAATGGTTTTCCTGGTTATAACCCCCAATCAGCTGGACGGTGGGGCCGAGGAAACTGGGCACTATATACAGATTTCGAAATTCATATGAGTGACGCCTTTTTGTTTGGTATGGCGGCAAGGTACGAAGATTTCACTGATTTTGGCAGCACCTTTGACGGTAAAATTTCGACTCGTATCATTTTGAATAATCAACTCACTCTACGTAGTTCATTAAGTACTGGCTTTAAAGCCCCAACTGTAGGTCAAAGTAACGTGGTCAATGTAACCACTGCTTATTCTGCAAATGGTTTAGAGGATCAGGCTACCTTGCCTCCTACTAATCCTATTTCTGTACAACTTGGTGCAACTCCACTAAGGCCAGAAGAATCGGTTAACTTAGGGCTAGGCTTAGTTGGTGAAATTTCGCCGCAGTTATATTTTACCGTTGATTATTTTCATATTCGTTTAAACGACCGAATTAGTACAACTTCTGCTATTTCCTTAAGCCAACAAGATATTCAAACCTTAGTGGCAGCTGGGGTGCCAGAGGCATCGAGTTTTGGCAGTGCCAAGTATTTTACCAACGACTTTGACTCTCGTACCCAAGGCCTAGATTTAGTCTTAAATTATCAAACTCATCTAGCTAGTGTGCCAACGCAGTTTATGTTTATTTATAACTGGACAGATACCAATATAGATAGAGTAACCCTTTATCAAAGAGTCAATCCAAATGGCAGCCAAAAATGGGTGTCTAATTTAACCGAGCAACGGATTAAGATGATTGAAGACAATTTGCCAGCACATCGGGCTAGTGTCACCTTAGTACAAGACTTTGCCTCTTTTAGTAGCAACCTGAGATTAAATTACTATTCAGGTTTTTATGAAGACCATTTAGATGCAGCAGCGGGTTATGATATTTATGCCGGCTCTGAGCTAACTGTGGATCTAGATGTTAGTTATCCTATTAATGCAGATTTTATTTTAGCTTTTGGTGCAAAAAACCTATTTGATAATCGCCCTGATAATAACCCTATGGCTTTATTAGCTGGCGCAAAATATCCCGCTACCTCACCCATAGGGTTGAATGGCGGGTTTTACTACTTGCGTGGGATCTACCAATTTTAATTGATTAATAGGACAACTATTCTATTACAACTAGGATGATTATCATCTCTAGCTAGTTAAATTAGATGATTTGTTTTCTTAATAGCTAGCAAAAATTCTGAATTGGCAACGCCTTGTTTTCAATAGTGAACTAGCATTAACAACCTAATTACAATTAATACACAAACAAATGGGTTTTGTGTAGGGAATAGGTTGTACATGAAAGATAGAAATCATTTGGCGAATGTGGGAACAGTCCATCAAGTCAATATAATAGAAAACGGCATGCTCGACATTCCAATGTTGCAAATATTGCAGCCTGATGGGGTGGTTCACAAAGATGCCAGTGCGCCTAATATTGAACAAGCGCAAGCCAACAAAATTTTGCAAACCATGCAATACATTCGTGTTTTAGATGAAAGAATGGTGGCAGCTCAGCGTCAAGGTCGTATTAGCTTTTACTTAGCTTGTACTGGCGAAGAAGCCTCAACAGTGGGCAGTGCGGCAGCATTAGAGCCTCAAGACATGATTATGTCGCAATATCGCGAACAAGGGGCGTTAGCCTATCGCGGTTATACGACTCAAGAATTTATGGATCAAATGTTTAGTAATCAAAATGAACTAAACAAAGGTCGTCAAATGCCTATTCACTATGGGTCTAAAGCCCATAACTTTATGACCATTTCGTCGCCTTTAGGTACCCAAATTCCCCAAGCTAGCGGTTATGCTTATGGGCAAAAAATGGCAGGTACAGACGCTGTCACTATTTGTTATTTTGGTGAAGGCGCAGCCTCAGAAGGTGATTTTCACGCAGGTTTAAATATGGCCGCGGTATTAGATTGCCCAGCAATATTCTTTTGTCGTAACAATGGTTATGCCATTTCTACGCCGTCAGAAGAGCAGTTTGCTGGTGATGGCATAGCATCTCGCGGTTTAGGCTACGGCATACGTACTATAAGAGTAGATGGTAACGACGTTTTAGCTGTATACGCTGCTACCGCCAAAGCGCGTGAAATCGCCTTAGCCGAAAATTGCCCAGTATTAATTGAAGCCATGACCTATAGATTGGCAGCACATTCAACTTCTGACGATCCTACAGGTTACCGCTCTAAAGAAGAAGAACAGCGCTGGCGCTTAAAAGATCCAGTGGAACGCTTTAAGTTATGGATGTTGGCAAATAATTGGTTAGACGAAAAACAAAACCAAGACTTTATTGAGCAAACAAGACGTGAAGTGCTTGAAGAATTGAAAAAAGCCGAGAAAGTTCCCATTTGTACACTAGATCAAATAGTAGAAGATGTGTACGACACGCCACCTTGGCACCTAAAAGAACAACTCGCAGAATTAAAAGAACATGTGGCTAAGTATCCAGAAGCCTATCCAAAAACTTCAGGGAGGCTTTAATTTATGGCTAAGATGAATATGCTGCAAGCAGTTAACAATGCATTAGTTACTGCTATGACTGATGATGAAAGGGTTATGGTGTTTGGTGAAGACGTTGGCCACTTTGGTGGGGTTTTCCGCGCAACCAGTAATCTGCAAGAACAATTTGGCCGAGGCCGTTGTTTTAATACACCTCTAACTGAACAAGGTATTATTGGCTTTGCAACGGGTTTGGCTTCACAAGGTTCAATTCCAGTAGCTGAAATTCAATTCGCTGATTATATCTTTCCTGCGTTTGACCAAATTGTTAATGAAACTGCAAAATTTCGTTATCGTTCTGGCGGTCAGTTTTCTGCCGGAACCTTAACCATTAGAACCCCTTATGGCGGCGGCATTGCCGGTGGACTCTATCATTCACAATCCCCAGAGGCATTTTTTGCCCATGCACCTGGTTTAAAAATTGTTGTGCCACGTAATCCACACCAAGCTAAGGGATTGTTGTTAGCGTCAATTCGTGACGATAACCCAGTTTTGTTTATGGAGCCTAAAAGGTTATATCGTGCCTCTGTAGGTGAAGTGCCAGAAGAAGATTATGAGTTACCTTTAGGCCAAGCTGAAGTGGTACAAGAAGGTACAGATATCACATTATTAGCTTGGGGTGCTCAAGTTGAAATAATAGAAAAAGCCGCAGAAATGGCGAAAGAACAAGGCGTGTCATGTGAAATCATTGATTTGCAGAGTATTTTGCCATGGGATGTTGAAACGGTTTGTCAATCAGTAGAAAAAACCGGACGCTTGCTTATTAACCACGAAGCCCCCTTAACTCAAGGCTTTGCCAGTGAAATAGCAGCCAGTGTGCAACAAAGGTGTTTCTTATACCTTGAATCACCTATTTGTCGGGTATGTGGTTTAGATACCCCTTATCCATTGGCTCATGAAAAAGAATATATGCCCGATCACTTAAAAACCTTTGAAGCTATTATGCGTACGGTTAATTTTTAGGCAGACGTTTAGGAGAAAGATATGCAAGATTTTATTCTGCCTGATATTGGTGAAGGCATAGTTGAATGTGAAGTAGTAAAATGGCTAGTTGCTGAAGGGCAAACCATAGAAGAAGATCAAGCTGTTGTTGAAGTAATGACAGACAAAGCTTTAGTTGAAATTCCAGCTAAGTACTCTGGAGTGGTGACTAAGTTGCATTATGCTGAAGGTAGCATAGCTAAAGTTCATTCTCCGTTGTTTGCTATGGAAATTACTGGCGAAGGTGCCGAGCAAAATACTGTACAAACTTCAGAAAACACCGCTGAGGTTGCAGAACAAAAGCCGGCCGAAGTTACCCAAGCAACTAAACCATCTGTAGAGCAAGGTGCACAATCAGGTAAAGCTTTAGCTAGTCCTGCGGTAAGACGACTGGCTCGCGAAATGGACATAGATTTAGCAAAAGTTGCTGGAAGCGGTGAAAAAGGGCGAGTATTAAAAGCTGACCTAGTTGCCAAACCACAAAGCAGTTCAAATTCACAGCTTGCTCAAGTGGCTACTGTTGGTGGTAAACGCACTGAAGCTATTCGTGGTGTACAAGCAGCTATGGCTAAGCATATGACTCACTCAGTGTTTACTGTGCCGCACTTCACAGTAAGTGAAGAAATCCATATGGATAATCTGATTGCGGCGCGTGCGCAGCTAAAAGAATCTTTTGCAGAGCAAGGGGTTAAATTGAGCTTCATGCCGTTTTTCATTAAAGCTATGTCTTTGGCTTTACAAGAATTCCCAATTATTAATAGTCAGGTCAATGCTGATTGTACTGAGATCACATATTTTGATGATCACAATATTGGGGTAGCGGTGGACTCTAAAATTGGCTTAGTGGTGCCAAACATAAAAGGCGTACAGCACTTATCTTTGTTTGAAGTGGCGCAAAAGTCTAATGAATTAGTGGATTTAGCTCGTCAAGGCAAGTTAAGCAACGCAGATTTAAAAGGTGGCACTATTAGTATCTCTAATATTGGAGTACTAGGCGGCACGGTCGCTACTCCGGTCATTAATGCCCCTGAGTCTGCTATAGTGGCGTTAGGTAAGATGCAGCGTTTACCGCGTTTTGACGAAAATGATCAAGTTAAAGCGGTGAATATCATGCATGTGAGTTGGTCTGGCGATCATCGGGTGATTGATGGTGCAACTATGGTAAGGTTTAACAACTTATGGAAATCCTACTTAGAAAATCCATTAACCATGTTAGCTAAAACCCGCTAAATAAAAAAACCTTAAACCCGCTAACAGCGGGTTTATTTTTGCTTTAAGATTAGTTTATTAAAGCCCTACCATTATCAGGAGCAAAAGCTTGTTAAGTTATAGGCATAGCTATCATGCTGGAAACCATGGCGATGTGTTAAAACATCTTTCTCAAATGCTATTAATTGAAAAACTAAAATCCAAACAAAAAGGATTTTATTATTTTGATACTCATAGTGGGGCAGGTGTATATCAGCTAGACTCGGCTGAAGCACAGAAAACCAATGAATTTAAGTTGGGCATTAATAAACTTAAAGATTACCAAGCTCAACATCCAGCCTTAATTGCCTATCTAAATTTAGTGAAAAGTTACCAGCAGTTTGGGCAGTATCCTGGTTCACCTGAACTGGCAAAGTCGTTATTGCGCCAACAAGACGCTATGGTGTTGATGGAAAAACACAATCAAGAAATACTAAATTTAAAAAGTAATATAGGTGGAAAAAACATTGCAGTTCACCACAGAGATGGCTACGAAGGGTTAGTCGCTCTTACGCCACCTAAGTTACCTAGAGGATTAGTATTAATTGACCCTTCTTACGAAGTAGCCGAAGAGTATGACAAGTTAGTTGAGACTGTTGTTGAGGTAAATAAAAAATGGCCCGCGGCTATTATTGCTATTTGGTATCCTATTTTAGCCAGTAGACAAGCTAGCTTAACTCAAGTTTCTAGTGCCCAAAGCAAAGCCGGAAAAAGCCAAACAATGTTAAACACACTTGCCTCTAAGCCCATTAAAAACCTACTACAAGTGGAGTTATGCGTAACCTCAAAAGCTGAGGGTGAAGGCATGGTGGGCTCAGGAATGGCGGTGATTAACGCGCCTTGGCAGTTTGATCAGCAGATTGAGCAGTGCTTGCAAGAAGTTTGTCCTTTACTTGCACTTAATCCCCATGCCAGCTATTTAGTTGACTGGCTCATTCAAGACAGTTAAGCGAAACTACGTAGTGGCCCAACGCGATATAAAACACTTTTACATTCCAGACGAGCAATCCATTTATTTGTTGTCTCATAGTGATGCTAAAAAGTTAAAAGATTGGTTTAAGTTATGTACCGAGCAACTCACGCTTTTGGGTTATCAAGACATAGAATTAATTGGTAAAGGCGCGTTTGGTTTTGCCTTTGCAGGAACTTTAAGCACAAAGTCTGGTGAAAAACAGCACCAAGTGTTTAAGTTTTCTCGTACTAATCTACCTCAACATGTGCAAGACAGATTAGAAGAAGAAGCTTACATGTTAGGTCTAGTCAACCATGTTTATGTGCCTAAATTAATTGAATATCAAAGAATTAAAAAACAATCCATATTAGTGATGCAGAGGGCACAGGGTCTCGACTTAGAAAAAGTATCACTAAAATATGGGCCGCTACCTGTTGCTTTACTGATTAAAATAGCCAGTCAGCTGGCTGAGGTTCTTATCTACCTAAGGCAACATACTCAAAATGGCCAACCTAGGCCTATAGTTCATGGTGATATAAAACCTTCTAACATAGTGTTAGATGAAGAAAGCCAGACTATTGGGTTAATTGATTGGGGCTCATCTGTGTTTGCTCAAATAGATGCTAACGGGCAGTTTGTGGGCAGCAATGTGATGGATTTAATGTCTAGTGACATGCAGCAAACGAATGCTAGGTTAGGGGATGTTTATTTTATTGGTGAAGAGCAATTAAATGGTGGGCTGTCTAGCGTACGTTTCGATGAGCAAGGTTTAGCCAGTACTTTATATGCGCTTGCATCTGGGCAATCTTGCCGTTTTGGCTTTAAGGTGATTACCCCTAATTCCCTAGGTTTACCGCAAGAATTTGCCAAAACCCTTAGTGCCATGATGAGCGATGATCCTAAACTTAGAAGATTAGGTGGCGATTACTTTATTAACAATATGAAGTATATGAAAAATGTTAGTTTGCATGCCCCTAAGCAAGCAGCTGTACCTTCAGTGTTACCTTGTACTGTCAGTGCTAAACAAGGTGAAATTGACACTGTCGTTTATAGCTCCAGAAAATCTTTTTTACGCCTTGAAGCCCAACAAACTGAAGCCGAATTGCGGCATATTAATGACGCACAGTTTGAGCGATATTATAAAAACTATATGCAAGGCATGGGAGATACAGAAAAAGCTTTTATTGCTGCTATTAGCCGCTTAGGCAAGTTTCCTGTGGTAGGGGGCTTGGCGGTAAGATGGGAAGAAAATGGCGTGTATATTGATTCAAGTTTGAATTTATATGAGCCTAGTTTGCAACAATCCTTTGAGTCTTCAATTAATAATATGGTGACTTTTGCCCGCGCCATCAAGCGTGTGGGTATTTTTAAGTGCTGTATGTTTAATGCGCGAGATACCCTACACGTTGAGCGTGAAAACGAACAGCAGCCTTTTGTACCTGACGCCAATATGCAAATTCCTTATGAGCTCAGTGAAATATCCCTGACCGAACACGACAGTAAAATGCATTCATATTTTGAAGATGGTGAAGATCCTGATGAATTGTTAACACTGCCCGATCCCTTAATGGCGATTATTAGACAATTAAACGCTATTCACCACACGGGCTGTATCATTTTTGAATCCTTGCCAACCCATTTAAAGATTCATAGTGACTATCAGTTGTTAAATCACTCAATGGAATTAGAATTTAAAAGTTTATTAAAAGATGTGATAGATTTAGTCCCTAGTATTCAAGGCTTGGGTATTTCTGGTTTTATGAAGCTGCCTTTTAAAGATACGCGCTTCTTTTCACATCAAAGCCAACTAGCAGACAACTTTTACCCTAAAAATCCTTATACTTAACAACACGCAAATTAAGCTCAATTATTACCTGTAGAGAACCTATGTCAGACGTAAAACTTGTTGAATTATTAACACTTGAAAAATTAGAAGAAGGGTTATTTAGAGGGCAAAGTTGGGATCTTGGATTTCGGGCTCTATTTGGCGGCCAAGTTTTAGGGCAATCCCTTGCTGCAGCTCAGTTAACCTTACCTAAAGGTCGGGTTGCGCATTCATTTCATAGTTATTTTTTATTGCCTGGTGATGCGAATAAAGCGGTAATTTTTGATGTTGAAAACGTGCGCGATGGGCGCAGCTTTTCCACTAGACGCATTAAAGCGATTCAAAATGGTCGCAATATTTTTTATATGACCGCTTCTTTCCAAACTCCAGAATCAGGCTTAGAGCATCAATTTGCTGAAATGCCCAATGTGGTGCCGCCAGAACAGCTGCCATCAGACATAGACTTTTTTACGCAAACTCAAGATATGCCAGAGAAAATGCGCGAAAGTATTGGTTATCATAAACCTATAGATATGCGTACGGTAGACTTTGTAGACCCATCTAAAGAAATTGTTCAAGCCCCTAAAAAGTATATCTGGATGAAGGCTCAGGAGCTTCTATCTGGTAATCTAAATTTAAATCAAGTGATGTTAGCTTATGCTTCTGATTATCACTTTTTAACCACTTCTTTGCATCCTCACGGAATTTCTACACGTAACCAAAATTTGCGAATTGCTACCATAGATCACTCAATGTGGTTTCATCATCCTTTTGATTTTGATGACTGGTTATTATATTGCGCCGAGAGTCCATTTAGTGGAGGAGCTAGAGGTTTAAGTAGAGGGCAATTTTTTAATCGTCAAGGCCAGCTTGTGGCTAGTACTATGCAAGAGGGGTTAATTCGTATGGTAGGAGATAAACAATGATTTACGATTTAGGCGCTGAGCAGGTACAAAAGCACCCCACAGTGTTTGTTGCCCCTGGATGCCATATTGTTGGCAAGGTTGAATTAAAACCTCACAGTAGTGTGTGGTTTAATACTGTTATTCGTGGCGATTGTGATCAAATTACTATAGGCGAAAACTCAAATGTGCAAGATGGCTCGGTATTGCATACAGATGTTGGTATACCACTAACCATAGGCAATGGTGTGACTATAGGACATAAAGTCATGCTACATGGGTGTGAAATCGGCGATTACAGTCTAATTGGCATTAATTCAGTCATTTTAAACGGCGCAAAAATAGGTAAGTACTGCGTGATAGGTGCCAATAGTTTAGTCACCGAAAATATGCAGATCCCAGATGGCTCTTTAGTGATGGGCTCGCCTGCTAAAATCATTAAACCTATCCATGCCTCGCAACATAAACAGCTAGAACAATCGGCCGAGCATTATGTGCAAAACGCTAAAAGGTTTATGCAAGAGCTTGTGATTAGCCCAGTTTCTTAGCTGTTTAGCATTATAATCAAAGACTTAAAAAAATGCCCGAAGCTATAACTAGCCCGGGCTTAGGGGAATGGCTCATGAATAGAGCCGTGCGCTAACTTAACACTTCATTGCAGAAGAAAGTTTCAAGAAACTGGACTGCTAATAATAGAACAGTTTTGTATAAATAATATACAACTTTTGGTTTTTTTTTAATTGTCTAATTAAATCAATATCTTAATTTAAACAACTGGCCTATTTAAGTTACTTAAAATTTGGCCTTGTCAGTATTTATTTTATTAATGTTGGGCATAGTCACTTGTGCGTACATCAGAATAAAGTAAAACTAATTTTCAACTTGTGAGTTTTTAGGAGTAACAATGTCACACAGCTTTTCATCTTTTATGCCACCTGAGCGGGTATTAATGGGGCCGGGTCCATCAGACGTTTACCCAAGTGTGTTAAATGCATTGGCCAAACCTACTATTGGTCATCTTGACCCTAAGTTTGTAGAGTTAATGGATGAAGTAAAAACCTTACTGCAATATGCTTTTCAAACAGACAATGCCCTAACTATGCCTATTTCTGCACCAGGCTCAGCGGGAATGGAAGCCGTATTTGTTAACCTAATTGAACCGGGTGACAAAGTGATAGTGTGCCAAAACGGGGTATTTGGTGGCCGTATGCAGCAAAATGTTCTGCGTTGTGGGGCACAAGCCATAATGGTTAGCGATGATTGGGGTAAGCCAACAGATTTAAACAAAGTAAAAAAGGCCCTAAGCGCCCATCCTGACGCAAAAGCTTTAGCTTTTGTGCACGCTGAAACCTCAACTGGGGTGCTGAACGATGCACAGGCGTTATGCAAACTTGCCAAAGAACACAACTGTTTAACCTTGGTTGATGCCGTTACCTCGCTTGCCGGCAGCAAACTTAAAGTAGACGAATGGCAAATTGATGCGATTTATTCTGGTACCCAAAAATGTTTATCTTGTGTACCTGGCTTATCCCCTGTGTCATTTAGCGAACAAGCCGTTCAGGCAATTAAAAGTCGCAAACAACCAGTACAAAGCTGGTTTTTAGATATGGACTTGGTGATGGGGTATTGGGGGCAGGGCGGCAAACGCGCTTACCATCATACTGCACCAGTTAATAGCATATATGCGCTACACGAATCTTTAGTGCTTTTACACAAAGAAGGGTTAGAACAAGCGTGGCAAAGACATACAGATAACCATCAATTACTTAAAGCTGGGTTAGATAAATTAGGCTTATCTTTATTTGTGGATGAAGCTTATCGATTGCCGCAACTGAATATGGTCACTATCCCTGACGGAGTTGACGATGCCGCCATCCGTGGGCGTTTATTAAATGAGTTTAATTTAGAAATTGGCGCTGGCTTAGGTGAATTAGCTGGCAAAGTATGGCGAATTGGCTTAATGGGCTGTGCGTCATCTGTTCAAAATGTAGACTATTGTTTAGACGCACTAGGAAAAGTTTTAAAATAATTCTTAGAATTAACGCCATATCTCAATATTGTCGACAATTGCTGGTTGTGTTTTATTTTAATCCGACTAAAATAAACATCAAACCAACTATTGTCGACAAACCATCTTGATAGACTCCACAAAAAATAGCAGTCAAACACGAGCAGATACTGTTTTTTATGATTTAAGACAGCGAATTGTTGAAGGTGACATAGCGACTGGCACTAAATTAAGTGAGCCTGAATTAGCTAAGTACTACGCCATCAGCCGCAGCACCTTGCGCGATGCGTTATCACGTATAGAGAGTTGTGGTTTAGTCGAGCGTAAAGCCAATATTGGATATCGTGTTGTGACTTTATCCACTGCACAATTATTAGAAATTTTTAGAGTGAGAGAATCTCTAGAAGGTATGGCATGTCGCTTAGCTGCTGAAAAAATGTCGACAACTGAAATTGACGATTTAAAGCAGTTATTGCATGCCCATCAACAAAATGAGTCTTTGCAACAAGGCGAAGCCTACATCCAAAAAGAAGGTGATTTAGATTTCCATTATCGGATTGTAATTGGTAGCGGTAATGCGTTATTAATTCGATTGTTATGTGAAGAACTATACTATTTAGTACGCATGTACCGCTTTCAATTTGGCATGGCCAGCCCGCGGGCTAAAAAAGCATTCTCTGAACACCACCATATTATTCAAGCCATCGAAGATAAAGATGGCGAACTGGCTGAAATTTTAATGCGTAGACATATTTCAGCCTCCCGTAAAAATGTCGAAAAACGGATGACAACATCATGAAAACACCCGGACAACGTTTCCGCCAAGCCCTTAAAGACCATCAACCTCTACAGATAGTAGGCACTATTAATGCCTATTCAGCTATGATGGCTAAACAAATTGGTCACAAAGCTATTTATTTATCAGGCGGCGGCGTAGCGAATGCCTCTTATGGCTTACCCGATCTTGGCATGACCTCGTTAAACGATGTCATAGTTGACGTTCAACGTATTACCTCGGCCTGCGATTTACCGCTTATGGTAGACATAGACACAGGTTGGGGCGGTGCGTTTAATATTGCTAAAACCATTAAAGACATGGAAAAAGCTGGTGCCGCAGCGGTGCATATGGAAGATCAAGTAGCACAAAAACGTTGTGGTCACAGACCTAACAAAGAAATTGTTTCTACCGAAGAAATGGTTGACCGAATTCGCAGTGCAGTGGATGCCCGCACTGATCCAGACTTTTTTATTATGGCGCGCACCGATGCCTTTGCTCAAGAAGGTCTAGACGCAGCAATTGAACGTGCCAAAGCCTATGTGGCGGCCGGTGCCGATGGTATTTTTGCCGAAGCAATTAAAACCCAAGCCCATTACCAAGCTTTTTCTGAGGCCTTAGATGTGCCTATTTTGGCTAATATTACCGAATTTGGCCAAACAGAATTATGGAATAAAAGCGAGCTAGCTGAATGGGGCGTTGATATGGTGCTTTACCCATTAAGTGCGTTTAGAGCCATGAACAAAGCCGCCGAAAATGTGTATCAGGCGATTTTAAAAGACGGTGATCAAAAAGCCGTAGTAGACAGCATGCAAACACGCATGGAGTTATATGATTATCTTGGCTATCACGATTACGAACAAAAGCTAGATAGCTTATTTTCACAAGGCAAGAATAAATAGGAGAATCACATGGTTGATAAAAAATTAACAGGCGCAGGTCTACGTGGACAAAGTGCCGGCGAAACCAAATTATGTACAGTAGGAAAATCTGGCTCAGGCCTAACTTATTGTGGTTACGATGTATCAGATCTTGCTGAAAATGCTAGCTTTGAAGAAGTAGCATATTTGTTATTCAATGGTGAATTACCTAATCAAAGTCAACTAGATGCTTATAAAGCAGAATTAGCTGGCATGCGTGATTTACCTGATGCATTAAAAGCAGTGTTAAAACTTATCCCTGCTGATGCTCACCCTATGGATGTCATGCGCACGGGTTGTTCATTTTTAGGTAACCTAGAGCCAGAAACTGACTTTAGCCAGCAACACACAGCAGCTAATAGATTATTGGCGGCGTTTCCAGCAATCATGTGTTATTGGTACCGTTTCAGCCATCAAGGCGTAGAAATAGATTGCAACACTGATGAAGATTCAATTGGTGGTCATTTCCTTAAATTGTTGTCTGGTAAAACACCTAGTGAGCAACATCGCAAGGTTATGGATGTGTCACTTATTTTATATGCTGAACACGAATTTAATGCTTCTACATTTACTGCCAGAGTTTGTGCATCTACCTTATCAGACATGTTCTCATGTATTACTGGAGCTATAGGCTCGCTGCGTGGTCCATTACATGGTGGAGCCAACGAAGCAGCCATGGACATGATCCAAAAATTCAAATCGCCAGAAGATGCCAAAGAGCAAATGGCTGGCATGTTAGCCCGTAAAGAAAAGATCATGGGCTTTGGTCATGCCATTTACCGTACTTCAGATCCACGTAACGTGATTATTAAAGCTTGGTCTGAAAAGTTAGCTAAAGAGTTTGGGGATACGTCTTTATACGATATCTCGGTAGCCTGTGAAGAATTTATGTGGGACAGCAAAAAGCTTTTCTGTAACGCAGATTTTTTCCATGCTTCGGCTTATCACTTTATGGGGATCCCAACTAAATTGTTCACTCCTATTTTTGTTTGTTCGCGCTTAACTGGATGGGCCGCCCACGTAATGGAACAACGTGCTAACAATCGAATTATTAGACCAAGTGCCGACTATATTGGTGCTGAGCCTCGTAAAGTTCAGCCTATCTCAGCTAGGTAAATATTGTTCCAGGCCACCTATTGGTGGCCTATGTTTTCTCTCCAACTTTGGACTCCTATTATGAATTATGCATTTCGTAAACCCCTTCCCAATTATGTAGTAGGTGGCTCACCTGTTGACTATTTTGATACTCGAGCGGCAGTAGATGCAATCTGCCCGGGAGCTTATAAAAGCTTACCTTACACCTCGCGCGTATTAGCAGAACAATTAGTGCGTAAATGTAAGCCAGAAGAGTTAAATGCTTATTTAGAACAAATTGTGTATCGCAAACAACAATTAGATTTTCCTTGGTATCCAGCAAGAGTGGTTTGCCACGATATTTTAGGTCAAACCGCATTAGTGGATTTAGCGGGATTACGTGATGCCATTGCCGAGCAAGGTGGCGACCCTGCAAAAGTAAACCCAGTCGTGCCAACCCAACTTATAGTTGACCATTCTTTAGCAGTTGAGCATGGCGGTGACGATCCCGAGGCATTTAATAAAAACCGTCAGATTGAAGACCGAAGAAACGAAGACAGGTTTCATTTTATTGAATGGACCAAAACCGCATTTAAAAATGTTGACGTGATCCCAGCGGGGAACGGCATCATGCACCAAATTAATTTGGAAAAAATGTCGCCCGTGATCCAATTGCGTGATGGCGTGGCTTTTCCAGATACCTGTGTTGGCACAGATAGCCACACCCCTCATGTTGATGCACTAGGCGTAATTGCCATAGGAGTAGGGGGCTTAGAAGCCGAAACCGTGATGTTAGGCCGCCCGTCTATGATGCGCCTACCTAATATAGTTGGGGTTAAGCTAGTAGGAAAACGTCAAGCTGGTATTACAGCCACAGATATAGTGTTGGCGATTACTGAGTTTTTACGCAAAGCTAAAGTTGTTTCTGCCTACTTAGAGTTTTTTGGTGAAGGAACCACAGACCTGACCATAGGTGACCGCGCCACTATTTCTAATATGACTCCAGAATACGGCGCCTCAGCTGGCATGTTTTATATCGATCAACAAACTTTAGATTACCTAACTATTACAGGTCGTGAACCAGAGCAAGTCAAACTGGTAGAAACCTATGCCAAGCATACTGGATTATGGGCAGACGACTTGCAAGAAGTTGAGTACGAACGTGTATTAGAGTTTGATTTGTCTACTGTGGGTCGAAATATGGCCGGACCCTCTAATCCACATGCGCGATTGTCTACTACAGACTTAGCGGCCAAAGGCGTAGCTAAGGCCACCACAACTAAAGAAGGTGAAATGCCAGATGGGGCAGTAATCATTGCCGCTATCACTAGTTGTACAAATACCAGTAATCCCAGAAACGTAGTGGCAGCTGGATTAATTGCTAAAAAAGCCAATGAATTAGGCTTATTAAGAAAACCTTGGGTAAAGTCGTCATTTGCGCCTGGTTCAAAAGTGGCTAAATACTACTTAGAAGAAGCGGGCTTATTATCCGAAATGGAAAAATTAGGCTTTGGTATTGTTGCTTATGCTTGTACCACTTGTAATGGTATGAGTGGCGCGCTAGATCCTAAAATTCAAAAAGAGCTGATTGACCGAGATTTATACAGTACAGCCGTGTTATCCGGTAACCGCAACTTTGATGGCCGTATTCACCCATATGCTAAACAAGCCTTTTTAGCTTCTCCGCCATTAGTTGTGGCTTATGCCATTGCCGGAAGCATTAGGTTCGATATAGAAAAAGACGTATTAGGCCATGACCAACAAGGCAATGAAATTCGCTTAAAAGATATTTGGCCAAGTGACGAGTCTATTGATGCCATAGTCAATGAATTTGTTAAGCCTGAGCACTTTCAAAAAGTCTATACACCCATGTTTGACTTAGCCGCCTTTGAGCCTGCCGAAAGTCCTTTATACGATTGGCGCGAAAAGAGTACCTATATTCGTCGTCCACCTTATTGGGAAGGGGCATTAGCCAGTGAACGCACTATGAAAGGCATGCGCCCACTTGCTGTTTTAGGTGACAACATTACAACAGACCATTTATCGCCTTCAAACGCCATAATGTTAGATAGTGCTGCAGGCGAGTACCTTGCGAGTATGGGTGTACCTGAAGAAGACTTTAATTCGTACGCAACCCATAGGGGCGATCACCTAACTGCCCAACGTGCGACTTTTGCTAATCCCAAGCTATTAAATGAAATGGTGCAAGAAAACGGTAAGGTTAAACAAGGATCATTAGCCCGCATCGAGCCAGAAGGCCAAGTTGTGCGCATGTGGGAAGCGATAGAAACCTATATGCAACGTAAACAACCTTTAATTATTGTTGCTGGTGCTGATTACGGACAAGGCTCATCAAGAGATTGGGCGGCTAAAGGTGTCCGTTTAGCAGGAGTAGAAGTTATTGTTGCTGAAGGGTTTGAGCGCATACACCGCACTAACTTAGTTGGAATGGGGGTATTACCTTTACAATTTGAAGAAAATACCACACGTCATACTTTGCAAATAGACGGAACTGAAACTTTTGATGTTGAGGGTAAACCAGCATCAGGGGCAAAACTAAATTTAAAAATCACCCGTAAAAATAATGAAGTCGTTAACGTGCCTGTTATTTGCCGCTTAGATACCGCTGAAGAAGTCACGGTCTACCAAGCTGGCGGTGTGTTGCAACGTTTTGCTCAAGATTTTTTAGAATCAAATTTAAATTAAGGCAGCTTTTATGAGTCATAAACCACAAATGGCTATCCCTGCCACATATATGCGTGGCGGCACCAGCAAAGGGGTGTTTTTTAATCTAACGGATTTACCAGAAAAAGCGCAACAAGCTGGAGCATATCGTGATGCCCTATTGTTGCGAGTAATTGGTAGCCCTGATCCTTATGGTAAACATACAGATGGTATGGGCGGTGCTACTTCTAGCACTAGTAAAACCGTGATTTTATCTAAAAGTAATCAAGCTAATCATGATGTAGATTATCTATTTGGTCAGGTGGCTATTGATAAAGCTTTTATTGATTGGAGTGGTAACTGCGGTAATTTAACTGCCGCAGTAGGGGCGTTTGCCATAGCGTCTAACCTAGTAGATCCACAGCGTATACCAGATAATGGCATAGCAGAAATACGAATTTGGCAAGCCAATATTCAAAAGACCATTATCGCCCATGTGCCTATTTCTCATGGGCAAGTGCAAGAGACAGGTGACTTTGAACTAGATGGAGTGACCTTTGCGGCGGCTGAGGTCAAGGTAGACTTTGTTGATCCAGTGGATGGTGATGAAGCTATGTTTCCTACTAATAATCTAGTGGATGTGCTGGACGTACCTGGAATTGGCAGTTTTGATGTAACCATGATCAATGCTGGTATTCCCACTGTATTTCTTAATGCACAAGACCTAGGCTATAAGGGCATAGAGTTACAAGATGACATTAACAATGATCTTCAAGCCCTAACCAAGTTCGAAACGATTCGCGCCTATGCCGCGCTTAAAATGGGGTTGATTGAAAGCTTTGAACAGGCCCAAAGTCGTCAACATACCCCTAAAATTGCTTTTGTATCGCCTGCCCAGTCTTATGTGACCTCTAGTGGTAAATCTGTAGCGACTGCAGATATTGATCTAAATGTTAGAGCTTTATCTATGGGTAAATTACACCACGCTATGATGGGCACAGCAGCAGTTGCCATTGGTACAGCTGCGGCCATCCCTGGAACCTTAGTGAATTTGGCTGCAGGTGGCGGAAACTTAACCTCAGTAAATTTTGGCCATCCTTCTGGTACCTTAACTGTTGGAGCCACTACTCATATGCAAGCTGGACAGTGGCAAGTTAATAAAGTCAGTATGAGTCGTAGCGCCCGTCGATTAATGCAAGGTACGGTTTTTGTTCCAGAGTTAGATTAATTAGTCTATTGCCAATTGATTCACATTTTATTCATTTAAGTCATAGTATTATCAATGACTTAAATGAATAACCTCTAAGGTGTGATATGCGTATATATAAAAGTATTTTGTTGTTGGCGAGCCTGTATTGTTTTAGCCAGTGGAGTCTAGCCAAAGTTCCTTCTGCCCCCATAAGCACTATTGAAGTATTTGGGGCAGAGGAAGTGATGACAGTCCCTGATCAATTTAGTTTTAGTTTATCCTTACAAGAAAAAGGTAAACAAGCTGCCAAATTAAATCAGCAAATTAGTCAAAGGTCAGCAGAGGTAGTTAGTGCATTAGTGGCCATAGGGATTAAGCCCAATGCCATCCAATCTTTACAGGTTCAGTTTAATCCTTGGATTGAATACATTAACAAAGAACAAGTTCAAAAAGGCTTTAGTTTAACCCGTACTATCAGTGTTACTGTTAATAGTTTAAGCGATTATGAACAAGCCATAGATAAAGTTTTAACCCTAGGAGTTGAACAAGTTTATGCTTTTGAAGCGTCAAATAGCCAACCTCAAAAAGCCTATCAACTCGCTATGCAAAGTGCATTATTAAATGCCAAAGCACAAGCTACAGATATGGCTGCTACTTTAGGCTTGAAAATAGGTAAAGTCATAGCCATATCAGAGCTGTCAAATGCTCAGGTTAGGCCTAGGTATGCTATGGCCAGACAAGCCAATATGGCAGAAAGTTATCAGGCTGGCGAAATCAGTACAGATGCAAAAGTTAAAGTGACATTTGGATTAATCAACAATTAATTACATAGGTATGCCTAAATGAGCATAAATAAAAAACAACAGTATAGTGAATTAGCTCAACAGGTAGAGGCAATAGTCTCGGGGGAAACAGATTTAATTGCTAATATGGCAAATATCAGTGCTATTTTGTATTGGCAATTAACCGAAGTAAATTGGGCAGGATTTTATCTTCACAAAGAACAACAACTGGTTTTAGGCCCATTTCATGGTCAACCTGCTTGTATTCGAATTCCCATAGGCAAGGGAGTATGTGGTACAGCGGTATCAGAAAACCAGGTTATGTTAGTAGAAGATGTACATGAATTTTCTGGACATATTGCCTGCGACGCGGCCTCAAATTCAGAAATTGTATTACCAGTAAGGCATAACAACCAAATTGTGGCAGTATTAGATATTGATAGCCCTGTAGTGGGTCGATTTGACCAAGATGATCAACAAGGCTTAGAAACTATAGTAGCAATTTTAGAAAAAACGCTGTTAACTAACCCAAGCACGAGTGGGTAAAATGAAACATTTAGTGGATATTCATGTTGCATTAGCAACAATAGACGACATGGATTTTTGGGATGAGCAAGCAGAAGAGGCCGCCGATAGGTTAAATTTGCTGCTACATTTATTATACGATCGTGCTGAAGAAGACATAAATTCCAGTTCCCTAGAGAATATGATCCAATATATTTGGGAAAATTGGCGAGAAGATGCGCATTTACTCGATATAGATGAAGATGATTTGTCTGACTGGGTTGACCAACTTCTAGCAACTTGGGATGATGAGCGCCAAGAACCTCGATAACAAACTAACTAGAAGACTTAATGGACACACCACAAAAATTTTCAAATAGTAAAGACGTCATCAGCTTTTTGGTTGAGCAGTTTCCAACTTGTTTCAGTATCAAGGGCGATGCCAAACCACTAAAGATTGGTATTTTTCAAGATTTAGCCGAACGCTTAGAAAGCGAAGAACGTGTTAGTAAAACCTTATTACGTTCATCACTGCGTCATTACACTAATAGCTGGCGTTATTTACATGCCATTAAAAAAGGTGCAAAGCGTGTTGATTTAGATGGCAATGAAGTGGCTACCATTGAAGATGAGCATGTAGAACATGCGCAAAAACAATTGGAAGAAAGCAAGGCTAAAGTTGCTGAAAAACGCAAAGAACAAAAGCCTGCTAACGACGATAAAAAATCTTATAAAAAGAAAGCTTTGCCGAAATTCAAGCCAACCTCTAAAATAGCCAAAAAACCAGCTCCGGCGGTTAAACAGGCACCAGCAGAGCGTTTAAGTGAGCAACAAATAGTAGAAGGCACAGCAGTAACAGTTAAGATTGGTAAAAGCCCAATGCCTGCAACCATTAAAGATGTAGGTAAAGATGGTATTCAAGTGCAACTTGATACCGGTATGGTGGTCAAAGTTCAATTAGAAAACTTGAGATTGGCCCGTTCAAAGAGGTAAACACATGATTAAATCAATTCGTAGTTCGGTAGTCAGTGCACTGGTAATGATGAGTGCTGGTGCCTATGCAATAGAAAGCAGTTTAGGCGTTAAAGACTTACCTGAGTTGACCCAAGAGTCTCAACACGTTGCAGCAGCAAAGCGCATTTCATCCCAATTCTTGCGTGCTCACTACAAACCAATTGATTTAAATGATGAATTATCACTTAAAATATTTGACCGTTACATTCGATCTTTAGACTATAACCGCAATGTTTTTACCGCAGAAGATATTGAAAAATTTTCTGCTTATAAAGACAAGTTTGATGACGCAATTGAACGCGGAAATTTAGATATTGCCTATCAAATATATCAACTTAATATGCAGCGCAGAGTGCAAAGGTATCAATATGCCCTTAGCCTATTAGATACTGAATTTAACTTTGAACTTGCCAATGATAAATTTGTATATGACAGAGAAGAAGCCCCTTGGGCCAAAAATGAAAGCGAATTAAACGAACTTTGGCGTCAACGTGTTAAATACGATGCGCTAAATCTAAAATTAGCTGGTAAAGATTGGCCAAAAACCCAAGAGTTATTAACTAAACGTTATGAAAGGGCGATTAAAAGGCTGACTCAAACCTCTAGTGAAGATGTTTTTCAAACAGTGATGAACTCTTTTGCTCGCAGTATCGAAGCCCACACTAGTTATTTATCCCCGCGTAATGCCGAGCGTTTCCAAATGGAAATGAACTTGTCTTTTGAAGGGATAGGAGCGGTGTTGTTAAGCGAAGATGACTACACTGTTATTCGCAGCATAGTGCCTGGTGGTCCAGCAGATTTGTCTGACAAAATAAAACCCGAAGACAAAATAGTTGGAGTAGCACAAGACGATGACGAGTTTGTAGATGTCATTGGTTGGCGCTTAGATGAAGTAGTTGAACTCATAAAAGGACCTAAAGGTAGTGTAGTTAAGCTACAAGTGCTAAAAGGTTCATCAGAATCTACTGTACCTCAAGTGGTTGAGCTAGTCCGAGACAAAATAAAGTTAGAAGACAGAGCGGCCAAATCTGAAGTCTATATTCCTAAAGAAGGGCCAAATAAAGATCAGAAACTAGGGGTTATATCTATCCCTTCGTTTTATAACAATTTACATCAAGATGTTCGCAATGAAATTGCTAGTTTAACTGAGCAAGGCGTGCAAGGTGTGATTGTTGATCTTAGAGGTAATGGCGGTGGGTCGTTGACCGAAGCTACCTTGTTATCAGGACTTTTTATAGATAAAGGGCCAGTGGTACAAATCCGCGATGGTGCAGGGCGTATACGCTTAGAAAAAGATATGGACGGCAAGGTCTTTTATGATGGCCCACTAACAGTGCTAGTGGACCGTTATAGTGCATCAGCATCTGAAATATTTGCTGCGGCTATGCAAGATTATAATCGTGCGTTAATTCTTGGCGAACAAACCTTTGGTAAAGGCACAGTTCAACAACATCGTCCTTTAGGTCGTATTTATGACTTATATGAAAATCCTTTAGGTAGTGTGCAATTTACTATCGCTAAGTTTTACCGTATTAACGGTGGCAGTACTCAGCATCAAGGGGTGATACCAGACATCTTATTTCCCTCGGTAATTGATCCTGCAGATTGGGGCGAAAGTCAGCAAGAAAACGCCTTACCTTGGGATAGCATTGCTCGCGCAAACTATACTACTTTTGGCGAAAATCGAGACTCCATTGAAAGGTTAACCACCTTACATAATCAACGAATTAAAAAAGAATTTAATTATATATACGACGATTTAGAGCGATATAAAGTTAAAAAACTCGATAAAACAATTTCTTTGGTTGAGTCGGAACGATTAAAAGAAAAGACTGAAAACGAACAGCGTAATCTAGCACGGGCCAACGAAAGGTTAGCGCGTTTAGGTTTACCTAAAGTTGAAAATCTTGATGACTTACCAGATGAGTTAGAAGAGGTTGATCCTTTCTTAGAAGAGGCAGCCAATATCACTTATGACGTATTAGCCATGGGCAAATACGCCATAAATAACAAAACAAATTAAACACTAATAATCAATATAAAAAGGCTGTCTGTTAGGCAGCCTTTTAACATAATAAAAATAAAAAAAGGGTAAAACATGGCAGCACGTGGCGAGTTTTCTTCTCGATTAGGTTTTGTGTTGGCCGCTGCTGGTTCAGCAGTAGGTCTAGGTAACATTTGGGGGTTTCCTACTCAAGTTGCCAGTAATGGGGGCGCTGCCTTTGTACTGGTTTATATCATTTTGGCCTTCTTATTGGCTTATCCAGTTTTAATGGCTGAGCTTATCATTGGCCGGTCAACTCGCTCTAATATGGTAGACGCCTTACGCAAAATATCTGGCAGTGGTTTTGGTAGCGCGACAGGGGTTTGGGGTTTTATTACTGTTTCTTTGATTTTGTCTTTTTATGCCTTAGTTGCAGGCTGGATGTTATCGCATTTCCTACAGACTATTGCTGACTTTTTTGGGCAACAAGAACTTTCCACTTGGTTAGTCACTTCGTCGTTACCGCGAGATATATTATTTTGTGGGATCTTTTTATGCCTTACTGCCAGTATAGTGACGGGTGGGGTGAGTAAAGGCATCGAAAAATGGTCGGTACGCTTAATGCCAGCCTTATTTGTGATCATTGCTTTGTTAATTATTTATGTTTCTACATTAGATGGGGCAATTGAAGGTTGGAAAGCCTATGTAGTACCAAACTTTAGCCTAATTATGGATCCTGATTTGTTAATTAGTGCCATGGGCCAAGCTTTTTTCTCTATGTCATTAGGGGTAGGGACTATGCTGGTTTACGGCTCTTACGTAAGCAAAAAAGAAAACTTACCATCTTTAGGTGCCAGTGTGGCCTTAGTTGATATAGGCGTGGCGATTTTAGCTGGTATGTTAATTATTCCTGCTATGTATGTTGCCTTACACAATGGGGTGGTTATTTTTTCTGAAAGTGGAGCATTAATTGAAGGACCTAACCTAATATTTGCGGTATTGCCAGCCCTGTTTGAAACCATGGGTACTGTTGGCCTGTATGTAGCATTTGTATTTTTTGCCCTAATGATAATCGCGGCCTTAACTTCTTCTATCAGTATGTTAGAAGTGCCCGTTGCTTATGTTGTAGAAAGCAAAGGCGTTGAGCGCAAGCGTGCGGTTTGGGCATTAACCTTAATGATATTCTTAATTAGTTCTACTTTAGCTTTTAATATGGGCAGCTTATTTGGCTTTGTTATAGATTTAACCACTAAATATAGCCAACCTTTATTAGGCCTAGTTTTATGTATTTTTGCCGGATGGGTTTGGAAAAGAGATCAAATTCTTGCTGAATTAAAACAAGGTCATGAACAAGCCGAGCACAGTGTGTTTTGGAAAATTTGGCCTTGGTATGTACGTTTTGTCTGTCCAGTAGTTATAGCCGTGATGTTTTATCGCTCAATCATTGCTTAATTCATTGATATTTTTAAAAGACGTTGACCAGGACTGCATAAATTTATGACCTTAGAAAAACAAAAACAAGAAGCCTCATTATCAGATGCGCTTATTCCTATTATTATTCTTATCAGCTTACTCGGCGCATCCGTTTATTTGTATGGCGATAGCTCGTCATTTGGCCCTAACCAAATAGCTTTGTTATTAGCTATGGGCATTGCCGCAATAATAGGCATTAAAAATGGTTATAGCTGGCAAGAAATTGAAGAAGGAATTATTCAGGGAATTTCTCGTTCTTTAGGGGCCATTCTGATTTTGTTGGCAGTAGGCTCACTTATTGGCACTTGGATGTTAGCGGGCACCGTTCCTACCTTAATATATTATGGGTTAGACCTACTCAATCCCTCTATGTTTTACACTGCTAGCTGTTTAATTTGTGCCATAGTAGCCATGAGTATTGGAAGCTCTTGGACAACGGCCGCTACTGTGGGTGTGGCTTTGATGGGGGTGTCAATTGGAATGGGCATGTCTGAAGCTATCACTGCCGGTGCCATTATATCTGGTGCTTATTTTGGCGATAAGATTTCTCCCTTATCAGAAACCACAAATTTAGCCCCAGCCATAGCTGGCACAAACCTGTTTGAACATATTCAATATATGTTATGGACCACAGTGCCTAGTATTATTATTACCTTAATTCTCTTTACTTTGATTGGCTTTGGCTCAGACATTCCAGCAGCAACCAGTAGAATTGAAGAAATGCAAAGCTTGCTTTCAGATGAGTTTAATCTTGGTTTTCACATGTTAATTCCTTTGTTTGTATTATTAGCCTTAGCCATTAAAAAGGTTCCAGCATTTCCAGCTGTTTCTATAGGGGCATTGCTAGGTTGTGTATGGGCTGTGATATTCCAACCTGAAGTTATCACTCGCATGGCAAACGAAGGCAGCTCAGTCGTGCAGGGCACTATAATGGTAGTATGGACCGCATTATTTGATGGCGTATCTTTTGCCACCCCAAGCGACACGCTTAATGACTTATTAAGTCGTGGCGGAATGTCTAGCATGTTGAATACTATTTGGTTGATTATGTGTGCTATGACCTTTGGCGCGGTACTAGAAAAAGTGGGACTGTTAAAACGTGCCGTTAGTGCATTTTTGAAGGGCGCGCGCTCAGCTGGTGATATGGTGACTCGTACAATTTTAACTTGTATAGGGACTAACCTAATCACAGCTGATCAGTATATTGCCATTGTGATGCCAGGCAGAATGTACAAAAACGAGTTTGAAAAGCGTGGGTTACATCAACTTAATTTATCTCGTAGCTTAGAAGATGGCGGTACCTTAACTTCACCACTTATCCCTTGGAATACCTGTGGTGTGTATATGCATGGAGTACTAGCGGTTAATCCTCTTGATTACTTTATTTATGCATTTTTTAATTTAATTAATCCAGTGTTAGCTATTATTTATGCTTATGTGGGGATTAAAATTTTGCGCATTCCTGTACCTGCCACTAAAACGGCATAATCTAATCTATTCACTTTCCCCGTTTAGTTTCAAACGGGGAAGGTATCGAGTTTTATAAAATTTCATCTAAGGGTTTTGTCCATGACTACACCTAATATTAAACGCCGTCTAGATTATCAAGCCCCAGACTATTTTATTAGTCAGGTGGAGCTTAAGGTGACTCTAGGTGAAGAGCTTACTTTTATTGAATGTACTACTCAGATCCAAAGAAATGGTCAACATTCTAGGCCGTTAATATTAGATGGGGAAAATTTAACTCTAGAGTCAGTGCAGGTTGATGGACAAACATTTAACCAATATGAAATTTTAGACTCAGGGTTACAACTTAATGTAGAAAGCGAGCAATTTAGCTTAAAAATAAAAAACACTATCAACCCCAAAGCTAATTCAAGCTTAGAAGGCTTGTATCTTTCTGCGGGAGCATTTTGTACCCAATGTGAAGCTGAAGGTTTTAGAAAGATCACCTATTTTCTTGATAGACCAGATGTATTGGCAAAATATGATGTCACTATTATTGCTGATAAAAGCCGTTACCCCTATTTGTTATCTAATGGCAATAAAATAGACCAAGGTGATTTACCCAATAATCAACATTGGGTGAAATGGTCTGATCCCTTTAATAAGCCCTGTTATTTATTTGCCTTAGTGGCCGGTGATTTTGATCTATTAGAAGATAGTTTTATTACCCAATCGGGTCGCGAGATAGCTTTACAATTATTTGTTGATAAAGGCATGATAAACCGTGGACAACATGCTCTTGACTCACTTAAAAAGGCCATGCGTTGGGACGAAACTGAATTTGGTTTAGAGTACGACTTAGATATTTATATGATAGTCGCAGTAGACTTTTTTAATATGGGGGCCATGGAAAATAAAGGGCTTAATGTATTTAACAGTAAGTTTGTGTTGGCCAATGCAAATACCGCTACAGACGAAGATTATTTTAATATTGAATCTGTTATAGCCCATGAGTATTTTCATAATTGGACAGGTAACCGCGTCACCTGTCGAGATTGGTTTCAATTAAGTTTAAAAGAAGGCTTAACGGTTTTTAGAGATCAACAATTTAGCGCAGATATGTCATCACCTGTGGTTAATCGAATTAAAAACGTGCGGGTAATTCGCGAACATCAATTTGCTGAAGACGCCAGTGCTATGTCACATCCTATTCGCCCCGACGAAGTGATAGAAATGAATAATTTTTATACTGTCACTGTTTACGATAAAGGGGCTGAAGTCATTCGAATGCTATACACTTTATTGGGTAAAGAAGGCTTTTTGGCTGGTATTAAACTTTATTTTGAGCGCTTTGATGGGCAGGCAGTCACCTGTGATGATTTTGTACAGGCCTTGCAAGATGCTAACAATAAAGACTTAACTCAGTTTAGGCTTTGGTATAGTCAATCAGGCACACCAGAAATCACAGTTCAAGATAGCTATGACAGTAACAGTCAAACCTATCAAATTACCTTTTCTCAGCATCATCAACCGACCTATGATCAAAAGCATAAAGCCGATTTACATATTCCTATCACCTTTAGTTTATTAGATCAAAATGCTCAGCCCATTCCCTTAGATGAGCAATCTACAGTTCAAACTCTAGAGTTAACTCAAGGCTCTCAAACCCTAACTTTTAATAATGTAATAGCTAAACCCATTCCTTCTTTATTACATAATTTTAGCGCTCCGGTAAAACTTCAATATGAATATGCCAAACAAGAATTAGCTAAGGTTATGCAAGGTTCGCCAGATGAATTTGCCCGCTGGGATGCCGCACAATCACTACTCAGCGAATGCATACATAGCATTGCTGGCTTAGATGAACAAGCCGCTGAAATTAACCTTAAACAATCTTTAGCACTGTTCGAACCCTTATTTTTAGCAGACAATATCAGTACAGCACTTAAAGCTGAAATGTTGACTATCCCTAGTTTTGAAAGCTTATTTCAGCAAAAACAAAGTATTGATATTGATGCTTTATATAAAGCTAGAGAAAGTTTAGCTAGGTCGATGGCCGTGACATTCGAAGGGCATTGGAAAACCCTTTATGATTCGCATCAATCTCCTGAATACCGTTATACCACTGACCAAGTAGAAGAACGTAGAATTAAGAATCTTGCCCTTAAAAATCTTAGTCTGGCGCAACATCCTGGAGTTAATCAATTATTACAACAACAGTTTACTGAAGTTGATAATATGACTGATTGTTTAGGGGTACTAAGCGCTGCTCAACAGGGTAACCTAGACTTGTTTGAACAATTAATGTTGCAGTTTGAACAAAGTTGGAAAAACGATCCGTTAGTACTAGATAAATGGTTTGCCTTACATGCTAATACTAATCGTTCAGATATTCTCGCTAGGTTAACTATGTTAATGGGCCACGATCAATACACTATTAATAATCCAAACCGTGTTAGAGCATTAGTGGGAACTTTTAGTTTTTATAATGTAACTGGCTTTCACAACATTGATGGCAGCGGTTATAAATATGTGGCTGATTATTTAATAAAATTAGATGCAGTTAACCCGCAAGTGGCGGCGAGGATCATTACCCCTTTAATTCAGTGGCAAAAGGTCGATAATACCCGTCAGCAATTAATGCAACATCAATTATTACGCATAGGCAATACCCCTGGATTAAGCCGTGATTTATATGAAAAAATTACTAAGAGTTTGCCACAAGTAAGCTAATGCAGACCTTTTATTTTAGTCTCTCACTTGAATACGACTATTGTGAGAGGCTGTATTACCCTAATGTGAATACCGTTGTGGTTACAGCTGAAAACGGTAAAAGAGTGCAATTGCCAGCCAAAAACCTAAGGCCCTTTGTTAGTCCATTAGGAATAAAAGGGCGTTTTCGTTTAATCATTGACGACCATCATAAAATACAAAGTTTTGAACGCGTGGCTTAGGCCAAAACTAAATTTTTTTTTTGCATAACTATCTACTTCTCAGCCCAGTGTTTTCAATAAATAAGCCAATTTTATGTGAACATTCTGCATAGCTATGAAATTTGTTAAATTTAGGTAAATATTAATCGTTTATAGGCTTATAATTTTCTGTTAGATTACAAAAAACTGTATATATCTCAGTATTTTGTCTAATCTTGTTGGGCAATAGATAAAAATGTTATTAGCTATTGCCAACAATAAAAATTCTCTTACTACTAACAGGTTTAAATATAAGTGGATAAGCATATGACGGTTGCAGATAATCAACATTCGGTCTTATTAGAAAATGTCTACAAGCTAATAAAGAAAAAAGTAGACGCAGACCAGGTCGATCAAATTACCAACTTTTCCAAAATTCTTTTTAAAAACATCGCCCGTGACGACTTAGATAATAGAAGTGACGACGACCTTTATGGCGCAACCTTAAGCTTATGGAACGAGTTTGTTGATTACGATAATAAAGCGCCGCTTATTCGGGCATTTAATCCTGCCATAAGCAAACATGGTTGGCAGTCCACTCATACAATAGTGCAAATTATTGTGAATGATATGCCGTTTTTAGTGGACTCGGTACGAATGGCCTTGAATAAAATGGGCATCACCGCGCACCTTTTATTGCATTCACCTATAAGCCTACGCAGAGATAAACAAAATAAATTTGTTAGCTTTACTGATGCCCAAGACAAAAACAAAGATGTCATAAAACAAACCGTGTTCTTAATCGAAGTAGACAGACAAACTTCGAAACTTGCATTAGATAAATTAACTGAAGAATTAATGTCTGTGGTTAATGATGTATCGCTAGCGGTGCAAGATTGGCAACCTATGCGCGAAAAATTAAAGCAAATTATTGCCGATTATAAAGCCAATAAATATTCAGTGTCTGAACAAGAAAGAAAACAAACTGAAAAGTTTTTAATGTGGTTAAACGATCATAACTTCACTTTAATGGGGTATCGCTCGTATACCGCATCAGGCATCAAAGGTGACTACCGTTGGTTGGCAGATAATGATTCAAGTTTAGGTTTGATGAAAAACTCAAAAACTGATCGTCAGCGGGTTTTGTCTAATATTCCTCCTTCTGCTCGTGCCGAAGCTTTAAGCAGCAATCCATTAATGCTTACCAAAACCAATTCGCGTTCTCGTGTGCATCGCCCAGCATATTTAGACTATGTAGGTATTAAGCGTTTTGATGCAGCAGGTAAAGTAATAGGTGAAGACCGCTTTATTGGTTTGTATTCAGCGTCTTTTTATAACAGCAGTGCCACTCAATTACCTGTTTTAGAAGATAAAATTAATGCAATTTCTAAGTTATCAGGTTTTGATCCAGGCTCGCATGGTCATAAAGCCTTTTTAAATATTATTGAAACCTTTCCTCGTGATGAACTACTGCAAGCCAGTGTGCAAGAGTTAGCGCAAATTGTATTAGGTATTTTCCAAATGCAAGAGCGCGGTATCTCTAAATTATTTGTACGCAAAGATGTGTTTGGGCGCTTTATTTCTTGCTTAGTGTTTGTGCCAAGAGAGCGTTACAACACCCAACTTCGTAAAAATACCCAAGAGTTATTAAAACTGTCGTTTGGCAGTGAACAAGAAGTTGAATTTACCACTTATTTTTCTGAGTCTGTGTATGCTCGTACGCATTACATTGCCAGAGTAAAAAACAACAATGCGGAATATAATGTGAAGGAAATCGAGAAAAACATCATAGAGCTCAGCAAAAGTTGGGATGATCGTCTTACCGCCACTATTCGTTCTAGCCACGGTGAAGCAAAAGGCAAAAAACTTGAGCAAAAGTATGCCAATGCTTTTTCAAGTAGTTATAAAGAAACTAACCTGCCTAGCGCGGCCTTGGTAGATATTGAAAAGTTAGAGTTGCTTAACAGCGAACATACTTTAGATATGCTGTTTTATCGTCCGCAAGAAGAAGGACCAGAAAGTAAAGCGGTTAAACTAAAACTCTTCCATAAAAACGAGCCTATCCATTTATCAGCCGTTTTACCTATGTTAGAAAACTTTGGTTTAAGAGTTATTGATGAAAGCCCATTTAAGGTGCATACCAGTCAAGGTGATGTTAACTGGATCATGGACTTTTCTATGCTACATAATGCCAGCAGTGAGCTGGATATGGAGCAAGCTCAGAATCTTTTCCAAACCGCCTTTTCACAAGTTTGGTATAACGCTTTAGAAGATGACCCCTTTAACCGTTTAGTGTTAGGTGCAGGTCTGACCGGACGTAATGTCACCATTTTACGTTCTTATGCAAAATATATGCGCCAAATTGGTAGCTCATTCAGTCGTGATTATATCGCCAATACTTTGGCTAATTACCCTGAAATAGCGACTTTATTAGTTAAGCTTTTTGTACAAAAGTTTGACCCAAGTGTTAAGCGCAGTGCTAAAAACGAAGAAAACCTTTTAACCACAGTAAAAGAGCAACTAGAAAACGTATCTAACCTAGATGACGATCGAATTATTCGTCGTTATTTAGATTTGATACTTGCTACTTTGCGTACCAACTTCTTCCAAAAAGACGAATTAGGCAACGAAAAACCTTATGTGTCTTACAAAATGTTGCCTGAGTTAGTACCAGAAATGCCACTACCAAGACCTAAATTTGAAATTTTTGTCTATTCACCGCGCATTGAAGGTGTGCATTTACGTGGTGGCAAGGTCGCTCGTGGAGGTTTACGTTGGTCTGACCGTCAAGAAGATTTCAGAACTGAAATTCTTGGCTTGGTTAAAGCTCAGCAAGTTAAAAATACCGTTATTGTACCTGTTGGTGCAAAAGGCGGCTTTGTGTGTAAAAACTTGCCAATGGATCAAGGCCGAGAAGCCATTCAAAAAGAAGGGCAAGAGTGCTACAAAATTTTCATCCGTAGCTTATTAGACATCACAGATAACATAGTAGATGGCAAGGTTGTTCATCCAAAAGAAGTGGTTCGTTTAGATGATGACGATGCTTATTTAGTGGTTGCTGCCGACAAAGGCACAGCTACATTCTCTGATATTGCCAATGGCATATCAGAAGAATTTAACTTTTGGTTAGGCGATGCCTTTGCATCGGGCGGCAGTATAGGTTACGACCATAAAAAGATGGGCATAACCGCTAAAGGTGCGTGGGAGTCAGTTAAACGTCACTTTAGAGAAATGGGCAAAGATTGCCAAACTACAGATTTTACCTGTGTTGCAGTAGGTGACATGGCCGGTGATGTATTTGGTAATGGTATGCTGTTATCTAAACACACCAAATTAGTCTGTGCCTTTAACCATTTACATATTTTCTTTGACCCAAGCCCAGATCCTAAAACCAGTTATCAAGAGCGTCAGCGTTTGTTCGAAAACCCCAGACTAAGTTGGGATGATTACGACCGCAAATTAATTTCAAAAGGTGGCGGCATTTTCAGTCGTGCAGCTAAGTCAATTAAGCTTACTGCTGAAATGAAAAAATGGTTGGGTACTAAGCAGCAAACCATGACCCCAAATGAATTAATTCATAATGTGCTTAAAATGCCAGTTGATCTAATTTGGAATGGCGGTATTGGTACTTATGTTAAAAGCTCTAAAGAAACCCATGCATCAGTAGGGGACAGAGCAAATGATGATGTTCGAGTAAATGGTAGCGAAGTTCGCGCTAAAATTATTGGTGAAGGCGGCAACTTAGGTGCTACACAGTTGGGTAGAGTTGAGTTTGCGGTAAATGGTGGCCGAGTTAACACTGACTTTATCGATAATGTGGGTGGCGTAGATTGCTCAGATAACGAAGTTAACATCAAGATTTTGTTAAATACGCTAGTGAATGCGGGTGACTTAACCATTAAGCAGCGCAACAACTTATTGTATGAAATGACTGATGAAGTTGGCGATTTAGTGATCCAAGATTGTTACAGTCAAACTGAGTCTATCTCGATTTCAGAATTGGGTGGTGTAGGGCAATTACGTGAACAATTGCGCTTTATACATGGCCTAGAAAGAGAAGGCTATTTAAATAGAGAGCTAGAATTTATTCCATCTGACGATGAACTTTCTGACCGTTTATCAAAATCCAAAGGTTTAACTCGACCTGAACTTTCAGTGTTGATTGCTTATGGAAAAATGGTAATGAAAGAGAAATTCAATATACCAGCCATTACCGATAACCCTTATCATGGCAAATTATTGGTTGAAGCTTTCCCTAAAAAGTTACAAGACAATTACGCTGAACAAATGCAAATGCACCCACTACGTAGTGAAATTATTGCAACTAAGTTGACCAATAATATTATTAACGATATGGGCATGAACTATGTGTTCAGAATGCAAGAAGAAACCGGCGCCGGAGTAGATGAAATTGCCACTGCCTATGCGGTTGTACGCGGCATTTTCAATATGCAACAATTATGGGACGACGTTGAACATTTAGATAACCAAGTGGCCTCCCATGTGCAACTTAAAATGCTAGATAGTTTACGCCGTACTATGCGCCGTGCTTCACGTTGGTATTTAAGACACGGCAATAAAGCTTTAGGCATTCAAGAGTCTATTGAAAGCTATCGTTCTACTTTTAATGACCTGTTTAATAACATTCAGGACTATTTAGTAAAATCTGAATATGAGCAATTAGCTGCTGCACGTTTAGAATTAACTGAAGCGGGTGTACCAGACGATATTGCTTATCGTGTTGCCTCGTTAAGCAATATGTTCCCTTGTATGGATCTTGCGCAAGTAGCAGAAACAGAAAAAAGAGACATCAAGCTGGTGTCGAATTTATACTTTAAACTGGGTTCTAAACTTGAGTTACATTGGTTCTTAGCTCAAATTGATAAACAAACAGTTAGCAATCATTGGCAAGCTCTAGCGCGCGCTTCTTACCGCGAAGAGTTAGATTGGCAACAACGTTCAATCACATCTGTATTGTTGGCCTCAGCACCAGACAATAATGATGCAGAGTCAATATTGAAAGACTGGATGGATAATAATCAAGTATTATTAGATCGCTGGTATCATATGATGTCTGAATTTAGAACAAGTAGCACACATGAGTTTGCTAAGTTCTCAGTTGCCTTAAGGGAGCTAATGTTACTTAGCATTAATGCTAATAATTAAAACCTGCTGTTAACACTTAAGGCCCTGGTTTACGTTTGTTCGTACCGGGGCTTTTTTATAGATAAAGAGAAAGTCACTATGTATGCATTAATGCAAAAATTTTTATTCACTCAAGATGCAGAGTGGAGCCACGATTTTACCCTTAACTGGTTAAAGCGCACACAACACAACCCTCTAAATACTTTATATAAACAACAGATTGAAGATAAACCCGTTGAAGTATTTGGCTTAACCTTTAAAAATCCCGTGGGTTTGGCTGCTGGGCTAGACAAAAACGGTGAATGTATTGATGCCTTTGCTGCTATGGGTTTTGGATTTATCGAAATTGGTACTGTCACGCCCAAAGCACAAATGGGTAATGATAAACCCAGAATGTTTAGACTCCCACAAAGCCAGGCGATAATTAATCGTATGGGTTTTAATAATAAGGGGGTAGACAATCTTGTAGAGAATGTTAAAAGGGCAAAATACCAAGGTGTGTTAGGCATCAATATTGGTAAAAACAAAGACACTCCAGAAGAAGATGCTTTAAAAGATTATGTGATTTGTTTACAAAAAGTCTATGCCCATGCCAGTTATATTACTGTCAATATTTCTTCTCCAAACACTCCAGGTTTACGAAATTTACAACATGGTGAAGCCTTAGATATCTTGTTAAAAGGGCTAAAACAAGAGCAACAAAAACTGCAAAAAATCCATAATAAATATGTTCCGATCTTAGTGAAGATCGCACCTGATTTAACCGAGATCGAGATTGTCGACATGGCAAATTCTTTGATCGAAAACCAGATCGATGGAGTCATAGCCACCAACACAACTTTAGACAGAGAATGTGTAAAAGGCCAAGAAAATGCAAAACAAGCTGGCGGTTTAAGCGGCGCGGTAATTCAGGCTAAAAGCCAGGCGGTTAGTGCTAAGTTGTGTGAAGTGATCGCAGGCAGAATGCCTGTTATAGGGGTAGGGGGTATTCACTCCGCTTCTACAGCGAAAGCCCGGATCGAGGCAGGATCTAGTCTGATCCAGCTGTATTCTTCATTGATCTACCAAGGGCCAAAAGTGATCAAAGAGATCGTAGAATCCATATAATGATCCTGCATTGATCGCCAAGTTTTAGACGAAATAATATGGAAAAAAATCACCCATTAATTAGCAACATATGTTAGCTTTTTAGGCATCGATTTTATTTAAGATTTTGTCTACTTATGTTGCAACCCATGACAGATTGGTATTGGTTCACTGAACAAGGACAGCTAATGCTGTCTTTGGGTAGCCAATGGCAATGTACTACTGCTTATGGACACAAACATATTGTTGATCTACCGCAAAACAAACAGTTGTTTAGTTTGTCAGATACCGAATGTTATTTAACCTTTGGTGAAAGCCTCTTAGCAAGCAGTGGACAGTTTTCTGAAGCTCAGTTAACCCATATTTTAATTAATGCTACTGCTGCTTTTATGTTTCACAAACCTATTGCACCAAAAAGTTGGTTATTTAAACCTGTGAGTGATTACGGCTCGCATCACAAATTAGCTAAGTTAAATAGTCAATTTGGCAGTGCAGTAGTGCTAGTGTTAACTGATGAACAAAACCTGACAACCTGTATGTTAATTTCGCCTCAGTTACAGATTTCTCCGTCTAAACAGCTTAAGCAATTTGAGTTAATAAAAGTCGCAAAAGACCGTTTAGAACCATTAGTATCTCAAGTGAACGCATTATTGACTGCCTAAGTTCAGCATTCTTTAACTAAAGGCTAGAATTTCTGGCTTTAAAACATGCGCTTAACCTTGAATTACCGTATAATCGCCGCCGTTTTACCCCAATCTTTTTAGAGTGACACAATGTTTGAATTTTTAATTACTACGTCTAAGGGCTTAGACGGGCTGCTATTAGACGAAATTGCCAAAATTTGCCCTGATGTATCGTTAAAATCAAAACCTGGCCAAGTATTATTTAGTGGTGAATTAGCCGATGCCTACCAAGTTTGTTTATGGTCTAGGTTAGCAAACCGTGTGTTAGTTAAACTTGCTGAAGGTGAAATTAACCAAGCAGATGATGTGTATAAAGTGGCCGACCAAGCGAATTGGCCATCACATTTTGCTGTGCATGATACCTTTGCAGTTGATTTTACTGGAACCAATCAAAGCATTAACAATACTCAATTTGGCGCATTAAAAGTAAAAGATGCCATAGTGGATCAATTCTCGACATTTTTTGATGAACGTCCATCAGTGAGTAAGCTAAACCCAGACATTCGTATTCAAGCCAGAATGTGGCGCAGTATTTTGGGGGTTTATCTAGACCTTTCTGGAAAAAGCTTACATCAAAGACACTACCGAATGAAAACCGGTCCTGCGCCAGTTAAAGAACATCTAGCTTGCGCTATGTTACATAGAAGCGGTTGGACTCAGCATGCTGATTTACCCTTAGTTGACCCAATGTGTGGTGCCGGCACTGTTGCAATTGAAGCCGCCATGCTAGCAGCGAATATTGCCCCAGGTATAGCTCGCACGAGTTGGGGTTTTACCGCTTGGAAACAACACCAAACTGAGGTGTGGGACAATTGTCTAGAAAACGCCAAGAATCAACAACAAGAGGTTAGTACTAAAATTTTAGCCAGCGATATTGATAAAAGTTTAATAGCCACAGCTCAAGAAAACGCTAGAGCTGCTGGTGTCAGTCAATGGATAGAATTTAGCCAGCAAGATGCCACTAACCTAACACTTAGCGATTTGCCTGCAGGTTATTTAGTGAGTAACCCGCCTTATGGTGAAAGATTGAGTGAAACAACTGCGCTTATACCGGTTTTTCAAAAATGGGGACGCCAATTAAAGCAGGCCTTTAAAGCTTGGCATGTTTCGCTATTAACATCAGATCGTAATCTATTAAGAGAGTTAAAATTAACCGCTAAAAAAGAATACAAACTCATGAATGGTAAATTAGAGTGCGTATTGGTTAATTTTGTTTTAGATGAAAAGAATTGTGAAATTCGAGAGTCTAAGCCAGTTAACAACGACTTTGCTAATAGATTAAAAAAGAACTTAGTTAAAACTCAAAAGTGGCTAAAGCAACAAAATACCAATTGTTATCGCATTTATGATGCCGACTTACCTGAATATAAGGTAGCGGTAGACAGATATGCCGATTATTTAGTGGTGCAAGAGTATGCGCCGCCTAAAGATATCCCAGAACATAAAGCCAAAAAACGTATTCAAGACATAATGCACTCTTTACCACAGGTAACAGGTGTAGCACCAAACCAAATAGTGTTAAAAGTACGTGAACAGCAAAAAGGTAAACGCCAATACGAAAAGGTTTCTCAGCGTAAAGAAACCCTAGAAGTATACGAAAATGGCGCCAAGTTTTTAGTTAATTTATACGATTATCTAGATACAGGGTTATTTTTAGATCACAGAAATACTCGTCAACTTGTGCAACAAAAAAGCAAAAACAAAGATGTATTAAACTTGTTTGCCTATACAGGAAGTGTGTCTGTACATGCAGCTTTGGGAGGGGCAAAATCTATAACCACTGTTGATATGTCAAACACTTACCTAGATTGGGCCAAAGAGAACTTTAAGTTAAATGGTTTAAAAGGGGCCTATGAGTTTGTTCAAGCTGATTGTTTAAAATGGTTAAAACAACACAATAGTTTGTACGATTTTATTTTTATTGATCCTCCGTCGTTTTCAAATTCTAAACGAATGGACGCCACTTGGGATGTGCAACGCGACCACCTTGAATTGATCCAAGATGCATTACGTTGTTTAAAACCTAAGGGCGAAATTATATTTTCAAATAATCTTCGCCAATTTAAGTTAGACCAAACTGGCATACAAAACTTAGGCTTAACCATTGACAATTTATCTCAACAAAGTTTGCCTGAAGATTTTAAACGCAATCCCAAAATACATCATTGTTGGTCATTTATTAAAGCCTAGGAACAAAAGCAAGAATGAGTTTAATTTTATATACAGGTGAAAACTGTGGGTTATGTGAACAAGCAGAGTCCATGCTGATTACAGTTAATCCTCAAGCAGCCAAGGCATTACAAAAAGTTAAAGTGCGTGATGATGCGCATTTGTATCATTTATATGGTGCACGTATTCCAGTGTTTTTCCGTGAAGACAAGCAACAAGAATTAGCCTGGCCATTTGAGCCAGAACAATTAAAAGAGTTTTTAAATTGAGTTTATTGCAGTTAAAAAATGCCAGTATTATTCTGGGACATCCGCCACTTTTAAATGGCATAGAATTAGTCATACACCCAGGTGAAAGGCTATGTTTAGTTGGGCGAAATGGCTGTGGTAAATCAACCTTATTAAAAGTTATAGAAGCCGAAATTAAGCTTGATGATGGCCAGCGAATAGTCAACAAAGATGTGAAAATTGCTCGTTTGCCACAAGATCCACCTTCTAGCGTGCAATGTAGTTTATTTGATTATGTAGCAGAAGGGCTAGCAGAAGTAGGGCAATACCTAAAAGCCTATTTTCATCAAGCAGACTTAGTGGCCGAAGACCCATCTGACGCCAATTTAGCTAAATTAGAAAGCTTGCAGCAACAACTCGATCATCATAATGGTTGGCAATTTGAACAACGCATTCAACAAGTGTTAACTAAGTTACAACTTGATCCTAACCAACAGCTTAGTAATTTGTCTGGAGGCTGGCGTCGTAAAGCGGCGTTAGCTAAAGCCATGGCCAGTGACCCTGATATTTTGCTTTTAGATGAGCCTACCAACCACTTAGATATTGATATGATCAAATGGCTAGAAGATGCCATTAAAGGTTATGCCGGCTCTGTGGTTTTTGTTAGTCACGACCGTGCGTTTATCCGTAATGTTGCCAGCAGAATAATAGATTTAGACCGTGGTAATCTTGTGAGTTACCCAGGCAGTTATCAAGCATATCTAGATCAAAAGGCCCACGATCTAGAAGTAGAAGAAAGTCAAAATGCCTTGTTTGATAAAAAGCTAAGCCAAGAAGAAACCTGGATCAGGCAGGGCATAAAAGCTCGCCGCACCAGAAACGAAGGCCGGGTTAGAGCCTTAAAAGCCCTGCGAGCAGAGCGCTCACAGCGTGTGGCTAAATTAGGTAAAGCTAAAGTCAGTGTTAGTGAGTCAAAAAGCTCAGGCAAAATTGTGTTTGAGACCGACCAACTGCATTATCAAATTGAAGATAAATTAATAGTAGAGTCTTTAACTACCACTATTCAGCGTGGCGATAAGTTAGCCTTAGTGGGCCCCAATGGTTGTGGTAAAAGCACCCTTATTAAGTTGTTATTAGGCGAACTTAAGCCTACAGCTGGCACGGTTAAAACAGGGGCGAATATAGAAATTGCCTACTTTGACCAACACAGAGATCAATTGGATGTTGAGAAACGCGTAATTGACACTATTGCCGATGGCAAACGCGAAGTCAGCATAAATGGTCGCACTAAACATGTGATGAGTTATTTACAAGATTATTTGTTTACCCCAGAGCGGGTAAACTCTCCGGTTAAGTCGCTGTCTGGTGGTGAAAAAAACCGTTTGTTGTTAGCTAAGCTCATGCTTAAGCCAAGTAATCTATTAATTTTAGATGAACCTACCAACGACTTAGATGTAGAAACGCTAGAATTATTAGAAGATACCCTGTCTAATTACCCTGGTACTGTTATTTTAGTGAGTCACGATAGGGAATTTGTAGACAATGTTGTGACCACAAGTTACTTTTTTGAAGGCCAAGGGGTAGTAAAAGAGTTTGTTGGTGGTTGCAGTGATATTAGTCAGTGGTATGAGCAACAGCAAAAAGAAAAAGTCGAAAAAACTGAAACTAAAGCTAAATCACAGAGTCCTAAGGGCGAAACCAATCAAAGCAAAGGTAAAAAGCTTACATATAAGCTTCAACTTGAATTAGAATCGTTACCGTTAAAAATTGAAACCCTTGAAGAGGAAGTCAAAGGCTTACAACTACAAGTTAATGACCCAGACTTTTTTAAACAAGACGCATCGAAATCAGAATCTGTTCTTTCTCAATTAGCCGAAGCAGAACAAAGGCTAAATCAAGCATATGAAAGATGGGACGAAATCGAAGGCATGCTCGAGTAGTGCATAATAAATGTACGTGTTAAAAGATACATAAGCAGTAAGCAGGATTAAATATACATGATTAAAACAAGGCTAGCAGCCGCATTATCTATAGCGTTTATTATTACGCCCGTTTCTCAAGCGGCAAAATACCGCGTAGTAGAGCTACCCGTCACAGAATTAGGCGCCAATAGTTTTTCTAGCGCCATTAATGCTAACAACGAATTAGTAGTCAATGTTAAAACGCCAAATAATGTGCCTATAGATCTAAGCCTATTAGATTTTGACTCAGACACTTTAATTAATGGCTTAACTGATATCGACTCAGCAAGAGTAGGCAACTTTAACGACGACGATTACGAATTTATTTTGGCCTATATTCGCGCTGGCGATGGTTCAAATCGAGTGCAACAAGTGGCCAATACCTTAAGCTATTTACATAGTGCTACTAGCCTAGACTACATTGCCGGCTTTGATTCTTTTAGCGAGGCTGACAACCAATATACCTTGAGTACTAATACCAATGCCCGTGATATCAACGATGCAGGTTTAGTTGTGGGTAAAGGTGAAGGGGCGTATTCTAATTTTGACTACACAGATGAAAACGGAGACAACATAACTTATGTATTACATGAGTATGGCAGTCGCGCATTTGTCTACAACGGTAGCCAAAATATTGAATTGCCTGCACCTAATACAGATGCCGGGGGCTACAGTGAAGCCTTTGCCATTAATGCTAATAATCAAGTGGTAGGTTATGGCAGTGTTGATGTGATTAACTCATCAATTGCCACCGCTGAAGAAAATTGTGCAGACGATGAAGCCCGTGGTGATATCCCTGTTGAAGCCTGCTTAAGTAATATAGTGACTTCATACAATGGCGCACCTAATACCTACGCCAGACTACGTGGGTTAATTTGGCAGCTCGACGATTCGGGTAACCTGATTTCTACCAAAGAATTAGGCTTATTATTTGAACCAGATGCCGATAGCACAGCTAACTATAGTAACCAAGCCGTAGGCATCAATGATCACGGTATAGCAGTCGGCTCTTCTAATGGAGAATACACCGAAGGTGACGTTACAGTTACCCGCAACTACGCGGTAATTTACGATAACGATACTGTTATTAATATCACGCCTGAGCCTGACCAAGCCGTTGCTCGTTCATCTTCTATCATCAGTGCTGCAATAGATATTAACAATGATAATTTAGTTACTGGTTATCAAGTTAAAAAAGTAAATGGGGTAAATCGAAACAAATTTTTTGTTTACGATATGAATTCTCAAGAAATCACCTTTCCTGAAGATTACTTCTTAGGCTCATCTAGTGTACCTATGGATATAAATAATCAAGGGGTAGTAGTTGGTTTTGGTGAAGTGGATGCTTCATTAACTGGACGTCGTAAAGAAGGTTTTTTATACGACCACAATAGTGGCGAATTTACTGGGATCAGAAACTTATTAAGCTGCGATACCCCATATACAATAGTGCAGGCTAATGCTATCAATGACCAAGGTGTGATCGCCGCTACAGCTCTATATCAAGGCCCTAAGCGTAACTCTCGTGGTGAAATATTTTTAGATAGTGATGGCAACCAAGTCATAGTAGATATTGTCACCGCGGTTAAACTTGAACCTATTGCTGGCGGTGAAATTGAAGATTGTACCTCAGCCGAAGATGACATAAACCGTGAGCGTCAAGGGGCAAGTGTTAGCTGGATATTGGGCTTAGGTCTAGTACTGTTATTTACAAGACGATTCAAAGCTAAATTGGCTTAAATTTGCGTCAAGAGTAATTCTAAAGCCCATCAAATGATGGGCTTTTTTTTATGCAAAAAATCAAAAATTTATATATTACAAAAATATTTCAAAAGTAAATTTTTATAAGAAATTCGTTTATAGCTAAAAAAACTAAATTTTCAACGAGTTATTAAATGTCAATGGATTAACCTTCAAAAATTAATTGAACCAATTGGTTAAATCCACTATCTCTATTACGTGGTCAATGTTAACCACATGGTAATGATTAATTCAAAAGAGGAAACTCAATGAAGAGACAAAAACGAGATAAGCTTTCAAGAGCGCATTCAAAAGGTTACCAAGCAGGCATTACTGGACGTTCAAAAGAAAATTGTCCATTTCAAACATCAGAAGCGAGATCTGAATGGTTAGGAGGATGGCGAGAGGCCATTGGAGATAGGAATACAGGACTAGTAGCCCGCTAAAACTTAAGCCCCTAAAAAAGGGGCTTAATTGTTTTTAGCATAAGTACTTTTTAAAAACTGCTGGTATCTTGGAATAAACCAACTTTAAGATCTTTTGCTTGATAGATAACACGTCCATCAACTTCAACCGTACCATCACCTAAACCCATAAAGAGTTTACGTTTAATCACGCGCTTTAAGTCGATTCTGTAGGTTACTTTTTTAGCAGTAGGTAAAACTTGACCAGTAAACTTCACTTCGCCAACCCCTAAAGCACGGCCTTTACCCGGACCGCCAGACCAACCCAAGAAAAATCCAACTAACTGCCACATTGCATCTAGGCCTAAACAACCAGGCATTACTGGGTCACCAGGAAAATGACAAGCAAAGAACCATAAGTCAGGGGTAATATCTAATTCGGCCACAATATAACCTTTATCGTGCGCACCACCTGATTCATAAATTTCTACAATGCGATCCATCATTAACATATTAGGAGCGGGTAACTGACTGTTACCCGGCCCAAATAATTCACCTGTACTACAGGCTAAAAGTTCTTCTTTGGTAAAACTATTTTGTTGTATTGTCATTCTATATACTGCCTAAATAATCAGAAGCGGTAATTTAGCGAACAGTTGTACGCTAAACAACTCTGAACAGTGATATATTTTAGAATATCAGCTAATAAAGGTAGCAAAAATTACATATGACCACTAATAATCGTTCGGCCAATGCCGAAAAACAAAAACGATACCGTGAAAAGCAAAAACAAATTGGTAAAAAGCAGGTTAGGGGATATGTCACACCTCAAGCCATGGATTGTTATACAGAACTATCCGCAAAGACGGGCTGGACCGACAGCGAAATGTTGTCCAATGCGTTACGCATAACCTATGCAGCCTATAAATGTGGCCAAATTAAGTTGCTTAACGAATGGTTAAAGGACCACAAAAAATAATTAATGAGCAAAAACGCTAATCCAAGTCGAAAACTCGAAGTTGATGTACTTAGAGGTATAGCCATAGTGTTAATGGTTATTTTTCACTTTGCTTATGATTTAACAGTTTTTGGCTGGGCCAGTTTTGATACTGGCAAAGATATAGAATGGCGAGTGTTTAGAGCCATTATTGTTAGTGGTTTTTTGTTGGCTGTTGGCATGAGCAGTTATTTGGCTTACCAGCACAAAATTAATACAACAAAACTAGTAAAGTCAGTGACTAAATTGGCCATGGTTGCGGCAGGCCTCACACTCTTTAGCCTGTTTATGTATCCAAATGCTTGGATCTACTTTGGCATTATTCATTTTATTACCTTAGCTTTACCCATTTCGGTTTGTTTTGTGCGCATACCTAAAATTGCACTACTGGTTGGGTTAGGCTCGCTAGTAGGTTACGGGTTAGGTTTATTGGATCTAACCCCTTTGTGGCAATGGAGCGTAATACACTTAGGCATTCCAACCCGTACAGTGGATTTAGTGAGCTTTTTTCCTTGGATAGGTATAGTGCTTATTGGTGTGTATATTATGGCGCAAAATATTTTTGCCTTACGCTTAACTAAAAACCCCCTGACCCTAAACTTAGCTAGGTTAGGGCAGCACGCATTGATAATTTACTTAGTCCATCAGCCCATTTTATATGCCCTACTTACGTTGGTAAAAATAAGCTTAGAATCAAATTAATTACCGTTAATAATAAAGCATTGGCTTTATTGATTGGTTTTACTGTCTATGTACTCTTGTAATTTTTCTTCCGCTAAAGGGCCAAATAGTATTTCGCACGCCTCTTTTATGCCATCGGTATGAATGATTTCGCTGGTTCTTAATACCATTTCAATTTTTGAGCGGCGTCTTAAAAAGTCTTCAAGTTTAGTGATCATTTCGCGCTTAGCGGCATAGTGCAACTCTGCCCTTATATATTCGGCATTTTGCATTAATTGTTTGGCTTGATTGGGGTCACGTTGAATTTCATCTAATATTTGCAACGCATGGATATCGTACCTGCGCCACAATCTGCAGGTGAGTTTTTCTGAGGAATAGCTTGGCGTCATTGCATCAAGATCCATTAATTTAGCGCGCAATAAAAATTCGTCTTTCATTTTACTCGACTCGCCGTACCAAATCGCATCTTGGTTGGGCAAGGTTAACCCTAGGTCCTGAATGAATTGACTAATTTCTTCTCCAACATTGATGCAATCAGTTAGTTTGCCACCAAAAATACTTAAGTAGTTTTCATGAGCATTCACATCTATCTGGTGTTTACGCGAAAGCGCAACCCAATCCTCACTGCTATTATTGTGCTTTACAGCTAAAGGTCTTACTCCACACCGCTCAGCAATAATATCTTGCTCGGTTAGTTTAGGGGATAGATCTAATAGTTGATTCACATTATCTAAAATAAAGCGCCTATCTGCAGGGGTAACAGCAGTGTTAGGGTTTTCAACCTTATCATCTGTGGTACCAATGCAGGTTCTTTGCCCCATAGGAATAACAAAAAACAAACGACCATCAGTAGCAAAAAAGGCTAATACTTTGTCTACTTTAGTTAACTTATTAACAATAAGGTGAACACCTTTAGAAAATACATGTTGATGCTCTGTGGTTTGTTTATTAATACTATTCACACCATCAACAAAGGGGCCACAAGCATTAATAATTATTTTGGCCTTTATATTAAAAGATTCATTAGAGATATTATCTTTAGCCTGAGTATGCCAAAGATTGTTGATTCTTTCACAGCGCTCGGCCTCAACATAATTAGCTATGCTTGCGCCGTTATCTAGGGCGCCTCGAATAAAATTAAAAACAAATCGCGCATCATTATCGTGTAAAAACGCATCAGAATACTCAAAACCACCTTGGGCGTGACTAATGTCGATTATGGGTTCTTTTTGTTTGATTTGTTTGGCCGTTAAAAATTGTGGTGCCTGTGTAAAAAAGCGCCCCATAAGCCAGTAGGTTAGGGTGCCTAAATAAACAAACCAAGCTGGAAATCTAAACCCTTTTTGTAAGGTTGTTAAAAAGCGGATTTCTTGCACTGTAGAGGGATAGCTGCGCATTAAATGATTGCGACTTTTACAAAGCTTGTTAACTAATAAATACTCGTGGTTCTCAAGATACTTGATCCCACCCCAAGCTAAGTTAGAACTGTTTGACGAGGTTTCACCGGCAAAATCGCCTCTGTCTATTAACGCAACCTTTAAGCCTTTTCTGGCCAAACTCGCTGCTGAAACCGCACCATTAATACCAGCGCCTAAAATTAACACATCAAAACATTGTTCTTTAAGTTTGTTAATGTTGGTTTGTCTAAGAAGCATTGCTTATCCTGGCAGCTATTATGTTGTTAAGCTCTAGCTCACTTTACTATGCCTAACAAGAGTTTAACATTACAAGGTGAAAGCTTTATATTGACAGCTATGCAGAATTATCTTGTGATAACTTTAACAAAAACAACTGAGCGAAGTCTTAGATGAAAAAAACAGCCATTTTAGCCATAGATCAAGGAACCACTTCTTCACGCGCCATAGTGTTTGCGGTAGATGGACAAAAAGTGGCCAGTGCCCAACAAGAATTTAAGCAATATTACCCTAATAATGGCTGGGTAGAACATGATCCCGAAGAGATATTTAGCTCCACTTTAGCCTCTTGCAAAACAGCCCTACAAGACGCAGAAAACCAAGGTTATTCAGTAAAGTGTATTGGCATTACTAATCAGCGCGAAACCACTTTAGTTTGGAATAAACAAACAGGTAAATGTATTTATCCTGCCATTGTTTGGCAAGACCGACGCACCGCAGAATTTTGTAATCAAAACAAAGACTTTGAAGCAAAGATTAGAGAAAAAACCGGTTTGTTATTAGACCCGTATTTTTCTGCCAGCAAAATTAAATGGATATTGGATCATGTAGAAGGTGCCAGAGCCTTAGGGCAAGAAGGTAAATTAGCCTTTGGAACTGTTGATAGCTTCTTAATTTGGCGCTTAACAGATGGCCAACAACACCTTACCGATGCAACGAATGCAAGCCGAACCAACCTATTTAATATTCATACACAAACTTGGGATAAAGAATTACTGAACTTTTTTGACATACCCGAAGCTATGTTGCCTAAAGTTAAAGATTGCGCTGATGACTTTGGTCACTCAAGTGCAAAAGTATTAGGCCAAAGCTTACCAATAACTGGTGTTGCCGGCGACCAACAAGCCGCCCTTATTGGCCAATCTTGCTTTAATAAAGGTGATATTAAAAGTACTTATGGCACCGGCTGTTTTGCGCTGCTAAATACTGGCAAGCAAGCGGTTAACTCATCACACAAATTACTCACTACTGTTGCTTACCGATTAAAAAACACTACCACTTATGCCCTTGAAGGCGCCATTTTTACTGCTGGGGCTAACGTGCAATGGTTACGCGATGGAATAGGGGTGTTAGACCACGCCAAACAAAGCCAAGCGTTAGCTGAATCACTAGATTATCAGCACGGCGTGTTTTTAGTGCCAGGCTTTACAGGATTAGGCGCACCCCATTGGCAGCCAAATGCGCGCGCCAGTTTATTTGGCATGACCAGAGACACAACACCAGCTCATTTAGCAAGAGCCGCGCTCGAAGCCGTGTGTTATCAAACCCATGAATTAATGCAAGCAATGCAAAAAGATGGCCAGCAAGCCAGCAAAGTTTGGGTTGATGGTGGCATGGTAGCCAACGACTGGCTGTGTCAGTTTTTAAGTGACATATTACAATTAGAAGTTTTAAAACCATCTATGATGGAATCTACCGCTCAAGGTGCAGCCTTTATAGCTGGATTGCAAATAGGTATTTATGAAAACCTAGAAAGCATTGCACAACACAAAACCATTGATAAAACCTTTTCACCTAAACTTGATAACAACATTCGAGAGCAACTATTAGATAAATGGAACTTGGCTGTACAAGCTACATTAGCTTTTGCTAAAGCTTAGAAGAAAAGAAGCCTTGGTTTGTTTGTCGCCCTGATGTGTTAAATCTGGAATGATGCTAGATATTCATAATATTAGTGGTTCTATAAAGTAATTTAACTTGCAGTTAATCAGTTACTTAATAGCTAACCAAATGCCTAACATCAGAAGTAAATAGTTCATCACTTTTAAAAATAATTGTTTGTCTAAACCTTGATTAATTTTTACTCCTAACCAATTACCTAACATCGCCAATGGGAAAAACGCCATGGCAGTTACCACTGTATCCAGTGACAATAGCCCCAAAGATAGCGCGCCTATTAATTTAAGAATGTTCATTATGGCAAAGACTGCAGCAGCGGTGGCAACAAACTTGGTTTGGGCAAGTTCAATGGCGGTAAAATAAATGATTAAAGGTGGCCCACCTGCATGCACTAAGGTACTAGTGATACCTGAGGTAGCCGACATACAATAAGCGCCTAAGCGGTTATTAAGAATGCTTAATTTAAGCTGTTTAAACCATAGGTTTTTAATGGCAAACATAATACATATAGATGCAATGATTAAACCTAAGAAATTGGCATTAATATGCTCCATGACTAAGTTGGCTATTAACACCCCAATTATTGCCCCAGGGATCAAAGATCTTAGTAGGGTTTTGTCCCACTTATTCCAAAAGCTCTTTAAACTCATTGCATCGGCAATAATGAGTAAGGGTAGCATCAGTGCTATGGCTTCTACTGCAGACAATTTAAACATTAAAAGAGGCACGGCAAATACGCCCAGTGCCCCTGCAAATGCAGACTTAGATATGCCGATAAGCATCACCACAATAGCGATAAGTAAAATGGTAGATATGTCGATTTTGCCTAGCTCCTTTGTAGTTTTGCCAAACTAGGTTTGTGGTAAATCAAACCACAAGGCTTCAAGCCTGTTTTTAGCCCTAATTTCAAGTGATTGCTGTGGCTCTAAAGCAAAAGCATCACCGGATTCAAAGCTCTGACCGTCAGCCGTTAATTGCCCTTTGATTATATGCAAATAACCAATACGTTTTGCAGTTTCCAGATTAAAGGTTTGGCCTTTGTCTAAAACCAAGCGCGAGATGCTGGCATCTTGATTAATTGACAGTGAGTCATCTTTACCATTAGGGCTAACTAAAGTGGTTAAAGGCCCTAGTTGAGGCAAAGTTTTTTGCTCATAACTTGGCGCAATGCCAGTCACATTGGGTTGGATCCAAATCTGTAAGAACTTTACTGGATTTGTGTCTGATGCGTTAAATTCTGAGTGCATCACACCACTACCGGCACTCATACGTTGCACGTCACCGGCTGGCACTTGGTAGCTGTTACCCGTGCTATCATCGTGTTGTAAGGCGCCCTCGATCACATAAGAAATAATTTCCATGTCTCGGTGACCGTGTTTACCAAAGCCTTGACTAGGCATGACCATATCATCGTTAATGACACGTAAAACCGACACCCCCATATGTTTAGGATCGTGGTAATTGCCAAAAGAAAAACTGTGTTTGCTGTGCAACCAACCAAAGTTGGCTTCGCCTCGTTCTGCTGATCTTCTAATATATTTCATAAGTTTCTCCCATTGAGTTTATGCAAAACATACTAGTGTTATTGTCAGGCGATTAAAATTAGAAATATTCGCGCCTTTCATTCGAATTAAACGAATAGGCTTTATGCTAAACATGAGGGGAATTGCTACATAAATCTCTTATTTTGTCTAAGAAATATTTGCCCACAGGGCCAAGACAATCGCCATCTTTGAATGATAAATACAACTGGTGAGAGCGCTGACTATTGCCTTCTATTTGTAGTGGTTTAAGTTGGCCATTTTTTAAATGTTTTTCAATTAAGTTCAAGGGCAACCACGCAAATCCCAAGCCGTTACAAATCATATCAATGGAGCTTTGCATATGGCTAACGGTCCAGCGTTGATCGGACTTTAACCAACCTTCATTGGCCCGATTTTGCTTGTTCAGCTGAATCGAGTCTCTGACTACTATCTGCCGATAACTTTTAAGATCTTCTAAGGTTAACTTTCGGTCGATTTGGTGTAACGCATGCGCTGGGCTTGCCACCGCACCAAAGCTAATATGGCATAACCCTTCACTTAACCCCGGGCCAAGTGAGTAGGGCGATATGGCAATTTCAACTTCATCGTTCTCTAGCATTTTATTCGCGCCACTTAAAATAGACTCAAATAACTCAATTTGAACTAAAGGGTATTGCTCAGATACCCTCTCAAACACTTGGTAAAGTATGGTTCGGGGGAAAACTTCGTCTACTACTACTCTTAATTGGCTTTCGACACCTTGGCTTAAGGTTTCGCCAATGGCTTCAACTTTTTTGGCTTCTTGCAGCAAATAGTCTGAACGCCTGAGGATCATTTCGCCAGCTTCGGTTAATACGGTTTTGCGGCCATTAATTGAAAACAGCTTCACCCCTAAGGATTCTTCTATTTTTCGCACTGCATTATGAATGCTAGATTGGCTTTTGTGCACGCCTTGTGACGCTTGGTTAAATCCACCAAACTTCACTACCGCATGAAACATACGCCACTGTTCTAAAGAAATTCTAAGCATTAACTACTCCAGAAATTGCTTGTTTTATCTAAGGTTAATTGTGCGGGATAAATTCTTTGTCATCGCCTGGAATAGTGGGGAACTTACCATTTCTCCAATCTGTTTTGGCTTGTTCCATTCGCGCTTTAGTGTATGCCACAAAATTCCAATGCAAGTAGGGGACTGTTGCCAACTTCTCACCACCAAGCAAAATAAAGCGACCATCTTCAAGCAAGGTGATTTCATCGTCACTCTCGTCTAACAACACAAATTCACTAGGACCATAAGTATTGCCTTTGATTTTAACTTTTCCGCTGATAGGAAAGACCGCAGTTTCTTGAGTAGGGTGGGGCTTAGTGATTTTGCTATCTTTGCTTGCCACCACATCAAGGTAAAACATAGGTGAATAACTCTTTACCGGTGAACTCATTCCATAAGCATCACCCACAATTAAACGCATCATTACACCTTGATGAATATAATGCGGTAATGCATGTTTTTTGACATGAGTAAAAGCTGGCTCTATTTCAGCCATATGCTCTGGCAGGGCCACCCAACACTGTAAGCCACTAATGGCGTGAGGATTGGCTCTAACTTCTAACGACTCTCGCTCTGAATGCACTATGCCTTTACCTGAGGTCATCCAATTCACATCACCAGGGTGAATTTCACTATGATTGCCCAGTGAATCACGGTGCAAAATACTACCTTCAAAAAGATAGGTCAAAGTAGATAAACCAATGTGTGGATGCGGCCTTACATTGATCCCTTTGCCTGCGGGAAAGTCTCCAGGCCCCATTTGATCAAAAAATATAAAGGGCCCGACCATGGTTTTTTCTGGATGAGGTAATACTCGTTTTACGATTAAACCTCCCAAGTCATGCTCTTTTGCGTTGAGTACTGTAGCCATGTTTAACTCCTTTGATTTAATTGAAGCTTAGTGTGTAACTTGCCTTGCCGACGCTTTTGGTTTTGTAAAAACAATTAAGGCCAAAAGTTTGCTGAGAGAACAATAACATTCTCTTTAAGCTAACAGTACTATCAATAACCTAACAAAACACACACTTGAAAAGAACGAAATTATGCAAAGGCTATAAAACCTATCATAAATATGTTCTATAAAATCGAATGGTTTGTGCTTTTTTTACCGATTTTGTTCTTCTGAATTTTAGCTAATAATGTTTCTATCGTTTTTTCAAAACAAATTTCTAAAACCAAGAGGTTTATAATGCATAACATTTTAATCATTAAATCATCATTAAATGGTGAGCAGGGAAAATCTAATATTTTGGCACAGGAGTTTAAAACTAACCTAGCCGAAAACTTAGAAGTGAAAGTAGTTGAGCGTGACTTAGCCAAAGATAGTTTGCCACATTTAACACAGGTTGAAATGGCTGCTTGGGCAACACCCGAGGCTGAGCGCACTGACGAGCAACAACAACTTGCCAAACTGTCTGACAGCCTAATTGAAGAACTAAAAGCCAGCGATACCATATTGGTTGCTATGCCTATGTACAACTTTGGAGTGCCTTCAACCTTTAAAGCTTGGGCTGATCGCGTGGCCAGAGCTGGTGTCACTTTTCGCTACACCGAAAATGGTCCTGAAGGTTTGTTAAACCATAAAAAAGTACTAGTACTTGCCGCTCGAGGTGGCATGTATGCGGGTACAGCCAGTGACTCTCAAACTCAATATTTAGAAAGTTACTTTGCTTTTTTAGGCATTCAAGATATCAGCTTTATATATGCCGAAGGCCTAAATATGCCAGGCAACGAAGAAAGACTGGCAACTGCTAAGCAACAGATCCAAAAGGTTAAACTTTAAACAAACTAGTGGTCGAAATGTCACCATCAGTTTTTACAAATCTAAGGAAATCAACATGAAAGCATTTTTACAAAAAATATCTGAATCTCAATCTGGTTATGCTGCATTAGCGTTACGTATACCAGCTGGCATTATTTTTACGGCTCATGGCGCACAGAAGTTATTTGGCTGGTTTGGCGGTTATGGCCTTGAAGGTACAGGTCAATGGATGGGATCAATCGGGTTAGAGCCAGGTTATTTAATGGCGTTATTGGCTGGTAGCGCTGAGTTTTTTGGTGGCTTATTTTTAATCTTGGGATTACTTACACGTCCTGCGGCCTTGGTGTTATCAATTACCATGCTAGTAGCCATATTTTCGGTGCACTTTGTTAACGGCTTATTTATGTCAAACAACGGTTATGAGTTTGGTTTAACTCTATTAGCCATAAGTGTGTCTTTGCTGTTTGCTGGAGCCGGTAAATTTGGACTTGATAACTTGTTAGCTAAAAAACTAGTTTAATAGTTAGTTATGAAATAAAAGGCCAAGTTTTAAACCCAAATTGGCCTTGCATAACAATTAAAGTATTGAGGTAAGACTTACATAAGCAAAGTTAAAGTCACCATAATTAACATCACACTTAAGTTCGTATAATGTATATTATGTTAAATTGAGTATTAAAGCAGTTTTATAAACATAAGGTTAGTCTTAAGTTCACCTGCTCTAAGCCCTATTTTTGCTGCCTTATGAGAAAAAGCTAAACAAAATGGTTTCTAATAAAGGATTAATTTATTCTGCTGTTTATAAAAAACGTAAACTAAAAAACTTTTGTTAGTTGTTACCTTAGTATTTTTGGTAGTCTAACGCTGGTAACATTCAGTTAGTGCTAATCATCACCCACAGGATAATTTGGTTGTAAATATGTTAGGCAGTAATTCTAAGTCCGAAAAAGTTGAAGTGGTTAAATCACTTATTCGTAGAAACAACTACAAAGCCTATCAACTAATTTTTGATCAATGCTCTGACCTTGGCATAAGTGTAAACATGCATTCGTTAACTAGGTTTGCTGAAAAACTTGAATTATTAGACAGAGCTGAAAGAACAAAACGTGCAGCTCAACAAGTCGACTCAGAAAAGCCAAAATCTAAGTTTATGTCTTACGAACAAGTTAAACGCAGAGAAACCGAAATCACCTTCGAATTAGGTGAACTAAAAATAAAAGAAAACAAACTTCTCGAAGAATTAAATCAGTTAGCCGACTTATTAGATTCTAATCAAATAAATTAATAATCAATCTATACCAGATCTGACTAAGTGCAGGCAGTCGTCTAGCATTCCTAAATAAATTCGTTACCATAGTGGTACACCTTATTGTTGCCGAGTACATATGGAATTTGCATTCATACTTTTAGCATTTTTTTGTGGTTTTGCTTTAAAACAAATTAATTTACCTCCTTTAATCGGCTACTTGGCGGCTGGATTTGCGCTTAATTATTTGGGCTTTGAATCTACAGATGCCCTGCAATCTATTGCCAACCTTGGCATTACCCTGATGTTATTTACTATTGGGCTTAAGTTAAATGTTAGAGATTTATATAAAACCGAAGTTTGGTTAGGCAGTGTTACCCACACAGTTTTGTGGGTCACTATTGGTAATCTTATTTTTGTCGGCATTGCCTGGCTAGGGTTAAGCCCTTTTAGCCAATTAGACTGGCAAACCCACGCCCTACTCGCTTTTGCTTTAAGTTTTAGTAGCACGGTTTGTATTGTAAAAATCTTAGAAGAAAGCGGCGAAATAAAAACCCGCCATGGCAAGTTAGCCATTGGTATTTTAATTATGCAGGACATTTTTGCCGTGGTGTTTTTAGTAATAGCCACAGGTAAAGTGCCTTCGGTATGGGCGTTTTTATTGTTCTTACTGTTTTTCTGCAAACCTATTTGGTCTATGGTGATCAACCGTGTAGGTCACGGTGAATTACTGACATTAGCCGGCTTTATGTTTGCCTTGGGTGGATACGAGTTATTTGAGCTAGTGGGAGTTAAAGGTGATTTAGGCGCATTAATAGTGGGCATGTTAATCGCAACCCATTCAAAAAGTACCGAAATGTCTAAAGCCTTAATGAATTTTAAAGATATATTCTTAGTTGGCTTTTTCTTAACCATAGGCTTTAGTGCCCTACCAACTCTAGAACTAACACTAACCGCCCTATTATTGTGTATATTGATCCCAATTAAATTTAGCCTGTTTTTTGCCTTATTTACGCTATTAAAATTACGCGCAAGAACCAGCTATTTAGCAAGTTTAGTGTTATCTAACTACAGCGAATTTGGCTTAATAGTAGTGGCATTGTTAGTTAACCTTGGCTGGATAACGGCCGAGTGGTTAGTGGTGTTAGCTTTAGCTGTGTCATTTTCTTTTGTTTTAACCGGGCTTATTTATAAGTCTTCACACAATCAATACACCCTTTATAAAAACAAACTTAAATCTTTTGAAAACCCCATTAGGCTGCCAGATGATGTGTATTTACAGCCTGTTGGCGCACAAATCATTGTGATTGGACTGGGGCGTGTTGGTAAAGGTGCCTATACCTCACTTAATTCGTTAGTGGGCGAAAAAGTATGGGGAATGGATGCCGACCCTACCCGGGTAAAACATCTAAAGTCTATTGGCTTTCAGGCCATAGTTGGCGACGGTGAAGACGCCGATTTATGGGAGAATATGGACTTAAGTCAAGTACAACTAATTTTGTTGGCTTTACCTTCTATTGCAGATATTTGTAACATCACCGAACAATTACAACATGCAAACTTTAAAGGTAAAATTGCCTCAATTGCTAGATACGAAGATCAAATTCAACCGTTAATAGATGCTGGCTCTGACAAAGTGTTTAACTTCTTTACCGAAGCAGGAACCGGTTTTGCTGAAGAAAGTTTACAGCTACTACCTAACTATCAAAAAACCTAACGCGTATTGTAACGATAATAATTATCATTATGTATCACATTGTTTTATAAGGAAAAACCGCCTTTTAATGTGGTGTTGTGCCTAACGACCTACTATACTCTAGGTCATCCGTTTGGTTAAAAGGCAAGATTCGATATGCAAGGTGAAAAACACATAATTGCGGCACTCAATGAAATATTGACCATAGAGTTAACCTCTATTAATCAATATTTTTTACATGCCAGAATGTATAAAAACTGGGGCTTCGAAAAACTCAACAAAGTCAGTTACAAAAAGTCTATTAAAGACATGAAACAAGCTGACGATTTAATTGAACGAATTTTGTTTTTAGAAGGCTTACCTAACCTACAAATGTTGGGCAAGTTAATGATTGGCGAAGACACTAACGAAATGTTGAGTTGTGATATGAGTTTTCAATACTCTCAGCTTCCTGTACTTAAAAAAGCCATTGAACAATGTGAACAAGCGCAAGACTTTGTATCTCGCGATTTATTAGAGTCTATTTTATCTTACGAAGAAGATCACATCGATTGGATTGAAACCCAACAACATCAAATTAAACATTTAGGGTTAGAAAATTATTTACAAAGCCAAGTAGAGGACGATTAACATGCAAGGTAAAAACACTATTGTTGAACAACTAAACACCCTACTCGCTTACGAATTGGCAGCCATGGATCAATACTTTATTCATTCACAAATGTACCAAGATTGGGGACTAAATAAATTATACGAGCGCATAGCTCACGAATTTGAAGATGAAAAAGGCCATGCCACTAAGCTTATCGAGCGTATGTTGTTTTTAGAGGGCGTACCTAACATGGTAAACCGAGAAGGCTTAAAGATTGGTACTGATGTACCATCTATGCTGGAAAGTGATTTACGAGTTGAATACGAAGTAACCAAGGCCTTAAAAAACACCATTAGTTTGTGTGAAAAAGAACAAGACTACGTAACCCGCGACATGCTAATGGAGTTACTAGAAGACACCGAAATGGATCACGCTTACTGGTTAGAACAACAACTAGGTTTAATTAAACGACTTGGCCTACCAAATTATTTACAATCTCAAATGTAAGTGGTTAAAAAAGTGGCTTTAATAAGCCCCTTTTTTTTTAGCTAAATTTAATTTTAGGTGCTGGTTACTGAGCTAGTACAGACAATGCTTTTCACCGTTATACCACCCTTTTTACCTTCGTCCTTCCCGCGAACGCGGGAACCCACTGCCACATCTGTGAAATAACCTAAATATCTAAATTAGCAAAACAGTTTATTGATGGAGGTTACCGCCTGTACGGTAATGAGGTGTATAAATTTGCAGGCTTTACCTTCTGCTTTTTGTTATGCAGCGTTTTCACAAGCTGCATTACGCCTCGTTATATGACGCTTATAATTTACTTTGAACCATGGCTTTAATTTTATGAGCCTTAACGAAATGATCTAGTTTATGTGTTTGTATCCACCATGTTGCAGCCTCCATAAGTAATTCCGGGTTATCATTTTTATTTTTGAAAAATGCGTAGAATGATAATCCTACATTGTCACCTTTAGCTGCAATTTTTTTATCGCAAATCTCAATAATTTTTGATCTTAATTCTGTTCTCATAATCTAATTTTTCACTAAAACCTGAAAGGCACATAACGCCCGCAACAGCCGAGAGCGTAGCGAATCGGCTGGTTGCGCTTGTTATGTGGCGACTTGATTTCTCCCATCACACCTGCCTCTAATTGTATGTTCTTATAATTCTCTAAAGATTTACTGCTATACACGATTGAAAAACACATTAAGTCACAATGGGATGTTCAGCGTCTTTTCCTGCAACTGTTGTCCATTCACGCACAGACCAGGAAGTGACGAGACCATTAATTACATACGGATCTTCTTTAGCAAAAGATTCTGCAACTTTTTGGGAACTTCCCTTGAAAACAATAGCTGCTCCATCTGCGGGATTTGCAAAAGCACCCCCAAGAAAAAAATCACCTCGATCTATTGAGGCTTTCGCTAGAGCCATATGCTGATCTCGAAAGTCGCCTCGGCGCTCTAGATAATCAGGGGCGTATTCATAGAAAAGTATGTAGTGCATAATTTCGACTCCTGTGTGTTGTACAGTTTTTTTGGTTACTGAACAATTTGTTCCTTTGAGGTAGTAGCCACATAACGCCCGCCTAACACGCAATGTGTTGGCATGGCTTTTTGCGTTGTTTGCCAAAACCATGACAACTAATCATTGTCGTAGTTGAGGTGCTTGTTATATTCCTTTACACCATTGCAAAGTCAATTTGATGAACTCTAGCTAAGTTTACATTATGTTTTGCTTGCCAAAGATCATAATTATCTTGCATCGATAACCAACTTTCAGGGCTACGGCCTAGTGCTTTCGATAGTCGTAAAGCCATTTCCGGAGTAACAGCACTTTTAGCTTTTAAGATACGGCTTAAAGTTGAAGGAGAAACATCTAATTGTTTTGCAACAAATCGACAACTATAGCCAAATGGTTCCATATAAACATCGGAAATAAATTCACCCGGATGCGGTGGATTATGCATATTCATTAGTGATAATCCTCATAATTTAAAATAAAAGCATTGCCATCTTTAAATTCGAATGTGACTCGCCAATTACCATTTACAGTAATAGACCAAATTCCATCTCGTTTACCTTTTAAGGCATGTAACTTAAACCCAGGTAAGTCGATGTCGTCTAAAACAGTCGCAGTATCAATAGCGGCGAGTTGCATTCTAAGTCGACGCTCATGCTTGGCTTGAATGCCAGCTTTACTACCTGACTCAAAGAACTTTCTCAGTCCTTTATGTTTAAATGATTTAATCATAGCCGAAAGTGTAGCGTGTTGCGCAACGGGTGTCTAGAAGAAATATAACGCATTACTAATGGGCGCATAAATGCTTGGCTAAAATTAGCGACGAAGGAGCGCAAGCCAAGCGTTTTGCGTCCTTTTAAGTAACTTGTTAGGCATCTTTAGTCAGCGCGAATGCTGAATTTGTGTGCTGCCCCTTGTTCATTAAACTCAACTATTAGCCACTCAGAGTCAATAGCAAAATAGCTATCCCTTTGAGGGCCAGTTGGATAAGAAAGCGCAGGTCCATCCCCATCAGGATCCATTTTATCCGAAGGTATCCCCAATAAGCTAATTAGCTCATTTCGGGATTTCCCTTACAAATGATTGTTTGCTAAGTCACCAAGCATTTTTTGGCGTAAAGTTATGAAATCATCGTCAACTTCTAAAGACACCTCATTTTTCCATAAAGTACTGTCGAAACTTAACTCGTAAGATCCACTTGGTAAATTTTCATTACTGCATGCGAGTAACAAAAAGGTCAATAGACAAGTCACGCCGAGTTTCATATGGATGCCTAACGCCTCATTAAGAGGCTAAAAATAGTTGGTTAAAATAAGCAACGAAGGAGCAAAAACCAACTGTTTTTTGTCCTGCTTTAATGACTTGTTAGGCAAACTACATCGCGGTGTAGATTAGCCCTTGATTAAGTATTTTGTCATTTGGACTAGCATTCTTAAATGATATGGGAATTGAAGGGCAAATACCCAAGGTGCCATTCTGAAAGCACTCCTCATTTGGCTTAATGACATGAAAATGTAAATGAGGAATTGCTTTCATACCAGTGTCACCACTATAGCCAATAACATCACCTTGATTTACAAATTCACCAACTTCAACAGTAACACCTGCGTTAGTAAGGTGCACATAGTATGAAAATGTTTTATCTTCATGTGCGATTATGATGTAGTTATCTTCAGCATTATTTCCATCAAAGAAACGATCTTCAATAGCAGCTACTTGACCTGAACGCGCTGCATGTATGGGGGTTCCTATATCCATAATGAAATCAAATGCAAACTCTGTTTTATTTTCAACTGAGTGAGTATGAAACGTGCAATTACCTTGTCTTAGTTCATAACTTTCGCCAACACCAAAAGGTAAATTGTATAGTGAGTTTTCAGGCTCAATAAATCGAGATGAGTTTTGAGCCATGCAATTTTTATCAATTTTAGGAGTCTTTGAATTACAAGATGTTAGAACGAATAAACTAATTATTACTATTAAAACTCTGTGATACATACGCTTCCCTGTCTTGTTTGCCTAGACATAATGACTCCCCACGAGCCACCGTTAAAGGTGCTGATCTCCAATTTTCGTGGGTTAGCTAAAAGCCAGAGCCATAATAGTTGTGTTGAACAAACTAATAAAAGGAGATCAGCATGAGCAAACATAACATACTTTTTATTGGCCTTGATACTCACAAAGAGTTCGTTGAAGTAGCTTACATTGAAGATCAACGTGGGGCAAAACGCCTCGTTAAGGGGCGAGAAATAGTTGGCTAAAATGTGTAGCGAAGCGAAACTGAGCCAACTGTTACGAGTCCCGCTTAAACGACTTGTTATGTGTTTTATTACTGCCTAATTGGTGGAGCATGGGGGATTTGAACCCCCACGGCGCGCTCCTAGGTAAATTACGATTCATATTTTCTTCTCTGCAACTCGCTCGGATTAGAATCTGCAACCAGCTGCTCCAGTAACGCCACGATTCCACCTTTTACGTTTTTCATAAAGTTCCCCTTACTATTGCTCTTCATTTTATTTTTCTCTTGCACCATTGTTGCCTTTGGAGCCGTCATAGATAATTCCAATCCGAGCGAAGCATCTAAATCAATATTTGTCGTAATTCCTGTTCCTAAGTTGGTACATTAAATTTATGTTTTTATCGCCTAAAGTCGAGAAACACATAGACATAATGACTCCCCACGAGCCACCGTTAAAGGTGCTGATCTCCAATTTTCGTGGGTTAGCTAAAAGCCAGAGCCATAATAGTTGTGTTGAACAAACTAATAAAAGGAGATCAGCATGAGCAAACATAACATACTTTTTATTGGCCTTGATACTCACAAAGAGTTCGTTGAAGTAGCTTACATTGAAGATCAACGTGGGGCAAAACCTACGCATCTTGGACGGCAGCCAACGAGTAAACTTGCGATTAAAAAGCTTGCCCGTCAGTTTGAATCAAAGTACCCCGGTGCTACTTTACATTTTGTGTATGAAGCAGGGCCTTGCGGCTACTGGATATACCGCTTACTCACCAGTCTTGGGCACTGCTGTTATGTGGTAGCACCGTCACTCATTCCGAAGAAACCAGGGGATAGAGTGAAAACCGATAAACGTGATGCCATGATGTTAGCCAAGCAACTCAAGTCTGAAGACCTGACACCGGTTTATGTGCCTGAGCCAGAAGACGAAGCGGTACGCGACCTATCACGTGCGCGCGAAGTGGCGATGAAGGATTTAAAAGACGCTAAGTACCAACTCAAAGCCATGTTGTTACGTAACAACATTAACTGTAAAACTAAGGATAATTGGAGTGCTCCCCATCTTCGCTGGTTAACTGAATTGGTCTTGCCTCATCCAGCACAACAAATTGTTTTACAAGAAGCGATTCAAACAATTACGGAGCGAATGCGCCGAATAGAACGCTTAGATAATGAGTTAACCCATCAGGTAGCCAGTTGGCGTTATTATCCTGTCATTAAAGCAGTACAAGCCATGCGTGGGGTTAGGCTATTGGTAGCCACAGGCGTGGTAGCGGAACTGGGTGATTTAAACCGTTTTGACCATCCCAGAAAATTGATGAGTTATGTGGGCTTAGTTTCTAGCGAACACACCAGCGGTGGGAAACGAAGATTAGGCGCTATCACCAAATGCGGCAACGGCCGAGCCAGACGATTACTGATTGAAGGGGCACATAGCTATCGCTATAGCGCCAATATATCCACAGACTTACAAAAGCGACAAGAAGGCTTGCCCAAGCCGATTATTGATATTGCTTGGCAAGCTCAACTTAGACTGTGTCGTAGGTATCAAAGACTTATGCACAAAGGTAAGCATTACAACGTCGTGGTGACAGCTATCGCACGTGAAATGATTGCTTATATCTGGGCTATATCACGAGAAGTGGTATTACCGCAGGTTAACCCTAAATTACGCTTAGCAAGGGTGCCTGCATGAGAGAAGAGTTTGAGTTAATGCATTGGGTCAAGCATCGGCTGTGGCACAATCACCGAGGGCGTTAGGATGGCAATAGTGTTTATTCATTATTGAACCACGAGCATAGACTGAAGACAGGTGTCACGACGGAATAAGTAAGGTAGGCGCTGTTCATCGAAAGGTGAATAATCCACGGATATCAGCAGGACAACCGACGAATTTACTTGCTTCACTCGATGCGTTAACTCAATTTACTTGGGACAACTATTTAGGCTTACAGGATCAGGCAAGATTATTGCGTTTTACTTGACGTGGGGAGTCATACCAACGCCTCATTAAGAGGCTAAAAATAGTTGGTTAAAATAAGCGACGAAGGAGCAAAACCAACTGTTTTTTGTCCTGCTTTAATGACTTGTTAGGTGATTCCATTCTCGATTGTATCGACTAGCAATTTGAGGTTGGGAAGCCCATCACTGAAATAAGCTACAGTTTTGCCATTTTTACATTTAATTTGAGTAGTTGTGGCAAAAACATACGCCTTAACCTCTAAATCACTCCAAACATATTCTTTAACTTGCCCCTTAGTGTGAGAATCAATACCGTTGTCATGTAGAACCAAAACCGTACTAAAGTATTTGAAACATCTAAAACCAATAGTACATTGATAAAATACAGCAATTCCCATAATAGGAAATAGAACGACTTGTGCATCAGTTAAGTCCGTTTCCCAAAGAGAACGCAAACCTAACCAGATTGCAACACCAGCCATAATTGGTAGAAATACTATCCCTAATATCTTCATCCAAGTGGGGTAGAAAACTTGAATTTCATCACTATCCATGAGGAACACCTAACAGGTTATTAGTGAGACCTTGCAAGCTATGCTACCTTGCAAGGTAGGAGATAGCCATGTATCGCCACACTAATAAATATCAAAAAACAATTTGTAAATCATACACTAACAGAAAACAAACTGAACAACATCTGGCTGAAACAGGAGAAGCTTTACCTGTGCAGAAAATTCCCTCGCTACGCCGAGTCATAGAAATCACTGATTACGATTCGGGTGAGCCTGTTGTGCACAAAATAGAATTGTTCAGAACTGACCGCATCGACTGCTACGACGTGCATGTCGACGGTTCACTATGGAAAAAGAGAATCGGATGGAGTCAAGTGCTGGCTGGAATTAGAAAAGCCATGCCAAGACTTGCGAGAGAGTGACAGTCTGCAAATGGCAGCAAGCAGAGATCTCCAATTAACTTGGTAATAAGAGTTAATGTAAACGAATTGGCCGATTGCATTAACCCTTATTAGGCTTAGTCTTTTCTTTATTAACACTCTCAACCTACCAAGCTAATTATTATTAATAAGCTTGAGTCTCAAAGTTAAAAAACCACGACTCGAGAGGTTTAGTGCCTTGCTTAGTTTGAATCACTAATTGCCATTTCATATTGGGTTCGCTACATGCACCTAAAAATAATTGTACTAGATGCACCATTTGATCATTTTCTATGTAGCTCGATTGAGTAAACAATTGATGCTTGCCCATGTACATATTGATCCCTTGTACCCACATGGCTTGTATTTCTGTGTTTGTAGGCAGACTAATTTTTAGGTTTAGCTCTTCTTCTAAGGCTACGGGTTGTAAAAATTGCGCAGATAATTTTTGTTCATCTACTATTAATTGACATTTTTGTTGAGAAATCAGTGTGCATTGTCTATTAGTTTGTTGGGGCGAAATTTGATTTGAACTTAAAACTAAACCAATCAATACCAAAATGATTAATAAAAACAGCAAAAATGGGTTAAACAAAGAACGATTCAATTTTATTTTTCGGGCAAGATAAACATAGCTTGAGTGTGAATAAAAAAAAGATAACAGGCAAGAGAACTTTGCCTTTCTTTTTTCCCAACAAGCTCCTAAAATACGTGGGTTTAGTAGATATATTAAGCGTAATATCAATCGCTTAGCTTAAAATATTAAAAAGTTGTGCTGGTTTGTTTCTTACCTGTAACAGGCTTGTAAATTTATCGTTAATTAAGAGTGGAAGATTCATTAGATGAGTGAAGCAATTCAAGTTCATCCCGAATACAACTATAAAGTAGTTCGGCAATTTGCGGTTATGACCGTAGTGTGGGGAATAATCGGAATGGCTGTTGGGGTGCTAATCGCGGCTCAATTATATTGGCCAGCACTTAACTTTGACACCCCCTGGTTAACTTTCTCGCGTTTAAGACCATTACATACTAATGCGGTAATTTTTGCCTTTGGTGGTTGTGCGTTATTTGCCACTTCGTTATATGTGGTGCAGCGTACTTCTCAGGTGCGACTGTTTAGTGACAAACTAGCATCCTTTACCTTTTGGGGTTGGCAATTAGTGATAGTGCTAGCCGCTATAACTCTGCCTATGGGCTTAACTAGCTCTAAAGAGTATGCAGAATTAGAGTGGCCTATTGATATTCTTATCGCCATAGTGTGGTTGTCATATGTCATCAACTTCTTTGGCACTATGATTATTCGTAAAGTGTCGCACATCTATGTTGCTAACTGGTTCTTTGGTGCCTTTATGTTAACTGTAATGGTCTTGCATTTAGCTAATAGCATGGCCATTCCAGTGTCTTTAACTAAGTCTTATTCTATATACGCAGGTGCGGTAGATGCCATGATCCAGTGGTGGTATGGGCACAATGCGGTTGGATTTTTCTTAACTGCTGGTTTCCTAGGTATGATGTATTACTTTGTACCTAAACAAGCAGGTCGTCCGGTTTACTCTTACCGTTTGTCTGTTGTGCATTTCTGGGCGCTTATTTCATTGTATATCTGGGCTGGCCCTCACCACTTACACTACACCGCCCTACCCGATTGGACCCAGTCTTTGGGAATGGTGATGTCTATCATTTTATTCGTACCTTCTTGGGGTGGCATGATCAACGGCATTATGACTTTATCTGGCGCTTGGCATAAATTACGTACCGATCCGGTATTACGCTTCTTAGTGGTATCTTTATCTTTCTACGGTATGTCAACCTTCGAAGGCCCTATGATGGCCATTAAAACCGTTAACGCATTATCACATTACACAGATTGGACAATAGGCCACGTACATTCAGGTGCACTAGGCTGGGTGGCTATGGTATCTATTGGTTCTATTTATCATTTAATTCCGGTGTTATTTAACCGACCTAAGATGTACAGCACTTACCTTATCAATATCCATTTTTGGTTAGCGACTATTGGCACAGTGTTATACATAGTTGCTATGTGGATGTCTGGGGTTTTACAAGGCCTAATGTGGCGAGCAATTAATGCCGACGGCACCCTAACCTACAGTTTTGTTGAATCTTTAGAAGCGTCTAAACCTTTCTATTTGGTTCGCTTTATTGGTGGCGCAATATTCTTAACTGGTATGTTAATTATGGCCTACAACTGTTATCGAACCATTAAGGGCGAAAGCTCTAAAAAGTTAGATCAAGCAGCAGCGCAGCCAGCATAAGTAGGGTATAAAATGAAAAATACACATGAATTAATCGAAAAAAACGTTGGCCTATTAACAGTACTAATTTTGGTCGCCATTAGCTTAGGTGGCATGGCGCAAATCACGCCGCTAATGTTCCAGCAACAAACCATGGAAGCGGTTGACGGTTTAGAGCCATACACAGCGTTGCAGTTAGAAGGTAGAGATATTTACATTCGCGAAGGTTGTGTAGGTTGTCACAGTCAAATGATTAGACCATTCCGTTCAGAAACAGAACGTTATGGCCACTACTCTGTAGCTGGTGAGTCTGTTTGGGAACATCCTTTCTTATGGGGCTCTAAGCGTACCGGACCAGATCTTGCCCGCGTAGGCGGACGCTACAGTGACGACTGGCATAGAATTCATCTAATTAACCCTAGAGATGTTGTACCTGAATCAAACATGCCTGGCTTCCCATGGCTAATGGACAACACCCTAGATGGCGAATTAACCGCTAAAAAAATGTCTGTGTTCAGAGATTTTGGTGTGCCTTACACAGATGAAGACATAGCAGGAGCTAAAGACGCGGTTAAAGGTAAAACCGAAATGGCTGCGTTAATTGCCTACTTGCAATCATTAGGCACGGCGTTGAAATAATGGATTACGCCACTAGCGGTACTTTATATACATTAATTGTTTTTATTAGTTTTATTGGAATTGTGTTGTGGGCCTTTAGTAAAAAATCAAAAGCAAACTTTGATGAAGCGGAAAAGCTTGTTTTTGACGATGAACCACAACAAGACAAGCGGGAGTCTAAATTAGATGAGTAGTTTTTGGAGTATTTGGATCACGGTTATCACACTGGGTTCTATTTTGGGTTGTTATTTGCTGCTTCGATGGTGCTTGTCGAATAAAACAGGTATTGAAGAAGGCGATGATATGCATCACGAGTTTGATGGGATCATCGAAATCAACAATCAACTTCCAAGGTGGTGGACCATACTGTTTTACATTTGTATTGTTTGGGGCTTAATTTATTTTGCTTTATACCCAGGTTTAGGCAGTTATAAAGGGCTAATTAATTGGCAAAGTTCTAACCAGAATATTAAGTCATTAGCCGAGTCTCAAGCGGCAGTATTAGCCAACAAAGAGAACGGCATTATTAGTCAGTATGATCGTGAAATGGAGTTTGCTGAAAAACAATTCGCGCCTATTTTTGATGAATATTATCAACAACCTATTAGCAGTTTAGTAAATAACCCTGAAGCGTTAAAAATTGGTCAAAGATTATTTAGCCAAAACTGCTCTCAGTGTCATGGTGCAGATGCCGGTGGTCAACGCGGCTTTCCAAAATTATCTGATGATGATTGGTTATACGGCGGTACACCTGAAAAGATAACCGAAACCTTAGTTAAAGGTCGTCAAGGCATGATGCCAGCTCAATTAGATGCCATGGGCGAAAAAGGTATTGATGAGTTAGTTGAATATGTTTTAAGTTTAAGTAACAGACCCGATTTAGATCAATCTTTGGTCTCTGCTGGTGAAAAACGTTTTGCGGTTTGTGCTGCTTGTCATGGCCAAGACGCTAAAGGCAATGAAATGTTTGGTGCCCCTAACCTAACAGACCAAATTTGGTTATATGGTGGCCAGCGCAAGCACATTGCAGAAACCTTACGTCATGGACGTAACGGTGTGATGCCTTCATTTAAAAACACCTTAGGTGAAAAGAAAATTCATCTAGTTGCGGCTTACGTCTACAGTTTATCTCAAGACAAATAGCCTTAAAGTGATATACTTCAAGCCCCGTTATTCGGGGCTTTTTTATGTGGTTCACCTTTAATAAGTAGTCTATTTACATGCAAAAAAATGTTGTAAAAGTTTGGTACAAACAATTTTGGCCTTGGTTTTTAATTATCGTGCCTGCCACCTCTATGGTGTTGAGTTTAACTATGTTAAATTTTGCTTTTAATAGCAAAGACAGCATGGTGATTGACGATTATTACAAAGAAGGTAAAGGCATTAATTTAGTGCTACAAAAAATCGAACGCGCGCGCGAGCTTAATATATCAGCGCTAACTACAGTGACAGATTCTGCTATTTCAATCCAAATTACCTCAGGCGAAATAGCCGAAGGTGAAGCATTGTCATTGGCATTTTTTCATGCCACACAAAATTTTAAAGACTTTAGTGTGACTTTATTAAAAGATGCACAAGGCCACTACAGAGCGCCACTAGACAAACCGTTAAATGGCAAGTGGAAAGTGATTTTGCAACCGCTTAATCAAGAATGGAAAATTCAACAAGTGCTGGCGTTACCGCAAGCTCAAGCTTTTGTGTTAGCGCCTTAACCTATATGACAGATTGTTTTCATTGTGGGTTAGCCATTCCTACTGACACTAAGCTAACGGCCACTATTAAAGGCCAGCAACAAAGTTTTTGCTGCCCAGGTTGCCAAGCTGTAGCTCAAGCCATAATTAGCAATGGGCTAGAAGATTATTATTCTTACCGAAGTGAATTTGCCGAAAAAGCCCCAGAGTTAGGGTTAAATTCTGCCCTAACCGTGTTTGACGACCAGTCAATTTTGCAAGACTTTGTTGAGCAACATCAGCACAACCAAAGTATTCAACTTAGCTTAGCTGGCATACATTGTTCTGCTTGTGGTTGGTTAATAGAAAAACAGCTTAGTAAAATTGAAGGCATAGTTCAGGTTGGGGTAAATGTTTCTGCCAGACGCGCAAAAATTGTTTGGGATCCAGAAAAAATTAAGTTAAGCCAAATCTTTGCTGCTATTGAGTCTATTGGCTATCAAGCCAAACCTTTTCAACAAGAACAACACGAAGCTACCTATCAGCACGAAAACAAAGCCTTTTTAAAACGACTCGGTTTAGCTGGCCTTATGACTATGCAAGTTATGATGCTAAACATAGGGGTATTTTTTGATTGGTTTGGTCATATAGATCAGCAAACTAAACAATATTTTAACTGGGTGAGTTTGTTGATGGCCACCCCTGTTATGTTGTATTCGGCAACTGGGTTTTATAGCGGCGCATTTCGAGCGTTAAAATCTAGGCAAGTCAACATGGATCTGCCCATAAGTTTGGCCCTGAGCTTAACCTATTTAGCGGGCCTTTTAGCAACGGTACACAATACTGGGCAAACCTATTTTGAATCTTTGTGTATGTTTGTATTTTTCCTGTTAGTCAGTCGTTATGTTGAGCACAGCGCCAGATACAAAGCCTCACAATTATCGGCCAATATGTTGGAATACATGCCAGCTATTGCCACTCTAATTGAGCAAAATCGCACTACTACAGTTTTAGCAAAATCACTAAAAATTGGACAACAAGTATTAGTCAAGTCAGGTGAAATGATCCCCATAGACGGCGTTATTTTAGATGGCCAAGGGCAAATCGATGAAGCCATGTTAACTGGTGAGTTTAATTTAGTTGAAAAAGACACAGGCGATCTGGTATTTGCTGGAACCACTAACCAGTTAGGAACTTTAACTATTAAAGTGACTAAAGTTTTAAAGCAATCTATGGTTAGCCAAATTAACGCGCTGCAAACTAATGCTTTGTTTAATAAACCTAAATTAGCCAGCGTAGCGGATCAGTTTTCTCAATACTTTGTGTTAGCGGTATTGGTTATTGCCGCCCAAACCTACTGGGCTTGGACTTTTATCGCCCCCGAACAAGCATTATGGGTAACGGTATCTGTACTTATTGCCACCTGCCCTTGCGCCTTAGGTCTTGCTACCCCTTCTGCGTTAAGTAGCGCAGTGGCTAATTTAAATAGCCAGGGCATTTTAGTTAAACAGGCAGATGTATTAGAAAAAATCGCCAATTTAGATTGGATAGCGTTTGATAAAACGGGCACCTTAACTCAAGGGCAATTCAGCTTAGCTGAATCAATAAGCGTAGATGGTATTCAAACTTCAACAAACTTGGTTATCGCAGCTAGCTTACAACAGTATTCGTCGCACCCCATAGCTAAAGCCTTTAGCCATGTACACGAATTACTCCCGGTACAAAATTTTACTGCTCATGTAGCACAAGGTGTGTCGGGGCAGATTAACAATACTTTGTATAAACTAGGATCCGCGAGTTTTGTAGAACATGACATACCAAAACAGCTAAAAAGCTGCCAGGTATTTTTAGCGAATGACAAGGGGCTATTAGCTGGCTTTAAGCTTGAAGATAATCTTAGGGCTGATGCCCACGAGTTAATCGCCCAGCTAGGAGACTTAGAAAAAACCATACTTAGCGGCGATAGTAAAGCGACAGTAGCCTCACTTGCCCAGCAGTTAGGCATAAAAAATTGTTTCGCCAACCAAAGTCCAGAAGATAAATTAAATAAAATTAAACAGCTTCAAAACCAACATAAAGTAGTCTTAATGCTAGGTGATGGCATTAATGACGGCCCAGTGTTAGCCCAAGCAGATATATCTGTCACTTTAGGTGTTGGCTCTGATCTAGCTAAATCATCGGCTGATGTCATATTGTTAGACAATCAACTTAGTCGGTTATTGCCCCTCATTCAGGTGGCTAAACGCTGTAAAACCAAAATTAAGCAAAATATTGCATGGGCTATAGGTTATAACTTACTAATTTTACCATTAGCCGTAACAGGGCTGTTGGCGCCTTGGATGGCTGTAGTGGGCATGTCGTTAAGCTCGTTAATTGTTATAGTTAACTCAGTTCGATTATTAAAATAGGCGCACTAGTATGAGCATTATTTATGTATTAATTCCTATAGCCATTTTATTAGTTGGCATTGCGGTAGCTGTGTTTTTTTGGGCAGTGAAATCTAATCAATTTGAAGACTTAGAGCGTCATGGCAGTAGCATATTGTTTGACGACGATATTGCTCCTAAAACTCCTAAGCAATCGGTTAAGCCTAACAATTCTAATGAATGAGCTATCTATATTTTCTGCGTTTTTAGTTGGCCTAGCAGGAGGGGTGCACTGTGTAGGAATGTGTGGCGGCATAGTGGGGGCATTTAGCTACGCCCTACCAAAAGGCTCTGCCATACTCCCCTACTCGTTTGCTTACAATAGCGGCAGAGTATTTAGCTATATGCTTGCAGGATGTATTACTGGAGGCTTAGGCTATGTGTTTTCACAACAAGTTGAAAAAGGCTTAGTGCTATTACAGTTTTTAAGTGCTGTTTTGCTATTTTTGTTGGGTTTGTACATTGCAGGTTGGTGGCAAGCTATCACAAAAATCGAAAAGCTAGGCGCGTATTTTTGGAAACGCATTCATCCTTGGTCTAAATCCTTATTGCCTTTTAAGCATCCGTTGCAGGCTTTTCCTTATGGCATGATTTGGGGTTGGTTACCCTGTGGACTAGTGTATTCAGTGTTAACTTGGTCGCTAGCCAGTGGCTCTATTCTACAAGGCGCTTTAATTATGCTGGGCTTTGGGTTAGGCACCTTACCCATAATGCTATTAATGGCACTGGGCTTTAATTCAGTGCAACAGTTTTTGCAAAAACCAGCAACCCAACGCTTAATGGGCATGGGTTTAATGGTTTTTGCTGGTTACCAACTTTTTTCCGCAATATCTGGTGCAATTCACTAAAAGGGTCAATAATCATTACAATCATATTAAGCTTGTATTAAATTTTTATAAGTTTTTTAAGCAGTTAGCTATATAGCGACTAAGGAATACGATGAACTATCAAAAGATCCTAGCTGTTATTGATCCAGAACTAACGCAGCAAAAATCCCTCATCCGTGCCATAGAGATTGCCAACATGAACGGGGCCTCTATTACCGCTTTTTTAACCATTTATGATTTTTCTTACGAACTCACCACTATGTTGTCTATGGACGAAAGAGAAACCATGCGCCAAGCCGTAATAGACGAAAGAACCAGTTGGTTGGTAAATTTAGTCGAAACCGAATACAAATGTGAAAACATAAATATTGACGTAAAAATTGTTTGGCACAACCGCCCTTACGAAAGCATTATTTATGACGTTATAGAACATAGATATGATTTAATTGTTAAAGGTACTAAGCAGCACGACACCTTTAAATCTGTTATTTTCACCCCTACAGATTGGCATATTATGCGCAAAGCCCCAGTTCCAGTGTTATTGGTTAAAGAGCATGATTGGCCTATAGGTGGGCAAATTTTAGCGGCGGTTAATGTAGGGGTAGAAGTAGAAGAGCATCTATCACTTAACGATGCCATTACCCATGAGGCTAAACATTTTGCCAAGCTCTTATCGTCAAATGTTCATTTAGTGAATGCTTATCCTGGAACGCCAGCCAATATAGTAATAGAAATTCCAGAGTTTGATCCTAGCACCTATGATGAATCTGCCAAGAAGCATCACCAGGCTTCAATGGAAGAACATGCTAACAAGCATGGGATCGACCCCAGCGCTTGTCATGTAGAAATGGGTATGCCAGAAGATGTAATCCCCAAGTTTGCCAAACAACTCGATGCAGAATTAGTAGTAATAGGTACTGTGGGCAGATTAGGCATATCTGCCGCACTCATTGGCAATACTGCTGAGCATGTCATTGATAAACTTAATTGTGATGTATTGGCCATTAAACCCCATGGGTTTGAATCACCCATTAAAATTTAGCCTAATGCCTTAATCCATTAATTAAAGACTTTTTATAGCTAAAATACGCTGGAATTAAGGCTAATATTGCGGCTACCCCTACGGTAATTAGTAGGTAAGGCCAAACCAACTGTAAATTAAGCATAGGCGCAACATACAGGCCAAATTCATCCATTAATATGGGCTGACAGATGGCTAAGGCAAGAGCCGCTAATAGCGCCCCCAATAAGGCGCCGATAAAAGCTAAAAACATGGCTTCACCTGCTACCAATAAAATTATCACCGACGCCTTGGCGCCTAAGGCCCTTAACACCGAAAGTTCACGCTCTCTTTCTTTCATCGAAGCCAACAACATAGTTGTCATGCCAAATAAAGCAGTAATAAACACTAACCAGGCCACCACATCTAAGCTAACTTCAACCATAGCCACAATTTGCCACAGTTCTCGCAGGGTCACTAAAGGTAAAATGGCTGTTAATGGCTCTCCCTTAAACTGACTAATTTTGCGTTGTAAGCTTAAAATACCAATTCTGCTTTTACTGCCAATTAAGAAGGCACTTAACTCAGGCTCGATATGCCCTTGCTCGGTTAAGTCATGTTGCTGGTGATGATCGCTATTATGAGTGTCGTGCAGAAGCGCAATACTTTGTAGCGGCACATAGATAGATTGATCCACTGGGGTGCCTGTGGGGGTTAATATTCCCACCACAGTAAATGGATGCTCGTCATGGTGGCTAAAACTAACCTTACCGCTGCCGTGGGATAAAACAAGTTGATCTGATATTTGGTAACCGAGTTTTTTAGCCACCTCTGCCCCTAACACTAGATCATAAACTTGGTTAAACACCCTACCCTTAGATAGATTTAAGGCTTTACCTTGAGCATAGTTAAAGTGTGTAAAATAATCTTCGGTGGTGCCTATTACTGCAAAGCCTTGATGAGAGTCACCCATAGAAATAGGCACAGACCAAGCCACGTTTTTATCCTGAACTATAGATTTATAACTCTGCCATTGAATATTATTTGCTGGCTGGCCAATCTTAAAAATTGAAAATAATAAAAGATTAATATTACTGGTTCGGCTGCCCACAATTAAGTCCACACCAGATACACTGCGTTCAAAATTTTCCTTAACCTGCACACGTATTTGCTCAACTGCAATGATCACAAAAATACTAATGGCAATAGATACTAAGGTTAAACTGGCAAGACTTTTACGCGACCACAAACTGGCCAACACTAACTTTGACAACATAGTCATTTACCCCTTTGTACTGCAATGCGACTGTAAATCCGCTAAATGCACTTTTTGGTCAAAATACTCAGCTAGCGATAGATCGTGACTAACAAAAATAACACTGGCAGACTTAGCAGCATCAAGAAGTAAATGAATAAAATTTTCCCTAGCATGACTATCTAGGGCTGAAGTGGGCTCGTCAGCGATAATAAGCTTTGGTTGGCCAATTAACGCCCGGGCTACCGCCACTCTTTGCTGTTGACCTACACTTAATTGATTGGCTTTTTGTGCTAATAAAACCGGACTAAGTTCTAAACTGTCGCAAATTTGTGTGAAATAAGTATCAAGATGACTGGGTTGAGCAGTACGAAAACCATTTGCCAGCAAAATGTTTTGTTGCCCAGTTAAATATGGCAATAGATTAAATTGCTGAAAAATCACCCCTATATTGTTGGCTCTAAAACTGTCGCGTTGACGCTGATTTAAATCAGATAAATTTTGCCCTAAAACCTGAATTTGCCCAGAATACTGAGAATGAATACCAGCAATTAAATTTAATAACGTTGATTTACCCTCACCAGAGCGTCCATATAAAAATACTTTCTGATTGGTTTTTACCTGCCATTTGGGGATCTTGAGTTCAAAGTTTGGGTTATTCGACCATCTAAATTTAAGGTCATCTATGGCTAAACTGTGAGGCATACTAAAGTGGGTCCAATAAATTCTGTATTAACTTAGAACGGTTTGTATTTTTTGCGTATAATTGCCGCCTATCTTTAGGCACCATATTAAACGATTACATATAAGTTAACTACATGAGTCAAGCATCTACACTTTCTGCCAACCCAAGCCCTGCATTTAATAAACTACAAAAGCGCCTTAGACACCATACTGGCAAGGCAATTGCCGATTTTAATATGATTGAACAAGGCGACAAAGTTATGGTGTGTTTGTCGGGAGGCAAAGATAGCTACACTATGCTTGATATTTTGTTGCATATGCAAAAAGTTGCGCCTATTCAATTCAGCATAGTGGCAGTGAATTTAGATCAAAAACAACCTGGCTTTCCAGAGCACGTATTACCTAAATACCTAACTGAGCTTAATGTTGACTTTGAAGTAGTAGAAGAAGATACCTATTCAATAGTGGTGGATAAAGTACCAGAGGGGAAAACCACTTGTGCGCTGTGCTCGCGATTACGCCGAGGTATTTTATATAAAACTGCCAGCCGCTTAGGAGCAACTAAAATTGCCTTAGGGCATCACCGTGATGACATGTTAGAAACCCTGTTTCTGAATATGTTTTACGCTGGTCAACTTAAATCTATGCCACCTAAACTGGTTAGCGACGACGGCAAACATATGGTCATTCGTCCGTTAGCTTATTGCAACGAGGCTGATATCCAAGCCTATTCAGAACAACTTGCCTTTCCCATTATTCCTTGTAATTTGTGTGGCTCACAAGAAAACTTGCAGCGTAAAGTCATTAAAAACATGCTGCAAGATTGGCAACAACGATTCCCTGGCCGTATTGAGTCTATGGCTAAATCACTACAAAATGTTGCTCCTTCACATTTAGCCGATCCTGAAATTTTTAATTTTAAGGATTTAAAAACCCAATCTACCCCTTATATAAATGGCGATACAGGATTTGATCTTCCTAGCCATTATGATCTAAAAGACGCAACGCCTAGTACCTTTGAACCTATTAAAGTGAACAACATTTAGGACAGTTAAGCAGATATGAAAATTGGATTAGCATTAGGCAGTGGAGCTGCCCGCGGTTGGGCCCATATTGGGGTAATCCAAGCATTAGAAGAAATGGGAATTAAAATTGAAGTGGTTTCTGGCTGCTCAATAGGTGCTTATGTTGGGGCGGCTTATGCCTCTGGCAAGTTAAAAGAATTATCTAGCTGGGTAGAAAGCTTAACCGAATGGCAAGTTCTGGCTTTAATGGGGGTGGGTTTCCACCGCGGTGGTTTAGTTAGCGGTTTAAAGGTATTTAAAGCCCTGCAAGATAATTTTAGTTTTGACACTTTTGAGCAGCTTAATAAACCGTTTGCCACAGTAGCCACTGATTTATATTCAGGTCGCGAGGTTAACTTCACTGAAGGCTCTGTTATTGATGCAGTTAAGGCTTCTTGCGCCATCCCTGGTTTATTTGCCCCACATTTACATAATAACCGTTGGTTAGTTGATGGAGGCGTAGTTAACCCTGTTCCGGTAAATATGTGCAGAATGTTAGGCGCAGATGTAGTCATAGCAGTTAACTTAAGTGCTGATTTTCGCCCTCAGTCGTTAGTCAATAATACTGTTGATCAGGGAAACAACCAGAAAAAGACCTCAGATTTTTTTAAACGTAGCCAACAACAAATTCAACAATGGTTTAAAAAAGATGACGAGCAAAATCCTGTTGAAACCGAGCAACAACCCAAACCATTGCCAGACGAATGTTTAGAAATTTTAGAGCCTGCCGAGATTGAGTCGCCCGAACCTTCTAACCCAATGCAAGTAGAAAGTGCGGAGCAAGTGCCGCCTGCCCCATCTATCATTAACGCCATGACCGGCTCCTTAGATATTTTATCTGCTCGAGTAACACGCTCTAGGTTAGCCGGCGATCCACCCGATATTTTAATCGAACCACAATTACGTGATTTTGGCATGATGGAGTTTTATCGAGCCACAGAATTAATTACTCATGGTAGAGACAGTGTTGACCGAATTGCCAAACAAATAACCTATCAGTTAGGGCTAGATATGCCTAAAGTAAAAAGCTAAAAGAAGCTTTTTATAGTGGTTAAACAATAATCAGTCTGTATGGAATTGACAGAACGACTGTAGCTATCTAAGGTATTGATGCTAACAACAAAAACAAGGATTGATACATGCCCATACAGATTAGTTTTGAATTATCAGATGACGACTTAGAACACTTTCGTAAGTTAATGAATACGGCCATGGAAAAGGCCAAAGAAATGCCTCCAGAAGAGGTATTAAGCAAGGCAAGAGCCTCTTGTGCAGAAATGGAAAAAGCTGATTTACCAGGATTTGTTAAACAACGAGTTGAGTCTTTAATTACGCTTATTTCTGCCCTAGAAGATACTGAATGGCAAATGCCAGAAGATGAAAAAAGTGAAATTTTGACCTCTATTGCTTATTTTACTGAGCCAGAAGATTTAGTCCCAGATAATATCCCCGGCATAGGCTATATAGACGATGCCATTATGATTGAGTTAGTCATTCAAGACTTATCTCAAGATCTTACCGCCTATAAAGAGTTTTGCCGCTTTAGAACAACAGAAGAAAACCGTCGTGGTAAAGAAGCCCATGTTAGCCGTGATAGCTGGTTAGCGGGTAAGAGAAGTGAAATACGCTCTAGCATGCGCCGTAATCGTGGTTCGGGTGGTTCAAGACGCTTATTCTCTCGAATGAGATAAAAAGTTAGGGTTATCATCTAACATGACAACCCTAAGCGCTTTATTTATTAATTAATGCGGTTATGCGTAACGGTTTGTGTGGTAGCGATAAGCTATTATTGTTATCAATCCAGGCTTTATCGAGTTGTAAACCGCCTTGTTGATCCAAATGTAATTGTAGCGACTGCGCTAACCCTTTACTGTCACTCATGTGTACAACTAAACCTTCTACACTGGGCATCATAAAAGATAAAAACCCACCCATTTGATTAAAAAACGCCTGATATTGGGCCAACAAAAATTGCAGTTGTGTCTGAGTATATTGGCGAGTTAAATATTGGGGTAAGGTTTCTAGCTGTACAGACATATCACATTGATTGGCCTTATCAGCAAAATCAATTCTGACATGTGCTTTAGCCATCTTTAAGATTTTATCAACGGGTACAGTGAAGCGTTGAGACGCTTCTAGCTCTATGGGCAGAGTTTGTTTCTGAGTAACAATCTGCACAGAGTTTATATTACATAACCTGCCCTGATTAACATGCTTAAAACCAAAAGCAAAACGTAAAGCATTGGTTTCTTCTGAGTCTAGCTTTTTAACATGACTATAAAATGTTGCGTATTCAACTTCTAATATTTCGGCCGCCGCAGTACGGCTGCAAAGCAAGGTAAAAAGTGCAATAAAAACTAATTTCAATTGTCTAAATCCATATGTTTTCGGTTCACTCTCAACATACTTAATAACTCGTCTATATAGTCTTGACCGCGCTCTGAATAGCTTGAAAGCCCCTGGGCCAACGCACGAGCTGTGATGGGTTGATTGTTTGCTCTAAGCTGCACTCGTATATCGCGCAGCTCTTTATAAGCATAGTGACGATTTAAGTTACGAATGTAGGTCATTACTGCATGAGACAAGTCTCTAAACTTTGCTACTTCATGCTCAGCATCTTCGTTACGACTTTTAGGCACAAATCCACAACCTTTTTTAAAGCACCAAAGACCAAAAAAGTTATAACCTTGTTGAGCAAAACGTGAGCTTCCCCAGCCAGATTCATTGGCCGCTTGGACTAAAATAAGCGCCTCTGGAATAATATCTACTCGCCTAACTAAACGTTCAAGATTTTGCGTTAAGGGTAAAGGAGTATCATTAGATAAATGATATTTTTGGGTTAGTTTATCTAACACCTTTTGTTGCTGCTTGTTAAAGGTTTGACCTTGTAAATGCATTGTTTGAAGTGCTAGTACGATTTCGCGCTCTTTTAACACTATGGCATTTTGACGTTTAATTTCTGGCAACAAATAATTAAAAAAAGCCTGTTTTTTCTCAGTCACATCATTAATGCTAGAAAACTTAGGCACCGGTTTTTTGCTGGTTTCGCTAGGGGCGATCGTTATGCCATCTAAACTAATGATGTCTTGAGATACGTCTTTAGTTGCCTGCTGTAAAAATACAATTAAATACAGGGTAGCAACTACTACCGCAACAGTGATTAACGTGGGTTTCAACATCTTATGCATGGAATACCGCCTCTTTAGACTGAGTCTTGTGCTTATCTGCCCGTACTTTAATGCCAAACAGTTCTCGATACAAAATTCCTTTCATATTAATAAAGAAAGGCACTATCCATATGTACGCAAAACCAAAGGTAAAGATCCCTAAAAACAAACTTATATAATAGAAGATGTAAAAAAGGGTTAACGGCAACCAATAACGATTAAACACTTTAATTGACTGGATCACACATTGACTAGGTCGCCATTTTTTTTCTACTAACAGCATAATGGCAAAGCCCGTGGCTAAATTTATGTATAACAACACTAGAGTGCTAACAATAACATTCACTTGGGCGCCTAATATTGACCCTAAATCAGCAATAGCAGCCAACAACAATGCCAATAATATAACCAGTAATGAGCCTATTACTTGCTTTAATACTGTAAAAAATTGTGGTTTTACTCCAACACTATGTGAAATTCCCACTAAAAATATACTGGCAATAATAGGCGTGGTAACTACTACCCCAACTAACTTTAGCATCATCACAGTATCGGCCGGTAAGGCTTGTAAATCTGATACGCCCAACATGCCTTGGATTATAGAAGCAAAAATTAAAGCCACAAAAAATAACAATAAGATCCCTTGGATATAGGGTTCTTTTCTGGTTTTAGATAATTGCCACGCCTCTTTTGCAATGCGTTTTAAGTCAAGTCTCACTTCGCCATTAAGGGATTTTTCAATGTCTCCCCCTTGGTTTTCAAACTGCGGCTGTTGTTCCATTTAAATTCCTACAAAACAATCTAATAAAATCAATTAAAGTTAACTAGGTATCACTAGTTTTAAGGCTAAGGCGATTAACACTATGCCCATCACGCGATCAAACCAATGGCCATTAGTACCTAAAAACTGGCGCACTTTGCTCGAGCTCAGTAACAAAGACAACGAACAGAACCATAAACCTGTGGCCAAGGCTAAATACACACCATATATAAGCTTCACTTCGTTAGGTGTAGTGGCAGACACTGCAACGGCAAATACTGATAGAAAAAATAAGGTAGCTTTAGGGTTGAGTCCGTTAGTTAATAATCCAATTGAAAAAGCCTTTTTATCTGACATTCTATTTTCAGCCTGATTGGCTGATGTATTTGATGGATTGTCACTTGGACGGCTTCTAATAGCTCCCCAACCTAAATACAACAAATAGGCCGCCGCAAGGTAACTAAATACGGTAAATAACCAAGGATGGGTGGTTAGCAACAAGCCTATGCCTAACAACGAATAAGCCACATGGATTAAAATTCCTAAGCCTATGCCTATACTTGTAAAAATTGCCGCGCGACGCCCAAAGCTCACACTGTGCTTTAATACTATGGCAAAATCAGGACCAGGACTGGCCACAGCTAACAAATGAATACTGGCTATAGTTAAAAACTCTAACCAATAATGTTGTAGGTTTTCTAACACTCACTCATCCTTCTAAAAGTTGCTCAACAAACTCACTAACCACAGTAGTGGCAGGTCCATAAATATGTTGATTAAATTCACTTTGGCCAACACTGGGTTCAAGATTTAACTCCACTGTATGTGCGCCATATTGCTTTGCTACAGCGACAAAACCTGCAGCTGGATACACTGTGCCAGAAGTGCCAATGGCAATAAACAAGTCAGCTTGAGCCAAAGCTTGCTCAATTTCAGGCATAAAATAAGGAATTTCACCAAACCAAACAATGTTGGGTCTTAATCCATGACTTGGTTGGCAACATGAACATCGGCTGTGGCTATCTAAACTACTAGTAATTTCTGTAACTTGACCGGAGTTTAAACACTTAGCCGTTAGCAAATTACCGTGCATATGAAGAACATTGTGACTGCCTGCCCTTTGATGCAAGTTATCAACATTTTGAGTCACTAAAGTAAAGTTATGGGTTAAGCGTTTTTCTAACTTAGCCAGTGCTAAGTGCGCCTGATTAGGTTGGATACTAGGGTTAAATAATTGTTCGCGTCTTTGCTGATAAAACCGATACACTACATCAGGCTGCGCTTTAAATGCTTCAGGAGTGGCAACATCTTCAACTCTATGCTGCTCCCATAAACCATCATTGTCTCTGAAGGTCTTTAAGCCTGACTCAGCCGAGATCCCAGCACCGGTCAATACCACCACCTTTAGATGATCAATACGAGAAATAATAGGTTTTGGCAACATAAGAAATTAAGCAAGATCCTAGCAATGCATTATATATTGCCAACTAAAGGCATGCATGGTTTAACGGGCGCTAATGATAACAAAAAAATGGTACTTATCATCAGAGATTTTCCCAGCTGCAAATCAATTTCCCTTGGCTTTGGTTAGCTTCTAGACGTTCATGGGTAATAGCCACTTGCTCAACTGAATAATGAGTATCAATAACAGGGGTTAATTGACCAGACACAAAGTGCTGCAAATGGCTGTTAGCAAACTGCGCGATTAATTGCGTTTTATATTCATCTGAGCGGTTTCTTAAGGTTGACCCAATAATGCGCGCTCGTTTGCTTAACAACAAGGCATAGTCTAGTGGATCGCCAAAACGCCCTGCCAGCATGGCCAAAGATACTATGCTGCCATCTTGATTTAATACCTTTAGATTACGGTTTAAGTAATCGCCACCAACAAAATCAATCACCAAATCTATTGCCAGTTTTTGTGCTTTAAGTTGCTCGACAAAATCCATTTGTTGATAATTAATTAATACTGATGCTCCTAATGTTTCGCACAAAGCTAACTTGTCTTGGTTTGAAGCTGTCACTGCAATTTTAGATTGCTGCAACTTAGCCAATTGTATGGCGGCTAAGCCCACCCCACTGGCACCAGCGTGGATAAGTACACTTTGTTTAGCTTGTAGCTTAGCCTCTATAAACATTGCCTGAAACGCAGTTAAAAAACACTCAGCAATAGCTGCGCCTTCAGGCATAGATAGATTATTTGGTAGGGGTAAAATATGCGATGTATTTACCGCTACATATTCGCCATACCCGCCGCCCGAGACTAAAGCAAACACCTTTCGCCCAAGGGTTAAATCAGTCTTTACGTATTGCTTAGGGTGCATGGCCACAATTTCACCACTTACCTCTAATCCTAAAATAGGGCTGTGATCTTTAGGTGCTGGATATTTGCCCTGCCGTTGCAAGGTATCGGCACGGTTAATACCAAAGCTATGCACTTTAATTAGAGCTTGACTGGCAAGGAGTTTAGGCACCTCTGTGGTGCTAAGGGTTAAACACTTAGGGCCCTCGCCTGGAATATAGTCTATGTAGCGCATCTGCTGATTAATTGTGTTTAGCAATGTCTCGCCCTCATGTACAATTAGGCCAAATTTATTAAGCAGATATCCTATGTCATCCAGTGTAATTTTACAGCCAGGTCGCGAAAAATCTTTATTACGTCAACATCCGTGGATCTTTTCTCGGGCGATAGAAAAAACCAAAGGCCGTTTGAACTTAGGTGATACCGTAGATGTGTATGCAAACGATGGGACTTGGCTGGGACGCGGAGCCTGGTCACCAGAATCTCAAATTCAGGTAAGAATTTGGACCTTTGAGCAAAATGAAAGCATAGATAACGGATTTTTTGAACGCCGCATTGCTACAGCTTTAGATGGCCGCAAAGACTTAATCGCAAGGCATGGTGTAACAGGTTACCGTTTAATTGCAGCTGAATCAGACGGCCTACCCGGTATTACTATTGATAAATATGCCGACGTCTTGGTTTGCCAAATCTTGTCAGCTGGCGGCGAAAAACATCGCGACAAGATTGTCTGGGCATTAAAAAAACATTTTCCCCAATGCAGCATTTTAGAGCGCAGTGATGTATCTGTACGTAAAAAAGAAGGCTTAGAAGAAGTCATTCAAGTACTACATGGTGAAGTACCAGACGAAGTAGAAATTGAAGAAAATGGCATAAAAATATTGGTCAATGTGAAACAAGGACACAAAACCGGTTTTTACCTTGATCAAAGAGACAACCGCGCCAATGCGGCAAAATATGCTAAAGACAAAAAGGTTTTAAATTGTTTTTGTTATACAGGTACCTTTGGTAGCTATGCCCTTGCCAATGGCGCCCAAATGGTTACCAACTTAGATGTGTCTGACTTGGCTTTAAGTACCGCAAAACGTAATGTAGAAATTAACCAGTTAGATACCAATAAAGCTGAATTTTTAAACATGGATGTATTTCAGGCCCTAAGAGATTTCAAACAACAAGGGCGATTTTTTGAGCAAATTATTCTTGATCCGCCAAAATTTGTTGATTCAAAATCTTCATTAAACCGAGCTTGTAGAGGTTATAAAGATATCAATATGTTGGCCATGCAAATTATGCAGGCTGGCGGGATTTTGTGTACTTTTAGCTGTTCGGGTTTAATGTCTTTTGACTTATTTCAAAAAGTGGTAGCTGATGCAGCCTTAGATGCGGGACGCAAGGTACAGTTTATCGAACGCTTAGGCCAAGCTGCCGACCATCCTGTGGCCTCTAATTACCCAGAAGGTTTTTATTTAAAAGGCTTAGTTTGCCGGGTTTTATAAAACCCAAGCTTTGAAAATGAAATAGTTAAGTAAACACTGCTTAATTATTTCATTTCAATGATCTCCACCCCCACTGTGCTGGTATTATCATCTAGGGTTTCGCAGCGCACAACTTTAGTGTCGGCAGTTAAAGAAGGTATTTGCGAGTTAGTGGACTCAATATACACATTCACTAAGGTGCCTAACTCGAGCGAACTTTCTTCTATCTCAAAAGACATACCTGTGGCACTAATATCTTTGCACACGGCTTGCAATGTGCGGCTTGACTCGTCATCTACAATTTTAAGTTCACAAACAGAATTAACCATCATTCTAAAAAAATTACGTTTATCGTCATAACCTAACATGCAAAACCTCAAACTGATTAAAGAATATACTTTAGTTTATAGGGCGCGAGGAAAACAAAGTCAACGCAATTTAACTGCAACTTTACTTTTGCCGAATTAAATAGATTCCAAATGGTTAAGTATGCGCTTAACTGAAATTGGACTTGGCGTACCTAATTGCTGAGCAAAGAAAGACACATGTAATTCATGCAACATCCATTTTACTTCTGTTAACTCTTTAGGTTTAGCTTGGTTTGCTGGAATTTTATGGCACTTAGCCTGATAGGCTTGTTCAGCTTTTTCAATATTTAGTTGATGTAACTTATCTTTTGTTGGATCAACCGGCAGTTTTTCTAAGCGTTTAGCTATGGCCTTAATATAACGCTGCCAGTCAGCTAATTTTTCTGCACCAATATCAGCAACAAAATCTTGATACACTAACGAGTCTAATTGGCTTTTAATATGTCCGTGGGCATAAATAAGGTTTAACGGCACTTTACCTTTTAATTTTTTATTAATTTGGTGCGCTATGGTTAGGCCTTGCTCAACCTGCTGGGCTATGACTAACACAGTTTCGTTTATGTCCTGACGTACAAAATCACAACAAGCGTTAAAATGCGCTTGGTTACGAATTTGAACTTGATGCTGTACTTGATATTTGTGCACTAGCTGGTCAATGCCGGCGTTAATACAGTCGTCAATTAGCGCTTTAATTTGCCCAAAAGGATTAAAGTACAAGCCTAATTTAGCTTTATTGGGCAGTTTTTCTTGCAAATATTTAACCGGCGATGGAATAGCCAGTAAGACTAACTTTCGTACCCCTAGTTTGTGTGCAGATTCTGCTAAATGTGGCTGATCAAAGAGTTTTACACTAACACTTTTGCCCTCATTCACTAATGCAGGAAAGGCTTTAATTTGGTATCCCCCTGCATCATTAACAAACTCTTCGGGCAAGTCGTTAATTGTCCACTGGGTTAATCCACTTTGTTCTAATTCGGGGGTCGCTACTTGTTGTAAACTTTGTTTAACTTTGCCTTGCAATTGCTGTTGCAAGGCCGCTAAATCACGCCCTTGGGCTACAAGTTTGCCTTTTTCATCTAGCACTTTAATATTAAATCTTAGATGTTTAGGTAACTTATCAATTGGCCAATCAGACTCAGGTATTTCGCAACCTGTCATGCGCTTAAGTTTAAGAGACAGTGCAGTTAAAAAGCCTATTGGCTGACCATTTTTATCAACTTCTTGCATGTCAGATAAACACGCATCGGCGTAATTAGGTGCAGGCACAAAGTTACGTCTCTGAGATTTTGGAAGAGCTTTAATTAACGCCACAATGAGCTCATGCCTCAACCCAGGAATTAACCAGTCTAGACCTTGATTACTCACTTGATTTAACACACCTAAAGGCACAAGTAAGCTCACGCCGTCATCCTCGTCTTTAGGATCAAAATGATAAGCTAAACCCAAAGTGAGATTGTCTTGTCTAAACACCTCAGGAAACGAATACTCATCTACATGCTGAGTGCCTTTTTTTAATAAAGCCTGTGGATCAAAATCGAGAAGCTTTGGATCAATAGCCGTCTGTTTTTTCCACCACTTTTTAAACCCTGCCTCAGTACAAATGGTCGAAGGTATTTTTTCGCGGTAAAAATCGATTAAGGCCTCTTCATCTACTAACAAGTCGCGTCTACGGCTTTTATCTTCTAGCGCTTCAATACTCAGCACTTGTTGTTGATTGTGTTGTAAAAAAGCAAAGTTAAGTTTAGTTTCACCATTGACCAGTGCTTCACGCACAAAAATTTCATGGCTTACTTGAGGGTCAATCTGACTATAGTTTTTACGTCTTTGACTAACCAGCACTAAGCCATACAAACTGACTTTTTCAAAGGCCTGTACTGCCCCTTGTTTTTTAGACCAATGCGGCTCTGAATACTCAGTTTTAATTAAGTGGCTGGCCAGTGGTTCAATCCAGTGAGGTTCAATTTTTGCCGCTACGCGACCAAACAAATGGGCGGTTTCTACTAGTTCAGCAACCATAGTCCACTTGGGCTGAGACTTAGCTAAACCAGAGCCTGGAAAAATCATAAAACGGCTATTGCGCGCTCCTAAATATTCTCGATCTTTATCTTTATTACCTATATGCGAGAGTAAGCCTGCAGCAATGGCTGAGTGGATAGCCTGATAATCTGCAGCTTGGGCAGAAATACCAAAACCCAATTCAGCTACAGATTTTTTTAATTGACTGACAATATCTTGCCATTCACGCATACGCATAAAGTTAATAAAGTGAGTTTTACACCAAGTTCGCAATTGATTTGACGACAAATTTTGTTGTTGCTCTCTAAAGCTTTGCCAAAGTTGCAATAACCCAAGGAAGTCAGATTCCTTGTTGGTAAACTCACTATGCATAAGATCGGCTTTTTGTTTTTTATCTTGTGGCCTTTCTTTAGGATCTTGAATACTTAAACCTGCAGCTATAACTATGATTTCATTCACACAATTTTGTTGCTCAGCTTCGATAACCATACGCGCGTAACGAGGATCTATGGGTAACCTAGCTAACTGACGCCCTTTTTGACTGAGTTTACTGCGCCCTTTGGTTATATCTATGGCGCCAAGTTCTTCTAATAATTTAAAGCCATCGTTAATGCTGCGCGTATCTGGCGGCTGCACAAAAGGAAAGGCATCTATTTTGCCTAAACCTAATGACATCATTTGTAAAATAACCGAGGCTAAATTTGTACGTAAAATTTCGGGATCGGTGAATAAATCGCGGGATAAATAGTCTTGCTCTGAATACAATCGAATACATATACCATTAGAAACACGACCACATCGCCCTGCCCTTTGATTGGCAGATGCTTGTGAGATAGCTTCAATAGGTAAACGTTGGACCTTACTGCGCACGCTATAGCGCGATATGCGTGCTGTACCAGGGTCAATCACATACTTAATGCCTGGTACAGTTAACGAGGTTTCTGCAACATTAGTGGCTAATACAATGCGTCTGGCAGAATGCGCAGCAAACACACGGTTTTGTTCGGCATGGCTAAGTCTGGCGTACAGAGGTAACACTTCTGTGTGGCGGTATTGTTGCTTGTTTAAAGCTTCAGCTGTATCACGAATTTCCCTTTCACCACTTAAAAACACCAAAATATCGCCTGGTGCTTCACGCATTAGCTCATTTACCGCTTCAATTATACTTTGGGTTTGATCAAAATCTTGCCCTTCAAAATCCCGATAACGCATTTCAACTGGATAAGTACGCCCGCTAACTTCTATTATTGGCGCATCATCAAAATGCTTAGAAAACCTCTGTGGATCTATGGTGGCCGAAGTGATAATAAGTTTTAGGTCTGGACGTTTTGGTAATAGCTGCTTAAGATAACCTAGAATAAAATCGATGTTTAGACTTCGCTCATGAGCCTCATCAATAATGATGGTATCGTAATCATTTAAAAACTTATCTCTTTGAATTTCGGCCAGTAAAATACCGTCGGTCATTAACTTAATATAAGTACTGTCTGAAACTTGGTCAGAAAATCGAATTTTAAAGCCAACTTGTTGACCTAAAGGGCTGTTTAATTCCTCAGCAATACGGTTTGCTACCGTTCTGGCCGCCAGTCGCCTAGGTTGAGTATGACCAATTAAACCTTTTATGCCGCGCCCTAGCTCTAAACAGATCTTAGGTATTTGCGTGGTTTTACCCGAACCCGTTTCCCCTGCAATAATCACTACTTGGTGATGGCTTATGGCTTGAGCTATTTCATCTTTTTTATCACTAACAGGTAATGCTGGAAAATTCAGTTCAGGCTTTTGCGCTAAGCGTAACTGATAGGATTGAATTGATTGATCAATATCTTTGGCTAGTTTGTCTAAATAAAGCTGCAATTGCTCTTGTGGCAGGTGCGCTGCGCGATTTAGCCTGCTCTTAAGCCTAAAATAATCTTTAGATAGGCAATCTTTAAGTTGAACGGCAAGTTGTTTAATAGTGATGGGATTGCTGGTTTGAGATAAAGACAAAAAACAGGTGCTCTAACAAATAACGTAAAAGCGTGATCCTAGAAGATGCCTTAGCTAAATACCAGCAAAAATATCTATTCAAGCAATTAACTTTTGTTATTGGCTGTAACTAAGCCCTTAACTAGCCGACTTATAACCTTCGTGTAACTGAAGATCTATAGCGTTCAGCAAAGCCGAGCGGTTGATTGTGCCTAACAAATAACCATCGTCATCGACTATAGGATAAACTCTGGGCTTTTCAGTCTTCATTCGTTGGGCTAATTCAATAATAGAGGTATAAGGTTTAATTGTGACAACCTCTGCAATCATAATGTCTTTTACATGAGCCACTCGTTCGCGGTAATAACTCGACTCAATCATTTGTAACAAACAATCTTGCTCAGACAAAAAGCCAATCACTTTATTGTTGGCATCAATAACTGGGCCACCTGTTTGTTTTGTTTGCAATAATCTTTCTACCGCTTCGGCAACTGTCATATTGCTAGTAAAAGTAACGGGGCGTTGATTCATATGGTCGCTAACTTTTAGAGATTCCACTGTAACTCCTTGGTTTTAAGTCATTATATTTTTATATCAACAAGATAAAGATAGCCTTAACTGGTAACATTTCCTAATTATTTTTACTCCGATTACACTATTTGGATTTTGAATATAAATTTCAATCTGAATTCTAAAAAATTAAGCTAAAAACCTTAAAGGTTAGATTATGATGCTTAATATATTTTTGGCAAAAGTGCTAATCATCTGCACAATTGGACAGCTATGACTAATTCAACAATTTATTGGCACGATTATGAAACTTGGGGAGCCAATCCTCAAAAAGACTTCCCTTGTCAGTTTGCTGGTATTCGTACTGATTTAGATTTAAATATCATAGGTGAACCTATGATGCTTTATAGTCAGATCCCAAACGACTGTTTGCCTCATCCACAGGCTTGTTTAGTTACTGGTATCACACCACAAGTAAGCCTACAAAAAGGTGTGCCCGAGCGCGATTTTATTGCCAAAATCTTAGCTGAATTTTCTCAGCCCAATACTTGTGTGGCTGGCTATAACAATATTCGATTTGATGATGAAGTGACGCGTTTTACCCTTTATCGTAACTTTTACGATCCTTATGCTAGAGAGTGGCAAAATGGCAACAGCCGTTGGGATATCATTGACTTAGCTCGTGCCTGTTATGCACTGCGCCCTGAAGGCATTAACTGGCCTACCAACGAAGAAGGTATACCAAGTTTTAAACTACAAGATCTGACTCAGGCCAATAACATTGAACACCAGGATGCCCATGATGCTATGTCTGATGTTTATGCCACTATAGCCATAGCTAAATTAATTAAAAACGCTCAACCTAAGCTATATCATTACCTTTTTGAGCTAAGACAAAAAACCAAAGTACAAGGCTTAATTGATTTTCAAAACTTAGTCCCTTTAGTGCATGTTTCATCTAAAATCCCTGCAAGCCAAGGCTGTTGTACTTGGGTAGTGCCTATTGCTCCTCACCCAGTAAATAAAAACGCACTAATAGTGTTAAATTTGGCCTTAGATCCCACTCCTTTATTTCATCTAAGTGTCGAACAAATAATAGAGAAACTGTATACCCCTAATGCTTTGTTGGCAGAGAATGAACAACGCCTACCTATTAAACTCATTCATTTAAATAAGTGCCCAGTATTAGCCCCTGCAAAAACCTTAACAGACGACAATGCCAAACGTTTAGGTATTGATAGACAAGCCTGTTTAGCTAACCTGCAAAGAATCAAAGCCAATACCCAGTGTTTTGAAAAGTTACAAAAAGTTTATGCTGAGCAAAATAGTCAGCCACAGCAAGATCCAGAACAAGCGCTATATTCGGGTGGTTTCTTTTCTAATCATGATAAACAGCTAATGCAACAAGTCGTTAATGCTTCAGAACAACAATTAACTGATTTAGCGCTACCTTTTGAAGACAGTCGGCTTAATACTTTATTGTTTAGATATAGAGCCAGAAACGCCCCACACAGCCTGTCAAATTCTGAGCTTGAACGATGGCAACGATTCCGCCATTTTAAGTTTTCTGATGAAGCCTCGCCTGCCAGCATTAAAATACCTGAATTCCTAGTGCAGCTAGAACAATTAAGCCAAGAACACGCTAGGCAACCAGAAAAAATAGAAATTCTAAAAGCCCTTTACAAATACGCGCATAGTTTATAACAATGATTGACTAGCATCATATTGAAAACGAAAAGAATTCTATTCATGTCAATGGCACAATAGTCGATATAAAGATTAAGTCGTTTAGTATTAGTTAAAACAAAGGCAAAGCAATGCAAGGTGTATCATTCAAAGTTAATAAAAAAGACCCTTATTTAGATCTTGTGTTAACGCCCGAACTAATTAAAAAAAATCTAGATGCGGCAACTATCCATAAAGAAATTAAAAAAAGTGAGTTTAAGCACTATTTTATTTTTGATGAAAGCATCATAGACGCCATTACCCAATACAAAACCGCGGTAAAAAGTGAAGATACCTCTGAAATTAAACAACGTATAGGTGAGCGTAAAGATACAGAAGTAAAATGTAAAATCGTTGAAGACCAACTTTCTGCAATCTTATCTTTTACCTGTGGTTATGCGGGTAAACACCCAAGCTTAGAAACCCTACAAGAAAAGTTAAAGTTCGCTGGTGTTACTCGGGGAATTAGCACTAAACGCTTGGTTAAATTAGTCGACAAATGTAAATACGCTGAGCCAGGACAAACCTTTGAAGAAATCGTCGCCAAAGGTCTGCCCCCAAGAGTAGGCAAACCCTCAAAACTTAAGCCATTAGTTCAAAATGCCTTAGAGCGAATTTTGAAGCCACAGAGCCTAGGCAAAACTAGGGTCGATATGCGTGATCTAGGGGCCATCATTTGTGTCAAAAAAGGCACAGAGTTATTGCGCAGAATGCCGCCCACTGACGGTAGAGATGGCTTCACAGTGACTGGCGATGTAATAAAAGCAAAAGCTGGTGAATGGATTAAATTTAGACCTGGCGATGGCACAGTTTTAAGTGACAATGATGAAAATTTATTGATTGCTGATATTGCTGGCATGCCCAAATTTAAAGATCAAAAAATGTGGGTAGACGACATCTTTATTTGTAAAGGTGTAAATGTAGGCACTGGCAACGTCAACTATGATGGCTCGGTATTAGTTAATGGCGATGTTACCGAAAAAATGGAAATTTTAGCCACAGGGGATGTCACCATTAATGGTTTTGTTGAATCTGCCAGTATTAATGCAGGCGGCGACATTATAATTACCGAAGGCGCTATGGGTAAGGTTAATGACAGTGCTACCGAATATAGTACTAGTTTAGTGTCAAAAGGCAGTGTGCATTTGCAGCACGGGCAAGGCTTAGATATTAATTGTATAGGTGATGTCACTGTTGGTCGGCAGTTGGCCTATAGCCGCATAAATTGTAATGGCAAAGTCTCAGTTGGTGCGGTAGATAACCCCAATGGCAATATCTTTGCTTGTACTATTAAATGTCAAGATAAGGTCATAGCTGGCACTTTAGGTGCGGTGTCTGGCAGCAATTTAAATGTAGATTTCAGTGAAGGCTTTAATACCCTGCTGGAACGAAAAGATACCCTTGATGAACTTCTAAGACAAATTAAACAGAACAACACCCGTCACTTTGAACGCATGAATCTAATAAATTCTAAGACCATCCCAGAAGACATGCAAAAGCGTGTAGACGAAGCGAATCAGTTATTTAAAAATGAAACTCAATTACTTCAATGGCTTGAAGCCAAATCCAAAGAAATGCACAAAGCCAAAGAGAATTATCAATCAGATATTCAACTGGTGGCAAATAAAAGACTTTATCCGGGAGTTGTAGTTAAACTAAATAACAGAACCTGGCGAGCTGAACGTGAATACGATCGAGCGCAAATTCGTTTTCAGGGGCACCAGTGGCATTATGAGCCACTGGTTTAATGGATTAGCTAGCTGTCTTGCAATCTAATTAATAAACTAGAGGTGTCATAACGCCCGCCACCAGACTTTTGTACATCGGCATAAAACTGATCTACTAAGGCCGTTAAAGGCAAGGTAGATCCGTTCTTTTTCGCTTCATTTAGCGCAATATCTAAGTCTTTTCTCATCCAATCGACCGCAAAGCCAAATTCAAAGTGACCTGCCAACATAGTTTTATAACGATTTTCCATTTGCCAAGATTGGGCGGCTCCTTTAGAAATCACTTCAACTACAGCTTCACAGTCTAACCCAGCATTTTTTCCAAAACTTAATGCTTCAGCCAAACCTTGAACCACCCCTGCGATACAAATTTGGTTCATCATTTTGGCTAACTGACCACTACCAACATCACCTAATAAACGGCTGAATTTTGCGTAACAATCTAGTACAGCTTTAACTTGCTCAAAATGCCCTTGTTGGCCTCCCAACATAACAGTTAATTGACCATTTTCAGCACCAGCCTGACCACCAGAAACAGGCGCATCTAAAAAACCTACCTCTAATTCAGCACAAGTTTGCGCAAGCTCCCTTGCCACTTCAGCAGATGCAGTAGTGTGATCAACAATAATATCGCCAGGCTTTACTCCGGCTAACACCCCATCGTCACCTAAGATTACCGAACGCAGATCATCGTCGTTGCCTACACATATTAGAATGACATCAGCTTGTTGAGCGGCTAATTTAGGGCTTAAAGCTAGAGCCCCCGAGTACTCATCTACCCACTTTTGGGCCTTATTTGTTGAGCGATTAAACACTGTTACTTGATGACCTTTAGCCTGACAATGGCCAGCCATGGGGTATCCCATAACGCCTAAGCCAATAAAAGCTATTTTTAGACTCACATTATTTTCCTATAACTTAATTAACATTTAGCTGGCAACTTTAGATTTGAAACCAGCCAAGCTTGTGACAATATAAACACAGATGCAGTCGATGAGAAACCAACATGAGCCACACCATATATCAGTTTGAAGCCACTTTAAATAATGGCGAAAAGATTAATTTTGATGCCTATCAAGGAAAAGTATTGTTAATAGTTAACACAGCCAGCAAGTGTGGCTTTACCCCTCAGTATGAAGGTCTACAGACTTTGTATCAGCAATATAAAGAGCAAGGGCTAGTGGTTTTGGGTTTTCCTTGTGATCAATTTGGCCATCAGGAGCCAGGTACAGATCAAGATATACAAAGTTTTTGCAGCCTAAATTTTAATGTAGATTTTCCACTCTTTAAAAAAATTGAGGTCAATGGCAAACAAGCCTCACCTATTTACCAATACTTAAAAAAAGCAGCACCAGGAGTAATGGGCAGTCAGGCAATAAAATGGAATTTCACTAAGTTTTTAGTGAATAAGCAAGGCACAGTTATTAAACGTTATGCCCCCACAACTAAGCCGCAAGATATAGAAAGCGACATTCAAAAGTTACTCGCAGAATAATCATTTAATCTGCTTTTGCGAAACAACTAAAAAGTATTTACCTAACCATAAATACGGCGCTTGGCATCCATATTGGATTTCTAAGCGCTTTAATTGCTCGTATTGCGACTGTTGTTTATCTAAATCTTTCATATAGTCATGAAAGCATCGAATGCCGGCTAGGTACTTTACCTCTACTGTAAGTTTTTGTAATTCATCGAGAATAAATTGGGGCTTTTGCGGGTTGTTGGGCGACAGCCTTACAATATTTTTGCTTGGCATGCCCTGCTCTACATAATCAAAGTTTCCATACAACATATTGCCAAACAATTGTGCATCGTAATTAAAAAAACTCAAAGACAAATGCCCACCCGGCTTAACCATTGCCAAGAGTTTTTTAATCACTTTGACCGGCTCTGTTAACCACTCTAATACCGCATGGCAAATGACTAAATCGTATTGCTTGTTAGTATCTAACGATAAAATATCGGTGTGAATAAGCGTTAGTTGCTTATGCCTAGCTAATTTTTGTTGAGCTAAAGCTAAGACTTCTTGCGAGATGTCACTCAAGGTTAAGTTATGACCCAAGTTTAAAAGGTAATCTGTCATTACCCCCGTGCCCCCACCTGCATCCAAAACATCAAGTTTTTGCCCCTGCAAATCAAGCGAAGCATTTAAATGATGGACTAATAACTCGTGCCTGAGTTGACCTTTAGTGGAGCCATAAATATTACGTTCAAATTTATTTGCTAGGGTATCAAAGTTTTGATCAGCCTTGGTTTTACTCATACTTTAAAAACGTCCTTAGGCTGGGTTATCTATATCGACAAATACAGTGTCGATTTGTAAATTTGTTTGAATATATTCGCCTAATGCTTTGGCTCCATAACGCTCAGTTGCATGATGGCCAGCAGCAAAAAAATGTAGATCTAATTCTCTAGCAATATGAATAGTTTGTTCTGACACTTCACCTGTTATAAAAGCATCTACCCCATAATCTGCGGCAGCTGAAATATACCCCTGCCCACCTCCTGTACACCAAGCGAGCTTTTTAATTAAGTTGGAAGACGCCGCTTCGTGCAATGGTTGTTTAGCTAATTTTTGACTTAATAATTCGGACAATTCGCTGGCCGTAATAGCTTGTTCAAACTCACCAACCAAAACTAAGCCTGACGGCGAAATTGACTCTATGGGTGCAATATTAGTAATGCCCAATAACTGCCCTAATTGTGCGTTATTGCCTAAAGTTGGATGAATATCTAAAGGTAGATGATAAGCGTACATATTAATGTCATGCTTTAATAAAGCTTGAATACGCTTTTTTTTCATACCCACTATATTGGCTGATTCACCTTTCCAAAAAAATCCATGGTGCACTAAGATGGCATCCGCTTGTTCGGCAATAGCGCGGTCGATTAATGCTTGTGAAGCCGTGACTCCAGTAACTATTTTTGCAATTTGACTTTTACCTTCTACTTGCAAGCCATTAGGACAATAATCACTCACTTTTTCGGGGCAAAGTAACGAATTCAGCGAGTGTAATAATTGTTTATTGCTAATAGACATAGTGGTTCCTTATACCAACAAAGGTAAAAAATAAGCTTGGTTTTTGGCAAAATTAGACATTATAAATAAAAAAAGGTATAAAACCCGACCAATTTCTGAAAATAAACATATAAAAGGCCAAGACCTGACTATGAGTAAATTAGATAAAGAGCAAATAATTGAGGCATTTACCCAAGCATATACAGCTGCTAACGGCAAAGCCCCTAAGATTGAAGCTAAAGGCGGATGGTATAGCGTGGATGGCGGCAAGAATATGCGTTTAGCAGATTTAAATGCCATGATTGATGACCTAGGTAAATCAGCCCCAGCAGCGAAAAAAGCACCGGCAGAAAAACCTAAAAAAGCCGCCGCGAAAAAAGCGCCAGCTAAGAAGAAAGCCAAAAAGTCAGACTTTTCTGTAAAAGCATTTTGGGCAGATCAAATATTGACCCAAAATACCGGTTCTAAATTACCGCGTTAGTTTTACCAGACATTAAAAAAGCAGCTAATTCTAGCTGCTTTTTTTGTGCTTATTTTCAAGATAATTATTGGTAATGACGCTCTCGTTTGGTTTCTATGGCATCTATGTACCCATGCCAGGTAGCATAACCAATTAACGGCATCAAAAATACAAAACCAATAAACCAAGTGGCAAAACCAATCAGTACTGCCAACAAGATCATAAAGGCCCAAAGCATCATGGGAGCTTTATTGGTCCAAACCACATTCATACTGGTTAATACCGCAGTGGCTAAATCGACTTTTCTTTCCATTAAAATGGGTTGAGTGAACACACTTAAGAAAAATACCAGTAAAGTAAAACCCGCCCCTACTAAGGTACCAATGGCTAAAAAGGGCAATAGATTTTGCAGATTGTCATCTAAATATGGGGGATATAACGCGTGAATGAGTGATGCGACTCTTAACCAAAAAATCATCAGCACCATCAACATAATACCTAAACCCCATTCGTTAACGGCATTACGTTTGATAGCTTTTACACTATGCCAAATTGAGGGCACATGATTTTTTTCCAATTCCCAACTTACATCGTACATGCCGGCAGCTAAAAATGGCCCCATCAACATAAAACAAACAATGGCTGGCATAATCACTAAATGCCAACCCGTAAGTTGGACTAAGTAGGTGATAAACCAAGGAATAGCGGCAAAAATAATGCCAAAAAACAAGGTGAGCATAGGTGCCCGAGTTGCATCTTTTACACCTAAAACTAACCATTTAAATGGATCACTCATAGCCAGTTTTTTACAAGGTATTACCCTAGCTATATGGCTATCTACAATGGCATTATGGGGCGTTTCATCAAAATGTTCTGACATAGGCGAGCTCCAGTAAATCAATTTAGATCACAGCAAGAATGCTTAAATAATAAGCATAAACTTAGTTTACTCAAACTTACCTAAATGTATAGTTGCTTAATAGATATTGAACAATATTTATTGTTTATCTAAAGGTGGCAATAGAGATTCTTAACCATAAGCCAGTCTATGCCAGCAAATGCGCGTATTAAAATTATCTGCTAATTGACAATTTAGATCAGAAAACCGACTCAATGCCACTTCTTGGCCACTTAAACAATACCAAACAAATTTATGGCAATTATTATTAAGCACATGATATTCAGAGTAGCTAAATAGTTTAGCTGCTGCTCGACTAGCAGCATCAGGATCAATTAAAGGCTGAGCGTTTTCATTGCAGGCTATATAAATATTCTCGCCACTGCGCTCTTTTAAAAAACGCGCCGGAGATATCCCTCTAATTAAACCATTTCCTTTTAGTTCAACTATATTGCCGTCAACCCAAATGCCAGTATGTTCAAACATACCAAACACACCGCAACAAACAACTGCGCCATTTTTAGGAGCAACAGCTTTGAGGCTTGCACCTGGTAAGGTTTCCACCACAGATTGGGTTATTTTATTATTGTCGTAATGTTCTTTTGCCAACCAAGCCAAGGCACCTGCGCCTAACCACAACAAAGGAGCTGCCATAATCCTTCCTATAAAAAGTGATAACTAAGTTAATAACATTTACTACAAAGCTAAAAGTTTCAAACCTAGAGTGTAATCAGATATTGCAAAGCAAATATTTATGCGCTTTTGTTCTGCTCTTAGGTTGCGCTTGTAGTATTATCTTAAGCCTTAATTGTTAGTATTTATTCGACCAATAGGTTAGTTAGATTTATGTCCACGTCTTCTCCCCAACAAAGTCACTTTTTTGCGCATTTGTCGCGTATGAAATTAATTAATCGCTGGCCTCTTATGCGCAATGTTCGAACTGAAAATGTGCAAGAACATAGTTTACAAGTGGCCATGGTTGCCCATGCTTTAGCGCTAATTAAAAACAAATACTTTGCTGGCCAGCTTGATCCTAACCAAGTGGCCACTATAGCCATGTTTCATGATGTCTCTGAAGTTTTAACTGGCGATCTGCCTACCCCAGTAAAATATTCCAATCCAATTATTCGTGATGAATACAAAAAGATTGAAAAAATGGCTGAAAAAAAGCTGATCAATATGGCACCAGCAGAGTTTAGAGATGATTATGCCAATTTAATTGACCACCATAATCATGATCAAGACATTGCCTTTTTAGTTAAAGCCGCAGATGTGATTTGTGCTTACCTAAAAACCTTAGAAGAATTATCCGCAGGCAATAAAGAGTTTGAATTAGCTAAAAAACGCTTAGATAAAATGTTAAAAGATTATCATTCAGACGAAGTGGATTATTTTATTAAGGCCTATGTGCCAAGTTTTAGTTTAAGCCTCGATGAAATTACGCAAGAAGAACATCTATAAGCACAACAAACTTAAAAAAATTTTGCCAAAAACCACAAAAAGTCAAAGTGTTAACTTGATTAAATAAAAAGCATCTGTTCACATGAGCGCTAGTGGTTTTTGACAAAATTAAAGTGGTACTCAATAGATGCAAATTTGGACAGAGCGTAGATTAGATCAGAAATCTCAAAGACAAGGTGATCACCGTAATCCCTATCAGCGTGACAAAGCTCGGATCTTACACTCAGCCGCCTTTAGACGTCTGCAAGCTAAAACCCAAGTATTAGGGGTGGGTATGAGTGATTTTTATCGAACTCGCCTCACCCACTCTTTAGAAGCCTCACAAATTGGTCAAGGCATAGCCGCACAAGTAAGAAGTAAATATCCACAACTGACTCAACAACTTGAGTTAAACGATACCTTAATAGAAGCCTTGTGCTTAGCTCATGATATTGGCCACCCACCCTATGGTCACGGCGGCGAAGTAGCACTAAATTATATAATGCGCGAAAATGGTGGTTTTGAAGGCAATGGGCAAACCTTTCGTATTGTGACTAAATTAGAACCCTACACGGCTGATCATGGCATGAACTTGTGTCGCCGCACTTTGTTAGGCTTAGTGAAATACCCTAACTATTTAAGCCAATTACATACTAGCCAAGCTCTACCCCAAACGGCCTCACATAGAGAAGTTAAGGCTGATCAATGGCATCCCCCCAAAGGACTCTATCAATGTGACCAAGCGGCATTTGAATGGCTATTAGATGAATTTTCAGCTGATGATGTAAAACATTTTATGAGTTATAAGGCAAATGCTAAAGGCCATGCAAAAACTCAACACAAGTCATTCGACTGCTCTATTATGGAGCTTGCCGATGACATTGCCTATGCAATCCATGATTTAGAAGATGCAATAGTCATGGGTATAGTGAATTATTCTCAGTTTGTTGAAGAAGTGGCCAAGCCTTTAGTGAAGTTAAATATTGGTTGGTTAAGCGAAAACATATTGGATTTAAGTGAAAAACTATTTAGCCCAGCCCATCATTCGCGTAAAGACGCCATAGGTGCCTTAGTTAATAGTTTTATTACAAGCATACAAATATTAGAAGTTGCGCAACAATTTCAACATGATTTATTAAAGTACAACGCAGCATTTCCGGCATTATATGAACAAGGGTTAAGTTTATTTAAATCCTTTGTATTTAATCGTGTGATTAGAAAACCTGAAATACAATTACTCGAATATAAAGGTCAGCAAGTTGTAATGGAGTTATTCCAAGCCTTTGCCTCAGACCCGCAAAGATTGTTACCAGAAAACACTAAAAACCGCTGGTTAGAGGCGCAAGAGCAAGGAAATGGGCATCGCGCCATTGCAGATTATATTTCGGGTATGACAGATGGTTTTGCGGCGAAACTCTATGCCAATTTGTTTATGCCTAATTCTCCTATTGGCAATGACGCACTGAGTTAGAAAGTTTTAGCCCTGTTCCTCTGTCTATTGAAATAGAGATAAAATGAGTAACTAAAGTTGAGGGGCACATGCTGATAAAAAGAACCAAGGGGTCTGATATAAGTGAAAATCAGGTCACTAATCAAGATGTGTATCTAAACCGACGTAAACTGCTAAAAAGCATGGGCTTTATTGGCGCATCGTCTTTATTAACAAGTGGCTCAGCCCAAGCGTTTAACTGGTTTAATAAAGAAAAATCCCCGGCATTTAAACCCCAAGCCTTAACCTACTCTGCCAATCAAGCTTATCAGATCAGCGATCAGCCAACCCCTGAATCTAAAGTCATTAGCCATAATAACTTTTATGAATTTGGCACCAGTAAAACTGATCCAAAAGACAACGCTCGATCATTTAAAGTACAACCTTGGATGCTCTCGATTGAGGGCTTAGTAGAAAAACCTTTTTCATTAGATTACCAAGACTTATTTAAATTAATCGCCTTAGAAGAACGCATATATCGACTGAGGTGTGTAGAAGCATGGTCTATGGTGATCCCTTGGACTGGTTTTCCACTGGCAGCATTAATTAAGCTAGCAAAGCCATTAAGTGCAGCTAAGTATGTGGTATTTGAAACCCTATACGACCCCAAACAAATGCCAGGCCAGAAAAACAGATTTACTGGGGGCGGTATAAGCTACCCCTATGTTGAAGGCTTGCGCATGGATGAAGCCAGCCATCCTTTAGCCTTTATGGCTGTAGGATTGTACGGTAAGACCCTGCCCCCGCAAAATGGCGCGCCTATACGATTAGTGGTGCCATGGAAATATGGATTTAAAAGTATAAAGTCTGTGGTCAAAATTCGTTTTACCAACCAACAGCCCAACACAACTTGGCATCAATTAGCCCCTAACGAATATGGTTTTTACGCGAATGTTAATCCACAGGTAGATCATCCAAGATGGTCACAAGCCAGTGAACGCAGGATCACAACTGGCGGGTTATTTGACCGTAACCGTATTCCCACCCAATTGTTTAATGGCTATCCAGAAGTAGCTCATTTATATCAAAATATGGACTTAAATCGTTATTTTTAGCTTTTCGAAAAACTCGAATAGTAAACGTTTAAGTGCTAAACAAATGGCTTATGTACGTTTGCTTATCCACCTTGTTAGCCTATTTATACTGGTTAACTTTTATTATTTAGCCAGTACTGGGCAGTTAAGTGCCGATCCGGTAGAAGAAGTATTGCACTTTACTGGTATAGGTGCGTTTAACTTGTTGCTCTTGTCTTTAACCATTAGCCCCTTAGCCAAAAAGTTAAAACAAGCACAACTCATGACACTAAGGCGCCCATTAGGCTTATATGCGTTTCTGTATGCCATAATGCATTTTTTAAGTTTTATCGCCTTTGAAGTGCAATTTAACTGGCTATTATTAATAGAAGAGTTAATTAAACGCCCCTATATCTCAGTTGGCTTTGTAGCTGTACTGATACTAACCCTGTTAGCCATTACCTCCTGGCCAAGATTACGCAAAAAATTGGGCAGAAAATGGCAAACCATCCATAACTTAGTTTATTTATCAGGCTTGCTTATAAGCCTGCATTATTTATGGTCTGTAAAGTCCCTAAGCCTACAGCCAATCGTTTATGCCGTTTTATTTTCAATTCTTATGTTAGCTAGAGTGAAAAAAATAAAAAAGTTAAGTAATTTAACAAAAACTCATTAAGACCTTTTGTTTTTGAACAACCTCTTCTTTATACCTAAACCTATCAATTACTGGGCCTAATTGCTGTTTACTCCTTAGATCCAGAAACCTGATCATATATTTATCTAAAAAATTTTTAATAAAAAGCTTGCATGAATATTTATACAGTACTACTGTACACCCAACCACTGTATAAAATCACACTATTGAGAGATCATTATGGCTAGTTTATATGCGTTAACCCAAACCCCTACTTCTGTTGGACAAACTCATTTTGCTAATGCTCAATGGCTAACATCTGAACAAGAAAATACTAGCGTAAACAAAAAGTGGACTTACTTAATGGCTAATCAGATTTGTTTTAAACAAAAAACCGAGCACGCTATTCGCATTAATAAGCCCGAGCCAAAAAAACTAATGCTATGGTTAGAAAAAATTATTAGCAGCCAACTCTGTTCAAATCTTTTTGTTGAAGAGTTACAAGTAGATGAAATGAGTTTTAAGCGCCTAAAACAATTATGTGAACAATACAAAGTAACCTTAATTAATTTAACCTTAGCCCCATCTGAATCTAATAATGTTATTCAGGGCCCTTGGTAGGTTTGATGATAATTATGCCCTTGACTCTATAAAGGGCATTCAACTAGGCTTGCAGGCTTACCAATAAGGAAAGTCTGTGAGTAAAGATCCACAAAGCTGTTTTTGCAATTCATCACTTTTATTTACACAATGTTGCCAGCCTTTAATAGAAAACAAGGCCATAGCGCAAAATGCAGAAGCGCTAATGCGTTCTCGTTTTACTGCTTACAAATTACAAAACTATCAATATGTACTCAACACTTATGCTAGCGCGCAACAAGATAAACTTAGCTTAAGTGAATTGCAGCAGAGTGCCCAAGACACCCAGTGGCTCTCGCTAGAAGTAATAAAGCATGTTAGCCAAGCGAATACCGCCCAAGTAGAGTTTAAAGCCTTTTATAAAGTCGATAGCCAGATTTTTCTTATGCATGAAATCTCTGACTTTATTTTAGAAAACCAGCATTGGCGATATACCACAGGTAGTATTCAAGATGATTCAGGAGAGATAAAACTTAAACGCAACGATCCCTGTATATGCCAAAGTAATAAAAAGTTTAAAAAATGCTGTGGTTTGTAGGCTGGTATAAATTTGACTTACTTAAGCCCGAATAGACCATCTAAGGTTTAAGAATGGTTATGTGTTTGATTATGCTGTTGGAAACAATTGCTTTAGGGATCGGCTTACTGAGAAAGCAGACACTGCCCAACTAACGCGTACTCCCCCGTCGTTCTCGCGAAGGCGGGAACCTTTTAAAAACAACCGTAGTGTTAATTTTAATATATACGTGATTTCACAGATGTTGCAGGGAGATTACCGCTTACACGGTAATGACGGAGTTACAAGTAAGAGTATTAGCGACCGCAATTGGCACCAAGCACAGATCCCAATCAAGTTGGTAATGTCGTTTAATGCCATTGATAAAACCGATAATTTCAAGCGAACCGCAGCTAATTACACACTAGTTTAAACATTTGAATACTGTTAGTTGTTTAGCAAAAAAGTTACATTTACTACCGACTAAGCCCATTAAAACAACCCCTTATATATTGACTAGGGCTTAAGCTTAAATAATTGATAAAAGTTTGCAGTGGTAGCTTTGGCTAATTCTTCAACACTAATGCCTTTTAATTTTGCAATAAACTCCCCTACTTCTCTAACATATCCTGGTTGGTTTTGTTTGCCTCGGTAAGGTACTGGGGCTAACCAAGGTGAGTCGGTTTCGATAAGTAGTTTGTCTAGAGGTATTTTTTTAACCACTTCTTGTAATTCAGTAGCGGTTTTAAAGGTCACTATGCCAGAAATAGAAATATACATACCAAGCTCAATAGCCGCTTCGGCCATTTCCCAGCTTTCGGTAAAACAATGTAATACGCCTTGGGTTTCGGGCAGTTTATATTGCTTTAATAAATTTAGGGTGTCTTCGCGTGCATCACGAGTGTGAATGATCAAGGGTTTGTTTAGTTCATTAGCCACTTTGATATGATCAATAAAAGACTGAAGTTGAACCGCCTTAGTGTCGGCACTATAAAAATAATCTAAACCTGTTTCGCCTATGGCAATGACTTTTTCACTATTTGCCATGTCTTTTAGTTCTTGATAACTACAAGCGTCTTCTTGATGTAAAGGGTGCACACCACAAGATACCGACACATCATCAAAGTGTTTTACACTTTCTAACATACTTGGATAATCTTTTACCGATACAGACACACATAAGAAGTGTTCTACACCACGGTTTCGAGCAAATTTTAATACTTCTGATAATTCTTCGGGAGATTTATCTAATCTGTCTAAATGACAATGGGAATCAACAAACACTTAATACATCCATAGGGTTAATTTGAGTTTATAACGGGTTGAATACTAACAATTTTATCTAGCAACTCAGTTAATATTAATATTTTATTTACCCCAGCATTGGTTAATTGCTGAGTGCCTTTTACCACTTGCTGGTGAAGTGCCCATACAGAATTATTAGCCTGTACTGTACATTGTTGGCGGGCCCAAAACTGACTCCATTTGAGTACTTTACTGGCGTTATCTTGCCATGATGTAGCAAGTTGTAATGGGCTAAGAGCACCTTGCTGTAGCTTAGCGATTTTTTCTAAAAAGTCTTGGTAACTAAAATCTTGTTGTTCTTGTAATTCAGCCAATAGTGCCAGTGGCCTATGACAAAACATGCTAGCAAGCTCTTTGTCTACTTGCCCGTCAAACTGGCTTTGCACCCAAGCCATGGTTTGGCTTAAGTTAGGTTTAGGCAAAACTAACTTTTCACAGCGACTTTTAATTGTGGGCAAAATGCTTTCTGGTTTATCTGTAGTCAACAACAAATAAGTTTGATCAGTTGGCTCTTCCAAGGTTTTTAACAGCGCGTTAGCACTGTTTTCGGTCATTTTGTGTGCTTTTTCTATGATCAACGCTTTTGCCCCAGACATATGCGCTGAGCCACTTAGCTTTTTAATGGCTTCGCGAATTTGATCTACGCCAATTTGTTTTTCAGACTCCACTATATGCAAGTCAGGGTGTGTTTTAGCGGCATTTAATAAACATGGCTGACATTGCCCGCAAACTTTATCTGCTTGTTTGTTGGCACACAAAATATACTCGGCAAATTGCTGCACTAGCGCACTTTTACCCAGACCTATCGGTCCTTGGAATAACAAGGCATGATGCAGTTTATCTTTAGCAAGTCTTTGACTGAGTTGTAGATGAAGCTCATTAAACCAGGGGTACACTTAAGACTCCAAAAACTTAGTTATAGCCAGTTTAATGTCATGATGAACCTTATCAATTGCTTGCATAGTATTAATGATCACACAGTTTTCATCTGCTTTTGCTAGTTCAAGGTAGCGTGTTCGAGTTCGCTCAAAAAAACTTAAATTTTCTTGTTCTATTCTATCTAGCTCGCCCCGCCCTTTAGCACGTTTTAACCCTTCCACAGGCTCCACATCTAAATACAAGGTAAAATCGGGCTTAAAGGCTTTTAAGGTGATCGCCCTTAACTGCTCTATTAGCTGGGTATCTATCTGGCGACCGCCACCTTGATAGGCTTGCGAAGACATATCATGTCTGTCACCTAACACCCAATTACCCATTTTCAAATTGGGTAAAATCACATTTTCTACCAGTTGTGAGCGAGCCGCATACATAAGCAACAGTTCGGTTTCTACTGTCACTTTTTCATCTAGCCAATTGTGTTTAACCGTATCTCTTATGGCTTCTGCCATTGGAGTTCCGCCAGGTTCACGGGTATTGACTACTGTTTTTCCGGCCGACTCAATGGCTTGAGTGATAAGCTTAACAGCTGAGCTTTTCCCGGCTCCTTCTAAGCCTTCAATAACAATAAATTTTCCTAATGCTTGCACGCCATCTCTCTTATTTTTTTAATTGGTATTTTCGCACAGCTTGGTTGTGTGCTTTTAAATTTGTTGAAAATTGATGGCTACCATCACCTTTTGCCACAAAATATAACTCATCGGTTTCTAATGGATTAAATGCCGCATCTATGGCCAATTTACTTGGCATAGCAATAGGGGTGGGCGGCAATCCTTTTATCACGTATGTATTATACGGAGTTGCAGTGGTTAAGTCTTTACGTCTAATATCACCATCAAAAGCATCACCCATTCCATAAATAACAGTTGGGTCGGTTTGCAAACGCATATTGAGTCTGAGTCGATTAACAAACACCCCGGCAATTCTTGGTCTTTCGTGCGCAACGCCAGTTTCTTTTTCAATAATAGAAGCCATGATTAAGCCTTGATAAGCTGAGTCATATGGCAAGTCAAACGCTCGGTTTTGCCAAGCCTGTTGTAGATATTGCCGCATACTGGCATGGGCACGTTTGACTATATCTATTGCAGCTGTATTGGCCACAAAATGATAAGTGTCGGGCATTAAAAAGCCTTCAATTGAATTTCTTGGTAAATCTTCTGCTAATTGTAGTAGTTGCTCAGTAAAGGTCTGAGTCATCTCAATTTGCGGGTGAGCCTTTAAAACCGCTAGCCAATCCTGCCAGGTTAACCCTTCAACTAAACTAATAGAAAACTGTTTTTCTTTGCCACTGCTAAATAAAAGCAATACCTCTTTAGCAGACATATTGGGCAATAACTCGTAAGTTCCGACTTTTAATTGGGCTAATTGTGGGTCGAGTTTTATGGCTAGTTTTAGGCCAAAACTATGAGTCAGTAAGCCTTGTTTATGCAATTGATCCACTACCCCTAAGGCAGACTGGCCTTTAGAAATTTGATAAAGCCTAGGCTCGCTTAATTTTATCGGTTGATAAACTTGTTTTTGAATTTGATAGCCTGCACCAGCTATACCTAGCCCCAATAAAACCACACACACCAAGATCCACTTCAATGTTTTCATAAATTAGGATTGCACCTTAGTAGCAAGAATATCTGGCATAGCCTGTTGTAAAGCCACAACCTGCTGAGTTTGAAAGACTAATAACGGCTGGTTATCGGCTAGTTGTAAGCTTTTAACTGGCACAATTTGCATTAACGAATTACACAAAAACATTTCTTGTGCCTGATTAATAACCTGCAACGGCTGATTTACAACGTCAATTTTTGTACCTAACTTGTGTAAATAAGCCACAATCTGGTTACGCATAACCCCTTCCACACCAGCATAATGGCAATCAGGGGTAAACCACTGGTTGTTTTTATACCAAAATACATTTGCCATTGAGGCTTCTACTATTAGGCCTTGGGTATCACAAACCAATACTTCATCAAAACAACTGCCCTGCTGAGCTTGTTTAATCAAAACTTGTTCTAGACGATTTAAATGTTTGATTTTTGCCAATAGAGGTTGGCGCGCCAGTTGAATTGAGCTTACTCCTAATTCAACACCTTGAGTTCGCCAGTTTGAATAATCAGGTAACTCATGCCAACTAATTATATAGCTGGCATTAAGGGCGCCAGTGGGGTTGTAGCCTCGCCCACCTTGTCCGCGAGAAATAATGACTTTTAATACGCAGTTTGCATGCTGTTTAGCCAGTTCAAAACAGTTTTGGCTGATTTGCTGCCACAAATCAAATGTTATACCTAACTTTTTGCAGGCCAACTTAAGGCGCAACATATGCGCCTCAAAACATTGGATTTGGCCTTCAATACAAGCCATAGTGGTAAAGCAACCGTCACCGTATTGCACGGCGCGGTCCGCTAGATCAATTTTATTTGCAGCTTGCCCATTAATTATCATTAAAACTATTTATTGTTAAGCTTTATCAAGGGTACAAATAATACGGCAACCAATTAAGCTTGCAATTAATGTTTCTTAAATAATAGCGAACCGTTAGTTCCACCAAAGCCAAATGAATTACACAAGGCATAGTCTAAGGTAGTTTTACGTGCGGTATTGGCCACAAAATCTAGATCACAGCCTTCGCCAGGGTTGTGTAAATTAATGGTTGGTGGAGCGACCTGATCTCTTAACGCCAAAATAGTAAATATGGCTTCTACTGAGCCTGCAGCCCCTAACAAGTGACCAATCATAGACTTAGTAGAACTTACCAATAATTCATTTGCGTGCTCAGCAAACACCCTTTTAATAGCGCCAACTTCGGCAATGTCACCGGCTGGTGTAGAAGTACCATGCGCATTAATATACCCAATTTGATTCTTGGCTATATTGGCATCATTGATGGCGTTTTCCATGGCTGCAGCGGCGCCTTCGCCGTCAGCTGGCGGAGACGTCATATGGTAAGCATCTCCACTCATACCAAAACCTACTAGTTCTGCATAAATGGTGGCTCCACGAGCAACCGCCGATTCATATTCTTCGAGCATGACCACGCCTGCCCCTTCACCCATAACAAAGCCATCTCTGTCTTTATCCCATGGCCGACTAGCGGTTTGTGGGTCGTCATTGCGGGTCGAAAGTGCACGAGCGGCAGAAAAGCCTCCCATACCTAGTCCACATATAGTTGACTCAGCGCCCCCTGCTAACATGGCATCTGCGTCGCCATAGGCAATAGTGCGGGCTGCAATACCAATATTGTGTACACCAGTAGTACAAGCCGTCACAACATTAATATTGGGGCCTTTGATCCCTTCGAATATAGAGAAAAATCCTGAAATCATATTGGTAATAGTGGCTGGTACAAAAAATGGAGAAATTTTGCGCGGCCCTGACTCAAGCATTTTGCGGTGGTTTTCTTCAATTAAACCTAAACCACCTATACCAGATCCTATCGCTACACCAATACGTGCGGCATTAGAGGCATCTATTGTTAAACCTGAATGCTCTAAAGCTTGTTTACCAGCAGCGATACCAAGTTGGATAAATCTATCCATTTTTTTGGTTTCTTTTTTAGGAATATATTGCTCGACATCAAAATCTTTCACCTCAGCCGCAAAGCGCGTACTGAATTCACTAGCATCAAAAGCTGTGATAGGTCCCACACCACTTTTTCCAGCTAAAATATTTTGCCAGGTAGTTTCTACAGTGTTACCAACAGGTGAAAGCATGCCAAGACCGGTCACTACAACGCGACGTTTAGACACATTGGCCTCCGACTTATAAAAGGTAGGTAAAAGGGAATAAAAAAACGGCCCAGAAAGGACCGTTTGTAAAACTGCTTACGCGTCTTTGTTTGCGTTAACGTAATCAATTGCTGACTGAACGGTAGTGATTTTTTCCGCTTCTTCATCAGGAATTTCAGTGTCAAACTCTTCTTCAAGAGCCATAACCAATTCTACTGTGTCTAGTGAATCCGCACCTAAATCATCAACAAAAGACGCTTCTGATTTAACTTCGTCTTCTTTCACACCAAGTTGTTCGATGATGATCTTTTTAACGCGTTCTTCGATAGTACTCATAATTCTAGTTATCCTATATGTCGCTAGATATAAATTTGCGAGTAGTGTATTCAGCAAAGAGACCCCTTGCAAGCAAGACAGCCAACTTTTTTTCTGGTCTAACCACTCGACGTTGTATAAAACTTTGCTTCAACTTTAGTACATAGCAAGCTATGCACATAAAAGTTGTTTAGCTCATGTGCATACCGCCATTTACATGTATTGTTTCACCAGTTATGTATGCGGCTTCATTACTGGCTAAAAAGCCAACTGTTGCGGCGATTTCTTTAGGGTCGCCTAAACGGTTAGCTGGAATATCTTTAAATATACTTTCTTTTTGCTCGTCTGTTAATGCTTTAGTCATATCAGTATCAATAAAACCAGGCGCCACAACATTCACTGTTATGCCTCTTGACGCAACTTCACGGGCCATAGATTTACTAAAGCCAATCACCCCTGCTTTTGCTGCAGCATAATTAGCTTGTCCTGGATTACCCGTTGAGCCTACAACTGAACCAATATTGATAATACGACCATGGCGCTTTTTCATCATGCCTCTAAGCACAGCTTTAGACATTTTAAAAATAGAGGTTAAGTTTGTATCCATTATGCTTTGCCATTCGTCATCTTTCATACGCATAAGCAAGTTATCACGAGTAATACCCGCATTGTTTACTAATATATCAATGCTGCCAAACTCAGCATTAATTTCATCTAATAAAGTTTGCATTGAATCAGGGTTGGCTACATCTAAAACTTTACCTGCGCCATGTTCACCTAAATACTCACCTATGGCTTGTGCACCATTGTCTGAGGTGGCGGTTCCTATGACTTTGGCGCCCATAGCTACTAATTGCTGAGCTATGGCTTTACCAATACCTCTGCTCGCGCCTGTTACTAAGGCAACGCTGCCATTTAAATTGGTCATACTGTTTCTCTTTATTTAATTAATTTAGGCTTTGGACTGTGTCTAAGCTATTCACTGCAGAACTGCTTAAACTTTTATCTATGCGTTTAGTTAAACCGGTTAAAACTTTACCTGGCCCTACTTCTAAAAGCTGCTCAACCCCTAGTTCGGCTAGTTTCTGCACGGTTTCTGTCCATCGAACTGGGCTATATAATTGTTTAACTAAGGCTTGTTTTATGGCTTCTGGATCGCTTGGGTTAGCCACATCAACATTATTAATCACAGGCACTTGAGGCGCTTTAAACTCAAGCTTAAGCAATAAGTTAGCTAGCTTATCTGCTGCAGGTTGCATAAGTGCACAATGCGAAGGCACACTTACCGACAGTGGTAATGCGCGTTTTGCTCCTTGCTCTTTACACAAGTCTGCGGCTTTTTCAGCTGCACCTTTAGTACCGGCAATCACAACTTGACCCGGTGAGTTAAAATTCACCGCAGCAACCACTTCAGCTGTTTCACTTTGCGCTTGCTCACAACTGCTTACCACTTTGGCATCATCTAGGCCAATAATGGCATACATAGCACCTGTACCTGCTGGTACAGCTTGCTGCATATATTCACCACGGGCTTCAACAAGTTTTAAGGCATCAGCAAACTCAATTACGCCTGCACATACTAGAGCTGAATATTCACCTAAACTATGGCCTGCCATAAAATCAGGTTGCGCCTGACCTTGCTCTAACATTAAACGATAAATCGCCACACTAGAGGCTAATAATGCTGGCTGAGTGACTTGGGTTTGATTTAACTTTTGCTCGTCATTATTGATCACATGCCATAAGTCGTAGCCTAATGCTTCGTTTGCTTGTGAAAAAGTGTCTTGAACTATTGTATATTCAGCATATAAATCACTTAACATACCTAAAGTTTGTGACCCCTGACCAGGGAACACCCACGCTTGTTTACTCATATAATTTTCTCTATTAATAACGTACTAAAGCAGACGCCCAAGCGAATCCACCGCCAAAGGCTTCTAGTAAAAGGTTTTGTCCGCGTTTAATTCGACCGTCACGAATGGCGGTATCTAGTGCGGTGGGCACAGTTGCTGCCGAAGTGTTGCCATATTGCTCTAATGTAATAACCACCTGATCAAGAGACATATTTAGTTTTTTAGCTGTGGCTTTAATGATCCTAAAGTTAGCTTGATGGGGAACTAACCAATCTAGGTCAGATTTATCCATATTATTAGCGGCTAATGTTTGCTCTACCACTTCACTTAACTTAGTTACCGCAACTTTAAACACTTCATTGCCTTTCATGGTTCCCCAGTTTTCATGGATAGATTGCTCATCACCATGTCTTGGATTACCTATGGTCAGTAAGTCACCATATGAACCTGCTGCATGAATATGGGTGGAAAGAATACCAGGCTCTTCGCTGGCTTCTATAATAGTCGCCCCAGCAGCATCACCAAACAAAATCACCATAGTGCGATCTTCAGGGTTAACTAATCGACTCAAACAATCGGTACCTACTACTAATATGCGTTTAGCCATACCAGATTTTATATACTGATCTGCCACACTCAAGGCATAACAATAACCAGCACAAGCAGCAGCCACATCAAATGCAGGAATGCCATCTATATCTAGGGCTTTTTGAATTTCACAAGCAGTACTGGGTAAAGCGTGACGACCACTAGTAGTGGCACACACAATCATATCTAAAGACTTGGCGTCTATGCCTGCTGCCTCTAGTGCTTTTTTACTTGCTTCTACACCCATAGTGGCAGCCGTTTCATGCTCGCCAATAATGCGTCTTTCTTTAATACCTGTACGGTCTGTGATCCATTCATCTGAGGTATCAACCATAGTGGCTAAATGCGCATTGGATCTAACTTCACTGGGGTAATAGCTACCCGTGCCAATAATTTTAGAATTCATTTATTCGTGGCGCTCCATTAATACAGCTTCAATTTTATCTTTTATTTTTTCAGCAACCTGCAACTCAGCTTGTTGTATTGCTTCACGGATCGCATATAAAAAAGCCTCAGACGAGGCATTACCGTGGCTCTTAACCACAATTCCGCGCAATCCTATCAGACTCGCACCATTATACTGGTCGGGTTTCATGCGTAAATAGATGCCGCGGAACACTGGAAAGGCGATTTTTGCGACAATTCGATATAACCAATTAGTTTGGGCTGCCGATTTAACTTCTTGAATAATAAAGTTGGTTAAGCCTTCCCAAGACTTCAATGCAATATTGCCAACAAAGCCGTCTGTTACTATGACATCGGTTTTTTGTTTAAAGATATCGTTACCTTCAACAAAACCAATATAGTTAATACTTGGGCTTTGCTTTAATAAGCCTGCGGTTTGTTTGACTTGGTCGTTACCTTTAATTTCTTCCGCCCCTACATTTAACAATGCCACTCTAGGACGTTTAATGTGGCCCACCTCTTCTGCTAAAACCGATCCCATAACCGCATATTGAAATAACACATTAGAATCGCATTGAATATTGGCGCCCAGATCTAACAAATACACTTTGCCATTATTTTCGGCGGGGATCATAGAAATAAGTGCGGGACGATCAATGCCAGGTAAGGTTTTTAATACATAATAAGCCATGCTTAACAAGGCACCCGTGTTGCCAGCACTGACACAGGCATCCGCTTCTTTAGTATTAACTAAATCGAGAGCCCTGCGCATTGAAGACTGTTTTTTATGTCTTAGGGCATAACCTGGTACATCATCCATTTTAACGACTTGAGAGCAATCGGATAAACGGATTCGTTGTTGAATGTCTGTGTCTTGCTGTTTAACCCAGTCTGACATAATCGCCAAAGGGCCACATAAGATAAGATGTAGATGCGGGTATTGGTGCAGTGCTTTTAATACTGCAGGAAAAATAATATGGGGGCCGTTGTCGCCCCCCATGATATCTAACGCTAAGGTTAGACGACTCAAAGTTCTGTCACTTTAAATTAAAGAGATAAAACTTTTTTGCCTTTGTAGTAACCATCAGCAGTCACGTGATGACGAACATGCGTCTCACCTGAAGTTGAATCTACAGACAAAGTTGCAGAACCTAACGCATCGTGTGAACGACGCATTCCACGCTTTGAACGAGTTTTCTTACTCTTCTGTACAGCCATTACTTTACTCCTAGTCTCGCTTAAGTTCTTTCAAAACCGCGAACGGGTTTGGACGTTCATCGGCCGGTTCAATTTTTCCGAAGCTCATATCATCTTGCTTTTGTTTGCAATCCTTCTCTGCATGAAGGGCTACAATTGGCAGAGATAAAATCAGTTCGTCTTCAAGCGTTTGAAATAAATTGATTTCTCCGTGGTCATCGACCTCTACCGGTTCGTAAACGTCCGGCAACTCATCTTCGCCTTCTTCTTCAGCCCTCTGCACTGGGCTAAAACAAAAAGACACATCCATAGGATGCGCAAAGACTTCGTTACATCTTTCACAGCGTAGTGATGTAGAACATGCCATATGACCTTGAAAATAAGTCAGACCCTGCTCGTCTTTTGCAAACTTAATTTCAACATCTACTGCTTCGGCAATGTCTGCCACTGCACCAACTAATCTAGGCATCTCAGACGTCAAAACCACACCCCGATAATCGGAACGTTTATTGGCGCTTTTAACTGGGTCTACCTTGTTGGGCAATTTCACTTTCTGCATAGCGCGCGCATATTATAGTTTCACACTCCCTTAGTCAAAGAAAATCTGTTGCTTAAACAGCATTTTATATGCTTTCATCGCCCATTATTATTTTACAGCCCTTAGTCTATGAATATTTTACTTGCTTCTAGCTCACCTTATCGTAAAGCCTTATTAAATAAACTGCAGATCCCGTTTAGCTGTTTCTCACCCAATATTGACGAAACCAAAGTAAAAGATGAAAGTATTCAAACACAAGTAGCACGACTTGCCAAAGCAAAAGCCATGGCCGGCTATCAACCTGAAAATGCTGATCAATTTATTATTGGTTCAGATCAATTAGCTAGTTTTAATAATCAAGCAGTGGGTAAACCGGGAAACTTTGAAAACGCCCAACAACAACTAAGGCTTTTTAGTGGGCATACTGTTACTTTTTATACGGCTATATGCGTTTTAAGATGCAGTGACCAAAAACTCGCACAATCAGTAGAACAATTTGAGGTTAAATTTAGGCAACTTAGCGACAAACAAATTTCCACTTATTTACGCCTAGAACAACCATTTGATTGTGCCGGAAGCTTTAAGTGTGAAGGTTTAGGTATTTCACTCTTTAGCGCCATGCAAGGCAATGATCCTAACAGTTTAGTGGGTTTACCTTTAATCAGATTAATTGACTTATTTGCCGATTTGTCTGTGGATCTGTTTGATTACATGGGTAAGCCCTAAACAGCTTTAAAGCTTATAAATACTCAGGTAGTTGAACTAATTGGTCGATCACAGCTATAGGTTGATGCTGCTTGAGTTGCTCAATTGAATGCACCCCAAAACTCACGGCTATTCTATCTACCCCAAGTGTTTCTGCCATAGCCATATCATAAGTAGTATCCCCTACCATTAACACTTCTGCCGCACTAAGATTTAACTCTTGTAAAATTTGCATCAACATATCGGGCGAAGGTTTGCTGGCAGCATCATCTGCAGTTTTGGTAACCGCAAAAAATTCCTTGGTTTGGGTGTTTTGCATATTAGCTTCAAGCCCTGCCCTTGCTTTGCCAGTAGCCACGGCTAAGGTATAACCTTGCGCCTTTAATGAAGTTAATAAATTTATTGCACCTTGAAACAAGGGGCTACTCACTTGAGCATGCTGATTAAATTGTGATTTATAAGTATGTAAAACGGTTTGCGCCAGTTGCTCGTCTTGAATATTAAACACTTGTTTTAACGCTGGCAGCAAACTAATACCAATCACATTTTTAGCTTGTTCGAAACTTGGCATAGGTAAAGCTAATTGTTCTGCGGTGGCTTGAATAGAACCTACAATTTTACCCACTGAGTCCATTAAGGTGCCATCCCAGTCAAATACTATGGCTTTATACTTCACTTCTAAATCGCTTTAATACACTGATTAAACTAGGGTCTAAGGGAGCTTTAAAACTCACTCTTTGTTCTGTACTAGGATGAATAAAGGCCAAAGAATGCGCATGCAAGAACAAGCGGTTTAATCCCCGCTGTTTGGCTAGTTCATCAAATGCTTGATCGCCATAGCGGTTATCGCCACCAATAGGGTGCCCAGCATGCAAACAATGCACTCGAATTTGATGGGTTCGCCCGGTAATAGGCGAAGCTTCAACTAAAGTCCCTTGAGCAAAGGATTCAAGCACTCGGTATCGGGTTTCAGAAGGTTTGCCTTCTTCATCTACTAAAACCACGCGTTCACCCGACTTGAGGGTATTCTTTAATAACGGCGCTTTTACTTTAAATCGGTTAGCTGCCCATTCACCTGCGACTAAAGCTTGATACCTTTTATCCACTTTTTTATCTCTAAGTTGTTCGTGCAAAACTTTTAACGCAGAACGTTTTTTTGCCACCAACAAACACCCCGAAGTGTCTCTATCAAGTCTATGCACTAACTCTAAAAATTTTTGCTGAGGTCTAAGGGCTCGTAAGGCTTCAATAACCCCAAAACTTAAACCACTTCCTCCATGTACTGCTGTACCAGAAGGTTTGTTAAGCACTATTAGCCAGTCATCTTCAAATAAAATGCAATGCTCTAACACCGACACTTTATCTAAATTAGTACTTGGCAGCTCAGTTGGCTCTGACACTCTAATGGGTGGAATACGTAACTGGTCATTGGCTTTTAGCTTGTATTCAGGTTTAACCCGTTTTTTATTTACCCGCACTTCTCCTTTACGCAAAATGCGATAAATAAGGCTTTTAGGCACACCTTTTAAGAAAGTGCGCAAATAGTTGTCTATCCTCTGCCCTTCAAGGCTAGGATCTATGTCAACAAATTGTACTTTTTGAAATGATAAGTCTTGCATAAGGCGCGTATTGTAACTGAATTACTTAGGATAATGTCCAGTATTTTAATTTCTTGCCACGATCGGTGCTTTAATGTGATAATACGGCAGTTTTCAAACATGCAGTGAGTGTTGAGAACAAACAGATGGATTAATCAGTTCTGAATGCAAAGGCAAACATATTGTCATAATTAAAATTGCAAGCCAAAAAATGGCAAGTCGATTGTGAAGTGAGTAACTTTTCACAAGTACGATTTAACAGAACCCTTACATCAGCGATATTAATAACTTATTGATCGTACGAGATGTAAAGATTACAGATGAATTGACAGCTTATTTGAACCTCATATATGCCAGACAAGCATAGGATTTCGAATAACACTAAGTTTTAAACAAGATAATTTCTAAGCTAAATAATACGTCTAGTTTAGCGTCCATAAGATTTGGATAAAGTGTTAAAAAACAACGCATTAAATAATTAATGACAATAGCACTTAGGCGTAAAACTTAAATTTTAAATACAGTCGTGAGGCTGGATTGACCTAATGTCTAATCACCTTGTGATTCTTTACCTGTTGCGATCGGTACATTACCGAGCAAACCAGAATGAAAAGAATGTTAATCAATGCCACTCAGCAAGAGGAATTACGAGTCGCACTTGTAGATGGTCAAAAGCTTTATGACTTGGACATTGAAAGTCCAGGACATGAACAGAAAAAAGCCAATATCTACAAAGGAACTATCACCCGCGTTGAACCTAGTTTAGAAGCCGCCTTTGTTGATTATGGCGCTGAACGCCACGGTTTCCTGCCATTAAAAGAAATAGCCAGAACCTACTTCCCTCAAGGTTACCGCTTTGAAGGCCGCCCAAGCATTAAAGAAGTCATTAAAGAAGGCCAAGAGGTCATTATTCAAATTGATAAAGAAGAGCGTGGCCAGAAAGGCGCAGCCCTAACTACCTTTATCAGCTTAGCTGGAAGCTATTTAGTTTTAATGCCAAATAACCCACGTGCAGGTGGCATATCTCGTAGAATCGAAGGCGACGAACGCACCGAATTAAAAGCCGCCTTAAGTGGTTTAAACCTACCTGATGGTATGGGTTTAATTGTAAGAACAGCAGGGGTTGGCAAATCTGCTGAAGAGCTTGCTTACGACTTAGATTATTTAGTCTCTGGTTGGGCGCGTATCGAAGAAATTGCTAACTCTCGCCCTGCTCCATTTTTGATTCACCAGGAAAGCGACGTTGTTGTGCGTGCCATCCGTGATTACCTAAGACGTGATATTGGTGAAATATTAATTGATAAAGCCAGTGTGCATGAGCGTGCGTTAAAACACGTAGAGCAAATGCGTCCTGATTACGCTAACAGAGTAAAACTGTATAAAGGTGATGTGCCTTTGTTCAGCCATTATCAAATTGAAAGCCAAATTGAATCAGCCTTCCAACGCGAAGTACGTTTGCCATCTGGTGGTTCAATTGTTATCGATCCAACCGAAGCACTAATTTCAATTGATATTAACTCAGCTAGAGCAACTAAAGGCAGCGACATAGAAGAAACCGCTTTTAATACCAATTTAGAAGCGGCTGACGAAATTGCACGCCAATTACGTTTACGCGATGCCGGTGGATTGGTTGTTATCGACTTTATCGATATGACCCCTATTCGCCATCAACGTGAAGTTGAGAATCGCATGAAAGACGCCGTTAGAGGCGATCGTGCTAGAGTTCAACTTGGGCGTATCTCTCGATTTGGTTTGTTAGAAATGTCACGTCAGCGCTTACGTCCATCATTAGGCGATTCGGCGCATAATGTATGTCCTAGATGTAGCGGGCATGGCACAGTACGTGGTACTGAGTCGTTGGCCTTGTCTGTGTTACGCATAATGGAAGAAGAAAGCATTAAAGATAATACTGGGCAAATCGAAGCTCAATTGCCGGTTAATGTGGCCACTTACCTATTAAACGAAAAACGCCGTTCAGTGCGTAGCATTGAAAAACGCCATAGTGTGCAACTAGTGATTATTCCTAATCCTAATATGGAAACCCCACATTACAGCATAGCGCGTAGACGCCCTGATGATGCCATACAAGATATGAGCTACAACTTGCCGCTTATTGAGCAAGAACAAACGATTACCGATAAAACTGTGGCCCCAGCCATGGCTAAAGAGCAGCCTGCGCTGCAAAGCTTAATTGCACCAAACAAAAAGTCTGCTGCACCTAAAGCCCAAAAGGAGCCATCTGAAAACCTGTTAGAAAAAATCAGTAAATGGTTTGCTGAGTTGTTTAAACAACCAGAAAAAGAAATTCCCAAGAAAAAGGCGCATACCCGCAACAATAATCAAAGACGTAACCGAAACGGTCGCCCAGACAGAAACAAGCGTAATGCTAAAGGTTCAGAGCGCAAAGAGCGTAATGATCAATCTGGCAACCGTAATGAGCGTAATGACAGAAACGATAGAAAACCAAGAAACGACAATCGTAAACCTCGTCGTGACGACAAAGCTGTAGATACCAATCAAGAGTCACAAAACAGCCAAGCCAAAGCGCCAGCACCTGCCAAAAAAGAAAAGCAAGTCGCCGAGCGTAGAAAACGTCGCGATAACAGACGCAGTGTGCGTGTTGACAATGAACAAGAGCAAAAAGCTCAAGATCAAAAACACACACAGGTCACCGAAGAAGTAGTAAAAGCTGTAGAGACTGAAGTAGCAAACACTGAAACTCAAAGCAAGGCAGAAACAGCGGCTCAAGTTGACAGCTCGGCAAATAAGCCACAAGCAAAAACTAAAGCTAAAGAAACACCTGCTTCAGATACTAATGCTCAACCAAGCGAAGTAGACAAAGCCGAAACCAAAGAAGCAGAGTCAGCTAAAAACGATGCCAATAAAGACGAGGAAGGAAACACTCGTACAAGAAGCCGCCGCTCACCTAGACATGTGCGTGCAGCAGGTCAAAAACGTCGTAAGAACAGCGAAGACAAAGACACCGCAGAAGCCAAAGAAGCTGAGCAAGTCAAGCAAGATGAACTTCAGTTTGACGAGCCAACAGCAAAAGCCGAGCCACAAGCTAAGCCTGAAGTGCCTGAGCAAGTTACTATGGAATTAAGCAGTGATGAGCCTGTAGCTAAAGTTACCTCAGAAACACCAGTTACTGCTGCAGAGTCTGAGTCTCAAGCTGAGCTTGAGCAACAACCTACGCCAGCTGAAACAACTGAAGCTTCTGAGCCAGCAAAACCAACTGCGGCAACAGAAGTAGCAGATGCGCCAGCTGAGCCTGAAGTAGAGGCAACTGCTAAAACAGTAAAAAAAGCGCCAGCTAAAGCAGCCAAAAAAGCCGCGCCAATAAAAGCAGCAAACAAAGTTAAACCTCAGTCAGTGTCTGCCCCTATGGCACGACCTGCGACAGTTGACGAAGATTTTGTAGAAATATCTATTGGTTCACTTGAAGACAGTGCGCGCCCAGAATTAAAACGTTCTGGTAAAACCGCAGCATTTTTGAGTGCTACTAATAGTGCCACTGCGCCAGCCTTTAGACCAAGCGAAGAAAGCCAATAGTCTAAACACAACAAAACCTAAGACTGCTGCAAACTCACTATTTTGCAGCAGTCTTAGCCATTGATTCAGTGCTATTACCCGCTAATTACTGTATTCTCCCGCAACGATTAAGTTGGTCAAAAATTCACCTGTCAAACAAGCTGAATTTTAACCAAACTATTTCCACCTTATTTGAGAGTTTTCTATGAGTTTTGCCGATTTAGGCCTATCACCACAAATTTTATCTGCTGTTACTAGTAAAGGTTATACCACGCCCTCACCTATTCAAGCTCAAGCCATACCTGCAGTATTAGCCGGTCATGACGTGATGGCGGCAGCCCAAACAGGTACTGGCAAAACCGCCGGTTTTACCTTACCCATTTTACATTTATTAAGCCAAGGCAAACCTGCCAAAGCCAATCAGGCCAGAGCATTAGTGCTAACCCCTACCCGTGAGTTAGCAGCACAGGTAGCCGAAAACGTGCAAACCTACGGACGCGATCTGCCATTAAAATCTACTGTTGTTTTTGGTGGCGTGGGCATTAACCCACAAATGTTAAAGTTACGTAAGGGAGCTGATATTTTAGTGGCTACCCCTGGTCGTTTATTAGATTTATATAATCAAAACGCAGTGAAGTTTAATGAGCTAGAAATTTTAGTATTAGATGAAGCTGACCGTATGTTAGATATGGGTTTTATTCACGACATTAAAAAAATAATTAAATTGTTGCCACAAAAGCGCCAAAACCTAATGTTTTCTGCCACCTTTTCTGACGACATTCGTAAATTGGCAAAAGGCTTAGTGAATGATCCAGTAGAAATATCAGTATCACCAGCTAACACCACTGTAGATCTGGTAGAACAATGGGTGTATCCAGTTGATAAAAGTCGTAAGTCACAATTATTAACTCACCTAATAAAAGACAACGACTGGCAACAAGTATTAGTTTTTAGTCGCACTAAACATGGTGCTAATCGAATAGTTAAACAATTAGAAACCCGTGGCATAAGTGCCGCTGCAATTCATGGCAATAAAAGTCAAGGCGCCCGAACTAAAGCGCTAGCCGACTTTAAACAAGGTAAAGTAAAAGCCTTAATTGCCACAGATATTGCCGCACGTGGATTAGACATAGACCAACTTCCGCAAGTGATTAACTTTGACTTGCCTAATGTTGCAGAAGACTATGTACATAGAATTGGCCGAACAGGCCGAGCTGGCGCAACTGGCCAAGCCATTTCCATGGTAACTCAAGACGAGTTTAAAGAATTGGTAGATATTGAAATTCTTACCAAACAAATTATTCAACGCAAAACCATAGCAGGTTTTGAACCTAGCGCTAAACTGCCAGAGTCAAAACCCGATCAGCGCCCTATTAAAGCTAAAAAGCCTAAAAAACCCAAGGTTGATCACCGAGATGGGCAACGTCCAGCAGGCAACCCAGCAAATAATAGACGTTCAAGAAGTCGTAATAATCGTAACGTTAATAACACTGGTAATCGTTAACCATTAAACCAGCTACACCATTAGTCAAACAAAAAAATAGCCCTGCTAGCAAAGCTAGAGGGCTATTTTTATTTTTGATTAACTACAGTTGAACAATAGATCCATCAACTGGATTAACCACAAACTCTACCAGCTCAAACTCAGTCTCTTGTACTGTTTCGCTTTCACTGCTAGTTTCGCCTGCCTCTGAAGGATCAGTCACCATTTGATCTAACACAATAGTAAACTGAGTCGGTCCATTGGCCCAACCTTTAACTCTTAGTGTATAGGTTTCACCAGGGCTTACCGTACTTCCTACTTGCTCATTAGGCCCTAAGTTACCCGAAGAGGCTAACTCATTACCATCTTGATCAAGCATAAAGAAATCAAGGTCAGGGTATGCACCGCCGACTTCGGCATCTGCACTTAAGGTGGCCACTGCACTTGTTGCACTACTTAAAGCGGTAAAAATCACATCGACATAATCCACCCCTTCTGCTACTTGAACGTCAGTAGTACCCACAGCCACCAAACCAGTATGTTCAGAGATTGCGTGATAAACCTTTTCACGCTCTGCTGCATCTGAAGTGTCAACTGGCGCCTGGCTTCCATTTGCGGCACGAGCTTGACCTTCAACTTGCGCATAAATTTTGGCTTTAAAAGTAAACATTTGGCCAAATGGGTTTTCAAAGTTGATGAATCTACTACTTGAATCAGCGCCCACTGCCAGACCTTGGTCGTAAATAAAACGTGCTTTATCACCACGCTGGCCACTGCCACCGTTGTCAGCGTTTAGAACTTTCACGTTTGAGCTGCCAATTTTAACTATGTCAAAATTAATCGGTCCAAGTAACTCTACTGACCCATTGTTAGTTAAGGTATTATCAAAGCTAAATTCGCCCATTGAGAACGACACGTTACTGATCCTAGAATCAACCTGTTTAGTCACATTCCTATTTTTAAGCTTGGTCTTAGCGGTGCCCGAAAAGTCTGAGAAACCAACTTGGCCAGAGGCATTAGTTTTAATCGCGCGCACTACATATTGATAATCAAAAGCATCAATGCCCTGACCTGCGCCCCGTCCAAAACCTTGGCCTTTGTCTAGATAGCTAGTTTGGGTTACAAACTCAACATGGGTATAACCAGAAGTAGTTAAGTCTCCATCCACATATTCACGACCTGGCACACCAGCAAATAAACGTGCTGGGCTGCCGCCTTTACGTTTTAATACTTGGTAACCAATTACGCCGTCCACTGCATCCCAAGAAACGTTAATGCTGTTTAGGTTAACTATGTCTGCCACAATATTTTGTGGCGCAGTTGGGGCTTCTTGTGCAGCGCTAAAATCACTTACTGCAGTAGAAATCATTTGCACGCCACCAATTGGTGCTTCAGCATTGATACCTATTTCACGAGCAGCAAAAACGCGTTCAATTAACGCATGATGTTGACCTAAAGACTGAGCATCCACTGAGTTTGCTGGGTACAACATCGCATCGGCAATTAATGCCGCATCACGTGCTTTTACAAAAGTATCGGGAGCACTAACACCTAAAACATACATAGCACCAAGGAAGATACGCTCCCAAGTCTCTTTACCTAAGCTAGCTACTTGAGTTGCTTCACCCGTTACTGGATCAGGGCGCATAAAGCTATTCGCCGGATACATTTCTAACATTAACTCACGCAGATCCCACATAGCACCTGCGTAAATTTCACCGTCTCTGTGCTCTTCAAAGGTATTATCTCTGGTACCTAGTTGTGAATAACGTATCTGGCTTTGACCACTTCGTATGTACTCGAATGAGTCTGGATCTACATTAGCATCACGTAATACCTGCCTTAACTTACAGGCATTTACTGGATATTTACCTAAATCAGGTGTTTCACCTATGGTATAAGCCCACAAATCTGCTTGACCTTCGTTTAATGCTCCGCCCTCTGGACTCCCTTCAAAACCAGCAATAGGGGTAATGGTCGCGTGAGTACCTTCATGTATAGGCACACTAAAATCGATCGCTAGGTTATTAAATAAATTACCATGGCCATAAAAGGTTGGGTTGATAACGACTTCTTCCCCATTTACATCTTGCGAAAGTGGAATGGCAAAGGCGTTATCTAAATTTAATAAGTCATCTAAAAAGTTGGGATCTGTTGGATCTTCTGGGGCATCTAACACATTTGGAATATGCACTACACCTACTAATGGAGTGGATTCGTTAGGGTATTGATCTGGAAAACTACCACTTCCAAAACCACGAGCATGCACAGCATCACCATCTTTGTGTACGTAGTCTAAATACTCCATCAAAGTAGTGATGTAGATAAATTGGCTGATACCATCAAAATGAACAGCAGCACCCGTGGTATGATCTTTTTCATTAGGGCGTGCATATAACGGCTCTGCATCCTGATCAAAGTAATAAGTACCTAGGGCTGCTTGTGTGAAAGGTAAACGTGTTGCTAGAGCACTTTCGATGTGGGCATGCTTACCAGTTAATACACTTTCAACGCCTGTCACACGGTTAGTGTCATCAAACTTACGTAATTTAATGCGTAAAAGGCCATCCGGACGACCGCTTACCCCACCCTGTTCATCAACAATTTCACAGTTATCTTGTAATTCTTGAGTGATAGGTGGAAAGGTAGGAAAATAATCGGCAAATTGATCAGTAGGCTCTGACTCTTGAGCAGTGCGCACTTGATCTTCACGATAAAGTACATCACCCGACTGGGCATCCACCATAAATTTAAATACACCAAATGGATTAGTTGAATAGTAATAGAATTGCCAAACTAATTTATGCTCATCACCAGCTTGAACAAAACGTAGCTCGGGCATTGGGGTTTTAAATACACCTAATTTATCGGCAATTTTTTCAAATGCAGGTGTTAATACGTTCAACGCATCCACAGACAAGTTTTTCTCAAATTGCGCTAAGTTTTGGCTAGCCGCTAAAACAGCTGCATTGGCTGCTAAGCTAGGCTGGCTAGAAACATTAAAATCTTTTTGGTATGGGCCCATCACTGCGCGCACTTTATTATCTGCATCAATAATGACACCAAGACCACTAGCATCCACTTTAATGCCATTTACTACTTGGTCAAAACGCACCAACTGTCCACCTAAGGCAGGCTTAGAACGATTGGGGTTATATTCTAATTGGTCAATATTCAAACCAGCAAAAATAGCTTGATGATCGCTAATAAAATTTAACGCTGCACTTTCTGCTGAATCACCCGATGTTTGAATGGCCATACCGCGCATAACGTCTACGGTACCGGTCATTTGATTAATATTTATCTGGGCATTAACGTTTTCAGCTTTGAACTGAGTAATTGCTTGCATTTGTTCATAGCCTAGGCCATTAACTTGGCTGTGAACCGCTGCTTGTATGTGGTCAAGTGTAGGCACACTCGACACATCAAAGTTCATAATTTTATTGGCTTGAGAAGTGTTACCTATGGCGGCTTGTGAAGGGCTGGTGGAGCTTAGTGAGGCTAACGCCAACACTATGGCACTAGATAGTAGTGTAACTTTCATTTTAATAACCTTTTTATTTTGTGTTGCACTAGGTAACACAACAGCAATGCCTATTGCTTTAACTAGTGAACATTGATTTTTAGGGCGTTTGTTACGCAATCAGAATGGCTGTTGTTTCTTGAGCAGAAACTAAGCTATCTCCTTGAGTGCCTGCAGTGTTTCAATTTTGTTGCGCGCAAGAAATAGGGAGTTACCCCTATGTGCCAGAAGTTTTTTTAATGACTCCAATCGGTTGTAAGCAAAGCAAAAGGTACAAGATCCCTTTAAGGTCACAACATTTTAAAGGTCAAAAAATTGAGCGGGGCAAAGTTAAAGTGAGGGTGTAGAACAACAAAGTCGGCTTAAGTAGCCGACTTATCATTAGCTTAGATTAAGTTTTATGTTGGGCAGTTAATATTCTATCCAGATGATTAGCAAAGTTTTGCCTATCGGTTTGATTTAACGGTGGCGGCCCACCAGATTGTTCGCCACTGGCGCGCATAGTGTCCATAAAATCGCGAATATTTAAGCGTGCTTTTATATTCTCTGAGGTAAATAGTTCGCCTCTTGCGCTTAGTGCTAAGGCACCTTTTTCAATCACTTCTGCGGCTAAGGGTATGTCACTGGTTATCACCAGATCTTGTGCTTCAACTTGCCTAACAATTTCATCATCGGCCACGTCAAAGCCTGCTGGTACTTGCATGGCACGTATAAATTTAGAGGGCGGTGTGCGTATATATTGATTGGCAACCAAAATGGTTTCCACTTTCTTACGCTGAGCCGCTCTAAAAATAATGTCTTTTATAACCACAGGGCAAGCATCGGCATCTACCCAAATTTTCATACTTTTGCCTTAACTTGGTTAAACCATCCGGGAATTTGCATACCCAATAACATCATTAAGATAAACACAAAGATTTTTGGCTGGGCAGCAGATAGGTTTGCAATGGCCGGACCTGGACAAATACCGGCTAAGCCCCAACCTAAGCCAAAAAGCGCAGCACCCCAAATTAAAGACTTATCTAGTTTTTTATTAGTAGGCAAATCAAACTCTTGTGCAAAAATTGGCGCTGATGACTTTTTAATAACAAGGTTATAGCCCAGCATAAATACCCCTATGCCGCCAATCATGACAAAGGCCAAGCTAGGATCCCAATGACCAAAGATATCTAAAAAATTCAGCACTTTATTAGGATCGACCATCTGCGAAACCGTTAATCCAATACCAAATAACAACCCACAAATTAACGAGACTAAGGCTTTCATAACAGATCTCCCAACAAGTGTTTAACCACAAAAACCACTAAAACTGCCACACTCATAAAGGTCACAGTAGCAGCAATAGATCGCAGTGACAGTCTGCCAATACCACAAATTCCGTGACCACTTGTACAACCGCTGCCTAATTTACTGCCTATACCCACAAATAAACCTCCAGCAATAATTAACGGCCAACTCACGTCTATTTGTTGCGGTAAACTGTAGTGCCAAAAGCTGCTAACAATTGGGCCAATGATTAAACCCAGAATAAACATCCAACGCCACAGCCCTGCTTTGTCAAATTGGGTTAATGCTCGGCTAACTATGCCTGAAATTCCGGCTACTTTGCCGTTTAGCCATAATAATCCAATGGCCGAACTACCTAATATAAGGCCACCTATTAAGGCCGAAAAAGGGGTAAAGTCTGTCATTCACTGCTCCTGTTTTTATACTTCCCGCAAAGCAGGAAAGCCTAAGTATTGTTCTAACGTGAATTAGGGTTTGTTTTGTATCTTAAAAAACCCAAACATTTTACGCAAAACCCGCCCTATACACTAGATGTGTGTTTGGCCTACTCCCAAGTAATTTAACTAACTAGCTGGGGATTTAAACCAACTATTAGCCAAACTCGCCACCTTAAACAAACACAGCTCAATTTACTTTAGTCAAAAACCCTCTAACTCATTGAAAATAATACCTTTTATGAATATGGCATGGTCGATGCTAAACCTGACTTAATTAATTTTTGATTATCTCACTAGGACAAAAAAGATGGATACGCTAAAAAATAATAAGGTCAGCCTAAAGTTAATAAAAATATTACCTCTGCTGTTAGCAGTGTGTCTTTTAACAAATTGCTCTGGAAACGCCCAGCAACCCGATAAAAAAGCTGATTTAGTTGTAGCCGTACCAGTAGAAGTAGCGCAATTAGAAAAGGGCGATATCTCTTCAAACTATGTAACTAGTGCAATATTAGAAGCCAAAGAAGAAGCTTTTGTGGTACCAAGAGCCTCGGGCATTATTGAGCAAATCTTCGTTGAAGAAGGTGACTACGTTGAAAAAGGTCAGGTTTTGGCACAAATCGAACCACGACGTTATCATTTAAACCTAGATCGCGCGCGGGCTGATTTATTAGGTATTGAAAAAGAGCTGAATAAAATTAACCAAGTTTATGATAAAAAATTAGTCAGCGACGACACCTACGACAAACTAACAGCCCAATATGAGTCGGCTAAAGCCACATTAGCGTTAGCCGAACTAGACTTACAAGAAGCCACCATTACCGCCCCTATCTCGGGTTTTATTGCCGAAAGAAATGCCAAAGTAGGCAATTTAACTGAGTCTTTTCAACGCGCCAGAATGTTTCATATAGTTCAACAAAAAGAACTATACGGCATAGTGCATTTACCAGAAAAAGAGTTAGCTAAAGTTCATAAAAACCAAAAAGCCAGCTTGGCCATTAACGCCTTTAACAATGCCCATGTAAGTGCTTTTGTGGAAAGGATCAGCCCAGTTATTGATGCCAAAACTGGTACCTTTAAAGTGACCTTGCGCGTACCTAATGCCAATAACAAATTAAAGGCAGGCATGTTTGCCCAAGTAAAACTTAACTACGACACTAAACACAACGCTATTTTATTGCCAAGACGCGCCCTACTCGCCATAGATGACAGTGTAAATGTATTTGTGGTTAAAGACGGCATTGCCAGCAAATTGGCGGTGACTGTGGGTTATCAAGAGCCGAATGTAGTAGAAGTACTGCAAGGATTAACCGGCAATGAGCAAGTGGTGATTACCGGGCATCAAAACTTACGTGACCAAGCGCCAGTTGAAGTAATAAACCAACTTCAAGCTAGCCCTACTTCCCTAGAAGTGGCACAGGATAATTCTCACTTAACCATTAATGGTTAAGGAGTAGCAGATGAATATTGTGGAATTAGCGGTAAAACGCCCTGTCACTATTTGGATGTTTACTTTAGCCATAGCCTTATTTGGCATGGTTTCACTGTCGCGCCTAGCAATAAATTTATTACCTGAGTTGTCTTATCCTACTCTTACCATACGCACTGACTACCTAGGTGCTGCGCCTGGCGAAATCGAACAATTGGTGTCTAAGCCGATTGAAGAAACCATAGGTGTAGTAAAAGGCGTACGCAGTGTTACCTCCATTTCAAAAGCCAATCAATCAGATGTGTTACTAGAATTTGAATGGGGTACAGATATGGATTTAGCCAGTTTAGAGGTAAGAGAAAAACTAGATACCTTGCAATTGCCTTTAGATATTAAAAAACCGTTATTGCTACGCTTTAACCCTAGTTTAGATCCCATTTTACGCTTTGGTTTAGGCCAAGCAGCTAAATCGAATAAAGAAAATTTAACAAGCCTAGATAAACAACAAATAAAAACCCTACGTTTGTATGCAGAAGAACAAATTAAGCGCCAACTAGAGTCCACTGTAGGCGTAGCTTCGGTAAAAATTAGCGGTGGATTAGAACGTGAGATCCATGTGTTGGTAGATCAACAAAAAACCAGCCAATTGAATATTAAGTTAAATGAAGTGGTCACCCGCTTAAAAGAAGAAAACGTTAATGCTTCTGGAGGCCGGGTAAAAGAAGGCTCTCAAGAATATATGGTGCGCACTCTAAACCAGTTTCAAAGTTTAGATGATATGCGAAACCTATTTATTGCCAATCGCGAAGGTAAAAACATACGCCTCAGTGACATTGCCACTGTCACTGATGCACATAAAGATCCTACCTCAGTGAACCGCTTTAACGGGCTAGAAGGAGTAGAAGTCGCGATATACAAAGAAGGGGATGCCAATACAGTACAAGTGGCTAAAAATGTGCAGTATAGAATTGAGCAATTGCAAAAAGATCTACCTAAAACGTTTGAACTAGCCCTAATTTACGACCAGTCTCGCTTTATCGCCAATGCCATAGCGCAAGTAAAGTCTGCTGCCATAATGGGCGGGTTATTGGCCATGTTGGTGCTGTATTTATTTCTAAAAAATGTTTGGCCTACCTTAGTTATTTCTATATCTATACCTGTTTCTATCATTGCTACCTTTAATTTAATGTATGCCAATAACATTAGTTTAAATATTATGAGCCTTGGTGGCATTGCACTAGCGATAGGTCTGTTAGTGGATAACAGCATAGTGGTGTTAGAAAATATTGCCCGCCACAAATCTAGCACTAAAAATAGTAAACAAGCCGCTATACAAGGCACAAAAGAAGTGTCTATGGCGATAGTGGCTTCTACCCTCACCACTATGGCAGTGTTTTTTCCGCTAGTATTTGTAGAAGGCATTGCAGGCCAGTTATTTAGCGACCAAGCCCTAACTGTTACTTTTGCCCTCGCCGCTTCTCTAGTGGTGGCCTTAACCTTAATTCCTATGTTGGCTGCCCGTGAATCTGACTCTACTAATAAACAAGCTAGGCAACTTGAGTTTATACAACCACTCAAAACCAAAACTGCCAACGGCTTTGTGGCTAAATTGGGGCATTGGTGTGCTTTACCTTTTGTTTGGCTAGGCAGAGTGCTTTTTCATTATTTACCCTTGGCTATTTCAAGTCTTATTATTTTTGTGTTTAGGTTTTTCAGCAAAATTTTTGCGGCCTTGTTTAAACCTATATTGTGGAGCTTTGACGCAGCCTTTAACTTTATTGAAAAACGCTACCTACATTTAGTTAAATTAGCACTAAAAGCGCGGATGATGGTGACATTTGCGGTAATCAGCCTGTCTTTAGCAGCTATTTTACTAGTACCTAAATTAGGCATGGAATTAATCCCCGACATGTCACAAGGGGAATTTTATGTGGAAATTAATTTGCCAACTGGCTCACAGCTTGAGCAAACCGATAGCCTACTTGCCGACCTTGCCAATTTCACTAGCAAACTTGAAGGCGTACAGCGCACTTATGCCCTAGCAGGCAGCGGCAGTTTAATGAATGCCTCTGCCACTCAAGGTGGTGAATATTGGGGCAAATTAAATGTTGTTATGCAGTCTCAAGACGAAAACCACAAACAACAGGTAATTGAGCAAATGCGTAACTATTTGTCTAAACAAGCCGGTGTACAAAGCAAGTTTGGGCAACCCGCATTATTTACTTTTGCCACGCCATTAGCGGTAGAAATTGTAGGATATGATCTAGATAAACTTGCACACTATAGTCAAAAACTACAAGACTTAATGCAAACTCAAGCTCAGTTTGCTGATGTTAAATCGTCATTACAAACTGGTAACCCCGAGCTTAAAATTAGCTTTAATCAAGGTAAAATGGCGCAATTAGGGGTGAACGCCGCCGAACTATCAAAACTTATTGCCACAAAAATTGGTGGAGAAATCGCCAGTAAATACAGCATTAACGATAGAAAAGTAGATATTCTAGTTAGAAGCCAAGATCAACAACGTGACTCAGTTGCAGATATTGGCGAGATGATTATTAACCCTGGTGGTAGCCCTGCTATTCCTTTATCTGCTGTGGCAACTATTGGCATGTCTATGGGGCCAAGTGAAATCACCCGCATAGGCCAAGAGCGTGTAGCCATTGTGAGCGCAAACCTTAAACGAGGGGACCTTAAAGAAGCCGTTATTGCACTGCAAAGCCTAATCGACTCTTTGCAGTTACCCCTAAATATGCAAGCCAAAGTGGCGGGGCAAAGTGAAGAAATGCAAAGCAGTTTTCAGTCTTTGCAATTTGCTTTAGCGCTGGCAATATTTTTAGTTTATTTGGTTATGGCCTCGCAATTTGAATCTTTGCTGCACCCCTTGTTAATACTCTTAACTGTGCCACTTGCCTGCGCGGGCTCAATTTACGGATTGTATTTAACCAATACCCATATAAGCGTTGTGGTATTTATTGGGCTGATCATGTTAGCTGGCATAGTGGTGAATAACGCCATAGTGTTAATCGATCGTATTAATCAATTACGTACAAAAGGGCTAGAAAAAACTGAGGCAATTATCCATGCTGCCCAAAGTCGTCTAAGACCAATATTAATGACCACACTTACCACTTCTTTGGGCTTATTACCTATGGCAATTGGTATGGGCGAAGGGGCTGAAATTCGTACGCCTATGGCAGTTACCGTTATTTTTGGTTTAATTTTCGCAACTTTACTTACTCTATTTTTTATCCCAGTTATTTATAGCTTGTTTGACCGTAAACGCTTTGAGCCAGAGCCAGAGCCAGAACCAGACTCTTCCCTACAAGAGCAAACAGATGGGGAGACCATTTATGGATAAGTTTGAGTCTACCGGCGCCTCACTTGCGGGTTTTGCTATACGCCGCCCTGTCACTGTGATTATGGGCTTTTTATCCATGTTAATTTTTGGCCTACTAGCGAGCCAATTATTACCCTTAGAAAAATTCCCTAGCATTGACATACCCGAAATTTCCATTCGAATTCCTTATTCTGATGCGACTCCTGTTGAAGTAGAAAAAATGATCACACGGCCAGTGGAAGAAACCCTGGCCACTATGTCGGGGATCAAGCGTTTGCGTTCGCGTTCATCCGAAGACGGCGCCGAAATCCAATTGCAATTTGCATGGGATGAAAACCTAAAAGCCAAAGGCATTGAAGCCAGAGAAAAAATTGATGCCATACGTCATAGTCTACCTAATGATGTCGAACGTATTTTGGTGTATCAATTTAATACAAACGACATGCCTATATTTACTTTGCGGGTGTCAAGCGAAAGAGACTTGTCTAACGCTTATGATTTGCTTGATCGTAATCTAAAACGCCCAATTGAACGAGTGCCTGGGGTGTCCAAAGTTGAACTTTATGGAGTGACCAAAAAACAAATTGCCATTCGCCTAGATACGCATTTAATGGCAGCTATGCAGATAGATCCCAAGCAACTCACCCAGAGTTTACGCAATGCGAACTTCTCTTTAAGTTCGGGCAGTTTTACCGATCAAGATTTAGCGCAAAAAATTACCCTTAACCCACAGGGAGAATTCACCAGCCTAGAAAATATTCGAGCGCTAATGTTGAACAAAGATGTGCGCTTAAGCGATATCGCCCAAGTGCAATACGAAAAACCTAAACGCACTGAAGGCCGACATTTAGATCAAGCCTATGCCGTAGGGTTTAATATCTTTCGCGAATCGACCAGCAATATGGTGGAAGTCTCTAAGCAAGTGATGCAGGTGATAGAACAAGCAAACTCTAATCCTGCTTTTAATGGCATACATTTATTTATCATGGAAAATGAAGCCGAAAGTGTTACCCAGTCATTATCTGACTTGCTCAACGCCGGATTGTTAGGAGCCTTATTGTCGTTATTGGTGTTATTTGCATTTTTACGCAATATTGGCAGTACTTTACTGGTGGTTTTGTCGGTTCCCTTTAGCATCTGCATTACCCTAGGTTGCATGTATATGCTGGGCTACAGTATTAACATTTTATCTATGATGGGGCTGATGCTTGCAGTGGGCATGTTAGTAGATAACGCAGTAGTAGTTACAGAAAGTATCAGCCAAGAAAAAGCCCGTAACCCCAACTTAATTGCCGCCACCAAAACTGGCGTAGGTAAAGTAAGTTTAGCTGTGATTGCCGGCACTATTACTACTGCAATAGTGTTTTTACCTAATATTGTGGGGGCAAAGGTTAATGTCACAGTGTTTTTAGAGCACGTGGCTATTGCCATATGTATTTCGCTGTTTGCTTCTCTGTTGATTTCGCAAACCCTGATCCCACTATTAGCCAGTAAAATTAAAACGAGTAACAAGCAAGCTCCCACTCAGGCCAGTTTAGGGCGGGCGGCAAGGTTATATAAAAGAGTGTTAAATTGGTCGCTGCAAAACCAAGGTAAAACAGCCCTCATTGCCCTATTGATCTTGTTTAGTACGGCTATTCCTATGCAGTTTGTAACTAATGATGATGACAGTAATAACGAGCAAAACCGCGTTTGGATGAATTATGATATTCAAGGCAGCTTTAGTCTAGAAGAAGTAGAAAAGACTGTCACTAAAATGGAAGATTATTTATACGCAAATAAAGAAGCCTTTTATATAAAACAAGTGTATAGCTACTACACTGCTGGATTCGCAGTATCATCTATAACCCTAATAGATGACTTACCCATTTCACATGCTCAAGTGAAAAAACTCATTAATCAAAACCTACCTAAGTTTGTGCGAGCAAAGCCTTCATTTAGATGGGATCAAGGTAATGGCGGCGGGATTCAAATGACCTTAGTTGGCGACTCAGCTGAAAGATTAGATCAGATTGCCAATGACATTTTGCCCATACTTAAAAACCTAGAAGGTTTAAGCGAAGTTAAAACCGATCAGAGCGAACAAAAACAAGAACTGTTAATAAAAATAGATAGGCAAAAAGCCTTTCGATTTGGGCTTAACTCAAGGGAAATTTCACAAGTTGTTGCCACAGCGTTGCGCGGTACTAACCTACGTACCTTTAGGTATGGTGACAATGGCGAAGTTGGCATTAAGTTACTTTACAATAAACAGCTGCAAGACTCGATTGATCAACTTAAAAACCTAAGCATCACCCAAGTCAATGGCCAAACCATTAATTTAGATATGTTAGCCGAAGTTGAAGTTCGCCCACGTTTAGCCGAAATTAGACGCAGTTACCGCCAAACTTCCCTAACTTTGGGCGCTAACCTTGAAGATGGCGTCACCCTAGAACAAGCCAAAACCAAAATTGAAGGAGTAATGGAACATATTAACCTACCTACAGGTTACGATTGGACCTTTGATGGAAGCATAGCCAGACAAAATCAAAATGAAACTGCCATGCAAACCAATATGATATTAGCGGTTTGTATGATTTACATTGTTATGGCCGCACTGTTTGAGTCTTTGTTATTGCCTACTGCTGTGATTACGTCATTATTATTTTCATTAACTGGGGTGTTTTGGGCTTTGTTTGTTGCCGGCTTACCCATGAGCATTATGAGCATGATAGGTATGTTAATTTTAATGGGGATAGTGGTAAATAACGGCATAGTGCTGGTGGACAGGATAAATCAATTGATCAACGCCGGGCTAGCAGTACAACAAGCCATTATTGATGCCTGTTTAACTCGGGTGAAACCTATTCTTATGACAGTTGCCACTACTGTATTAGGGTTAGTGCCATTAGCCCTTGGCAATACACGTATAGGCGGCGACGGCCCACCCTACTCGCCTATGGCCATTGCGATAATTGGTGGCTTACTGTTCTCTACCCTTACCAGTTTAGTGTTAGTACCGCTGGCCTATATGCTGCTATTAAAAATGCGGGCTAAAACCCATAATTTAATTAACAAAAGTAAACTAATGGTTAGCCGAGTTATTCAAGCGCAGTAGATTTATAAAACGGTCTGTAAATGGTTTTGCAACCCAGCATTTACAGACCTAAGCTTGTTTTTTGCACTTTATTGGCATTTAGCTGTGAATTATTTCCAGACTAAATTGAGTCAGACATAACTTTGCTTTAGGCTAGCAGAAATTTTTTAATGCAGAGTTGTCTAATGATTAAAACCTCGCCAAATATTCCTTATACTGCCAATGAAAATCGTTACCAAACTATGCCATACAACAAATGTGGTAATAGTGGTTTAAGGCTACCTGCTGTATCTTTAGGACTGTGGCAAAATTTTGGTGAAGTAGACCCATTCCACAAATCACAAGCCATGTTGCACCGTGCTTTTGATCTAGGCATTAACCATTTTGATTTAGCCAACAATTATGGCCCTCCTTTTGGCTCTGCCGAAAGCACTTTTGGTCAAGTGATGGCTAAAAGCTTTAAGCCTTACCGCGACGAAATGCTCATATCTAGCAAAGCCGGCTATGATATGTGGCCTGGCCCCTATGGCATTGGAGGTTCACGCAAATACCTAATTTCCAGCTGCGATCAGAGTTTAAAACGAACAGGTTTGGACTATTTTGATGTGTTTTATTCCCATTGTTATGATCCCAACACGCCAATTGAAGAAACCATGCAAGCACTAGACTATATAGTTCGTTCTGGCCGCGCTTTGTATGTAGGCATTTCTAGCTATTCTCCTGTGCATACCAAACAAGCCATCCGTATTTTACGCGACTTAGGTACCCCCTTATTGATCCATCAACCCAGTTACAATATGTTTGATCGCTGGATTGAAGATGGGCTCACAGAGGTTTTGTTAGAAGAAGGAATAGGCTCAATTGTTTTTTCTCCCTTAGCTCAAGGATTTTTAACCAATAAATACATTAAGGGTATTCCAGAAGATTCACGTGCTGCCCGAACAGAGCAAATCTACCTAAACCAAGACCAAATAGTGCAAGATAAAGTCAATAAGGTGGTTCAATTAAACCAAATTGCCCAACAAAGAGGCCAGTCATTAGCGCAAATGGCTGTTGCCTGGGTACTGAACAATCAAGCGGTAACTAGTGCCATAATAGGCGCAAGTAAAGTTGAACAAATTGAAGACTGTGTAGCCGCGTTAGATAAGCTGGATTTTAGCACCAAAGAATTAACCCAAATTAATGACATTTTAGGGTAAAGCCATGCCAGCACATTTAGCCATTATTAATCCTAAAAGCCCAGAAAATATGGGCAGTATTTTACGTGCCGCAGGCTGTTATCAGGCACAAAGTATTCGCTACACAGGGCAAAGATATGCGCGGGCTAAAGCCTTTTATACCGACACCAAAAATGCCCATTTAGACATTCAGGTTGAGCAAGTTGCACAGATCATTGACCCAGTTAAAGACCAACACTTAGCTAAAGTGGCAGTGGAATTAGTGGAGGGGGCGACACCATTACCGCTTTTCCAACATCCTAGTCATGCCCTGTATATTTTTGGCCCAGAAGATGGCTCTATTGAACAAAGTGTTATTGATCAATGTGATAGTGTGGTTTATGTGCCAACTGTAGGTTGTATGAACCTAGCGGCCAGTGTCAATGTATTATTGTATGACCGCTTAGCTAAGCTTAATGCTATGCCAAGCAATGATGATCTTATTAAAGCAAGTCGCGATACCAATAACCGCACCAGCAAAATTAAATAATCAATTAACCCTAACTGGCTAATTTAAGTCAGTTAGAGGGATCCAAAGATAGACTTTATAGTGCAATTAATTTACCTTTAAATAAATCTAAACACATGACCGCATTTTGATTTAAAGGAATTATCTAGGTGAAGTTCATTTTCTGGTTGATTGCACTTTTCGGCTGTTTATCACTTGTTTCCCCCACCACATCAAACTAATGCTAGTTTATTACTGCCAATTAGCCGGTAAAAGTATACACAGGCATTTAGGGCTTAGCTTACTCATATCTATGACCTTAGGCTTAGGCATTGCCGCCTGTATGATCACTTATACACTTATCTATTTTATGGCCAAAGATCCTTTGCCAGATAAAAGCCATAATTTATTTCATATTCAATTGGATAACTGGCAACTAAATGACGCAGCGATTTCGCCCAATTTACCGCCAGAGCAAGTCACTTGGCGCGATGCCTTTAATATAGTGCAGTCGGCTCCAGTTAAGTATGCGGCAGCCAATGCTTTAACATGGGGCATGGTGACCCCAGATAACCAAAACATCCCGCCCTTTTTAGGCATCATTCGCGCCACTCATGGTGACTTTTTTAAGTTGTTTAACTCACCTTTTTTATTTGGCCAGCCATGGTCAAACCAAACTCAACCAGGTGCGCCTTATATCACTATTTTGAGCCGTGAAACTAACCAAAAACTGTTTAACGGAGAAAACTCAGTGGGGTATTCCCTACCCATGTTAGGCAAAATATTTACTGTTGTAGGAGTGTTAGATACTTGGCAATTAAACCCTAAGTTTTACGACATGTCTTTTGGCCCCTTTGCTAAGCCCGAAGACTTGTACATTCCATTAGCCCTAAAAGCTGATCTGGAGTTACCCCATGGCGGCCATTCCCATTGTTGGGAAACGGATCTCGCTGATACCTATTCGGCTTTTTTAAACTCTGAATGTGTCAATTTTAACCTATGGGTTGAATTGGATGAGCATCAACCAAAATCTGAACTGCTGGCTTTTTTAGATGCGTATGTCTCACAGCAAAGAGCCTTAGGTCGCTTTGCCAAACCAACCAACAATCAGGTCATGGACTTAAATCAATGGTTAATTTATAAAAAAGTGGTAGACACAGATTTTATTTTGTTTTTTTTGCTCGCCATTTTATTTTTAGCCGTGTGTTTGTTTAATACTGCTAACCTGATCGCCACTTTATTTCAGGCCCAAGCTCCACATATAGCACTCAGGCGCGCTTTAGGCGCAAGCCAAGCACAAGTGCTGCTGATGTGTTTGACCCACACAATCATATTAGGAGGCATAAGTGCGGTGACAGGCTTAGTGCTAAGCGCCATAGGTATACAGGCAGTAATTTGGCTACACCCAGCATTTGAAAACCTCATAACCATCAACCTGACCTTAGTGTTAGTTGGATTAATGCTAAGTGTATTAGCATCTTGCTTAGCCGGAATCATCCCAAGCCTAAACCTAGCTAGACAAGCCCCAGCCTTGTTATTAAAGAGCTAAACCTATGCACAAACCTCTAGAAAAACTTCACATAAGCCTAGCTAGACTCGCCGTGCTACCTATTTTAAAAACTTGGGGGCAAACTAAATACAATTTACTCATGTTGTTATTACAAATCGCCTTAACCTTTGCAGTATTAAGCAATGGCTTATTTATTGTGGTAGAGCGACTCACCCTTATTCAGCAACAAAGTGGGGTTGATGAAGATAACCTATTTGTTCTAACCAGCTCTGGTTTTAGTCCTAGTTTTAATGCAAGTGAAACCATTCAAACCGACTTAGCAAATTTACGCAAAATGCCACAGGTAGTGAATGCCGTTTCCAGTTATGCTTTTCCATACAGTGGCGCGAGTGATTGGGATGATTTGCAACTTAATTTAGATGAGTCACAAAATAAAGTGCCTGCTGCAAGTTACAAATTAGATGAGCATGGCATACAAGCTTTAGGCTTAACCCTAGTGGCTGGGCAAAATTTTTCAGCAAACGAAGTATTAATGCAAACAGAAGAAAACAAAAGTTTACCCGACCAAGTACTGCTCACAGAGCAGGCTGCTTTTGAATTATTTGGCAGTAGAGATTGGACACAAATAGTAGGTAAACAGTTATATATTAATAAAATACAGCGCGCCCAAATTAAGGGCATAGTGCATCAACTTCAAGCCCCATGGGATCCCTTTGGTAAGATAGAAAACAGCATAATTTACCCTAGAATAGTTACGCGTAACTCATCCCGTTATGTTATTCGCATTCATGCAGGCCAATTAAACAATGCCATGCAAGAAATCGAAGCCTATTTAGCCCTAAATAATCAACAAAGAATGATAAGAAAGGTCACCCCCCTAATTGATTTAAAAAAACAAACCTATGCCGCAGAATTTACTGCGGTAAATGTCTTATTTGTGGTGATGTCTGGATTAATACTGGTGACTGCATTAGGCATTGCTGGCTCTGCGAGTTTACAAGTGAATAGGCGCATAAAAGAAATAGGCATTCGCCGAGCACTAGGAGCAACTAAAACCGATATTATGTGTCATTTTATAACAGAGAACCTAGTTCAAACCTTCTGTGGTCTGCTGCTAGGAAGTGCATTGGCGCTAGGCTTAAATCTGGTGTTAGTCACCCACTATCAACTATCTCCTCTGCCCTTTGTTTATCTGCTTTATGCCGGCTTTTTAGTGTTTGCTGTTGGCCTAATTGGCGCCTATTGGCCGGCCCGAAAAGCCGCAAAAATCTCACCAGCTAGCGCCACAAAAACCGCATAAGTACGGCTAAATGAGTGTTCGCGAAAATATTTTTTACATTTTTTTAAACCTTTTTGAAAGTTAGTTCGACATACTCAACGATTGTTCACATATTTCAGGGAAACAGATGAAAATTGCAGATACCAGCGGGCAAGATACCGTGGTAATAAAAAAAACCAGTCATAAGCTTAAATGGATGTTATTGGCTTTTATTGCTTTGATACTACTCGCCTACTTTTCTTTAGCTTCAACAGTTAAAAATTGGAGCAGCTCTGATGCCAGTGTATCAGCGCAAAGAGTACGCTTGGCCACAGTCACTAAGGGCGATTTTGTCAGAGATCTATCTGTACAAGGTCGAGTGGTAGCGGCAGTCAGTCCTAAATTATACAGCCCAGCACAAGGTACCATTTCTTTTCAGGTCGATGCCGGAGATACAGTAGTTAAAGACCAAGTGTTAGCCACTATAGATAGTCCTGAATTAACCAACCAACTTAAACAAGAACAATCTGCCCTACAACGATTGCAGATGGAATTAGACAGACAAAAAATTCAATCTAGTAAACAAGCCTTAGTTAACCAAAAAGCGGTAGATCTAGCTAAGGTAGCGTTAACCGCAGCAGACCGAGAAAAGCGCCGAGCCGACAAAGCCTTTGCCAGCCAATCTATCAGCCAAATTGATTACGAAAAGGCGCAAGATGATTTAGAAAATGCCCGTTTAGTGTTTAAACACGCAGAAAAAGACGCTGAACTGAACTTAGAAAGTTTAGCCTTTGAAGTTAAAGCCAAACAGCTGTTAGTAGACAGGCAAGTTTTACTGGTAGCTGAACTTAGCCGAAAGGTTGATGAACTCACCTTACGCTCGCCGGTTAACGGCATAGTAGGCAACCTAGCAGTTGAACAAAAAAACCAAGTGGCCAAACACCAAGCTATTTTAAGCGTTGTTGACCTATCTGAGTTTGAAATCGAAGTGGACATTCCAGAGAGCTACGCTGATGACTTAGCCATTGGCATGGCAGCCGAGATCACCTTTAATGGCCAAACGCACTCTGCAAAGCTGGTGACTATCTCACCTGAAATTGAGAACAATCAAGTAACCGGCCGAGTGCGTTTTGCCGCCCAATCAGAAAACAATATCAGCCAATCTTTAGGCCTGCGCCAAAATCAAAGGCTAACCACGCGTATTTTAATGGAAAACAAACAAGATGTGCTCTTAGTTCAACGCGGCCAATTTTTAGAAACCGGTAATGGCCGAGTGGCCTACTTAGTTAAAGACAACTTAGCCGAGCGCACCTCTATTCAAACAGGCGCACGTAGCTTATCTAGTGTTGAGATACTTGCGGGATTACAACCAGGCGACACCATTATTGTATCTGGAACCGATCAATTTAACGGCGCACAAACTGTGCTGATCACCCAATAATAAGAATTAGGATTAAAAGGGACACACCATGTTAAAAATGACAGACGTAAAAAAAGTATTTCGTACTGACTTAGTAGAAACTCACGCTCTTAGAGATTTTAACTTAGAGGTGGGAGAAGGAGACTTTGTTGCCGTTACTGGTCCATCTGGCTCAGGTAAAACCACCTTCTTAAACATTGCCGGATTGTTAGAAACCTTTGATGGTGGTACCTATGAGTTAGACGGTGTCGATGTTAGCCATTTAAACGATAAAAAACGTAGTCAGTTACGCAATGAAAAAATAGGCTTTATTTTTCAGAGCTTTAATCTGATCCCAGATTTAAATTTATTCGACAATGTAGATGTGCCTTTACGTTATCGCGGTTTTAATAGTAGCGAGCGCAAAAAACGCATTGAAAATAGTTTAGAAATGGTGGGCTTAGCCCAGCGTATGAAACACCTTCCAGCACAATTGTCGGGTGGCCAACAACAAAGAGTGGCAATTGCCCGAGCCTTAGCCGGCGAGCCACGTTTTTTACTGGCCGATGAGCCTACAGGTAACTTAGATACGCAAATGGCCAACAGTGTTATGGATCTGTTAAAAAGCATTAACGATGCCGGTACCACTATTATTATGGTGACCCATGATATGCAGTTAGCCAATCAAGCCAGACGTAATATTTTTGTGCGCGATGGCAAGGTCAGTGAGTTAAATGAACAGGCTGAACATCCCTTAGCCCAAGTTGCCGTTTAATCACTGGAGCACAACCATGTTTAGCTATTATCTAAAACTTGCGATAAAAAGCCTTAAACGCAATCCCATTTTAAGCCTATTAATGGTTACCGCTATTGCTCTTGGGATTGGGGCCAGTATGACGACTATTACGGTTAACTATTTAATGTCGGCCGATCCTATACCCGAAAAAAGTCATCAACTTTTTCATGTTCAACTAGACAGTTGGGATCCCAATCACCCTTATAACGATGATCCCGATGCTTTACCCAATCAATTAACCTGGACTGATGCAACCAACCTAACCCATGCTAAAAAAGCCCTAAGGCAATCGGCTATGGGCAGATCTGGCGGCATAGTCGAACCCCAAGATGCCGACGCCAAACCTTTTCAGGCTTCTATTCGACTTGCCTACACAGATTTTTTTGGCATGTTTAATGTGCCTTTTTTGTATGGCAATGCCTGGCCAAGTGAGGCAGACAGTCAAAAACAACAAGTGATAGTGTTAACTAAACGCCTAAACGAAACCATTTTTGGCGGCATTAACTCTGTTGGTAAAAGCGTTGTCATAGATGGCCGTCACTTTAAAGTGGTAGGGATAATAGATGATTGGCAGCCCATGCCTAAGTTTTATGATGTGAATAACGGTGCCTTTGACGAATCCGAAGAGTTGTTTATGCCTTTTAGTTTAAAAGCAGAGTTGGAACTGCCTAACTGGGGCAATAACAACTGCTGGAAAAGTCCTGATGGTGAAGGTTTTCAGGCGGCGTTACGTTCAGAATGCATTAACACCCAAATGTGGGTTGAATTGCCAGATCAGCAAGCACAAGACGAATATTTAGCCTTTTTAGATGCCTATGTTTTAGAGCAGAAAAAGTTAGGTCGCTTCCCTCGTCCATTATACAACCGCATATCTGATGTGATGGATTGGATGGAGCGTCAAGAAGTAGTAGAAGAAGACGCCAGAATGATGATGTGGCTATCATTTATGTTTTTATTAGTCTGCTTACTTAACACCATAGGACTATTACTGGCTAAGTTTGCTAGTAAATCAGCCGAAATTGGCTTGCGACTTGCCATAGGTGCATCAAAAGCCGATCTATTTAAACAACACATAGTTGAAACCGCGCTTATTGGACTCTTAGGTGGCATAGCCGGCTTAGGTTTAGCCTTAATTGGGCTGCAAGGTATTAAAAGTTTATATGGTGATTTTGTTGATGATCTGGCCACTTTAGATCTCAACCTAGTTTTGGTCGCCTTAATCTTAGCGCTTATTTCCAGTATTGCTGCTGGTTTATATCCTACCTGGCGAGCCTGTAATGTTTCGCCAGCTAGCCAACTAAAAAGTCAATAAGGAGCCCGACTATGCAAGTTCCATCCACCAGCACTAACTGGGAAATTGGTCCTATTTTTCGGGCCTTATTACGTAACAAAGTTGGGGCCATACTGATAGCGCTGCAAATCGCCGTCACTATGACCATAATTGTCAATTCTGTGTATATCATTATTGAGCGCTATCAAGAAATGCAACGCGATAGCGGCATGGATGATGCGAATAGTTTTTATATTACCAGTGTGGGTTTTACCCAAGACTTTAATGCGCCGGTAGTAGTAGAAGAAGACTTAAACTTGTTACGCGCCCTACCCGATGTGATTGATGCAGTACAAATTAATGCCATACCCAATAGTGGTGGTGGCTGGTCTATGGGTTTAAAAACCCAACCTGGGGTAGAAAACAATGCTGTGGGTACCGCGGTTTACATGGTCGACGAACATGGCGTAAATGCTTTAGATGTTGAGGTCATAGCCGGTGAAAACTTTACTGCAAGTGATATTGGGCTTAGGGTTACCGGTCAGGTTAATTGGCCTAACAAAACCATTTTAACCAAAGCTATGGCAGAAAACCTATTCCCCGATTTGCATTATGCAGAAGTGGTAGGCAAAACCGTTTATATCAATGATAGTGATCCTATGGTGGTAATTGGCATCATAGATAAACTGCAAGCACCATGGGTAGGCTGGAGCAATGTTGAAAACGTCATGTTATCGCCTGAACGATTAGCTTACACAGGAACCAGGTATTTTATCCGCACCAAAGCAGGTCAAAGAGATGCGGTAATGCAACAGGTTGAAAGCCTGTTAGCAGAAAGCCAAAAAGGTCGATTAGTGCATGGTATGCGTAGCATTGAAGAAGTACGCGAGCGCAGTTATCGAGGGCATACGGCTATGATAAAAATACTCACCACTGTGATGATAATACTCACTCTAGTTACCGCTTTAGGCATAGTGGGTCTTGCTAGTTTTAGTGTTAACCAACGTAAAAAACAAATAGGCACAAGGCGCGCACTTGGGGCTAGTCAACAAGCCATTATTCGTTATTTTATGTTAGAAAACTTTTTGATCAGCAGCTTAGGGGTAGTACTAGGTGCCACCTTAACCATAGGCCTAAATATAGTATTAGTGAACAGCTTTGGATTAGATAGAATTGATTGGTTCTATATTCCCATTGGTATGTTAGTGCTGTATTTAGTGGGGCAAGCGGCTGTATTTGGCCCAGCCAGAAAAGCTGCGAACATCCCCCCTGCTTTAGCTACCCGCACAGTGTAATAGCACATATCGCCAGCAAGGTTAATAAAACTTGCTGGCGATTTTACTTAAAACCTTATACTTCATTAAATAAATCTTGCTGACTAAGGCAGATTTCAATACTGCGAATTTGACCTGTTCGCGTAAATATCTCCTGACTTTGTTCAGCACTTAAGGCTAACTTCTGCTGCTTATCTTGATGGCCATTTTGATATTCAATGGTTAAACCTGATGTATCAGCCAAACGATAAACAATAGGTAATTGGCACCATGTAAAAGCTAATGCTTTTGCTGGTATTGTTAGTGTTTGCCATTGCTTGTGTACATCTAAATAAGTTAACGTTTTAGGCTGAGCTAAAAATTCTTGTACTCTTAATAACCTAGGTTTAAAGCTAACCTGGCCGTTTTCTACTACTATACCTAGCTCACCAAACCGACATAGAATTTCTTCTTTGACCTGACCTGTCATACCCGGTTGTTGCGCCCCAGAATGCTTAGGGGTATGCGAATAAGGATCACAAGGAAAAGCCCCATACTCTTGTGGGCTTTTATTAAAGCCAAGGCCAGCACGAATTTTATAATACAGCTCGCCTAAAACTTGGGTATCTTGGTTATCAGACGCCTGAGCTAAACTAATAAAAAAGTATTCTTGTACGGCTAATAATAATTTAGACACCATATGCCAATACACACAACCTAAACCTTCAAACCCAAACATACCACCAGAGCGACCAGTAAAGGCTTGGTGATTAAAAGTCTCTTCATACAAAGCTAAAATTTGTTGGTTGACTTGGGAAGTTAGCTGCGGATAGTCGCCTTTAAGTTGCGCTAATTGGGCTTGCAAGTCACTGCTATTTTTAAGCTCAGGACTAAACCTTAAGTGCTGTTGTGCGTCTTTTAATACTATTCTTTTATCATTTTTATCTATCATTAACGCAAAAATAGGAATGGCCTGCAAAGCCTGAACTGCAATTTGATTTTTACTCAAAAAGCTTTGTTGTGATCTATCTGGATATAGCATAAAAGTATCATGCTCAGCACTAAAGATGGCGCTTTGATACAAGGCTTGCACCACTTGTATCGCCTGTTTAGGACTTAACATATGCGCACTTAGTGCCGCCACTTGCCCCTCTAGCATGGGATATAAGTGATCAATATCTGCAGTTGTCGAAGAAAAATGTAGCAGGTTATAGGCATGAAACAATTTATCTTGCTGCTGATTTTGCTTGATACTGTGCTCTACTACAGATAAGGCGTCACTTAAAAAATTATCTAGCGCAGTTCCCGCCATTTGAGCTTTGCCGCTAAAGTGGCCCTTTTGATAAAGTTTGCTTCGATACTTAGTTGCCACTTGGCCTAATTCCAACAAAGTTTGATAGCGGCATGCTGCAGATACCGGTTGATCATTAAGTGTTGCTGCTACCCTAGCTAAAATACTAGCTGTATCTGTTAACCAAGTTGCTACCTCTTGTGACAAACTGTATGTAAGGTTTTGCTCGGCTAATAAAGTCTGCATAAAGGCTATATAACGCCTTAAATAATTTAATGTCACCACAGACACGCCTTGGCCAACTAAGGCATTGTTAGCGTCATTCCATTCTGGTCTTTGGGTATTAAGCCATATGCCAGCATCTAACACTAAATTGGCGAGTTTAGCTAATAAGGGAACCAAGAGTTTTTCTAATAAATTAACTTGATAAACCTTGCCTTGTGCATCTGTTAACAATTTTCCATCAAAACCAATTTCACTTACCCTTTGGGCAATGGTCTTAGCCGCTTCTTCGTCAAAAATCACCGTATCTTTTGGGTTTTCTAATATCTGCTCTAGTGGCTTAATTCGATAAGGTACATTGGCGTAGGCAAATAACGCTTGGCTTAACCAGCGAGACAGAGTTTGAGGATGAAAACTTGCCGACATTTCTAACATCTTAAGCAAATAAATAATTTGATGATCGCCCCAATAGCCAATAAAGCTCCATGGGTCATCTAGCTCTTCTACCTCCCAATCAATACCTGACTTTGTAATGCGATAAGGATTATAACCATCTAAGGTAGAGGCATTCACAAATTTGGCGATGACAGACTCAATAAACTCAGGGTAACTAAAGCACAAGGCTTCCCAGTTTTGGAAAATATCCCGCCAGTTTCCTTGATAAGATAGGTTTTGCTTGCCGTTTTTATCACGCACTTTAATTTCAAACTGATTCCAAGGTCGGCTCGGATCACCATGTCTACGACCAAAAGTAACAGGCAAGTACTCTGTAGCTAATCGCAATAACTGCGGATCCTTTAATAGTTGGATATGCTGAATAAACTGATTTACTTCTAGGTGCTGAGGTAAAGCATCTAATCTTTGTTGATGCTGTTGATAAAGCGCTAAATTAAAGCTTTTTAACGTATGTCTAAAATCATCAAGGGCAATTTTATACTGATCAGCAAAAATTCCGCCCCTTAAGGTATTAAACAAGGTATTGGCATAGTGGTGCACAGATACCAATTCTTCATTTGTAACTTGAAACCCATCTGCGGCTGCCATTATTCGAGCTAGTTGGTCTGAACCTCGAGCAAGATCGGTATTTATCTGAGTAAGAATATCTTGATTACAAATAGTCTGGATCAATTCGGTCACTTGTTCTTGGCTTTGCTCTACATTAGCCACAATTTTCCATGACTTAGTGTTTTGACTGGCTAAGCTGAACTTTGTCTCAACTAAGTAGGCCCCTCTTACTCCACGGGTGTAGTGTTCGGTTGTTAAAGAATGAGAGTGGTAAAAGTCTTTTAGCTGAGTAGTGCTAAGCAATACATTAGGTTGTTCAAACCCTAGCGCAAAAACAGTGGTGGCATATAAAGATTCACTAGGCTGGGCACGATCGGTTATACCAGAATAAAGTGAATAAATGCCTAAGCCAGATGACGGCTCTAACTCATTCCATTTATAGGCATCCACTAAATTGCTGGCGGTAGTTTGGGTAATTCGTGGCGTACCTGCAGGTAAAATATTTTGCAAGCCATCAACTAATCTAATGTTTAGTGCTTGCTTGGTTAAATTCACTAACTGACATTCACGCACAAAACCAAATTTATCACTGGTGTGCCAGCTATATCTAAAGCTTAAGCCTAGATCATGATTGATCTCTTCAAAGCACAGCTTATTGCCTAAGGTGTTTTTATATAGATTTTGACTGATATTATAATGCTGATTAAAGTCTTGATTAAACGGCTGCCACGCCTGCGTTTGGTTTGCAGATGTCACTTGTATTAAGGTTTTACTGCCTGTTTGTGTGGCTGAATCGTAAATACGATCTACCGATAAATAAGGAAATAAAGCATGCTCGGGAGATACTCGCCCTGCCGTTATGCCGCCATTTGAAGCGACAAATAACCAATGATCACTATCTGAAACCACACTAATAAAAAAAGGCGGTAACTTTTCTACCTGACGAATAACGTAATACCTGTCGTTATCCATTTCTATAAATTCACCTTTTATTGGTGTTTGGCTTGGCTCAACACTTGGCATGGTTAACTCTCTTAAAAACACTCATTAGATTTTGCAGTAAAAACATAAGGCAAACTCAATTTAACGCAATCAAAAAAGGTCAAAACGGACTGGACTTGCGATTAAGCTGTATAGCCCTAGTTTATTGACAACTTATTGGATAATTAAGCCGTTAATAAGTGCGCCTGTCCGTTTTATCTTTCTGTTATCCCGCCCTACCGCATTAACACAATTGCGCCTTAACCTTTATGCTACAAACTACAGCATGTCATTAACATTTGGTAAACCTGTGCCTTCAAAACACAGTAAAGTAGATGTTCAAAAGACTGATTTAACTAGGCTAACTCAGGTAACAAAAGCCAACTTTATTAAGCTAACTTGCGGAGAACACCATGGTAATAAACAGCGTTAAACGCATGAGGTATTATCTTTATACCTCTGTCGCACTATCCCTTAGCACAGTGCTGTCAGGATGTGGAGGCGAAGCTTCGACTAATACAGATATTGCGGCTGTTGATGTGCAAGCGCCAGTTGATGACTGGGTTATGGTTTGGAACGATGAGTTCGATAGTGCCAATATTGATGCTAGCAAATGGACCTATGAAGTTAACTGCGCAGGTGGCGGCAATAATGAACAGCAATGTTATACAGACAGTGCAGAAAACTCTTTTATAGCTGACGGAAAGCTAAATATTGTTGCTTTGCCTGCAGAAGAAGGGGCGCCAAAGCCTTATACCTCGGCACGTATGATTACCCAATACAAAGGTGATTTTAAATATGGCCGTTTTGAAATGCGCGCTAAGCTGCCGCAAGGACAAGGTACTTGGCCAGCTTTTTGGATGATGCCCACTGACTCTGTTTATGGTGGTTGGCCTAAGTCTGGTGAAATTGACATTATGGAAGCGGTAAACCTTAAGGTAACCGATGCCGAAGGCAATGCCGAAGCTCGCATTTACGGTACCCTGCATTATGGTCAAGAATGGCCAAATAATGTTAATTCTGGCAAAGGCACTATGTTGCCTGATGGTTCTAACCCTGCTGACGATTTCCACACTTATGCAATCGAATGGCAAGAAGGTGAAATACGTTGGTATGTAGATGACTATCTATATCAAACCCAAATGCAATCTGAAGTACGTTATTCAAGCAATGGTGATCCACAAGGCTTAAAGCACCGTGGATGGTTCGCTGAATATTACAATATTATTAGCGGTGAATTAGAAACCCATTGGGACTCTGCCCCCTTTGACCAAGAATTTTTCATGATTTTAAACCTTGCTGTGGGTGGTGATTGGCCTTCAAATGTCAACGCGACTGGCATAGATGCCAGTGCCTTTGAAAATGGTCAAAGTTACGAAATTGATTATATTCGGGTGTATGAATGTGCTTCTGATCCCGTTACTGGTAAAGGTTGCGAAACCATTCGTGCAGGTTATAAAGATTTAGACGATGCCTTAGTTGAAGGTAAAGCCCCTAACCCACCTATGCCAGGTGTGCCTGGGTCATCTAAACCTGTAACTATATTTGCTGACGGTGAAAACCCTGATTGGCCCATGTGGGATTGTTGTGGTGGTACTACACCTACAGTTGAAATTGATGATGCTGAACATGGTGCAGTAGCTGAATTTAGAATTTTAGACAATAACGGTACAGTGCTAGGGTTTAACAGCAGAGATACCGACTCGGCATTTGATGCCAGTGGCATGTTAGCCACAGGTAGTGTGTCTTTTGAAGTTAAAATTGTCACTCCTCCTACTAATGCAGACACAGATTGGTATGTGAAAATTGAATCTGCTGGTGGTTCAAGTGCCGGTGGAGCCGATTGGGACACTATTATTCAACCTAAAGTAGGCGAATGGACTAAGTTTTCTTTTACTATTCAAGAACTGGCTGATGCGGGTTTAGATATTTCTGCCATAGACATCATTATGATTTTCCCTGCTTGGACTACGGGTGAAGGAGCAGTTTATAGAGTAGATAATGTAGAAATTTCAGAGCCTAGTATCGAGTATCCAGAACTGATTCTGTTTGAAGATATGACCAACCCTGAATGGCCGTTATGGGATTGCTGTGCAGGCTCAACCCCTACTGAAGAAATGGACGATGAAGAACATGGCATAGTGGCAGAGTTCTCTGTTTTAGGTAGTCCAGATACAGTACAAGGCTTTTTTGGACGTGATAACGGAAGCTTTGATGCCTCGCTTTTATTAAATGAAGGCGTATTGCAATTTGACATGAAAGTGGTCACCGCCCCCGCAGATGGTACCCCTTGGATTTTAAAAGTAGAAGCTGGCGGTAATACCTCAAATACCGGTGATATTTTACTCAGCAGCAGTAATGAAGGCCAAGAGCCGGTCACAGGCGAATGGCAAACCTACACTTTCGACCTATTAGCTTTATCTGATGCCGGTCTCGATGTTAGTGCTATAGATGTGGTCATGGTGTTTCCTGCTTGGGGCCAAGGCGCTGGCGCAGTTTATCGAATCGACAATGCCAAAATTTATAACCCTAATGCCAATGCTGGCGTTGACAATGGCCCAAGATTAGTTGCCTTTGCTGATTCTGAAAATCCTGAATGGCCACTATGGGATTGCTGTGCAGGCTCTACCCCAACAGTAGAAATAGACGATGCACAACACGGTGCAGTAGCGGAGTTTTCGGTATTAGGAAGCCCAGATACAGTGCAAGGTTTTTATAGCCGAGATACAGGTACACCCTTTGATGCGTCTGCCCTGTTAGCCGAAGGTACTTTAAGCTTTGAAATGAAAGTGGTGACAGCCCCTGCTGATGGCACCCCTTGGATTTTAAAAGTTGAAGGGGGCAATGCAACCTCAAATACTGGCGACATTTTGCTGAGTAGCAGTAAAGAAGGCATGGAGCCGGTTACAGGTGAATGGCAAACCTATACTTTTGATCTAGTTACGCTGTTAGATGCTGGATTAGACATCAGTGCCATAGACGTCATTATGATATTCCCAGCTTGGGGACAAGGTGCTGGTGCTGTTTATCGTGTAGATAATGTGATTATTGGCAACCCAGTCAAGCAAAGCTCTGGGGTAGAAGGTGCCGCATTAACTTTATATGCAGACATGGTAAACCCTGAGTGGCCACTTTGGGATTGCTGTGCAGGCTCTACTCCTACTGAACAAATGGACGATGCCGAACATGGATCGGTTGCGGAGTTTTCGGTACTTGGCTCGCCTGATACGGTTCAAGGTTTTTATAGCCGAGACGTGGGTACCCCATTTAATGCCGAAAACATTATTAACGGTACCTTTAGTTTTGAGATGAAAATTACCTCTGCTCCTGCAGACGGCACGCCTTGGATCTTAAAAATAGAAGCCGGTAACGCCACTAGCAACACTGGCGACATTAATTTAAACACCAGTATTGAAGGAATGGACCCTGTGCTAGGTGAATGGCAAACCTACACCTTTGATATTTTAACCCTACTCGATGCGGGGTTAGACATAAGCGCCATAGACGTAGTGATGATCTTCCCAGCATGGGGACAAGGTGCTGGCGCTGTTTATCGCATCGACAATGCGGCCTTTAAACCATAAGTAACGTTTTGCAGTGTTAGTAAAGCACTGCTTTTAAAGGATTTTAATTATTAATAGCGATTGAATGAGTCAAGATTTAAGCCAATCAATCGCTAAGCTAAATATTAAGTAGGGTAATTATGAAAAACATAACCTTCAATAAAACTCGCATTGCCGCATCAGTCAGTATGTTGTTAGGCGTGGGGATCAGCTCAAGCGCTTACTCACAAGAGTCAGAGCCTGTAGCTAATGATGTAGAAGTGATTCAAGTAAAAGGTATTCGAGGCAGTTTAGCCCGCGCCATGGACATGAAGCGTGAAGCTAGAGGTGTTGTAGACGCCATTTCTGCCGAAGAAATGGGTAAATTTCCAGACACTAACCTAGCCGAGTCATTACAGCGCATTACTGGTGTGTCTGTGAGTCGTTCAAATGGTGAGGGCAGCCAAATTACCGTGCGTGGCTTTGGCCCAGACTTTAACCTAATGACATTAAATGGCAGACAAATGCCAGGTACGGGTAACACACGCTCTTACAGTTTAGAGAATCTCTCATCTGAAGGGGTCAGTGCACTAGAGGTATTTAAAACCGCTCGTGCTGAAAATCCAAGTGGTGGTATAGGTGCAACGGTTAATATTGTTACGGCTAAACCATTAAACAACCCAGGCTTAAAATATTCAGTGTCGGCTAAAGGTATTATGGATACCTCAAATGAAGCCGGAGATGATGTTACCCCTGAGTTGGCAGCGTTATACAGCAACACTTTTGCTGATGATACTTTAGGTGTGGCTATATCTTTGTCTCACCAAGGACGCGACTTTCAACAACAAAGTGCCAATGTGCCTGGTTGGCAAGCCGATCAAGGCTTAGGCAATGCCACTGGCGACAATGCCATTGATCTTCGCCCTACAGATGCCGAGGGTAACAAATTAGGACATACCTATTTTCCTCGACAAATTTCATACAATATTAATGATGTACAACGTACCCGCACTAATGGTCAGTTGACTTTGCAATATGCCCCAACTGAAGCCATGACCTTTACCCTTGACTATACCCGCTCAGAGTCGCAAACCGCCACTACAGGTAGAGGCTTTGGCATTTGGTTTAACTTTGGTGGCAACATTACCAACTACCAGTTAGATGAAAATGGTACCGCTATTCGGTTTACCGAAACCGCGAATGACTATGCTCACTCTGCTAACGCTGGCACCTTTTTAGTTGAATCAGATTCTATCGGTTTTAACTTTGACTGGCAGTTAACAGACGACATCCACTTAGAGTTTGACTATCACGACTCTACTAGTGCAACTGACTCGGGGGGTGACAAAGGTACTGGCTATTCTGGTAACGTGATTTTAGCGCCCAATAACATAGTAGATAAGACCTATGATTACTCCAGTGGCGAAATCCCACAATTTACTATGACCTGGCCAAATGGCGCAGCCGAAGCTAATCCAAATGACTTTGATCCTCTGTTTGCCCAATTTAGTCGAGGAGAAGGTGAATCGGCCATTAAACAATTCCAATTTAATAGTGAGTGGGTTAACCCGCGCGACAGTATTTTAGTGGATGTAAAATTTGGTGCGGCTAGTACCGAGCAGTCTTTTGGAGGATACGGTACAGGTAGCGGTAACGTTGGGCCTAATGGTTATAACGGTAACCAAGCTGTGTTCCCAGACAGTATGTTTACCCGCCAAGATACAGGAAACTTGTTAGATCAATTATCAGGTGGAGGCGCTGACCTAGCCACCAATTATTATTACACTTTTGATTACGCTGAAGCCATTGCTCGCATGACGGCTTATTTTGATAGTGTGCCACTTGATCCGTTAAATGGTGAACAAGCCAGCACTAGTTCTGGCGGTGTTACTGAAGAAACCACTAGTGTATATCTACAAAGTGCCTTGTATTTTGAACTGGCCGATATGCCAGTAGACATCAATCTAGGCCTACGCTATGAAAAAACCGATGTCACCAGTAATGTGATTCAAAAAGTTGAAGACATAATAGTTTGGTCTAATCCCACAGAATGGCAATTACGTTATCAAGCGGGAGGAGAGCAACCCGTTAGCTTTACCGGAGAACATGATGTGACTTTGCCTACATTAGACATAAAGGTAGAAGTTACAGATGAAATTATTGCACGTATGTCTATGGGTAAGTCCATTACCCGAGCACCACTAGGCAACTTAGTAGGTATTAGAACTTTATCTGGTAGCCCTAAACCTGGTAGTCGTACCGGTAGTCAAGGTAATACTAACTTGCTGCCTTTTGAGTCCACTAACTTTGACATTTCAGTAGAATACTATTACGACGATGCGAGTTATGTGTCACTAGGGTATTTTAATAAAGACGTAAAAAACTTTATTACTACTACTAATGAAATTATCACTGTTGACGGTCTACGCGACCCATTAAGAGGACCGCGAGCGGCACAAGCACGTGCCGATCTTATCGCCGCCTCTGGGGATCCAAGCTTTGTACCTGCTGATGGTGATATTTGGACGCAAATCATTGCTAATGGTGGCGGGGCTTATGATCCTGTAACCGATAACGAGATTGTTTTCCAAAGCAGTGACGACCCTTTAACTGAGTGGTTAGTTAGCCAACCCACTAATGGTGATACACGCAATGTTGATGGAATAGAATTTGCCATTCAACATATGTTTGGAGAATCAGGCTTTGGTAGTGGCTTTAACTTCACTATGGTTAACGGCGACGTTGAGTATGATGTAGATAGTTTTGAGCAACAATCGCCTTTAGCTGGCTTAAGTGACTCTGCTAACGTACAAGTGTTTTACGAAAAAGACGGATTGTCGGTTAAGTTAACTTACGCTTGGCGTGACGACTACCTAATAGGTGTTGGTCAGGCTCAAGGCTCAGCTGAAGCACCTCCTCAGTTTGGTAAAGAATACGCACAAACCGACTTAAGTGTTAATTACTCGGTTTCAGACGAGTTAACCGTATTTTTTGAAGGCATTAATATTACTAACGAAACCGAACAAGGTTATGGGCGTTACCAAGAGCAGTTTTTATATGCTCGACAGTATGGTCCACGCTATACCCTGGGCGCTCGTTACACCTTTTAATCCTAAATAAAATCAATAAGCCGCTGATTTCAGCGGCTTTTTAGGTTTTTAATTGGGCTTAAAACGCCTATGATGAGAATATCAAGCTTTAGCTGTTGGAGTTGCTAAATTTGGAAAAATTAGTTCGAAAGATCACCATAGTGGGAGGTGGCACTGCTGGTTGGCTAACTGCTGGAGTGATAGCCGCAGAACATATGGCCAATAGTGAACAAGGTTTACAAGTAACTTTAGTGGAATCTCCAGACGTTAAACCTATAGGTGTAGGCGAAGGAACTTGGCCTACTATGCGCGCCACTTTGCAAAAGATGGGAGTAAATGAAACCGATTTTATCTGCCAATGTGATGCTTCCTTTAAGCAAGGAGCAAAGTTTGCTAAATGGGTAACAGGCACTCAAGATGATTTTTATTACCATCCTTTAGTGTTGCCGCAAAACTATGATCAAATTAATCTGGCTCCACACTGGTTGGCTATGGACAGTCCCCCACCCTTTGCCGATGCTGTAAGTTTTCAAGGTTTGTTGTGTGAACAACATTTAGCCCCTAAACAAATTAGCACCCCAGAGTTCGCTCATGTGGCCAACTATGCATACCATTTAGATGCAGGTAAATTTGCCACTTTTTTACAGACTCATTGCACCCAAAAACTTGGGGTTAAACATATTTTAGACCACGTTACTCAAGTCAATACCACTCCTACGGGCGATATCGCCTCTGTCAGCACTAAGCTAAACGGTGAGATTGAAGGCGATTTATTTATCGATTGTACTGGTTTTAATGCTCTTTTGATTGGTCAACATTACCAGATCCCCTTTATTGATAAGCAGCATATATTATTTAACGATAGCGCCTTGGCTATACAAGTTCCTTATCTAGACGAGCAAGATGAGATTGCCTCGCATACCATTTCTACTGGCCAAAAAGCCGGATGGATTTGGGATATAGGCTTACCTACTCGCAGAGGTGTGGGTTATGTTTACTCTTCTGCCCATAGTACAGATGAGCAGGCAGAAATTGAATTACGCGACTATGTAAAACAAAGCATAGGGGCAAAAGCAGATGAATTATCTGTACGTAAAATTCCAATCAAACCTGGACACAGACAAAAATTTTGGCATAAAAACTGTGTGGCTGTGGGGTTATCTGCAGGTTTTTTAGAGCCGTTAGAGGCCTCGGCTTTAGTGTTAGTGGAATTATCTGCCGCCATGATCAGCGAACAATTGCCTGCTAACCGCGAGGTCATGGACATAGTTGCAGACAGATTTAATAAAAAGTTTTTATATCGCTGGGACAGGATCATCGACTTTTTAAAATTACACTATGTGTTAACCCAAAGAACAGACACAGATTATTGGCAAGACAACTGCTTAGCGCAAAGCATTCCAGAAGATTTAACTACTTTATTAACTTTGTGGAAATATGAATCACCTTGGCAATTAGACTTTGATCATGCTGACGAAGTGTTTCCCTCTGCGAGTTATCAATACGTGTTATATGGCATGGGATTTAAAACCCAAGCTAGGCACAGTAAAAAACGTTCAGAAAACGCCCAACTTGCCCAAGCAAGTTTTCAGCAAAATGCACAAATCAGTCAAAAGCTTATGGCTGGTTTGCCAAAAAACCGTGAACTAATCAATAAAATCAAACAATATGGTTTACAAAAGATTTAAAGGAAAGATCCAGCATGGCCAACCACCAACTATTAGATAATGTTACCCATAAAGATGTGCATGTTATTACCGACCATACTGCTCAATATGACGATAGCAGCAGTTATACCAATATAGTGCTATCTGAGATAGACCAAGTCCAAGCCCACTACCCTATATTTTTTCAACAAAACCCCACTAACCAACAACTAGAAGCCATTGCGCTGTTTGGCTTAGGCCCTGAAGAAAACTTGTTTTTAACTGATTCTGGTTGGCAGGCAAATTATATTCCTTTAACCATACAGCGTCGGCCTTTTTTAATTGGGTTTAAACAGAACACCACTCAAGGGGTAGTAACACAAGAGCCTGTGGTGCATATAGATATGGACAGCCCCAGAATTAGTTACAATCAGGGTGAAGCGATATTTTTACCTCAGGGCGGACAAAGCCCTTATTTACAAAATATCACTGGGGTTTTAATGGCCATTCACCAAGGCTATCAACAAACTCATGAATTTATTCAAGCGTTAACCGAGCACCAATTAATTGAATCTGTAGACATACAAGTAGAATTAAAAGATGGTTCAAAGCATAAAATGGATTTTTTATTCAGCATAAATGAAGAAAAAGTGGCTAAGCTAGCAGATCAAGATGTGGCAACACTGCATCGCCAAGGATACCTAAAAGCCATACATATGATCATGGCTTCGACTGCAAAATTGGCCGATCTTATCGAACGTAAAAACCAACAATTAGTAGGTTAACTTTGACGCCCGATATCTTTGCAAACTGCCAAGGCATACAAGAAATATCCAATGCAACAGAGGCTGATTTAAGCCCAGCATTACTTTCGGGCAATCAACCTGTTGTTTTGCGTGGGTTAATTAAACATTGGCCTAGCGTGCAGCATGCAGAACAATCAATTAGCGCATGTAGGGATTACCTTGGACAATTTTCGGCTAACCCTAAAGTGCAAGCTTTTGAAGCTGCAGCAGAATATCAGGGGCGTTATTTTTACAACCAAGATCTAACTGGCTTTAACTTTTCCTTAGCGACTTATCAGTTTGATCAACTGCTAGATAAGCTTTTAGAACTTCAAGCTCAGCCTGAATCACCGAGTTTATATATGGGTTCAACTGCCATAGATTATATTTTACCCAGCTTTAGACAAAGCAACGATTTAGCCCCGTTAAAAGACAAGCCTTTAGTTAGTATGTGGGTAGGTAATCAGTCTCGTATTGCAGCACATTATGATGTGACAGACAATGTTGCTTGTGTGGTAGCGGGTAAAAGGCAATTTATTTTGTTTCCCCCAGCTCAACTAGACAACTTATATGTGGGGCCATTAGATTTTACTATGGCTGGGCAGCCAGCAAGTTTAGTGGACTTTTTTGCCCCTGATTTAGCGCGTTTTCCAAAGTTTAGCCAAGCCATTAAACATGCACAGGTGAGCGAATTAGAGCCTGGTGACGCTATTTTTATTCCTAGCATGTGGTGGCACCATGTACATGGGCAAAGTCATTTTAATATTTTAGTGAATTACTGGTGGCGACAAGTAGCAGATCATTTAGGTGCGCCTATGGATGCCCTAACCCATGCCTTATTAAGTATTAAAGATTTACCCGAAGCACAACGTAAAGTTTGGCGAGATATTTTTGATTACTATGTATTCAACACCCAAGAACAACAGCACATTCCAGCGCATAAACAAGGCATGCTTGCCCCTATCGATGAGTTAACAGCTCGAAAAATGCGCTCAATCTTAATTAACAAACTAAATCGCTAAATCCCTTTAGCTTGGTTTAGATGTACTAACGCTCCCCCCGCCTTAACACTGAATTAAGCAAACAAGGCGTAGATTTATTTAGTGTCTATAATTACACCTGTTTCAATAAGATAGAGTAGATAATCTATGCAACAAGGGAGGGTTTTGCAGCACTCCTGGTATGAACGCTTATTTAATTTAATTAGTGTAGTAAAGCCAGGTGAAGGGAGAAGTTGTTTACTGCTAACAATAATTGTTGCTCTATTAATGTCGACCTTTTATTTACTTAAAGTGGTGCGTGAGCCGCTTATTTTGGCCTACGGTGGCGCCGAATACAAAAGTTACGCCACCGCCTTTCAGGCTGGTCTCATGGTGTTAATTGTTCCTATGTTTTCCATGATGTATCACAGGTACAAAGACCGAAAACAGCGCAATGCAGTGATCAATCGGGTGCTGCTTTTTTTCATTAGTCATTTATTATTTTTTGCTCTCTTACAGTTTTTAAATGTAAACGTTGGCATGGCTTTTTATGTGTGGTTGGGTATTTTTGGGGTTATGGTGTTAGCGCAATTTTGGGCCTTTGCCGCAGATTCATATAATGTAAGAAGCGGTCAGCGGCTGTTTGTGATCCTGGCTGTTGGCGCTACTTTTGGCTCTTGGTTTGGCTCGCGCATTGCGGGGCCAATTTTCCCTGTTATTGGCATAGTTGGGATCATGCTGTTAGCGACTCTGTTTTTAGTTTTAGTGGTATTTCTAACAGATAAAATAGATCCCTGTATTCCAGAAGGTTCCATTAATAAAGAAGTGGCTAAGCCAGATAGACAGGTTAACCATTGGCTTGATGGTTTCTCTATTGTATTAAAAAATAACTATTTGTTGCTCATTGCCGCTTTTGTGATGCTTTTGGTATTTCTAAACTCCACTGGCGAATACATTTTGGCTCGCTTTGTTAGCGAGTACAGTTTATCGCTATTGCACTCAAAACAAATTAGCGATGTACAAGCCTGGCAAGGACAATTTTATTCAAGTTATTATTCATGGATCACCTTAGGTAGCTTTTTATTACAACTCTTTGTGGTGTCTAGGGTATTCGAATGGTTAGGCCTACGCGGCGGCTTATTGATCCCACCTTTGGTTATTATTCTTGGCTATAGTTTGATGGCGTTTTTTCCGGTGTTTTCTTTGGTTAGATTTGTTATGACAGCAGAAAACAGTGTTAATTATTCGCTGCAAAATACCACTCATCAAGCCCTGTTTTTACCAGTCCCTCGAAAACTAAAATATTTGGGTAAAACCACCATAGATACTTTCTTTTATCGGGTAGGCGATTTGTTATACGGTGGCTTTATTTTTGTTGGGACTCAGGTTTATTCGTTAAGTATTTCGAGCTTTATTCTGTGCAATTTAATCTTGGCTTTTGGCTTGCTGGTTTTGGCTTGGCATGTAAATACCGCCAATACTTTAGAGGTACAAAAACGTGCCGGCAATTCGGCGCCTTTTATAAAAGCGGCCATTCCTCGCATACAGGTACCTTCGGGTAATTTGTCGGAATTTAGTATCAGTGAAAATACTTTTGTTGACACTGATATAGGCGATGCGCTTAAGTTTTATGCCCTGCAGGAATCTGGGCAGCCTTTACCAGACTGGATCATCTTTGATCGTATGTCTCGTACCTTTTCCTTTGAACCACCAGAGGATTATGAAGGCAATTTAAATATTCAGGTTGTTGCCACAGATTTTGATGGGGCCACAGTTAAGGCCAATTTAAAGGTTTCATTTTATTGTGAATCAGAACACTCAGAAGGACAGTAATACCATGCTAAAAATATTTAGAGGTCCCAGTCTTAAGCTTTTTGCCATTATATGTTTAACCTTTTGTTATTCGGCTTTAGCAGACAGTCAGTACAGCTTTACCACCCAAGCGCCTATTTATGTGGTTGGCGATATACACGGTGCATTTGAAGAGTTGCATACTAGCCTACGCACTTTAAAGTTAATCGATGAGCACAACAACTGGTCTGGCGGCGAAGCGCATTTTGTCAGCCTAGGTGATTTAACCGATCGTGGCCCTTCTTCTAGAAAAGTCATAGACTTATTAATGCACCTACAAACCCAAGCTAAGTTGGCTGGCGGCAGAGTTCATGTGGTATTAGGTAATCATGAAGTCATGAACCTTACCGGCGACCGACGCTACTTATCTAAACAAGAAATAGCTGAGTTTGCTCAAGATGAAAGCCCAGCGCTAAGAGCAAAACATTACCAATACTATCTTACTAATACTCAGACTAATGATAATTCAGCTTCACACACGGCCTTTAATCAAACTTACCCAGCTGGATATTTTGCACACCTAAATGGCTTTAATTTAAAGGGCAAGTATGGACAATGGTTAACAGCTTTACCTTTTGTGATCCAAATAAACGATCAAGTATTTACCCATGGTGGGCTTTCTTCAAAATTAAAAGGCTTAAGTTTAAAAGAGCTAAACGATGGGCTGAGAAAAACCTTATTAAGCTACCTGCAAAACTGGCAAGACCTAACTGATTCACACCCAAGCTTAATAAATATTGCTCATCATGATCGCGCAAACGCCCTAAAATCATTACAAGACAGCCCGCAAAAACAGGCCTTTTTAGCGGCTGAAACACAATTATTGTTTTCTATGGATAGTCCAACTTGGTATAGGGGCAATGCCTACTGCCATCCTTATTTTGAAGCAGAAATTTTGTCTAACATTTTATCTCAATGGAATGCTTCGCGTTTATGGGTGGGTCACTCCACTACCCCAACTAGGCAAGTGTTACACAGGTTAAATGGCCAATTAATAGTGATGGATACGGGCATGTTAAACAGCTATTACAAAGGTAGCCCTTGGGCGGCAAAAATCGAAGCTGACCAATCCTATACACTCATCAATGGTTTAACTGGAAAACTTGGGCAAGCAAGTGAATCTGCTAAACGTCACTTTGATGCGCCATACAATATGACAGATGCACAACTTGAAAGTTTTTTACTTGAAGCAAATGTTACTAGTTTAGAAGAATTAACCATAGGAAAAACCAAACCCATTAGAGTTACCTTAGAAAAAGACGGCAAAAGCCTTAAAGCAGTCTTTAAATATTATGACTCTGACCCCGGCAGCCATAGTGGCAGATGGGACAAAAGCATAAGAAACCCCGACAGATTCAGTTACGAAGTGGCAGCCTATAAATTAGATCGAATGTTAGATATAGGACTGGTTCCCGTGACAGTATTAAGAACCATTAAGGGTATGCCAGGCTCATTGCAGTTATGGCTAGATAATTTAGTTTCAGAAAAACAGCGCAGAGAACAAGATTTAGAATATGACGGTTTTTGCAATGAAAAAGCCCAAGATAACATGATGAATGTGTTTGATTACCTAATTAGAAATAGCGACCGCAATATGTCTAACATGCTGTATTCGTACAATGATTGGCAAGTATGGTTTATTGATCACTCCCGCTCTTTTGGTATCAAAAAAAGAATGCCGCCTATGCTAAGAAATTTAAAAATAAAACTCACTGACGAATTTAGAGCAGCGTTAAAATCGTTAACTTTGGAGCAACTTAGAGCCTTACGCCCCTATATGCATAATAGGCAGATTAAAACCCTGTGGTACAGACGCGAACAATTATTGGCTGGTGAGACCTAACACCAGCTTTTACGAGTGCTGCTACTCTGTAATGCTTAAGTTTGTAGGAGCTGGGTAGATGGAGTATAACTTTGATAGATAAGTGGCAAGTAGACTTAACTATTTTTGCTATTTGTAGCTGTGGTGAGCTCCTTTACGGAGAAAGCAGACAGTGACTTTCTCCCAACTCCCCTCCGTCATTCCCTAAATGGACTTGCTGTTCATTCCCGTGGCATTAAATTCAGTTCCGCTGAAGGGGCATTAAGGAGCGAATACATCTTGGGCTAAAGTTCGCCACTTAATAAGAGCCTGAATATATTAATCAACCTTACATTTATTACGAATATACCTTTGAAATGAACAGGATGTCCGTAGCTCCTTACTTAGTTATTAAAGGTATTAAAACGAAGCAAACAAGCTAACATAAAAGGTGCCTTCAGCGCCCTTTTCATCGTATTCGTGGTCTGAATACCCGCCTGATAATTCCAGTCTATCGCTTAGGGCATAACTTAGATACACTGCGTAGTCGTATGTGTTTTCTTCGCCATCATCATTGCGTCCAACATGACCATTTAAACTCATTTGGTCACTAAGTGGATATTGGGTATTGAGTTCCAGGTAGTTGGTATCTAAGTCTTGGTCGTGATGGTAATTAATCGCAAAAAATTCATGCCCTAGTCCGATTTTCCATTCTAATGAGGCGTCTGATTCACCAGAATATTGGTAACTAGTCACCGAGAAATCTAGCCAAAATTCATCACTGATATCCATGCTATAACCAGCATAAAGATCAACCTCAATACCATCATCGCCGTCGCCAAAATCGTATTGAGATGCCCAAACTCCAGCATAAAATCCGCTTTCATTTTCGTAGTCAACGCTAGCTTGAATTGCAGCTTTTTCGTCATTTAAATTAAAACCGCGCCACAAATATTGGCTAACAAAGCCAAGATTATGACTAAGTTCACCTTCTGCTAAAGCAACATTTGGCATGCTTGCAGCAACAATGGCGCTTAAACAAGTAAGGCCTTTTAAATTTTTACTCATGCTTTTATTCATAATTTAGTCATCTCTATTTTGAGTCAATGTAGGGCCAGTAAATTGGCCTTGTTGGTTATAGTTAATCAAGCAATTTATTACCTTGGTTGTATAAATAATTATCCTGTTCTATCACCTTATTTCTGAGCAAAGAGCTTTGTACGTAACTATCGGCTTGGCTTTCGGTAAGAGGTTTAGCGTAATAATAGCCTTGGGCATGATCACATTTTGCCAACAGTACCATTTCATGATGAGAGGCTGTTTCGACACCTTCTGCTACTGTGGTTAAGTTAAGCTTTTTAGCCAACTGCACTATGGCTTCAAAGACATTTGCGCTATCTGGGTTGTCGGCAATATCTATCACAAAGCTCTGATCAATTTTTAAAATATCTATGGGCAAATTACGTAAAATACTTAACGAAGAATAGCCAGTACCAAAGTCATCCAAGGCTATGCGCACGCCAAGTTTTTTGATGTCATTCAAGGTGGTGATAGCTTGTTTTTCATCTTCCAGTAAAACTGACTCAGTTATTTCAATTTCTAAGTACTTTCCTGAAATCCCATAATCGCTGAGCGCTTTGGAAATAACTAAAACTAAGTTATCCCTATGCAACTGAACCGGTGAGACATTTACCGACAAACGAAAGTCGTTATATCCCATTTCCAACCAATGTTTTACTTTTTGACAAGCCTGCTCCAACAACCAGCGGCCAATTTGCACTATCTGTAAGTTTGCTTCAACTATAGGGATAAACCTATATGGCGAAACAGGGCCTAAATCCGCAGTATGCCATCTCAATAGTGCTTCAAAGCCCTCAACGGCATAGTCACTCATCCTCATTCTTGGTTGAAAGTGCAAGCTGAACTCATTATTTTGTTGCGCATTTCTAAGGGCGGTTTCTAAGGATTGCCTTTCAAAGGCTTGTTTATTCATTTCTTGACTGTAAAACGCAAAACAGTTTTTACCGTTACGTTTGGCTTCGTACATAGCCAAGTCAGCACATTTAAGCAGCTCTTTACTTTCTTGTCCGTCATCTGGGTAAACCGCAATGCCTATACTTACTCCTACTGTCATACGTTCGTCAGCAATCACAAAAGGTGATGAAAGTGACTGAATCACACGGTCAAGAGGCACCTGTAATAAACTTGGTTCGGCAATGCCAGCAATGAGAACAGTAAATTCATCCCCTCCAAGTCTGGCTAAAACTGCGTCTGTTTCTAAGGTTGCATGTTTGTTTTGTAGAACATGATCGTCGATCCTTAAGTTTTGCAATATTCTGTTAGAGGCTTCAATTAGTAGTTGATCACCTACATCATGGCCAAGGGTATCGTTTACATCTTTAAAGTTATCTAAATCTAAAAATGCTAAGGCAAACTTTGTTGATGAACGATTTGCACGTGATATATAACGCTCTAACTCAAGATGCATACTAAATCGGTTGGGCAAGCCAGTTAACTCATCAAAATATGCCAGCTTTTCGATTTTTTCATTGTTCTCCTTAATTTTATCGCGCATTTTGATTATTGAGCCTGACAATTCCCCTAATTCATCTTCTCTTTTAGAAAAGGGCAATGACGAATTCATTCTTCCAAGGGTTATATCTGAAACTAGATTTTTAATGGCATAAATGGGCCTCAACAACAATCTTTGAATATAAAGCAAACTAATCACAAAAATAGACAGCACTATGCCTAGAAAAAACAGTAATAACTTCCAAGCTAATTCGTTGGCTGATTCATTGAATTTTGTGGTGGGCACCATGGCATACAATTTAAAACCATGGGCTAGGGAAACCGAAGAAACGTAGTAAGACTCATTGGTACTGTTTAGCAAATAAAAACCTTCTGAGTCCTCTACCAGACTTAAATACTCATCGGTTTTGCTATCTGCATTAGGATCACTACTAAATAAAATCTTATTATTAGGAGCAGTCACTATCAAAAGGCTGCCCTCTGAAAGCGAAACATTTTGAATAATATTATCTATGTAATCTAGATACAGTGACAAAGTGAGGTAATTTCTTTTCACTACTTGGCCACCAACTGTTGCACTAAATTGTGGACTAAAAGACAACGGAAGCCCTAAGCTGAGTATATATTTCCCTGTATCTGACTCTTCTTCAACAAATAGAATTACTTCATTGTCAGTGGTTTTAGTTAGTAATTGATAGAAGCCCCAATCAGACAAATCAAAAGTTAGATTAGGGTTTTCACGGTTATCTACACTTGAGTCAACTTCACCATTTTCTAATATAAGGCTTATTGAAAAATAATCCGGATAGACGTTTTGATACTCACTAAACTGCCTAATTAAGCTAGGTTGCAACAAGGTGTACCTTTCTTCTCCACGAATAATATAGTCCTGAAGCAACCTAGAACTGCCAAATAGACGAAGATTGGTTTCAGCGGTATTAATTTTTTCATTGACCGCAGGAGCTAAAGATTGTGAGACATCATTTATACTGTTTATCAAAGAAGTCTTGGTGAGATCCGATATTAAGTTGTAGGCAAAACCTCCCAGCACAATCACTGGAATAGTGACTATCAATAATAATGGGCCAAATAACTTTTGGCGTAAATTCATCTATTGGTGCTTACTTGGTGATATTGATAAAAATCGTGTTGTACATACTGGTTGCCCGAGCACTCAATGGCTGTAAAAATTCAGATTTTTCAATCACCTCTTTGGGTGGGTAAATCAATGGGTTGTTAAGATGCTCTGCACTCATAAATTGCTCAGCAGACGCGTTGCAACTCGCTGTTTCTAATGCTTCAGCTAAAAAAGCCGCGCGTTTGGGATCATTTATAAAGTTAATAAATTTAAAGGCTGCTTCTTTATTCTTACTGTTTTCGAATACACCAATAAAATCAGCCCATAATTGGGTGCCTTCTTTTGGCACCACATAATCAATGCTGTCTAAACTCTGTTTTAATACTAAAGCATCCCCATTGTAGCCTAGCGACATATGCACTGAACCTGTTATTAACTCTGAGTTTTCACCCAAATTCACATATCTATACGCCTTAACATAGGGGCGTTGTGACTTTAACAACTTACCGGCTGCGGAAATTTCTTTTGCCGACTCTGTATTTAAGGAATGCCCCTGATAAATAAGTGCAGCCGCCATAGAATCTCTAACATCGTTCACCATGATGATTTTATCTTTTAACGATTCATCTGGTAGTAACAAAGCAGCCCAACTAGTAACGGGTTTTGTGACTAGGTCTTTTCGGTACATTATGCCTAAGGTTCCCCATAGAAAAGGTACAGAATTTGAGCGAATTTTTGGCGAATCTTTCAACCACCTGGGATCGATATGTTTCATATTGGGAAACTGCTCAGGTGGAATATCAGCCAACAGTTTGCCGTAATCCGCGTATTTATTAAAACTGTAACGACTGCCAACAATTAAATCCATGCCCCTACCTTGGGTGGCATATATCAATTCATCTTTAAGATCGTCAGTTTCGTAATACACCTGCCTTACGCGATAACCGGTTTCTTCAAAAAACTCCTCAAGAACGGCTTCGGGCATGTACTCTTCCCAATTATAAAGTACTAATTCTTTTTCGCTGTTAGAGGCCTCTTGTGCAAAAGTAAAAAAGGAAAAGAATAAAGAGATAACTAATATTGCAAGATAAAAGTGCTTCATGGTATTCCTCAGTTTTTTGTAACAGTAAACAACTTTTAACAGCCAAGTCGTTACTCATTAAAAATCAACAAAACAGTTACTGTTAAATGTTAGTCGAATTGTATTCAAATGCCTGAAAGTATTGGTAAATAAATGGTAACTAATAATTGCTAAGAAAATATGAAACTCATATCACTATCAAAGTCATTCTAGCTAAAACCTTTACCCTTTGGTAAATACACTTAATCCATATCTTATGGCAATTGATCTTTACCAATCCCTTCATTACTTAAACTACCTAGAGATAAATAACCGCATTGTTCGCGTGCTGAAGTGATTTGTTTTAAATGAGCACCTTATCAAGCTTAAATGCTTAATCTAATTCCATTAGAGTATTATCTAAGACTTTATTTATTTCTTGTTGAAACGCTGGGGTAAAACTGTTTTTCCCTTCAATCCAGTACAGTCTCATACCAAGGCTACGTGAGAGAATTTTATGAATTTCATGTCGATACGCGAGCCATAATTTGTCTTCTAAGGCATCAATAATGTGTAAGTAGTGCGCCGTTTCCCATTGCCTAAATACGGCATAATTCCAACGGTCCAGTTGAAGCGCTTCCCCATCGCTTAAATCTTCTTTGTTATCGCCCCGAATCAACAGATTTGCGAATTCTGGGTTAGTTGCAATCTGAAAATCAAGGCTTGCCCCTCCGGTTAGATAACTCTGAGCTGAAGCCAGACGCATAGTCTGTGTATTTTGTTGTAACTCAAATATTAGAAAAACAATGCCAACTATAACTCCGATATTTGCAAGTATTGATATTGTTTGACCGATGTCGATGTTCTTCATTGTCTATCTACCAACCAGCTTGATTAATTTAAAAGCTTAAGCGCCACATGTGAATTACACAAGGAGGTCTCGAATAAGGTAAAACCTAAACTTTAATCAAGGTATAGCAAGGATTTGCTTATTGCAGAGGCAGATAACTGCATTCACAATTGCAACAGCTAACTACCTCTATCACTTACATGACTTTGGCTAACTAGTGATTCAAATGAGAATATATCACCCGTAGGGTGTTGTTTAACGAGCGTTGTACTGTGGGCCAGGCAATGGCTATGTTGTCTACTAACCCTTGGCGACAGTCAGCTTCTAAGCGAGTTACTGCATCGGTTAGCGCGTCTGAATTAACTTTATTGGCTATCATAACCAATTTCCTTGCACCAGCTAAGATGGCAGTGACATCATCGTCGCCCACTGCTTTATCTGTTTCTTGAATGGCATTTTGTAGGCTTTGCATGAGATCAGTTAATACTTCTGGCAGTGGCTGGTTAATTTCTTGGCCTTGTAGATAGGTGAGAAGGTCAAACCAAACTTTGGGGTTACTAGGGAATTCAATCTTACTGATTTCAGAGCCCACTTTTGACTCAGACTTGGCTTGTTTTAGTTCTTCTTTGTGCGCGTTTAAAAGCTGACTTTCTTGCTCAGCTAATTTAGCTTGATTAGTGCGCAATTGTTGATTGGCCTGTTGCAATGCCTGCTCTTTATCATCTAATTGGCCTTTACTGTTTTTTAGCTCTTGCTCTAGTTTATTTAATTGCGAGGTTAGTTCGGCATGATTTGAATGCTGATCTGTTAAGCTAGCTTTGCTTTGGCTGTATTCGCTTTGTACGGCTTTTAACTGAGCGGTTAACTCTGCTTGTTTAGCTTCTAAACTTTGAATACTTTTTTCACTGCCAGCTAAATCGGTTTGTTGCGATTTTAGTTGCGCTTGAAGCTTACGCTCTTGATCTTCTTGTTGTTTTAAACGTTGTTGTAAACTTTGGGCGTCTTCACGGGCTTTATCTAATTCATCTTGTAATTGTTGTTCTGTGCTTTTGGTTTCTGTTACCTGAGATTCTGCAATTTGTAATTGCTCTAGGTTGCCTTGTAGTTTTTCTTGCAGCTGACTATTTTGTTGCTCGGCGTCTTTTAAAGCTTGCTGTAGTTGTTGTTTTTGTTGCTCAATTTCTTCATGATGTTTACGCCATTGCTCGTCACTGCCCTCTAACATTTGTTTTTGTTTATTGGCACGATTTTCTACATCAGATAACTCTATAGTGAGTTGTTCGAGCTTTTGTTGTTGCTCAATACGCGCTAATTTTTCAACATCTGCCTGTTGAGTAATATTATTAAGTTTGTCTTGGGTTGATTGTAATTGTTGGCGTTTCGCCTCAACTTCAGACTGCAAGGCTTGTTGTTGGGCTTGCCAGTTTTCATCACGCTCGGCAATTTTTTGTTGCTGTTGATCACTTCGACTTTGCACTTCAGCTAATTCACTTTGTAACTTAGCCAACAGTTGTTGTTGCTGATCTTTTTCTGCTTGGGTTTGCTCTTTGGTTAAATCTAAATTTTCTTGGGTTTCTTTAAGTTGTTGTTGTTTTTGCTGCAACTCTTGTTCTATTTGCTGTTGTTGCTCTACCAGCTTTTGTTCAGTTTTGGCCATATTAGCTTGCTGTTGCTGACTACGCGCCTCTGCTTCAGCTAATTCTGTTTGTAGGCGTTGATATTCTTGTTGCTGTTTCTCTCTGGCTTGTTTTTCTTGTTCTGCAGCTTGTTTACTTTCATTTAGAGCTTTTTGGGTAAGCTGCAATTGCTGTTGTTTTGCTTCTAACTCTTCTTTTAATTGGGCTTGCAAGGCTTGCATGTCGCCCTTTTGCTGATTAGACATTTCTTCGAGCTTGAGTTTTTCGTTTTGTAAATGCTCAACATGGCGCACCTTGGTGGATAACTCAGATTGCGCCACTTTATAGGTTTGCTCTAACTGTCTGCGTTGTTGTTCTGCTTCTTCACTGGCTTTTCGCTGATTAACTAACTGTTGACGCAATTTTTCACTGGTATTGCCTGAGCTAGTGAGTTGAGATTGCAACGAATTAATTTGCCCTGCTACATCCTGCAGTTGTTGATCTTTTTGCTGCATTGAGCTTTTTAAACTGTCGATTTCTGCAGCAAACTCGTCAAGCTGTTGTTGTTTAGTTAACTGTTGTTGTTTAAGTTTTTCGGCGTTTTCTTCACTTTCATCTAGCGCTTGCTGTGCCTCTTTGTATCGCTTTTCACTATTTTGTAAGGCATCTGATATTTGATTGCGCTGAGCCTGTAAACCAGAGACTTTAGCTGTGGTGGCTTCAAGTTGTTCGGCTAAATCAGAATTGTCTTGTTGGGCTTGGCTGAGTTGTTGCCTGTTTTGATTATATTCTTGCTGTAATTGCTGCAAGTTGTCTGTCACGCTTTTGTGAGCTTGTTGTAAGTCAGAAAAGGCGTGTTGTTTTTCACTAAGATCTTGTTTAGCTGCTTGTAATTTCGATTCGGTATCGGCCAAATTACGTGCTTTGCTGGCTAACTGTGCCTGACTATTTGTAAGTTGTTGTTGTTTTTCGGCTGCGGCTTTTTCTGCAGCTAGGCGTGAGTTTATTGCTGCTAATCTTTCTTCATCGGCTTTTTTTAAATCTCTTAAATCTGCCCAAACACATAAAATTGAATCAAACTCTGTGCCTTTATACATAGGCACCAACGTTATATGGCAAGGAATAGTCTGGTTGTTTACCAAATGCTCCCATGCAAAAGACTTTGCTTGACCATCTAGTTTCACTTTATTTACCTGACGCTCTAACTCAGAGCAGCCTTGTTGGTCTAAATTCAACTCTGGCTCAAAGGGATATCGCCCTAATAAATCTTGTTGATTATTTAATTTAAAAAACTTACAAGCAGCTGGATTAAGTTGTGTAAAGCCCTGCTCTGCTAATACCGCCATGGGCATACTGCTGTGTTCTAATAAGCCATCAAACTTATCTTGGTGGTATTGTTCTTTGCTTCTATCCCAAATCCAGCATAGGTATTCTTGTTTTTCTTTATTTAAACAATCTATATGTAATTCACTGGCAAATAACTGTTCGTTTTTACCTTTTAATTTAGCCACAAAGTTACGTAATCTAGCCTCGCTTATTAAGGTTTTACGGGCTTTATTCGCATTTTCAGGATCGTTAAATAACGCATAAAAACCTTGCTGTTTTAGTTCTCTTTCAGATAAGCCTAACCTGTCAGTCATAGCAATATTGGCGCTAACTATGCCACCTTCGGCATCTATTACTGTTACTGCAACAGGGGCAAGATCAATAATACTAGTGAAGTGTTTTTGTGTTTGCGACAACTGCTGTTTTAGTTGTTTTAACTCTGTTAGGTCGTGGATTACCCCCACTAACCCACAACGATTTTTATCTGCATCTAGTACGTAACTAAGCTTAACTTTCACTTGTTTAGTGGTCTCACTGTCTAGATGTAAATCACACTCCTTTTCTTGACCAAATTGCGCCCCTACTAAACTGCCGGCATTTTTTGTATGCATGGCAGTTATTTCATCACTGAATAGTTGCAACCCTTGAATTGATTGACCTTTAAGTTTACTCAGGCGTTGTTTTACTAAAGATTCAAAAGCCGAATTACAATTGACAATCTCTGAGTGGTTATTTAATAAATAGGCGGGTTGCAAATTAGCCGACAGTAAAGCCTGAGTTTGTTGTTGGCTTATATAAAATTGTTGTTCTTGTTGTGCTAGTTCTGCGAGATTTTCCACAAAACAAACTAATTGTCGCCCTTTACCCGCTTGTTCTTGGTATTGGCCAACAATACGCAGGCGTACATAGTGTTGTTCTAACTCTTTTGGCTCACTACCTTGGTTAGTTGAATGTGCAATTTCTGCTGGTAAAAAGTCTGCTATGAATTCTATATTGGGCTGCTCTTGGGCTTGTTTTAATAGTTGCTCCCAATGCATTAATTGAGTTGGTTTGATTCGAGCGTTAAATTGCTTTAATTCTCCACTTAAGGCGTGTTTAATTTGCAAGCTTTCAGCCAAGACAGAATTTAAGCTAAATTGTTTTTTATCTAAATCGATATTCAGCTGACCAATCTGCAACTGCGCTAATGCTTGTTGGTAACTTTCATGCTGCTGAGCAGACTGGTTAATTTTGTGCTGAAAGTTACTCACGTCAGAGATAGACACCACCCAATTTATATCTAACTCAGGGTGGGATTCTTGGCTAAAAGCAAAATGTAAATGGCGTTTACTGGTTTGCATATAACACAAAAAAGGTGTGCTTTGCTCTCCAGTTAACGCTGCATCTACTTGCTCTTGTTGTGACTTTTCTACAATAGTTGTTATCTTTTGCCCTACTAGTTTTTCTTCTTTGCTACCCAGAAAATAAGCCGCCACTCTATTTGCAAAAACAATCTCGCCAGCTTGATTTAAGTGCAACATGCCTACTTTAAAGTTTTTTAATAACTGGGTATTGGTGGCTAGTCCTTGCTTTTGTTTTTCAATTACCCTTTTAGCTTGTCGGCTCTGCAAACTTTGTTTAGTTATCCATATTAATAAGCTAACGACCAATGCAACTAAGGCATAAAAGATAAATTGCTGAGCTTGACTACCTTGCGCCTGTAAAAAATCTAAGCCTTTTTGAGCCAATGCCATACTCGGATAACTTATAAATGTTAAACACACAGATAAGCTTTTTAGGATTAAGCAACTAGCATTTCGCAGAAACGGCTGCACAGACATGTTAGATTTTCCACCAATACAAAAATAAGAGTGCACAGCCTAAAACACTCAAAGACGTTTAAACAGCCAAACAAGTACAACTAAGTATAGAAATTAATACATATATAACACCTTAAATGCCTTAATTTTTGTTGTTTAGGTCTAAGGCTAAAATACTGCTATCTAGTTTGTTGATTAAATTAAGTAAGCTTTGCCTATCATCTTTGGCTAAATCATCAAATAGCTTAGCTTCCCATTCGAGGGCTTTAGGGACAATTTGTTGATATAGCTCGGTGCCTTGTTCACTTAAAGACAAATACACAGTGCGGTTATCTTGCTCTTTAGTTTGTTTGCTAAGCAGACCTTTTTGTTGCAACAACTTGACGGCCCGCGAGACTTTAGATTTATCCATAGCAGTGATCTCGCCAACCTCTTTAGCACAAAGCTTGTGTTGTTGGGCCAATTGCGCCAATACCCGCCACTCAGCAATACTGATATCAAAGCTTTGTTTATAAATTTTTGATAAGCCCTGACTCATTTTATTGGCTAAATTCACTAGTCGATAAGGTACAAATTGATTTAATTCTAATTGTTGAAGATTTTGCGATTGCATATACGCTTTACCAACCTATTTAACGTAAAGATAAAAATACACTGACTTGTCTACTATCCAGCAGTAGGATTACCTTAATATAGTTTCATATGAGAGTATATGCCTAACCTAGCAGTGAGCAAAACCAATGAAAGAACAGACATCACTTTGTTATTTACATGGCTTTAATAACGAGCATGAAACCGAAGCCTTGGCTGGCGCGTTACCTGTTGGTCAGTTTAATCCACAAAAATGTGCCTACGGATTATATGCTGAGCAATTCAGTAGTACGGCTTTTACTGCCCCAAGACACGAAAATCGTCGTACTTGGATGTATAGGATCAACCCTTCTATCAAAATGGGAGATTATTCGCCCATAGATAATGGGCTGATCCAAACTGCGCCTTTGACTATTCCCTGCCCGCCTAATGTCATGCGTTGGGATGCAGAGCCTATTCCTGAACAAGACACAAATTTTATAAGTGGCTTAAAAACAGTAGCCGCTAATGGCGATGCTAAAACCCATACTGGCATGGCAATTCATCTGTATTGTGCCAATAGTCAAATGCACAACCGCTACTTTTGTAATGTAGACGGTGAATTACTCTTTGTTCCGCAGCAAGGTCGCTTGCTTGCAAGCACTGAATTAGGTCGCTTAGAAGTGGGCCCAGGGGAAATATTGGTTATCCCTAGAGGCATTAAGTTTCAAATCGATCCAATAGATGGGCCAATACGCGGCTACATCTGCGAAAATTACGGCGCGCTGTTAACTTTGCCAGAGCGAGGGCCAGTGGGGGCAAATGGCTTTACTAACCAAAGAGATTTTTGCTATCCAGTTGCTTGGTTTGAAGACAAGCAGCAAAAAAGTGAGCTGATAACCAAATTCTGTGGCCAATTGTATCAAGCAGACCTGCAACATAGTCCTTTTGATGTAGTGGCCTGGGTAGGTAACTCTGCACCTTATAAATATGATTTGGCGCGCTTTAACGTAATCAATACTGTGAGCTTTGATCATCCAGATCCCAGTATTTTCACTGTACTGACCTCACCATCTGAAACGCACGGCACCGCAAATATTGATTTTGTTATTTTTCCACCGCGTTGGATGGTGGCAGAGAATACCTTTAGACCCCCTTGGTATCATCGTAATGTGATGAGCGAATTTATGGGCTTAATTGAAGGCACCTACGACGCCAAAGAAAAAGGTTTTGTACCTGGTGGCATGAGTTTACATAATTGCATGACACCTCATGGGCCCGAAGCCGCAGTATTTGAGGCCGCATCAAATGCCGAACTTAAACCACAAAAATACGATAATACTTTAGCTTTTATGTTTGAATCTAAATATGTCATTGCCCCTACAGAGTTTGCGTTAAATAGCCCTACAAAACAGCAGGACTATCTAGGTTGCTGGGGCGATCTTAAAAAACATTTTAATGGGCAGCCCTAATACTTTTGCGATTTACCTTAGGGTTTAAAATCGAATGGATCAGATCAAACTTAAAATTGTAAATAAGCTTGGGCGTATACCAAGCTTAAAATTAAGAAAACACAGAGGAATACTATGTTAAGCATAAATGAAACGCATGATGTCAACTTAAGCAGTTGGGTTGAGTCAGCCAATAATAACAGCGATTTTCCTATCCAAAATTTACCTTTTGCGGTATTTAAACGTAAAGGCAGTAACCAAGCTTACCGTGGATGTGTGGCCATAGGTGACAAGGTAATTGATTTAGCTGAACTAGCTCAATTAAAACTCTTTAGTGGTTTAGCGCAACAAGCGTTAGAAGCCGCCAGTCAAAGCAGCTTAAATGCCCTTATGAACTTAGGCGTAGAAGCAAACTCAGCACTAAGGTTAGCTTTGTCTAAAGCACTTCGTACAGGTGCCGCAGAGCAACAGGCTATGAGCTCAACTTTAGTTGATCAAGATCAAATTGAGTTTGGCATGCCTTGCCATATAGGTGACTACACAGATTTTTACACCTCAATTTACCACGCCACTGCAGTAGGTAAGTTGTTCCGACCTGATAACCCTTTATTACCAAACTACAAATGGATCCCAATTGGTTATCATGGGCGTTCTTCTACTATTGGTATATCTGGACAAAGCTTTCCACGCCCTGTAGGCCAAACCAAGGCACCAGATGCCAGTGAGCCTAGCTTTGGTCCTTGTAAGCGCCTAGATTACGAATTAGAAATGGGTATTTTTGTAGGTAAAAGCACAGAAATTGGTGAAGTAATCAATATTGAAGATGCCGAAAATCATCTATTTGGTGTGTGTATTTTTAATGATTGGTCGGCCCGTGATATTCAAGCTTGGGAATACCAACCTTTAGGTCCGTTTTTAGCAAAAAGCTTTGCCTCAACTATTTCTCCTTGGATAGTTACTATGGAAGCCTTAGCCCCTTATCGTAGTGCATTTACTCGTCCTGAGTCAGATCCTCAACCTATGCCCTATTTAACTAGCGAGCAAAATACTCAGGCAGGTGGACTAGATATTGATCTAAGTTGTTTTATTCAAACTCAAAAAATGAAAGAACAACAACAAGCCGAGGTTCAACTTTCTGAGTCCAATTTTAAGTATTCTTATTGGACACCGGCACAACTGATTACCCATCATGCTAGCAATGGTTGTGCAATGCGCAGTGGTGATTTGTTAGGCTCAGGCACCCAGTCTGGTCCTGCAGGAGAAGAAGCCGGTTCACTATTAGAGTTAAGCAATGGCGGAAAACGGCCAATTAGTTTGCCAAATGGTGAACAGCGTACTTTCTTAGAAGACGGCGATACTATTATTATGCGCGCTTCTTGTAGTAAAGCTGGTGCAGCTAAAATTGGCTTTGGTGAAGTTGTTTCAACCGTGTTACCTGCTAGGGTTTAAGCATGAAACTTTATAGCTACTATCGCTCATCAGCAGCTTATCGAGTAAGGATAGCGTTAAATTTAAAACAAATTTCGCACCAAATCGTACCGGTAAATCTGCTTAAAAAAGCGCATAAGGATGCTGACTATCTAACTAAACAACCGCAGGGGTTAGTCCCCTGCTTAGAACTAGATGACGGCCAGTTTTTAGCCCAGTCTGGGGCTATCTTAGCTTATTTAGATAAGCAGTACCCTGCTAAGCCCTTGTTGCCAAGTGATGTATTTAAAGCGGCTAAAATTCAAAGTTTTGTGGATATCATTGCCTGTGACATTCACCCTATTTGTAATTTACGCATTCTTAACTACCTCACCCAAGAGCTAAAAGTAGACAGCGAGCAAAAGTTAACTTGGTACCGGCACTGGATAATTGAAGGCTTTAACGCTTTAGAGTCTATGTTAACCAGCAATAAGTATTGTTTTGATGATACTTTGACTTTGGCCGATATTTATTTGATCCCTCAGGTATATAACGCCTTAAGGTTTGAAGTGGATATGCAGCCCTTTCCCAAAATACATGCAATTTATCAGCATTGTAATCAACTCGATGCTTTTATACAGGCGCAACCAGAACAGCAAATTGACGCCTTATAATATTAATTAAGCCTACCTAAAGTAGGCTTATTTATTTTAGCCTCTACACTTTTCACTACCACAATATTGCATGCCCGTTATTGTATTCAGTCACATTTTCTTACTAGAAATTCTGAAAATTTTAAAATCAGTATTATTAAAACGGCTGTTGTCTAGGTATGCTAGGTAAAATTGTTAACCAAAGATAGGGTAAAGTTAAAACATGAATTTTAAAAAATTCGCTGTACTAGGCGTGAGTCTAGTTTTGGCATCAGCTGTTCAAGCAGCCTCGGTTTGGAAAGTGTCTGGTAAAGAGCACAGCTTGTATATTGGCGGCACTATTCATGTTCTAACTCCCGATGATTACCCTTTACCTAAAGAATATGATCTGGCCTTTGCACAGGCTGATAAATTGGTTTTTGAAACCGATATCGCTGCCATCAACACCCCCGCCTTTGGACAAAAGATGATGAGTTTAATGATGTTTAACGATGGCACCACAATCAACCAAGTGTTGGATCCGCAAACCTATAAAAATTTGGCCATATATCTGTCATCTAAAAATTTACCTATGCAGGCCTTTGCGTCTCACAAACCCAGTTTATTGGCCATCTCTCTGACCTTTTTAGAGTTACAAGCTCTAGGGTACACCAGTGAAGGGGTAGATAAATTCTATTCTGATAAAGCCCTGCAAGCGGGAAAACCTCAATTTTGGTTAGAAACGCCGGATGAACAATTAAACTTTATTGCTAATCTAGGTAAAGACGACCCTAGCGCCATGATTGATTACACCTTAAAAGATCTACAAAAGATGCCAAATAGTTTTAATGCCTTGCATAACACTTGGTTAAAAGGTGATATGCAGGGAATGGCTGAGGTGGGTATTTTGTCTTTTAAAGCTGACTATCCACAAATATATAAGGACCTTTTGGTTACGCGTAACGAAAATTGGATGCCTAAGATCAAAAACATGCTTAGTGACCAGCCCGTTGAGTTTATTTTAGTGGGAGCATTACATTTGGCAGGGCCAGACAGTGTTTTGACTAAGCTAAAAGCTCAGGGTTATAAGGTTGAAAAACTATAAACTGTAGCCCTTAATTGCATCGAGTTAAGGGACTGTCCTTTTTAAGCTGGTAATGAATTAGCAACTGGCATTTACGCACTTTTTAGACTCATCTTGGCCTTGTTGCTATTCTGTCGGATTGTTAAGCTTGGCCATTAATCAATACACACTATTAGGTATGTTGTTTTATGTTGAACTACTGCGATTCTCCTGATCTTATGCCAATAGACTTGGCACTAAAGGCTATGTTTCAACAAGTGAATAGATTGCAACAAACTGAAGAAGTTGAGCTGGATGACGCCTTAGGTAGAGTATTAGCTAAAGATGTTAAGGCTAACATTCAAGTGCCGCCAGCCGACAATTCAGCTATGGATGGCTTTGCGCTAAATGCCAAACAGGTACAAGCCGGTTCAAACCTTGAACTAATAGGTAGTGCCTTAGCTGGACAGCCATTTACTGGGCAATTAGAGGCTGGGCAATGTGTAAGAATAATGACAGGCGCGGTGATACCAGCTAATGCTAATGCCGTGATAATGCAAGAAAACACTCAGATATCAGACTCTAGCGTCACCCTTACCCAAGATATCAGCCTAGGTGAAAATGTACGTAAAGCGGGTGAAGATATTGAGCTAGATGAGGTAGTAGTTAGCGCAGGAACTAAACTTAATGCAGCCTATTTAGCACTCATCGCATCTGTAGGGGTTAGTGATATTAGCGTGGTAGGCAAGCTAAAAGTGGGGATCATTGCTACTGGCGATGAACTCACCCCTGCCGGCCAACCTCTTAAACCAGGGGCTATTTACGAGAGCAATAGAAGCGCGTTAAAAGCCTTATTAGCTGAGCACCCCGTTGAGTTGTTTGATTTTGGGATCATTGCAGATAACAAACCACAACTTAATCAAGTATTCGAACAAGCAGGCAACTTATGTGATCTTGTGATTTCTTGTGGTGGAGTGTCAGTAGGTGAAGCTGATTATGTAAAAGAAATTTTGGCTACACAAGGTAAAATAGACTTTTGGAAAGTGGCCATTAAACCAGGCAAACCTTTTGCTTTTGGGCAACTAAAACAAGCCGTATTTTGTGGTTTACCCGGTAATCCAGTTTCAACTTTTGTTACCTTTGAGCAACTAGTTAAGCCTTTGATTCAACATTTAACTGGCCAAAGTTATCAGCCTTATTCATACTTTGTGGCCAAAACCGCAACTAAGATTAAAAAGCGTCCCGGAAGAGCAGACTTTCAACGTGGACTTTACTATAGGGATGAATCAGGTCAATTATGGGTTTCACCCAAAGGAAAACAAGGCTCAGGCATTATGAGCTCTGTTGCCCATGCAAATTGCTACATAGTACTTGAACTAGATAGTGCTGACATTGCAGCTGGCAGCCTAGTAAAAATTCAACCTTTCAAAGAATAAAAACACATAGAGACATAGAGTGGCATTTAAACAAGAATTAAAAACCATAGTGCACTTAGCATGGCCATTACTTATTGCCCAGATCACCCAAATCTTAATGGGTGTTTCAGATACCATTATGGCGGGGCGGTATTCAGCCACAGATATGGCAGCCGTGGCCATTGGCTTTGGTTTTACCTTACCCATAATAGTATTTATTCAAGGCATTACATTGGCTCTGCCCCCTATTCTATCGCGCTTTAATGGGGCTAAATCTACCGCTAAAGTTGGCAACTATACGCAGCAAATGGCTTACCTAGCCTTGATATTTTCATTATTCGCCTTGGCTTTTGGTTTTGTATTTGAACCCTTATTGCAATATATAGAAATGGCTGACGATTTGCGGGCCATTACCATTGATTATATTCGTTTTATTTTATATTCAATGCCAGCCTTTGCCCTCTATCAAGTATTGAGAAACTATTGCGAAGGGTTGTCTATTACTAAACCTAGTATGATCATTATGGTGATAGGTTTATTGGTGAATATTCCTGCTAATTACATGCTCATTTATGGCAAATTTGGCCTACCCGAAATGGGCGGCGCAGGTTGCGGCATTGCCACTGCCGCGGTGTTTGTGGCTATGTGTGTTGCCACTTGGTTATACACCTTAAAATCTAAAAAGCTGGCGGTGTTTAATTTGTATCATAGCTTTAATCGCCCTAATTACGCAGACATGATGGAATGCTTAATGTTAGGTTTTCCCATCGCCATGACCATCTTATTTGAAGTAACCTTATTTGCTGCCGTTGCTATCTTACTTGCGCCTTTTGGTGCAGTAGTAGTGGCATCGCATCAAGTAGCTTTAAACTTTTCGGCGCTTATGTTTATGATCCCGTTAAGTATTGGTATGGCAACCAGCATTCGAGTCGGCTTTTTATTGGGTGAAAATAATCCGCAACAAGCCAAAATTGCTACCCACTGCGCCTTTGTTTTAGGCATTAGCATAGCGCTGTTTACTGCCACCTTAACTATTTTTGCCAGAGTGCCCATCAGTGAGTTATACAGCATAGATCCTCTTGTTATAGAATTAGCCTCTAGTTTGTTGTGGTTAGCTGCTATGTTTCAGTTCTCAGATGCCATACAAGTGATTTCTGGCACCGCGCTGCGTGGCTACAAAGACACAGCTGCAATGTTTTATTTAAGCTTTTTATCTTATTGGGGAGTGGGCCTAACTATAGGTTGCATATTGGGGTTAACCGATTGGATAGTGCCGAAAATGGCGGCAGCCGGTTTTTGGATTGGCTTTATTTGTGGGCTCAGTACCGCTGCTGTTACTCTGGGGCTACGCTTAAAGTACATACAAAACAAACATATACGTCAGGCATTAGCCAACTAACCCATTTGATTCGAGCTTAGGCTGTAGTTTTATTCTTGGCAAAATGCCTGATTAAGGGTAGCAATGATCAATTTTACCTCTGGGCTACTTAAAGAATAAAAAATGGTTTGTGCATCGCGTCTGGTTTTTACTAGGTTATCACGCCTTAAAACACTTAGATGTTGAGATAAAGTAGACTGAGGGATATTGATCTTTGCATTTAACTCAGACACAGACATTTCTTTGTTATTTAAGGTACATAGGATCAACAGCCTATGTTTATTTGCCATAGCCTTTAATAGCTCGGCGGCTTGTTCGGCATTTGCCTGCATGTCTGAAAGCTGCATTAGGGTAACTTTAGGTAAGAATGGTTAAAGTTGAATATATTACCAAGCCTAAAACCTAAGACCAAACCTTTCGGCTGAATAGCCTCAATCAGCCCTAGATTTAGCTGCACTTTGCCCTTTAGTGAAATTCTTAGCATATTAATCATTAGTGACTTTAGCTTTTTCATTAAGTGGAATAGTCAAAAACCGAATGCCATTTTTTGCCGGTTCGGGCAACTGCCCTGCCCTTAAATTTACCTGTAGAGACGGATAGATTAACCTTGGCACCGCTAGGGTTTTGTCACGTTTATTACGCATTTCGACATAGTTTTCCAATTGGCTATTTTGGTTAATATGTATGTTGTTCTTTCTACTTTGTGCCACAGTTGTTTGAACCTGTACTTCGCGTCCATTGGGCTGGTAATCGTGACATACCCAAATTTTAGTCTGTTCTGGTAATTGATAAATTTTTTCAATGCTGTTCCATAACTTTTTGGCGCTACCACCGGGAAAATCACATCTGGCCGTGCCGCCATCTGGCATGAATAAGGTATCGCCAACAAAAATATTATCTTCTATTAGGTAACTAATGCTGTCGTCTGTATGCCCTGGTGTGGCTAAAATATTTATCTTGCCTTGGCCAAAACTAAGCTGGTCTTGTTCTGTCAACAATAGGTCAAAACCGCCTGTGTTAGATCCGTCCAGAGCTAAGTTGGCAAAAATTTGACTAAAGTGTTTTTGCACCTGTTGAATGCCCTTGCCTACAGCTATTTTTGCCTGAGTGTTAGCTTTTAAATAAGCAGCGGCACTTAAATGGTCGGCATGAGCATGGGTTTCTAAGATCCAATCAATAGTTAACTTGTTTTCTTTAGCAAAATTCAGTTGCTGATCGGCTATAGTGGCAGCAACCTCGCCTGAAGCTAAATCTAAATCAAGCACACTATCGATGATCACCGCATGTTTACCCGATGGATCAACAACCATATAACTGGCAGTACCTGTATCTTGATGAAAAAACACTTCTACTGAAACTGGCATAAAAAAAATCCTAGAGCTCATTAGTTAATTCGTATATTATAAATATACGATATTAAAAGTAAAGGCGTTAGGCATGTATAGCTTGTTATTTATTTCTGCCTTGATAGTAGGGTTAAGTTTAGGTTTATTAGGAGCCGGTGGCTCTATCTTAACTGTGCCAGCATTAATGCTGATTTTAGGCATGGAAGAAAAAGCCGCTATCGCCAGCTCATTAGCTATAGTCTCGGTAATTGCTTTTAGCAGCATATTTTCTAGCCTTAAAGCCAAGTTATTACAATTTAAAGTACTGCTCATTTTTATGTTGGCTAGTTTGCCTGCTGCTTCTGCGGGCGCCTATCTAGGAACATTATTGCCCAATGGCATACAAACACTGCTGCTTAGCTGCATTATGTTGATTGCAGCCTATAAAATGTTTTACTCAAATGCCGTATCTAGCACTCAGGTTAGCCATCCAGTTAAATTAACCCTTGCAGCACTAATGACTGGGTTAGTAACAGGTTTAGTGGGAATAGGCGGCGGCTTTTTATTAGTACCAGCATTGGTGATATATGCTGGGCTTAGTATGCAACAAGCCGTAGCCAATAGTTTAATCCTGATTGCCGTAAACGGCATGACTGCCTTCAGCACCCTGTATTTCTCTCCTAATATGCCAGTGGTAGATCTCAGCGTTATTGTTGTAATGGCGGCTGTGGGGATGCTAGCGGTGATTGTGGGCCAACACTTTGCCACTAAGCTTAATCAAACACTGCTAAAGCGAGCCTTTGCGGCTTTGTTAGTGTTGGTATCTTTAGGTTTAGTGATTAATTTAGGCTTAAATTATTTTAATTAGACAGGTCAATTTTACTTAAAAACAGCTGTGTGATTGGCAAAGCAGCACAATATCAAAAGGAGATAAAATGTTATCTTACCAAGAATATGTAGCCTCTGTTCAGCAACAAATTAATGAAGTAGAGGCCGAAGCGTTAGAACAAAACTCAAGCCAGTTTAGCTATATTATTGATATACGCGAAGAAAAAGAATTGGCAACGGGTTTAATACCTAATGCTATCTCTATTCCTAGAGGCATGTTAGAAGCTAAACTTTTTAGCCTTAAACAGTTCGACAACTTAGAAGAGCATAAAGCATGGTTAGCACAACAACCCATTTTACTTTACTGTGCTTCTGGAGCTCGCTCTGCTTTAGCAGCTAAGTCGCTACAAACAATGGGCTGTAAGCAGGTTTACTCGTTAAAAGGCGGGATCAATCAATGGCGAACTTTAGGTTATGCTACCTCTGAATAAAGTAAATCCATAGGTGCGTTGTAAATGGATTAGTCAGCATTCAATCTAACATTTTCATAAACACAGCGAGATTAAAACTGACAGTCTCCTAAGTTTGTAATAGAGGCATTGACGTACCGTAAAATTAATAGAAGCAATGCTTGAGATGCGGTCATGCGGCTAGACTATGACGTAAGACAAGTTCACTAAGAAAGCCGACACTGCCCCCTCCCGTTTATCCCCCGTCATTCCTTCGGAGGAAGGAATCTCCTGCAACATCTGTGAAGTCAAAAATGTATGTTATTTCCAGAGTTAAAATGGATGAAAGATCACTCCTATCATACTGATTTACAGTACATAAATTGCCTGTACGGTAATTATTAGTGGGTTCCCTCCTCCGAGGGAATGACGTTTAATATCTTCAATATCTGTGCCGACGGCGAGATGTAATATCTTAGATATCCTCAAAGAGCGCTTACTGCTACAAGCTCCAATGACGGAGTTATAAGTAAGAGTGTAAGCGACCGCAAATAACACCAATCCGATATTACCAATCGAGTTGGGAATGACGATTGTTGGCACTTAGTAGCAATTAAAAGCCGATTAAATTAGCGTCTGAAATCTGTCTTGAGCTGGCTGTTAAAAAATGTCTGAACACTAAACAGAAAGGTTAAATTCCGCTATGAGTTACCTCATTTAGAATAAAAAAGGGCGAGATACTCTTATCTCGCCCTATCTAGTATTAATCTTTATTTTTGTAGATTAACTGTTTACTCAGCGTTTAATACACCACGATTAATTTGGTCACGCTCAATTGATTCAAATAAGGCTTTAAAGTTACCTTCTCCAAAACCATCATCACCTTTACGTTGGATGAATTCAAAGAATACCGGTCCAAGTTGGGTTTCTGAGAAGATTTGCAGTAATAATCGTGGGCCACCTTCAGTGGTACCATCCATTAAGATCCCGCGAGATTGTAATTCTTCAACCGGCTCACCGTGGTTTGGTAAACGGCCTTCAAGTAACTCATAATAAGTTGCAGGGGGAGCCGTCATAAATGGCATACCCATGTCTTTTAGACGATCCCAACACGCCACTAAATCGTCACAACTAAAGGCAATATGCTGAATACCTTCACCGTTAAAGTCACGTAAGAACTCTTCGATTTGGCCTTTACCGCCCTCACCTTCTTCATTCAGTGGAATACGAATTTTACCATCTGGTGCCGTTAGCGCTTTAGAAGTTAAACCTGTGTATTCACCTTTAATGTCGAAGAAACGGATTTCTTGGAAATTAAATAGTTTTTCATAAAAGTCAGCCCAATATTTCATGCGGCCGCCATAAACATTATGAGTTAGGTGATCTATTACTTTAAAACCAGCACCTACAGGATTACGGTCTACCCCTTCAATGTATTCAAAGTCAATGTCGTAAATAGTTAAGTCATCACCGTAGCGGTCAATTAAATAGATAATTGAGTTTCCGATGCCACGAATAGCTGGTAAACGTAATTCCATAGGACCAGTTTCTACTTTAACTGGCTCTGCGCCTTGTTCTAAAAGATGCTCATAAGCCTTAACTGCATTTTTAACTCTAAAACCCATACCACAGGCCGAAGGACCATGTTCGCGGGCAAAATACCAAGCAGCTGATTTTGGCTCGTAGTTAGCGATTAGGTTGATGCCACCTTGTCGCCATAACTGTACATCTTTAGTGCGATGGTTAGCAATTTGAGTAAAGCCCATTGCAGTAAATACTTTTTCTAATTGCCCTTTTTCCGGCGCTGAAAATTCTATAAATTCAAATCCGTCTAATCCAGCTGGATTATCAAATAAGTCTGCCATTGCTTGCTCTCTTGTTAGTCATGTCTAAAACCTTTTTGTATTCGCCCTTATAAAAAGGACGGATACAAACTAATAAACTTAGGTTTTAGCAAGTTAGTTTTTTGATGCGTTGCTGACGCAAATTTTTAAAGTCAGAAGCTTAAAGGATTTCAATAAAAAATGCCCGATTAGGGCATTTTCTATTAAGTAGGATTTAAGGCCTATGTGGGTGAAATTGTAAATAATTTAATACAATGCATATTAAAGCGCTCTGCCAAACACCCACTAAGTAAAAAGCATTTTTGCTCTATTACTGTAAATGCAGAACCAAATCTTCGCTTACCTCTAGGTTTATAAATAACAGCTTTTTGTCAGCATCCCAACGCACTTGCTCAGGGGACAATGGCAAGCTTTGGCCATTTACCTCACTCAGTATACGTTGAGGTTTAGCTGGCCAGTTATGCAAAATAAAATCTAAAGTCCGAGACTTTGGCATGCCTTTATATTGCCCTTGATGAGCCATGCTTAATGTCAGTTTATTCGCATTTTGTGCGGCGCTGAACCTTATGCTTTGATAAGCCGAGTTGGCAATAGCCTGAGGGTCTTGGCCATCATCATCATATAAAGTGTACTGACTTTGGCCTTTATTATCATGGGCATAATAGTGCATTTGTAGTGACTTAGTATGGTAATGATCGATACTTTGTACTGGCTCTACCATAGGTAAGAACGCCCCTGCTATGACCATTACTGGTAGTCTATCTAGCTGAGTTTTTAGTTTAATAGCTTGCTCACCTTGATACTTTTTGTCAGTCCAAAAGTCGAACCATAAACCTTTGGGCAAACTCATAGTAACTTGCTTTAAATTAGGCTCAGTAATGGGCTGAACGAGCAGTGCATCGCCCCAAAAATAACGCTCTGTTTCGGCAATTAATGCATGGTTTTGTGGGTCATCAAAAAACACTGGGCGCATTAATGGCATTCCAGTTAAGCTATTTTGGTAAGCTAAGGAATAGTTGTAAGGCAACATGGCATACCTTAATTTTACAAAAGTACGCACAATATCTTGGGTTTGCTGATCGTGAAAAATTGGCTCTGGGGCAATATTATCTTGTGCATGAGGCCTAAATACTGGCTGAAACACACCATATTGTAACCAGCGAATATACAACTCTTGATCAAATTTTTCCCCGCCAGCAAAACCGCCTAAATCTGAATGTGTATAAGCCAAGCCTAATAAGCTCATTTGCAGGGCTAATTCAACTTGCGGCTTTAGTCCATCCCAAGAACGGCTAACATCGCCTGTCCAAGGCAACATACCAAATCGCTGAGAGCCAACAAAACCAGAACGCATCATGATAAATGGACGTTCATTGGGGGCAATGGCCAATTGATTGTTGTACACTCGCTGGGCCCACATATGTCCATAAGCGTTATGAATTTCGTCACCAGTTACGCTTAAACCATTAAACTGGTGAAGGCTGTCGCCAGGATGCACCTCAGGCTCACCTAGATCTCCCCACCAACCTTTTACCCCTTGCTGGTATAAGTTGTGGTAAATATCGGTAAACCACTTACTGGCCTTATCGTCAAATACATCAATTAAACCAGTGTTACCAAAATAAAAATCAAAACGCTTGGGTTGACCCGATGCATCTTTGGCTAACACTTGTTGCTCTACCGCTTCTTGCCATCTATCTGACGTAGATAACACAAAAGGCTCAGTAATAAGAATGGTTTTAACGCCAAGCTGCTTAAAGTCGGCAATCATTTTTTCGGGTGTGGGAAAAGATTCTTTGTCCCACGCCAAATTGCCCATAAAGCCTTTGATGTCGTTTCCAAACCAATACAAGTCAAGCACAACTGCATCGAGCGGAAAGTCTTTATCGATAAAGCCTTGGACTGTTTCTCGGGTTTGTTGCTCGCTTTTGTATCCAAATCGAGAGGCAAAGTTGCCTAGCGCCCAGCGTGGAGGTAAAGGTTGTTTGCCGGTAACTTGAACAAAGTTATGGATTATATCTGGGTAGCTTTCTCCACCTATTAGTACATAAGATGTGCGACCACCAACGGCCGAGAATTGCATAATATCGGCTTGAGTATGACCTAAATCCATTTCGCCTTTAGCCGAGTTATCAAATATTAATGCATAACCTTGATTCGACAATACTGCCGATAAGCCAAAGTACATCTGGTTAGATTCTGTGGTATAGCCATAATGAGCTTTATTATACAGCGGAAACTTGTGCCCTCGCCTATCCATACCTAACACACGTTGTCCGCCGCCTATGAGCTTTTCTTGTGCTTGTAATTTAAAACGAAAGCCCAGCTCCGAGTCTTTTACATATAAGCCAGACTCTTCTTCTAACAATAATTTTTTGCCTTGATAATAACGAATAGTTAGCGGCGACTTATCAACCACTGCGGTTAATGTCCCTGTACTCACAACTAAACTATTACTGGTGTTTTTTACTGTCAAAGTCCCACTAGGGTGTGATTTATCTAACGCAAAAGAAGGTAATTGTGGGCTTTCGCTAACCGCATAAAGTACTTCAAATGCATTGGCCGAAATAGCACTCAGGGTGACAGTACCTTGATCGGTTTTGACCACTACAGAGTTTTGTTGCTGTGTATGGCTTAGATAATTTTCGGCTAACGCAGCAAAGCTACTAAGTAGCAACAACGCAGCACTAAGGCATAAACTTAATCTATACATCCAAGGTTTATTTAGAGTTAAAAACATATTGAGTCACTTGTAATTAGAATAATAAGAGATTGAATAAAACTACTCAGAGGTTTGAGTTTGAAATAACCATAATACCGCTTCGCCAAACTCACTGCGCCACAGTTTTTCGTTATGCTCACCGCCCGCAACACGTTTAAACAGCATGTTTTGTCTGGGGTGACCTTGTTGTTTAAGTTGACGCATCATTTTGTCTGTATCACTGATCATGCCGTCTCCTTCTTTGTCACCGTACATCACATATATACGCGCATCTAACGCGGCTTTTTTAAGTGCGCTAAAATGAAATACATCTTCTGAATACCAATAAGAAGGTGAAAATATGCCGGCTTTACTAAAGACTTGTGGGTAAGCATGCAGGGCATAATGCGAAATGAGTCCACCCATTGAACTGCCCATAATGGCAGTAGACGCTCTTTCACTTTTAGTTCGATAATTACTATCTATATAAGGCTTTACTACCTCAACAATAAAATCCATGTATTGTTTGCCTTGCGCCTCACCAAAACGCGGGTTTGGCCAAGGTGAGAGTTCATTCATTCTAAACTCATCACCGTGATCTATGCCTACCACTATCACTTCGAAGTTTTGTTTCTCAGCTAGCTGATTTAGGGTTTCGTCTACTCCCCATTCACCCACATAAGAGCTAGCATCATCAAATAAGTTTTGCCCATCATGCATATAGATAACTGGATAAGTTTGGTTAGATTCAGCGTAACTAGGTGGCAGATATAATCTGACTGTTCTTTGCCTATCTAGTCCATCCATTAAAAATGGATAGGGTAATACTTGCACATTACTGCTGGCGGTAGACTGGGCTTTAACTGGCGCTTCACTGCAGCCTAATAAAAGGCCACAGAGTAGTAAGATAGATGTAAGCTTTAGATTCATAGTTGGATCACCAAAGATTGCAAGGGAGCTAAACTAAGCTCTAACTTGCCCATCTGCTTATCAACTTGAACCTTGTAGGTTTTATTAGTTAAAAGATCGAGCCCTTCATTTTCGCCTTGGCTTAACCCAAGCTTGTTTAACAGCCCTTGGTTTAGGACTAAATTAAGCTTTACACTTTTGTGTTGCTCAAAGTGACTTATCACCAACAACTTTTGCTCTGCTTGATAGCGTACAAAGGCCATGATCTTATTGGCTTGCTCTGCCCCTACTGGCGAACCTGTTGCCGTGTCTTTTACTTGCTCAGCTTTTATCGCTAAAGGTAAATACTGCCCTTGCATTGCAGGATGAAAAGCTGAAATATTCATAACTTTTTTATAATAATTGCGCAGTTGGGTTTCTTCTTGACTGAGTTGCCCACCATCAAATTTTCCGTTGTTCATCCACCTTTGATGGGCAGGTACACCACCATAGTCAAATATACTGGTTCGAGTAGGGTCACCAAAACCTAGATCTTCGCTGCCATCTTCACCTACTTCTTGGCCAAAATAGATTAAAGTTGGGGAGCGACTAATTAAGGCAGATACAACTAAAGCTGGCAAGCCCATTTGCGCCCCGCCCACTTTGCCAGCAAAGTCATCACTGGCTATGCGCTGTTCGTCGTGGTTTTCTAAAAAGTGCAACAGGTGCGCTTCAATGTCTTGATGTTTAGTTTGAATTTGGTGTAACACGGCACTGGCTTGCTTACCTTGCATTATGGCTTTAAGTTCGTCATAAAACTCGACTTTGTCATACAGGTAATCCATTTTTCCTAGTTGCAGGTAATCCCGATACAAACTTGGGTTATATACTTCAGCCAGTAAAAATGCTTGAGGGTTCTTTACTTTTATAGAGGAGTTTAAGTAACTCCAAAACTCCACTGGCACCATTTCGGCCATATCGTAACGAAACCCATCTACCCCTTTGTCTAACCAATAATGAGTAATATCGCGAAATTTTTTCCAAGAGTCTGGTACGTCTTTATTAGCCCAAAACTCAGCATGGGCCTGGACATCCAGTTGGCGATAAGATTGAGGCAAAACCGCGAAGTCATAACTACCATCGGGTTTAACCCCGTAATTCACTTTAACTGTTTCGTACCAATCATGAAAATGCGGTTGCGCTTTACGAGAGCCATTGCCGGTCCATTTTGCTGGTGACTCATTAAATTTTCCATCTGCTAAAGGGTGAGCCTCACCACCTAGAGGTAAATAGCCATCTAAAAACTCAGGCACCTTAAAATCTTGGCCAACAACATAATAAAAGTTGTTATCACGAGCATATTCAACACTGGTATCGTCAAACTCTCCAAAGTCGCTTACCCCTGCTGGTTTAGCTAAAGATTGATAATTGCGGGCCACGTGGTTAGGAACAATATCGATAATCACTCGCATGCCATTTTTGTGGGTACGAGCAATTAAAGCTTCGAATTCGGCTAATCGATTGGCTGGATTGTCGGCTAGATCTGGATTCACCGAATAATAATCTTTAACGGCATAAGGTGATCCGGCTCGACCTTTTACAACATCTGGATCATCATGGCTAATGCCATACTCTGAGTAATCGGTGATCACGTCATGATGAGGCACACCTGTATACCAAATATGACTGGTACCCAACTCTTTGATACCTTGCAAAGCCGTATCAGTAAAGTCACTAAATTTACCCACGCCATTTTCTTGTTTGGTTCCCCAGGCTTTGTTTGTAGTATTAGTGTTGCCAAATAAACGCGTAAAAACTTGGTATACCACAGGCTTAGCTTGACTATTCATCTGAGTTTCACCTAAATCACTTACTGGTTTAGTGGTCTGCTTGGGGGTGAGGTCTTGAGCAGAGTGAGTGGTGCAAGCCGTCACTGCAACAACACAGCTCAACATGCATAAACGTTTGACTCTTGGGTAAAATTTGCTGGTAAACATAAATACTCTTCCTACTAAAAAGCGAGTTAAATCATACCCTAGCTAATGAAAGCTAGCAGTCTTTTACATACGTATTCAGAAAAACCTGATTTGCTGCTATTATCTCGCCTCATTCATTAAAAGCCGTTACCCGCCATGAAAATATTGATCAGAAATTTAGACAGAGAAACCACAGAACAAGAATTACAACAAGCCTTTGAGACTTATGGCAAAGTACAATCTTGCAGCATAGTAAAAGAAACCAACGGTTTGTCTAAAGGCTTTGGTTTTGTTGAAATTCCTAAACCTGGTGAAGCTAAGGCTGCCGTTAAAAACCTTAACGACAGCCAATTAGGTGCAAATAAAATTCGGGTAAAATACGCCTAGATTAATTACAAACTGGCTAAAAACTCACTATGGCTACTCAGTTTAGCCACATTCCTATCCACTATAGTTTTAAGGTTTACCAATAAGTCCTCTATTTGCGCTTTACTTAAGGTATTAGCTAAGGGGTGTGAGCAATCGGCTTGCAGCCCCTGCCCTATCAATACTTGCTGCCAAGCGACTTCGGTAAAGAGGTCGTCTTGATCACGGAAAATCTTGCCCGTATTTTTATATAAAGCCATTTTATCGGCTAATCCTTGGGGAATGTCCATGCGTTGGCACATGCGCCAAAATTCGCTTTCGTCTCTTTGATTAAGCTTGTAATGCAAAATAATAAAGTCGCGAATTTTTTCTATTTCAACACGAGACTGCTGATTAAAGCTGTCTACTTCGGTTTGGCTGATTTTGCTAAAGGGAAAGTGTTTAATTAAACGAATGACAGCGGTTTGTATTAAATGAATACTGGTGGATTCTAGGGGCTCTAAAAAGCCACTTGATAAACCAATGCTCACCACATTTTTATTCCATTGTTTGCGTCTTATACCTGTTTTAAATGGAATAATACGTGGCTCGTCTAGCGCTTTGCTATCTAGGTTCGACAATAAAGTAGCTTTCGCTTGCTCGTCACTCATGTGTTTGCTGCTATAAACTATGCCATTGCCTATTCTATGTTGCAGCGGAATACGCCATTGCCACCCTGCAGCATGGGCTGTGGAGCGGGTATAAGGTGTAATAGGTGATACAGATTCACTAGGCACGGCCATGGCACGATCACAAGGCAACCAGTGTGACCAATCTTCAAAGCCAGTATTTAAGGTTTTCTCGATTAATAAGGCGCGGGCGCCTGAACAATCAATAAATAAGTCACCGCTAATTTTTTCACCACTTTCAAGGCTGACTGATTCAACAAAACCAGTCTCTTGGTTGCAATGAACTTGGTCGATTAAGCCTTCTATACGGGTTACCCCATATTTTTCGCTGTAACCACGCAGAAACTTAGCGTACAAGCCTGCATCAAAATGATAGGCATAGGCTAAGCCAGGCAAGTTGCCTTCCATTTGTTGTAAGGGGGAAAATTTATTTTGTTTGGCTGCTTGGTAATTTAACGAAAAATCCCAAAAGTCTGATTGTATGCCTAACTTTTGGCTAGCATTCCAAAAATGTTGAAAGTCACAAAATGGAAAGTTTTTCCCCACCATACCAAAAGCATGCATGTAGCTATGGCCCTGCTCTTTCCAGTTGGTAAATTCGATACCAAGCTTAATAGTGGCTTGGGTTTCTTTAATAAAGGTTTTTTCGTCTATGCCCAATGCATTATTAAAATTCAACATAGGCGGAATGGTTGCCTCACCTACCCCAACTATGCCTATTTGCTCAGACTCAACCAGGGTAATCTTAATACATTTGCCTAATATTTTTGTAAGTAGTGAAGCGCTGAGCCAGCCGGCTGTACCTCCCCCTACTATTACAACATGTTTTACCGCGTGACTTTCCACTCACCTTACCTCTATAAATAAAAAAGCCCTTGTATATTACAAGGGCTTAATTAATAACACTAACGCTATTACATTTTGTAGCTAACACCTAACAAATAAGTTTTACCATAGTCTTGGTAATCACGTACTTGTAAATGATTTTCACCTTGTAGAGAAGTGAAAGGTTCGTTGGTTAAGTTAGCACCACTAACGAATACTGATAAGCCTTCTAGCTCTTCAAATCCAGCTTCACCAAAGTCATAAGCAATTTGCGCGTCAACAATAGTTTCACCGATTATATCAACTTGCACAGTATCAAAACCTAGGCCGTATACATCGCCTTTAAAGTCGGCACGAGAACGAACACTTGTTCTGAACTGGAAACCTTCTTTTTCGTAATACACTGTTACGTTAGAAATGCTATCTGACAAGCCTGGTAATTCATAATCGTTACCATTGATATCTTGAATGTCTGATTTCACGCCAGTGTAACTAGCACTGATACCAAAACCATCAAGCTCTTCACTAAAGACTTTAAAGGGTAAGGTTAGTGAGATTTCATAACCCCATAAGTTACCGCCACCGCCATTTTGCTTACCAGAACCACTGGCATTTGGATTGGGTGGAATAGTAGTTGTACCAGGGATCGCCACACCATCTAGTGCAACTTCATAAGTACCATCAAAGATCCAGTTTGTAATGTCTTTATAGAACAAGGCTGTTGAGAAGTAACCTTCATCACTGAAGTAGTTTTCGTAGGTTAAATCAATACCAATGGCTTCTTTTGGCTCTAGTGCTGGGTTACCACCACTGACACTCCAGTTGTTACCATTGCCGTCAGGTGTTTGGCTGTAACCTGCACTAATAGAAGCGTTCATTTCATCTAGACGGGCACGAGAGATAGTTTTAGCCGCACCAAAACGTAACATTTGCGCATCGTCTAAACGAAGTGACAAGTTTAAGCTTGGTAATACATGGCTGTATGAGTGATCAACATCAGTTGGAGAAGTAACGACTAAACCATCAACTGTGTTAAATGCCGCACCTTTACCGTTTTGCTTAGAGTGAACATAACGTACACCCATGTTACCAGTTAAAGCTAAACCAGAAACTTCTGTATCAATATCAGCTTGGATAAAGGCAGAGGTAACTTTTTCACTTACTGCCCAAGACTTAGTTGCATGTGTTGGGTTAGTTAAGCTTTCTTTGGTTAACGAATAAAAACCATCGTTAATTAAACCAGCAGTGTTATAGGCAACCATGTCACCCATTCCAATAAACTCTAAAGACGCTGAGCCTTCACGATATTGGTCTGGTACTACTACTGTGTTAGGGAAGTCATTTAAGGTCATGAAGTAACCTTCAGAATGCTTCTCTTTATCACGAGCACGGTAAGACATACCGTAAGTAATATCAGAAATAACTTCACCACCTAAGTTCTGAGTAGCAGCTAGTTTAAGCGCACTTAACTCATCGTCAATTGATGGTGCGTTAATGAAACCATCTTGTGCTGCGTTTTCAAATGGCGTACCTACTGTATTAAACTTCTCGTTTAAGGCACTGCTCCAACCCCAAGTTAATGGTCCACCTAATTGAATAAGATTAAAGTCAGAATAATCTAATCCGTGGGTAAACTGTGCACCTGTGTTGCCGCCATCGAAGGTATAACCAATAGTATCGGCCACACCATTATCATTTCCGCGACCTGTACCTGAATAACTTTCAACACTCCAAATATCGCGGTCAACTTTTGACAAACTTGCGTCAAATTCAATCGATAGTTCATCGCTAACTAAATATTTGGCATTAAAGCCTAGGTTAGTCATTTTTGCTTTACGATCTTCATAATCGTTACGCACTACAACACGCTGACCTTCTGTGGTCGCTGATGTAAGGAAGCCTGATGCAGAATCAATAGTCGCTGAATCAGGAGAGATAGATCCTTGTCCCCATGCAAATGGAATTTCAATACCACGTAAAATTTTGTGATCGGTAAAATCAACATATAAGGCATCAAAAGTCATTTCTAAATTATCGTTAGGAGTAGACTGCACCACTAACATAGCTGAATCACGATCTAGAGTAGATGAACGAACAAAAGGTTTTGCTCCACCAAGAATCGAATAGCTATTACCATCCACTTCAAATCCAGGATAACCCCAAGCGTTCCAACGTTTTTCTTGGTTTGGAGAACTCATACCTGTTACCGCAAATGCCACACCTAAAGTGTCATCGTTAAACTTATCTATGTAAGCAAAAGTACCGCGGAAACCAGAATCATCACCATCTGGGTTTAATTTACCAAAACTGGTTTTTTCTAGCTGACCATTAAATTGAACAACACGCTCATCAATACTTAGCGGCTTAATGGTTTGCATATCAATAATACCCGCAATACCTTCAGCTTCTAAGCTAGCATTAGGGGTTTTATATACTGTAACGCCCGACATAATCTCTGACGGGTATAAATCAAATTCAACACCACGGTTATCACTAATTGATACTTGTTCACGACCATTAAAGGTTGTGCCGCTTTCGTTTTCGCCAAAACCACGAATACTTACACGACTCGCACGTCCATCAAGACGTTGAGCAGTTAGACCTGGTAAACGAGCGATAGACTCAGCAATAGATGAATCAGGTAATTTACCAATATCTTCGGCGGTGATTGCTTCTACAACACTAGACGAAAAACGCTTAGTATTGATAGATTCAATAATACTGCCACGAAGGCCACTAACCTGTATGACTTCTACGTCATCTACTGATGCTTCTTCAGTATTTTCTTGCGCCATAGTAGGCGAAATACCAAAGGCAAAACCGCTAGTGATTAGCGCAGCCTTGATAAGGTGGTGTTTAAACTGTTTCATATGTGCGTCCTGTTCTTGGTTTTAGCTTTGTGTTTTAAACCTTCGAATAAATTCGAAATAGGCTTTTTACACTTATGTTGATTTGAGCAAGATAGTAACTGCAAGCCCTGTAAATGCTCAACTTTATGCATACGTATTCAGAAAAATGAACAACAATCAGTTAACATTAAGCCAACAATTTAGTTATTTACGAGCACCCAATAAAAACACATAACCCATTGTTTACATTGAAAATTTTAAGTGGTGACTATGAGTAAAATTAAACTAAGGTTAACAATTATGGGTATGCCAGAACATCACATAAAAATTATGTTAAAAACATCTTTGTTCACTTAAGCATGAGATTTTGCAAAACAAAAGCATAAAACGCGGAATAAATGAAAGGAGAATTGAAATAAAAAACCCGCCTAAATTGGCGGGTTTTTAAGTGACTCAACTAACAAGCTATTACCAACCGGTAACTTCTCTTAAGCCTTTACCTATATCTGCTAATGAACGAACCGTTTTAACACCGGCCGCTTCTAGAGCTTTAAACTTCTCATCAGCTGTTCCTTTACCGCCAGCGATAATTGCGCCAGCGTGGCCCATACGCTTGCCTTCAGGTGCAGTTACACCAGCAATGTATGACACAACAGGTTTAGTTACGTTTGCTTTGATAAACTCTGCGGCTTCTTCTTCAGCAGAACCACCAATTTCACCAATCATAACGATAGCTTCAGTTTCAGGATCTTCTTGGAATAATTTCAAGATATCAATGAAGTTTGAACCAGGAATAGGGTCACCACCAATACCTACACAAGTAGATTGGCCAAAACCTTCGTCAGTAGTTTGTTTTACTGCTTCGTAAGTCAAAGTACCAGAACGCGATACTATGCCCACTTTACCAGGCTTGTGAATGTGACCAGGCATAATACCAATCTTACACTCTCCAGGCGTAATTACACCTGGACAGTTTGGACCGATCATACGCACACCTTTAACTGTTAGGTATTCTTTTACAAACAACATGTCTATTGTTGGAATACCTTCAGTGATACAGATGATCAATTCAATACCTGCATCTGCAGCTTCAACAATTGAATCTTTACAGAATGCAGCTGGTACGTAAATAACAGATGCAGTAGCACCGGTTTTTTCAACAGCTTCGCGTACTGTGTTAAATACAGGAAGGTCTAAGTGAGTTGTGCCGCCTTTACCAGGGGTGACACCACCAACCATTTGAGTGCCGTATGCAATAGCTTGCTCAGAATGGAAAGTACCTTGTCCACCAGTAAAACCCTGACAGATAACTTTAGTGTGCTTATTAATTAATATAGACATTATTTGCCCTCCGCAGCTTTAACAACTAACTTGGCAGCATCAGTTAAACTGCTTGCAGCAATGATATCAAGATCTGATTTAGCTAATACTTCACGACCTAATTCAGCGTTAGTACCTTCTAAACGCACAACCACTGGTACATTTACACCTACTTCTTTAACCGCACCAATAATACCTTCAGCGATCATGTCACAACGTACAATGCCACCAAAAATGTTTACTAGTACTGCGCTAACATTGCTGTCAGAAAGAATGATCTTGAAAGCTTCAGCCACACGCTCTTTAGTTGCACCGCCGCCCACATCAAGGAAGTTTGCAGGTTTGCCACCATGAAGGTTAACAATATCCATAGTTCCCATAGCCAGACCAGCACCGTTAACCATACAACCAACGTTTCCGTCTAGCGCTACATAGTTAAGCTCCCATTTAGCCGCTTCTGCTTCACGGGCATCATCTTGCGATGGATCGTGCATAGCCGCAACTTTAGGTTGACGATAAGCAGCATTGCCATCGATGGCTACTTTAGCGTCAAGACAATGCATATCACCGTCAGCTTTAATCACTAGTGGGTTGATTTCGATTAGGGCAATATCTAAATCAACAAACATTTTCGCTAAACCTAAGAAGATTTTAGTGAACTGTTTGATTTGCACGCCTTTAAGACCCAATTTAAACGCCATTTCACGCGCTTGGTATGGCTGTGCACCGACAATAGGATCAATTTCAGCTTTAAGAATTTTTTCTGGCGTTTCATGAGCAACGGTTTCAATTTCTACACCGCCTTCAGTTGAAGCCATAAACACTATGCGACGAGAAGTACGATCTACAACCGCACCTAAATACAATTCATCAGCAATGTCAGTACAAGACTCAACTAAAATTTTGCTTACAGGCTGGCCGTTTTCGTCAGTTTGGAAAGTAACCAAGTTTTTACCTAACCAGTTTTCGGCAAAGGCTTTAATTTCTTCTTTGGTTTTAACCAACTTAACACCACCGGCTTTACCACGTCCGCCAGCATGTACTTGGCACTTAACCACCCATTCGCTTCCGCCAATTTTATCAGCTGCGGCTGCAGCCTCTTCTGGAGAGTCTGTTGCGAAACCTTCAGACACTGGCAAGCCATATTCTCTGAATAATTGCTTACCTTGATATTCATGCAAATTCATGGTTTTTTTTACCCGTTTTAATTAAGAAAAAAGCCGCTGGTAAGCCGCTTATTTATATGTCGTATATTCAACGACAAAGAAGACGCAGGTGATACTAATATCACCTGCCTCGATTAAGTTACACGTCTAATAATAGGCGTGTAGGATCTTCCAACATTTCTTTAATGGTCACTAAAAAGCCTACCGATTCTTTACCATCGATAATGCGGTGATCATAAGATAATGCCAAATACATCATTGGCAGTATTTCTACTTTGCCATTAACCGCCATAGGTCTATCTTGAATTTTATGCATACCCAAGATTGCGCTTTGAGGAAGATTAAGAATAGGCGTAGACATTAACGAACCAAACACTCCACCATTAGTTATAGTGAAGTTTCCGCCCTGCATGTCGGCCATACTTAATTTACCGTCTCGGCCTTTTATAGCGAGTTCTCTGATACCACTTTCAATGCCAGCCATACCTAGTGTGTCTGTGTCTTTTAACACAGGCGTTACTAGACCACGCGGCGTTGATACAGCGATAGAGATATCAAAATAGTTGTGATAACAAATGTCATCACCATCAATAGATGCGTTTACTTCTGGGAAGCGTTTTAGTGCTTCTGTAACGGCTTTTACGTAAAAAGACATAAAGCCCAAACGAATACCATGACGCTTTTCAAAGCTTTCTTGATATTGCTTGCGTAAATCCATAATAGGTTTCATGTTAACTTCGTTAAAAGTCGTTAGCATGGCCGTACTATTTTTTGCTTCTAATAAACGCGTAGCTATGGTTTTACGTAAACGTGTCATAGGCACGCGCTTTTCAGTGCGGTTACCCATAGCAACAGGTGCTGCTTGAGCATCTGCTTGAGGCGCCGCTGCAGCGGGAGCTTGTAAAGATTTTTCAACGTCTTCTTTAGTGACTCGACCGCCTTTACCCGTGCCCTTGATTTTAGAAGCATCTAGGCCTTTTTCGGCTAGAAGTCTACGTACAGAAGGACTAAGCGCGTCGTTTTCTTCATTAGACTGAGCTGCACTTTCTGCTGGAGCTGAGCTGGCTGCATCACTGGCGCCTGCGCCAGCAACAAAGTTTGCAATAACTTGCTCGCCCGTTACCGTTTCCCCTTCAGGTGAAAGAATTTCACTGAGTGAGCCGTCTGCAGGTGCAACCACTTCTAACACCACTTTGTCAGTCTCGATATCCACTAAGTTTTGGTCACGAGAAATTGCTTCGCCTGGCTTAACATGCCAAGTTGCTATTGTTGCATCTGCCACCGATTCTGGCAGAACAGGAACCTTGATTTCCACTGATTCACCTTTATTACCTGAGGGTTGAGTTGATTGCTCTTTCTTTTCTGCTGGCGCTTGCGCACCTGAACCTTCTTCAAAATTAGCAATGGTTTGTTCACCTAAAACGGTTTCGCCTTCACCTTGCATAATTTCTGTCACTACTCCGTCTGCCGGCGCAACGACTTCTAAAACCACTTTATCGGTTTCAATATCTACCAAATTTTGATCTCGGCTTACTTTATCGCCAACCTTAACGTGCCAGGTAGCGATTGATGCATCAGCTACTGATTCAGGCAATACCGGTACTTTTATTTCTATTGTCATACTGGTTCCTTAATTAATTGTTAATGCATCATCAACCAACTCTTTTTGTTGTTGGTTGTGAATAGATATATAACCTACAGCTGGAGACGCTGACGCCTTTCTACCTGCGTAGGTTAATGTTGCACCTTTAGGCAAGGCAGACCAAAAATGATGCTGGCTACAATACCAAGCACCTTGGTTTTGTGGCTCTTCTTGACACCAAACCCAGTCTTTAACCTGTTTAAATTTACTTACAACTTGTCCAATTTCCTCATGCGGGAAAGGATAAAGTTGTTCGATACGTATAATGGCTACATCAGTTTGTTGATTTTTACGTCTTTGTTCTAACAAGTCGTAATACACTTTTCCTGAACACATCACCACACGTTTAATTTTGCTTGGGCTTAAGTCATCTATTTCGTCTATTACGTTATGAAATACCCCTTCAGCTAATTCTTCTTTAGAAGACACAGCTAATGGGTGACGTAATAAGGATTTAGGTGACATGACGATCAAAGGACGACGCATAGGTCTAATCGCTTGACGTCTGATCATATTAAAGACCTGCGCTGGAGTAGAAGGGACACAAACCTGCCAGTTATGATCGGCACATAGTTGTAAAAAACGTTCCAAGCGCGCCGAACTATGTTCAGGCCCCTGCCCTTCGTATCCATGAGGCAATAACATAGTTAAGCCACATAAACGGCCCCACTTAGCTTCACCAGAACTTAAAAACTGGTCGATAACCACTTGTGCACCATTGGCAAAATCACCAAACTGCGCTTCCCAAATTGTTAGCGTTCCAGGCTCTGCTGTAGCGTAACCAAATTCAAAAGCTACGACTGCAGCTTCGGATAACACCGAGTCATAGATTTCAATGTTGCCTTGCTTATCATGAAGATTAGCTAAAGGCATATAATCTGAACCATCAACTTGGTTATGTAATACCGCATGACGATGGAAGAAGGTGCCTCGACCTGAGTCTTGACCTGTCATACGAATATTACTGCCAGTATCAACTATAGACGCATAGGCCAGATTTTCGGCCATACCCCAATCTAGGGGTTTCTCACCAGCAACCATAGCTTCACGATCTTTATAAAGCTTGGCCACTCGAGACTGTAATTTATGCTCTGGCGGGAAAGTACATAACTTTTTGCCAAGTTCATCTAGCTTTTCAATGCTGATTGAACCATCGTATTTCACATCCCAGTCGTGCCCTAGATAAGGAGTCCAATCTACTGAGTGCTCAGTCATTGGGCGCCATTCTTCTACTACACACGCACCATGATCAAGGGCTGCGCGATAATCACTCACTAGTTTTTCTACTTCATGAGCTTCAATTGTGCCTTCGGCAATCAATTGATCGGCATAAATTTTACGTGGTACAGGATGTTTTTTGATTTTCTGATACATCAAAGGCTGAGTCGCATTTGGCTCATCTGCTTCGTTATGCCCATGGCGGCGATAACAAACTAAATCAATCACTACATCACGTTTAAATTGATTACGATAATCTAGCGCTAGCTTAGTCACAAACAGCACAGCTTCTGGATCATCAGCATTAACGTGGAAAATTGGCGCCTGAACCATTTTGGCAATATCAGTACAGTATTGTGTAGAGCGCGTATCTTCGGTTTTTGAGGTAGTAAAACCAACTTGGTTATTAATCACAATGCGCACAGTTCCGCCAACTTGGAAACCACGTGTTTGTGACATATTAAAGGTTTCTTGCACTACCCCTTGACCAGCAATGGCCGAATCACCATGAATAGTAATAGGTAGGACAAGAGACCCATCACGGCAACCACGTCTGTCTAAACGTGCTCGTACCGAACCAATAACCACTGGATTAACTATTTCTAAGTGAGATGGGTTAAACGCCAAAGCTAAATGCAGATTGCCACCTGGTGTTGCAAAGTCTGACGAATAGCCAGCATGGTATTTTACGTCACCTGCACCTAATGAATCATCGTGTTTACCCGAAAACTCATCAAATAACACAGAAGGATTTTTACCTAACACGTTCACTAAGGTATTAATTCTACCTCTGTGGGCCATACCAATAACCACTTCTTTGGCACCATAACTACCAGCGTGTTTTATTAGGCCTTTTAACATGGGGACTAAGGCGTCGCCACCTTCTAAGGAGAAACGTTTAGCACCAGGGAATTTAGCGCCTAGGTATTTTTCCATACCATCTGCAGCAACTAGCCCTTTTAAAATGCTAATTTTTTCTTCGCGAGATATTTCTGGTTTAGCCTGAACAGACTCAATTCGTTGTTGTAGCCAACGCTTTTGCTCGGTATCAGTAATATGCATATATTCTGTACCGATTGAGCCACAATAGGTGCGATTAAGTGACTTAAATAATTCACCTAAAGGCATAGACTCTTTGCCAATAGCATAAGATCCCACATTAAAATGGGTATCAAAATCTTGCTCAGACAAATTATGGTGTGACAATTCTAGATCTCTTACTCTAGGTTGTTTCCATAATTCTAATGGGTCTAGATTTGCGTGTTGGTGACCTCTAAACCTAAAAGCATTAATCAGTTGTAATACTTTTACTTGTTTATCATCACTGCCACCTAAAGACTGTGCACTTGATTCACCAGAACCTAAACGTGCAGCAGGCCCTAAAGCCGCTAATGTGCGAAATTCATTACGTATTTGACTGTGTCTAGACTCAACCTCAACGCCGTCGAGCTTAGGTAAGTTGTCAAATACTTCTCGCCACTCTTGCGACACACTTTGAGCATCGTCAAGATACGCTTCATACATTTCTTCAATATAAGTAGCGTTACCGCCAGCCATGTGAGAGGAATCCCACCATGCTTTCATCACGCTTTGTTGCATTGTCGTCCCTTGAGTTATTCAGACTTGCAATTATGTGTGTAAAAAACACACGCTATTATTTAATTCGGTGACTAACCGAAAAACATTCGCCAATTTCACTCAGTAAATTGGCGAATAATCCTTACACTGCTCGTTTCAACAGCATTGATTTAATATGACCAATGGCCTTAGTAGGGTTTAATCCCTTAGGACAAACACTCACACAGTTCATAATGCCATGACATCTAAAGACACTAAAAGCGTCATCTAAATCATTTAACCTTTGTTCTGTTGCCGTATCACGACTATCGGCTAAAAAGCGATAGGCATGCAACAAACCAGCAGGACCAATAAACTTATCTGGATTCCACCAAAATGAAGGACAAGAAGTCGAACAACACGCACATAAAATACACTCGTATAGTCCGTCTAGTTTTTCTCTTTCTTCTGGCGCTTGTAAAAACTCGCGCGCTGGCGGCTGGTTATTATCATTAATTAAAAATGGCTTAACCTTTTCATACTGAGTATAAAATTGTGTCATGTCTACAACTAAATCACGTACCACAGGTAAGCCTGGCAAAGGACGAATAACAATTTTCGAACCTTTAAGGGCTGACAAAGGCGTAATACAAGCCAAGCCATTTTTGCCATTCATGTTTATACCATCTGAACCACATACACCTTCACGACAAGAACGACGGAAAGATAAAGTTGGATCTTGTTCTTTTAACGCAATTAAAGCATCAAGTACCATCATGTCTTGACCTTCAGACACCTCTAATTGGTAATCTTGCATACGCGGTGCGTTATCCACATCAGGATTGTAACGGTAAACAGAGAAATTCATTTGCATTAGTCGTTACTCCTAGTAAGTTCTTGCTTTAGGTGGGAAGGCTTCACGTAACTTAGGTGTCATATTCACCTCACGCTTAATCATCGACTCTGTCTCTGGTAAGAATACCGAGTGACATAACCAATTTTCATCGTCACGCTCAGGGAAATCAAAACGACTATGTGCACCGCGGCTTTCGGTTCTAAAGTTAGATGCCACAGCTGTGGTATAGGCGGTTTCCATTAAGTTGTCTAATTCAAGACACTCAATACGCATAGTGTTAAAGTCGTTACTCTTGTCATCTAAACGTGCATGTTGCAGACGCTCACGGATTTCACCTAGCTCTTTCAAACCAGTCGCCATGGCTTCACCTTCACGGAATACCGAGAAGTTTAATTGCATGCATTGTTGCAAGTCTTTCTTAATTTGTACTGGATCTTCACCCTGACCTGGGGTTGAGTTTTCCCAGCGATTAAAGCGAACTAAAGCCGCATCTACATCATCTTGAGAGGCTTCACGTGCATCGATACCATCAATGGCTTGACCTAAGTGCAAACCAGTCGCTCGCCCAAAGACCACTAAATCAAGCAATGAATTACCACCTAGACGGTTGGCGCCGTGTACAGATACACAAGCAATTTCACCACAAGCAAATAAACCTTTAATTGGCTTTTCGTTACCGTTAGCGTCAATGCTCAAGGCTTGACCATCAACATTAGTAGGTACACCCCCCATCATATAGTGACAAGTTGGGATAACTGGAATTGGCTCTTTAACCGGGTCAACGTGAGCAAAGGTACGAGACAACTCTAAAATGCCAGGTAAACGAGACTCAAGCACTTCTTTACCTAAATGGTCGAGTTTTAATTTACAGTGAGGTCCTTGAGGACCATCAAATCCTCGACCTTCACGAATTTCTGTCATCATTGAACGGGCAACCACGTCACGCCCAGCTAAGTCTTTAGCGTTAGGTGCATAACGCTCCATAAAGCGCTCACCGTCTTTATTCAACAAGTACCCGCCTTCACCACGACAGCCTTCTGTCACTAGGGTACCGGCACCGGCTATACCTGTTGGGTGGAATTGCCACATTTCCATATCTTGCATAGGTACACCAGCTCGTAGTGCCATACCTAAACCATCACCAGTATTAATGTGTGCATTAGTAGTAGAGGCATAAATACGCCCTGCACCACCTGTGGCTAACACCACAGCTTTAGATTTAAAGTAAACCACTTCACCAGATTCAATATCAATAGCAGTACAACCAACTACGTCACCGTCTTGGTTTTTGACTAAATCTAATGCATACCATTCACTAAATACTTTGGTTTTGTTTTTAACGTTTTGTTGATAAAGCAAATGCAATAAAGCGTGTCCAGTTCTGTCTGCTGCAGCAGCGGTACGCGCACCTTGCTCACCACCAAACTCTTTAGACTGGCCACCAAAAGGACGTTGGTAAATTTTGCCGTTTTCGAAACGTGAAAAAGGTAAACCCATGTTTTCCATTTCAATTATGGCTTCTGGTCCAGTTTTACACATGTATTCAATGGCATCTTGATCGCCAATATAGTCAGACCCTTTAACGGTATCGTACATGTGCCATTCCCAGTTATCGTCATGAGCATTACCTAAAGCAACAGTAATGCCCCCTTGCGCTGACACTGTGTGTGAACGGGTAGGGAAAACTTTTGACAACAAGGCGCATGATTTGCCCGACTCAGAAATTTGTAGAGCAGCGCGCATTCCAGCACCACCTGCCCCAATTACTACTGCATCATATTCGTGAACAGGAATACTCATTTACACACCCCACAAAACAAACAAACCAATAACCACATAAACACATGCAATTATATTAAGAATAAATTGAACCGCTGCTCTTAAGCCCGGCGCTTTTACATAATCAGTTAACACTTGCCACATACCTATGCGCACGTGAAACATAATAGAAACTAAGGTTAAAAAAGTGAAAACTTTCATGGCTAAGCCAGAAAACAAGTCTTGCCAAACGGCAAAAGTAATTTCTGGTGTGCAAATGAAGAACCAAGTCATAAATAATGAAAAGGCTGTCATAATTAAAGCAGTAGCGCGAATAGTGACAAAATCTTGAACGCCGTTGCGTTTTAAACTTGCTTGACCGGTTACCATAATACAACTCCTACAACGATAGTTAAGATGATCCACAAGGCTATAATGGCTTTAGCACTAAGGTCACCTGACTCTAGTTCTTCCCAATGACCCATATCCATAATCATGTGCCTAACCCCACCTAAAATGTGGTAGCTCAGGGCTGAAATGGTGCCAATTGCAACGAACTTACCAAAAGGTCCAGTCATGCATTCTTGAACTTGGACAAAACCTTCTGGAGAGGAAACTGATACTGCCCATGCCCAAATTACAAACATTAATGCAAAAAACAATGCAACGCCTGTAATGCGGTGAAGAATGGAAGTAATAGCAGCGGGAGGAAAACTAATAGTATTGAGTTGTAAATTAACTGGTCTTTGTTTTTTCACGTTTATCGCTCTTTATACCCGTAGGTGGTTAAACATTTCGATTCAAACCTAAGAATGTTTACCTTAGCTTAACCACTGCACATTGTTAGTGTTTTGTAAACAATAGGTTAAGTAAAAATAAACGCTACAATTTGAATCGCTGCAAGCCCCAGAAGTATATCCAGCGAATCTAACAAATACAATTATTGTTCTTTATTAATGGCTTATAACTAAGCTGTAGACTAAATAACTAGCAATAATTTATGGATTAACATTATTTGCTACCAAGCTATACCGAAAATTTATTTGCTTTTGTGCAATAATCAAAGAGAATAAATATTAACCAAAAGCGCATTAAAATTGACATTTATGGGCATTGTAAGTTCAAATAGCGCCGATTTCCCCCCAGTAAATGGCTGATTAGGCTATTTACAGAAATAAAATGATTCTGAGGAGAACAGTGTATGGCGGATAATAAAGCCATTTTGAAAGCGGGTGACAAAGAAGTAGAACTTCCCATTTTATCTGGCACAGCAGGCCATGACGTAATAGATATACGTTCTTTAGGCGCCAGTGGATACTTCACTTACGATCCTGGATTTATGGCCACTGGCTCATGTGAATCGTCAATTACTTACATTGATGGTGCTAAAGGCATTTTATTGCATCGTGGTTATTCAATCGAAGAACTAGCCAGAGATGCAGATTATATTGAAGTGGTTTACATGCTATTGCATGACAAAACCCCTAATTCTGAAGAATATAAAGCATTTAAAGATACCATTACACGTCACACTTTAGTTCACGATCAAGTTAATAACTTTTTCCGTGGATTTAGACGTGATGCCCACCCTATGGCTATGTTATGTGGCACAGTTGGGGCTATGGCGTCGTTTTACCACGATGATCTAGACATTCACGACCCTGAGCAACGTTTACGTAGCGCCTACAGACTAGTTGCAAAAATGCCAACTTTGGTTGCTATGTGTTACAAGTACAATATTGGTCAGCCTTTTGTTTACCCTAAAAATAACTTGAGCTACGCAGAAAATTTCCTAAACATGATGTTTTCTGTCCCTGCTGAAGATTATAAAATTAGCCCTGCTGTGGCTAAAGCGGTAGATAGAATATTTATTCTACACGCAGATCACGAACAAAATGCTTCTACTTCAACCGTACGTTTAGCGGGTTCTTCTGGTGCTAACCCTTATGCATGTATTGCTGCAGGTGTGGCGTCGTTATGGGGACCAGCTCACGGTGGTGCTAACGAAGCTTGTTTGAACATGCTAGAAGAAATCGGCACTGTCGATCGCATTCCAGAGTTTATTGCTAAAGCTAAAGACAAATCAGATCCTTTCCGTTTGATGGGCTTTGGTCACAGGGTTTACAAAAACTTTGACCCTCGCGCAACTGTGATGCGTGAAAGTTGTCACGAAGTATTAGCCGAACTTAAGATTGATGATCCACTACTGAATGTAGCCATGGAGCTTGAACGTATAGCACTTAGCGACCCTTACTTCGCTGAGAAAAAGCTGTTCCCAAATGTAGATTTTTATTCTGGCATTATCTTAAAAGCTATTGGTATTCCAACCAATATGTTTACTTGTATCTTTGCCTTAGCACGTACTGTTGGATGGGTATCTCATTGGCACGAAATGTTAAGTCAACCAGGACAAAAAATTGGTCGTCCTCGTCAGTTATATACTGGTGAAGCACAACGTCCTTACAATAAAATCGAAAAATAATTTTTTCCTAGCATAAAAAAACGACCTGTTTAGGTCGTTTTTTTTTAAGCATTCGAAAACTAACTTAAGCGCAACTCTTCGCTCTTTGCCGATTCAGGTGAACCCTGCGCGACTGGTTAATCAATAGCTTAGCAACCACTTGAAGTCACACTATAAAAGGTTGGCTCTGTGCTAAAACTAGGATCAACATTATAAAGTAAGTTACAGTTATCAAAAGTCGCATAGCCTTTTGGTACTACATAAACAGATTTGCCACCTGGAATATCATAAATTCCCCAATCGGCAGTAATCTCATCATTGGCATTAACCATAAGTTCAAAACTACCATCTAAAGTTAATATAAGATTGGCTCCTAAAGGAGCTATGTTACCTAAGGTAGTATTTACCGTTTGACCTTTAATAGTCACACTACCCGACTCTAGTTTTTCTTGGCCAGCTATCATGGCTTTAGCATAAACTAATGTATTGGCTGACTTAATTGCACCTTTTATGGCATTTAATTCTGGGGCAATGGCATCGTTGGTTAGATCAATAAATTTAGGGGCTGCCACTACCGACAACACACCTAAGATAATAATCACTATGATTAACTCTATTAAGGTGAAGCCAGCTTGGTTCTTTTGTTGCATTAATTTGCTTAATTATTAACTTGTCTACGATTTCAAATACTATATATCATAAAAATCTGAACTTCTTATAAAATTCAAAGTGTTACACTAAATTTTAAACTGCCTCGATAACAAACAGACATAAAAAAAGACGCTTTCGCGTCTTTTTTTAATAAGCTTAAGTCGATTAACGACGTAGGCCTAAACGTTTAATAAGATCTTGATAACGTTCAACGTTTTTACCTTTAAGGTAATCAAGTAACTTACGACGTTGGCTAACCATACGTAGAAGTCCACGACGTGAGTGGTGGTCTTTCTTATGATCAGCAAAGTGACCTTGAAGCTTATTGATATTGTGCGTTAACAATGCAACCTGAACTTCAGGAGAACCTGTATCGCCTTCTTTAACGCCATATTCTGCAACTATAGTCGCTGTTTCTTGTGTACTTAGTGACATATTCTTCTCCAATAAATAAGAGTTTAAAGATACAGCTCGCCAATCACTAATTCAGCGAGCCAAAAAGAGCGCGTATTATAGCTATGCCTTACTTAATAACAAGGCCTATTCTGGGTTTATTAACAGATTATTTAAATTCAGCTCTTTAACTCTACTTTTAGCTGTAAACCACAGTACGTTTAGGGGCAATTTTAGCATCAGGATCAATAAAGCCAACACCAAGAAACAATTGGCTAGTATGGCTGTAGACTCTAATTAAACTGTTTTGCTTAAAGCTTTTATTACCCATATAGTTTACTGGGTTACCATTTCTAAAAAAGCCCTCTGCCACAGGATCTAATTCAACACAATCTAAGGTTTTCACTGCTGAATCCATAGGCAATAACAAACTGTCTAATTCAGCAAATGTTACATCGTCGAGTAAGTCATCAACCTCAGGGTCAATTTTATCGCGTAGAGCTTGTAAATTTTCCACTGTGATCATTTGCTCAATTGGATAATCCGTTACTTGAGTACGATGCAACTTACTGACAAAAGCCCCACAACCCAACACTTGGCCTAAATCATCTACTAACGAGCGAATATAGGTGCCTTTACTACAGTGCACTGTCATATCTACTTCGTCGGCTTCAAACCTATCTACAGTTAAACTAAAAATTGTAATGTCACGAGCTTCACGCTCAATTTCTATACCTTGTCTAGCATAAAAATATAAGGGTTTACCTTGATGTTTTAAGGCTGAGAACATAGAAGGCACTTGTTTAATGGGCCCTTTAAACTGCTCTACAGCCTGCATTAATTGTGCTTGGCTAACATCTACCACCTTTTGCTCAACAACCTCACCATCAGCGTCAGAGGTGGTAGTGCGAACCCCTAATTTGGCTGTTACTTGATAAGTTTTATCCGCATCTAATAAGAATTGTGAAAACTTAGTGGCTTCGCCCAAACAAATAGGCAACATGCCAGATGCTAGTGGGTCGAGTGCCCCAGTATGGCCTGCTTTAGCAGCATTAAAAATTCTTTTAACCTGTTGTAGAGCATGGTTAGACGACAATCCTAAACCTTTATCAAGTAGGATAATGCCGTTAATTGCACGGCCTTTTCTTTTTCTACCCATAATGACTAATTTTTCTCGTCTTGATCAGAGTTTTCTTGCTCAAGTGAGCGGCCTGCTTGTTTAGCACGCTCTGCATCTTTCGTTAAGGTTTCACTGACTAAATTGGCAATACGTATACCTTCAGTTAATGAACCGTCGCGTACAAATTTAACCGCTGGCACTGCGCGCATACGCATGCGACTAGCTAAAAGAGTACGAATAAACCCCTTGTTATCATCCAGTATGGTTAAATAGTTTTTGATTTGTTCTTCGTCATTTTCAAAAAAAGTGACATAAATTTTTGCATGTGCAAGATCTCGCGACACTTCTACGGCCGACACTGTAACCATGCCTAATCTTGGGTCACGGTTTTTGAATTCATTTTGTAAAATACTGGCAACTTCTTTATGAATTTGCTGACCCACACGGTCAGTTCTAGAAAATTCTCTAGCCATATTTAATTCTCCTGATACTTACTTGTACCTGATACAAACAAAACGGAGGCCGCAGCCTCCGTTCAATTTAACTTGTTAGCAGAAAGCTTAATCTATACTAGATTAAAGCTCGCGTTTAACTTCAACAATTTCAAATACTTCGATCTGGTCGCCGGCTTTAACGTCGTTGTAGTTCTTAACGCCAATACCACATTCCACACCATTACGTACTTCTTGTACATCGTCTTTGAAACGTCTTAGTGATTCTAGTTCACCTTCGTAAATTACTACGTTGTCGCGTAATACACGAATTGGATTACTACGTTTTACTATACCTTCAGTTACCATACAGCCAGCAATAGCACCTATCTTAGGCGACTTAAACACGTCGCGAACTTCAGCAAGACCAATAATTTCTTGCTTAAATTCTGGGGCTAACATACCACTCATGGCTTGTTTAACTTCATCAATTAATTGATAGATAACGCTGTAATAACGTAAGTCAATTTCTTCAGAATCAACTACTTTGCGAGCAGATGCATCGGCACGAACGTTGAAACCAACCACAATGGCGCTTGACGCAGCGGCTAAACTGGCATCAGTTTCGGTAATTCCACCTACACCACTACCCACTATGTTGACTTTCACTTCTTCAGTAGACAACTTAGTTAGTGATTCAGAAATCGCTTCAACCGAACCTTGTACGTCAGCTTTTAATACTACGTTTAATTCGCTTACGTCGCCGGCTTCCATGTTAGCAAACATATTTTCTAGCTTAGCTTTTTGCTGCTTAGCAAGTTTAAGTTCGCGTTGTTTAGTGTGACGCTTGGTAGCAACTTCACGGGCTTTACGCTCATCTTGAACCACTAAAGCATCTTCACCAGCTACTGGCACACCTGAAAGGCCTAAGATTTCTACTGGCGTAGAAGGACCGGCAACTTTTACATCTTTACCGTTCTCATCGCGCATGGCACGAATACGTCCGTATTCAACACCACAAAGCATAATATCACCTGCACGCAGCTCACCTTCTTGAATTAGTACCGAAGCAACAGGGCCTCGACCTTTATCTAAGCGTGATTCAATGACTATTCCTTTAGCAGGACCAGTAGGTACAGCTTGTAAATCTAATACTTCGGCTTGCAAGCTAATGGCTTCTAATAGCTCATCAATGCCTTGGCCGGTTTTTGCAGAAACGTTAACAAACTGGTGTTCACCGCCCCACTCTTCTGAAATCACTTCAAGTTGTGATAATTCAGTTTTAACTCGGTCAAGATCAGCTGTTTCTTTATCAATTTTGTTAACAGCCACAATCAGAGGAACACCTGCTGCTTTAGCATGCTGTACTGCTTCTTTGGTTTGTGGCATAACGCCATCATCTGCAGCAACTACTAGAATTACAATATCAGTCGCTGTGGCACCACGAGCACGCATAGCGGTAAATGCCGCGTGTCCTGGAGTATCTAAAAAGGCAATGCGGCCATTTTCAGTTTCAACACTATAAGCACCTATGTGCTGAGTAATACCACCGGCTTCGCCGTCTGCTACTTTGGCTCGACGAATATAATCAAGTAATGAAGTTTTACCATGATCAACGTGACCCATAATAGTTACAACTGGTGCGCGGCTGGCTTTTTCGCCACCACTGGCTTCAGCAATTAACTCATCTTCTAAAGCATTGTCATTAACTAGCTCGTATTTGTGGCCCATTTCTTCAACCACCAAGACCGCTGTTTCTTGGTCTAGTACGTGGTTAATTGTCACCATTTCACCCATTTTCATTAGGGTTTTAATGACTTCAGTAGCCTTAACCGCTAACTTACTTCCTAGCTCAGCAACGCTAATGGTTTCACCTAAACGTACAACACGTTCAACTGGCGAGGCTGGCTTATTAAAGGCATGCTTAAGTTCTGAACCCGCGTTTTTCTTAGACTTCTTACGTCTACGGCCACCACGCTCAGATTGCATGTCTTCAACATCTTCAGCTTCTTGAGCGTAACGATTTGAATGTAAATGAACCTCTTCAGCTTCTTGCTTTTTACGACGTTCTTCTTCTTCTTTCCAACGCAACGAATTTTCATCGGCAAGCTTTTTAGCTTCAGCTGCGGCTTTTTTCGCATCTTCTTCTAACTTACGTTGGGTTTCTTCTTCTTGTGCTTTACGAATTTTTTCTGCTTCTGCACGGGCACGTTCTTGCTCTGCTTTTTCTTCAGGGCTAAGAGCTGACTCTTCTGCAGCTCGTGCTTCAGCGGCTTCTTTTGCTTTTTCAGCTCGCGCAGCGCGCTCTGCATCCGCTTTGGCTTTCGCCTCTGCAGCTTTTTTAGCTTTTTCTTCAGCAGCTTTTTTGGCTTCTTCCGCAGCTTTTTGTTCTGCTTCTAATTTGGCTTTTTGTTCTTCAGCTAAGCGTTTTGCTTCTTCTTCAGCCAATTTAGCTTCTTCAACATCAGAGCGTTTTACATAAGTACGCTTTTTACGTACTTCAACTGTTACCGCCTTGGACTTACCTACACTTAAAGTGCTGGTTGTTTTACGCTGTAACGTCATGCGCTTTGGCGCTTCTGAGCCAGTACCGCCATGCTGTTTACTTAAAAAGTCTAATAATTGACGTTTTTCGTCTTCAGTAACATTAGCACCTACGGTTTTTTCAATACCTGCACTTTTAAACTGTTGAACCAAACGGTCAACGGTCGTACCTATGTCAGTGGCGAGTTTTTCTATGGATACTTCTGCCATAATTGGTATTCCTCCTGGTGACCTATTCTTCGTTGAACCAAACGATATTACGAGCTGCCATGATCAATTCACCGGCTTTCTCTTCGCTTAATTCTTCTATATCTGCAATTTCATCTGTACCTTGTTCAGCCAAGCCTTCTAAATCGGTAATACCGCGGCTTGCCAACATATAGGCAACATGTCTGTCCATTCCTTCAAGATTGAGCAATTCTTCTTTAGGCTCAGCTGCTTCAAGGGTTTCTTCTGTGGCTAGGGCTCGGGTGGTTAACGTGGCGCGAGCTCGTTCACGTAACTCCTCAACCATTTCTTCATCTAAGCCTTCAATTTCTAACAATTCATTGATAGGAACATAAGCAATTTCTTCTAAGGTTGTAAAACCTTCGTCTACTAACACTGATGCAAAATCTTCATCAATGTCTAAGCCAGCAGTAAATACAGATAATACTTTTGCATTTTCTTCTTGATGTTTGGCAGTTAAATCTTCCACTGTCATAACATTTAATTCCCAGCCAGTTAATTGACTAGCTAGACGTACGTTTTGGCCGCTACGACCTATGGCCTGAGCCAAGTTGTCAGATTCAACCGCAACGTCCATTGACTTTTTATCTTCATCAACAACAATTGACGCCACTTCGGCCGGAGCCATAGCATTGATAACAAATTGCGCAGGATTGTCGTCCCACAGTACTATGTCAACACGCTCGCCACCTAGCTCACCTGATACAGCTTGGACTCGAGAGCCGCGCATACCTACACAGGCGCCTACAGGGTCAAGGCGTTTATCGTTGGTTTTAACCGCAATTTTAGCGCGCGAACCTGGATCACGTGCCGCGGCTTTAATATCTAGTGTTTCTTCAGCAATTTCTGGTACTTCTATGCGGAACAATTCAACCAACATATCTGGGTGAGTCCGACTGATGAATAACTGAGCGCCACGAGCTTCAGGACGAATAACGTATAATAAACCACGTACTCTGTCGCCTGGACGGAAAGTTTCTCTAGGCAACATGTCATCACGATAAATCACACCTTCAGCATTGTTACCAAGGTCAATAATCACATTGTCGCGATTAACCTTTTTAACCGTACCAGTAACTAACTCACCTACTCTGTCTTCATACTCGGCTAACACTTGGTCACGTTCAGCTTCACGTACTTTTTGTACTATTACTTGCTTAGCGGTTTGTGTGGTAATACGGTCAAAAGCAATAGATTCAATTTGCTCTTCGACGTAATCACCTAACTGAATGTCTGGCTCATCCATTTGTGCAGCAGAAATCGACATTTCTGCCATAGGATGTTCTTGTTCATGATCGTCTGGTACTACTAACCAACGGCGAAAAGTATCAAAATGGCCGGTTTCACGATCTATACTTACACGTACTTCAATTTCGCCTTCGTTTTTCTTTTTGGTGGCGCTGGCAATAGCAAATTCTAAAGCCTCAAAAATCTTTTCTCTTGGAACCTGTTTTTCATTTGATACGGCTTCAGCCACTAACAGAATTTCTTTATTCATTGTTGCCTCACTGATTACTCTTATACGACAGCCCTTGTCGGGTCTCCACCTTAATCAAAAGACGGGACAAGATTACCTTTTTCTATATTTACAATAGCCAAAACATGGGTTTGGTTATCAATTTCTAAGGTTAAATTACCTGCTTCGCAAGCCAAAACCTTCCCTTTAAAGTTACGTCTATCACCCATAGGTAGGCGCAATTTAACTGTTACTACTTCGCCCAAACAAGCCAAATAATGGGCTTCTTTAAACAATGGTCTATCCATGCCTGGTGACGACACTTCTAGGTTATATTCTGTGCTAATAGGATCTTCTACATCTAACACTGCGCTAGCTTGATGACTCACTTCTGCGCAATGTTCTACACCTATGCCATCTGGGTGATCTATGTACACACGTAAAGTTGAATGTTTACCAGCTCGAATAAACTCAACCCCAACTAATTCAAAACCTAAGGCCTCGACTGGTGCGGTTAACATTTCCGTTAGCTTTTGCTCGAGTTGCGACAAAACCATGCTCCAAAAACAAAAAAAGGGCTTAATGCCCAGAAACAAACTCTAAATTGCAAATACAAAAAACCCCGAACAAGCGGGGTTAATTTGTTTCTGGACCCTAGTCCACTAATCTTACTAAAACTTAGCCATTTGCCAAGCATTAAAAAGTGGTTGCGGGAGCAGGATTTGAACCTACGACCTTCGGGTTATGAGCCCGACGAGCTACCAGACTGCTCCATCCCGCGCTTGAAATCTTCTTTGAGTGATTTGGCTTGTTGGCCGTCTCTGCTCAAGTGGGGCGTATTATACATAGCAAACTTTAGCACGCAAGAGGAGATTAACTATTATTATCAAAAACCTGTTCAACTGTTCATTTGGCAAACGATTTGCTGATAAAACCCGCAAAGGCCAAAAATAAATCCTGTGACTCAAATCAATTAATGTATGGCCTCTTGCGATTTATTGCCCCCAACTAGCTAATTAACCAATAATTCCATTTTAGTGGCTAATTTAAAGTCTAACTCGCTGATCCCGCCCACATCATGAGTAGTGAGGTCCACTTCAACTTTATTGTATACGTTAAACCATTCAGGGTGATGCTTTAACTTTTCCGCCCAAATAGCAATTTGAGACATCCACCCAAAAGCGCGAATAAAACTTTTAAACTTAAAGGTTTTGTGCAACTTACCAGCTTTAATTTGCCAATGCTGAGTTTCATCTAAATTGGCATTTAATTCTGTTAAGGCAGAAACAATTTGTTGCTCTGTGTACTTTTCCATATTGATAGTTACCCTTTTAACATCTGTAGTTTTGAGTTTATTGTGTAAGGCTAGCCAACACAATGAAAGCACTAAGCTGATTTTAGCTTTAGTTTAGATGGAACAAATTTTTTACAAAAAAAATCCCGGTTGAACCGGGATTTTATATGATAAGCATTAAACTAGAACTCTATAGCCAAGCGTGCATAGATTTGTCGTCCTCTGGGGTCGTGCACTTTTGAATCAAAGCCAGCATTAGTAAATACCTGTGGTGGTTCTTCATCAGTTAAATTCACGCCGCCTAAAGATAAAATATAAGCACTTTCGGTTTCAAATAGTTGGCCAAGATCAATATTAAGCTGCGCATCCCAAGTCAGGTGGCTGTCAATTTCTTTATAACCTTGACTACAAGCGGCAGAGAAAGCATTACCGTCGGCACAGTTTTGATCGTCCGAATAGCTATCTATGTAACGGGCAAAAATGTTAGCTGAATAGGCTTGATGTTTCCAATTTAAACCAAAGTTAGCGCGTAACTCTGGAGTTGAAACCCCAATACTATTAAAGTTTCTAAGCCCTACTCCGTCTATAGGCCCTGCCTGCGGATCCACTAAGTCGTAGGCCAATATATAAGTGGCACTTAAACTAGGAGTAAAACTTCCCGAATCTGTTTCAAAGGTCATACTGCTGACAACATCTAAACCTGATGTTTCTAGTGAACTGGCGTTGACATAAGTAGTATTAACTTGCAACAACGGCCCATTTAATGGGTCACCAGCCCTTACCACCCTATCAGGGTTTTGTGGCTCGGCATTTAAAATGGCCTGAAAGCTTTCTTGAATAATTAAATTGGTAAAGTCAAAGTTCCAATAATCTACTTCGATTGACCAATCATCGGTAGGCTCTAAAGAAAAGCCTAAGTTATAAGCTGTAGACTCTTCTGGTACTAAGTCTTCGTTACCTGATGCTCTGGCTGCGGCAAAAGCCGCACTGCCAGTTAGAGGATCAACCATTTGATTTAAACTGGTTGCTCCACCGTCTCGTTGGAAAATAGACGGAGCTCTAAAAGAGGTAGATATCGAACCACGTAATGAAAAGTCGTCGTTTACTCTATAAGACAAAGCAAATTTAGGATCTAAAGTATCACCTGTAGTGCCGCCGTAATCTTCATATCGCAAAGCAATTTGTACATCTAAGTCATCGCTCATAGGCAAAGCGAGTTCACCAAATACCGCAATTACATCCTGTTTGCCGTATATATCAGGGTTACCTATCACAAAGGCAAATCTATCTTGGTTAGCTAGGGCATCATAATCTTGAGTTAGGTCTTGGTATCTGTATTGAGCACCAAAAGCTAAACCAGCGGCCCCTGCATCCATTTCGAAAAGCTCGGTAGAAATAAAGGCTTCTACTACTTCTATATTAGATTTAGAGTCAATTTCTTCACGAGCGGTAAACGAGTCGATGACGTTTTGTGAATTAGGCATCACAGTAAATTGTGTGGCAAAAGGATTGAAATATTCACAAGGGCCAACACCTGGAGTACCAGTAACAGGATCACAACCTTGCCCGCCTAAACCACGTAGAGCGTTTTGAAACTCTTGGGCTAAAGTGTCGTTAACTGCAAAATAATAGTTATTACGCGCAGCGGTATAACTGACCTCCCAAAATCCGTCTTCTAACTCGCCTTGCAACATAGTGCTAAATCTAAAGGTATCTGACTCTGTGTTAGCCGGATCCCCTGGATAAGTGCCACCATTGCCATTATTGCCTAGCTCACGACCAAAAAATTGTACATCTGTACCAAATACATTACTTGGATGACTAGCGGGCACTGTGGGGAAAGTTAAGATTGGAAAACTAGGTGATCCGCCCCGCTCTGCCCTGTTTCTGGCAGTGGAAATTTCGGTGGTCCATTCGATTGAATCATTGATTTGTTTTTTGGCTTGTACAAAAGTAGAAACTCGGGTTTCGTCGGGTACAAAGGAATACACATTACCAAAATCAAAGCCACAAAATCCGATTTCTAAGCCCGGTACAGTACCGGATGGGGCTAACAATCTTGGGTATCCGCCAAATTGCTCACAACCTGTAGGATCGATAAATGGCACCGCACCTAAGAAGAATGACCCTGGGCTACCTAATGAGCTGGTATCATCTTGAATACGACTTAGTCGTCTATCACCAGTAAATAAAGGCGAACGGTTGGTATAACTAATAGCTGCCATAATGCTGCTGTCGTCACCCACTGTGCCCCACAATCCTTGTACTGTGTATTCTTTATTATCGCCATGTGCGCCATCTTGATAATCTAGCGAGACTTGCGCGCCTTCATAATTATTTTTAGTGATAAAGTTCACAACCCCAGCTACTGCATCAGAACCATATAAAGCCGAGGCACCATCTTTTACAACTTCCATACGATTTAACGCAATCATTGGCACTAATGAACTGGTATCAACAAAATTGACCCCACTATTATTAGGCTGTGCAGTAACCACTTGTCTTTTGTTATTTAACAATATTAAGGTTGACGCTACGCCCAAACCTCTTAAATTCATATTAGAGGTACCAGCCGTAGCATTTTGGGTAAACGCATCTGGGGTATTTTCGGCACCAGTATTGATGGTTAAGGTTTGGGTAATATCACCAATACTTTTAGCACCTATAGCATCAATGGCCACACTGTCTACAACAGCAAGAGGTGAAGGTGAAGAAAAATTTTCGCTGCGTCTAACAAAACTTCCTGTAACCATGATCAATTCAATATTTTGATCATCTTTTGCTTGCTCTTCCTGTGCGTAAGCAACACTACCTGAAGCCATTAGTTGCGCTGAAACTGCCACCGCCAATGCTGTTAACTTTGTGTTCATTTTCATTCTGTGTCCCCAATAAGTAAGCTATTAGATATTAAACAGCTACAACTTGGCGCGCTTACCCACAACAACTTTCAAAGCTCACACTAAACTATTTAATTCTAATCATATTATTTTTGCTAAGTGCCAGTTCTACACTAATTTAGGCACTTCTTTAGGATAGTAGGTTGCAGCGCCCCTTATGTAAATAAATTGTTATTTATATGTAAACATTGATTAACTCTATGGTCAGACCAGCACAAAGACCTTTAAGCTAAGCGCCAACTAGGAGTGTTAAAAATAACCCCTTCATAGCGGGTTTGTCTCGACCTTGGATCTCAGCCGTAGTAGCAAAATAAAATAATTTACCACTGTGTTTTTGTTCGACTTTTTCTAATTGGGTAACAAAACGAATTTTGTCATTCACCCTAACTGGTTCGATAAAACGAATTTTATCAACCCCATAATTTAACAAGGTTGGGTATTCTGGGTCTGGCTGAATAGCCTGGTACAAGGACTTAGGCATTAAGGTCACAGTTAAGTAGCCATGGGCAATAGTACAAGCAAATGGGCTTTCTTTAGCACAACGCTGTGGATCAACATGGATCCATTGATGATCATGGGTGGCATCTGCAAACAAGTTAATATCGGCTTGGCTTATTGCTTGCCAATCGCTAGCGGGTAGACAGTCTCCTATCTGTAAATCACGCATGGTTTTAAGCATAGATCACTCCTTAAATTAACTGACCTAAAAAGTCTAACAAGATTTTCATTATCAATATAATGAATATTTACTATAGCCAAACATTGATTTAACTAATAAATAAAGTATTCTAGGAATAAATAAAGTGAGGGAAAATAAAATGAATTTACACCGCATTGATTTAAATCTTTTTGCTGTTTTTGATGCGATTTACACAGCTGGTAGTTTAACTAAAGCAGCAGACGTTTTATGTATTACTCAACCTGCAGTTAGTAACTCATTAGCTCGCTTACGTGAGATGTTGAACGATCCTTTATTTGTCCGTACAGGACACAGCATGACGCCAACCCCTGTCGCCCAAAATATTATTGGTCCAGCTAGAGAAGCCTTAGGTTTATTACGTAAAAGCGTGCAAGAAAGTCATATATTTGATCCATTAAAAGCCGAAAAAACCTTTAACTTTGCCGCTAGAGACTTACTAGAAGTCAGCATCATTCCAAGACTTTTAGGCAGGCTACAAAAAAGTGCGCCTAAAATTTCTCTTACCAATTACGAAATTGAACGTAAAAACATAGTGTCATCTATGGCCAGTGGTAATTTAGACTTTTATGCTGATGCTTCGTCTTTTAGTGATCAACATTTATGTAAACAAAAAATAGCTGAAGACAGGTTTGTAGTGCTAGCACGTAAAAACCACCCTGCTCTTGCCCAAGGTATGAGTTTAGAAAAGTTTTTGAGCTTGGGGCATATTCATGTGTCACACCGCAAAACCGGAGCAGGCCCCATAGATGTAGCCTTAGATAAAGTAGGAGAAAAACGTCGAATAGTAATGCGTAGCCAACATTTTTTAACTGTGCCTTCTACCTTAGTAAAAACCGATTTAATCGCTTGTCTGCCCTATCATTTAGCCAAACATTACGACTTATCTATGTATGAGCTACCTATAGAGTTACCGCCATTGGAGTATTTTTTATATTGGCACGTGAGCGCCGATTTAGACGACGCTCATATTTGGATGAGAGATCAGATAACTAAAGTTGCTAATGCTTTTCACCCCAATTAATGAGTAAAGGGAGAAAAATGTAGGCTAATGGGCGCTCATTCGCTCAATGTCGCTACCTTGTAGATAATGGCCAAATTCCTTAATTAGCATATTAATATAGTGTTTGGGCACTGTGTCACAATGTTGCAGATTTTGAATCGCTGATAACTTACAACCTAAGCGTTGCGCAAAACAACTAGCTGGAATGCCTTTATGGGCTAGAAAGTTTAAAAAACGTTTACCGGTCATGATCAATACCTCTACTACTAACCGAAATGTTACAAGTTCACACAATCTTTTGTAAATAGCTTGTTAAAACAACAGCGCGGCATTTATAACAGATAATCATTCATATTTATAGTGATTAACTTTGGATATGACATTTTCGACTGAGAATAATTCCCAAAAAGAACCATTAATTTTATTTTTTACTACTTTTTTTGTTGTGAAATCCAGTTCAAAAGCGTTAGTTGCAATTACTTTTTTACAAAGATTGTTTGCCACACCACTCAGCTTTATACTCTCTAGCTAATTAATGATTAAAGTAGCAATAAAATGTCTTCAAGCGCGTCAATAAATGAGATTTTTCAACAAGTAAAGTCCAATCAAACATTATGGGCACTCCAAGATAGTGCAACCCAAGGCTGGGTAGTGGTCGATTCAGAAAGTTTCGAAAATACCGATCTTATGCCTCTTTGGTCAGATCCCAGTTTAGCTAAACAACATTGCGTAGATGATTGGTCTAACTATGAAGTAAGTGAAATTCCCCTAGCAGAATGGTTAGAGTATTGGGTCGAAGACTTAGCCGAAGACGGCGTGATGATTGGCCTTAACTGGCCACTTTCTGGCGAACAAAATAGCGAAATGAAACTGGCCGAATTTAGTCAGCAACTTGCGCAAATTGAAAGCTATTAAGCTTAATCTAGGCCACTATTTAAATTGATCTAAATAATCAATTTAACTGACAAAAAGTATTACTTAGCATTGAGTCCTTTAATCATCGTTTGGGCAATTATGTCGTAATACTTAGCCCAGGCAGTAAGAGTTAACTCAGTGCAATCTTGTTTTAATTGATATTGTATGGATAACAATAAGGCCGATTTAACCACGGAAAATTGGCTTTCCTCTACCCCAAATGATTTATGCATTTGTCCAAGATCAAATAATTGAGTTTGGATTTGCGCAAAATTATCAATATTTTCTACTACCGATTCGATCAAAGAATTAAAATGAACTTCTAAGTTTGGTGATTTATTTTTGAACATGGGTTTGATCAATGGAGCTAATTCAAACAACATGTCATAAAAACTCCCGGCTAAGTTGACTTTACGTACAAGCAACAATTTAAACGATGCTTTAATAGCTGACGCTTCTTGACTAGTTAAATCCATTGACTGCCCTCTAATACAGTACCTTTGGCATAATTTGCTTAAAAGATACAAGAGTTAAATAGGAGTGGTTCTTTGGTCAAAACCACTAAATGCTACTCTAATCTTTAATCTAAGGGTATTTGCCTGCTAATGCTATAAAAAACGGCGTATTTTTAAACAAAAATAGCCACAAATTTAAATTGTTAGCCTACTTAGAAAGGCAAGTTTAGATCACTTATTAAGTATGAATATAAATACCCATGTATCGACCTAAAGATTTTTAAATCTACTTGTATGGTTTTTAATCAACTCATCAGCAGCACGTTGAATCAAGCAATCGATATAAAGAGGAACTTAACCATGTTGAAAATAGTTAACACTTCAATCGCTATCGCCGCCCTAACTGTTTTTACAGCCGGTAACGCTTACGCAGATGTAAATGAAGCATTGCAAAATATATGCACCATAGTTAAAGCCGATGACAAAGGTGAATTACGCAAAAAAATGAAACGCGTACAATCTGACTACAGGTTAAAGCTTAAAGACTATTACACTGGTGTTTCCTGTGGTGGAAATAGCTTAATTCGCACTGCCATGTTAAATGATGCCATAGAGACTGGCACCTTAATGGTTAAAAAGATGCCTAAAGGTGAACTTAAAGCGCCTGAGAAAGATGGTAAAACTGTATTAGATTGGGCAGCAGAAAACGGATTAGCTGGCTCTGCAATAGTTGCCGCATTAAATGAACGTATATAATTAGTTAAGTATAGTAGCTCATATCTGATCTTATAGATTCGATTAATAAGAGTGGACTTCATTTGACAGACAGCTATGAAAGAGAATTTGTCAAACGCCTTAACTAAGGCGTATGACAAGTTCACTAAGAAAGCAGACTTTTCATTGTTTGAATAAGCATGCGCTATCGCTTACCGACTTCCGTGTCGGTTTTTCACACAGAATCCCTTCTGTGCGACTTACTTTTTGTCTACAGCCACAAAAACTAAGGAAAAAAGGCCGCTCGACGCAATGCTCTTCATCCACTTATTTACTGCTTTTTGCAGGTCGTAATAAATCGCTCCAGGCGAACTATTACTCAATCGCCCATCCCGGCGATTGCCCTACAAAAAGCAGTAAATAAGTGGCGAGCCTCGAGTCGAGATAAATCAAAAGACAAAAGCAAAGTCGCGATGCGACATTTGCTTTAAAGCTTTGGTGGCGAAGCCATAGACTTTCCGCCTTTAAAGTTTCAGCAAAAAATGGCTTATTTTAGGGGCAAATGGCAAGGATGCCATTTGAGCGAAATCTGGATGGACTCATTATTTCGCGCCCCTAAAATAAGCCATTTTTTGCGGTTAAGAACTTTAAGCGGCGGCGGCATCTTTTTGGTTACTTTATTCTTTGCTGTTGAAGAAAAAGTAACTGGCTCGAAGGGATTCGAGACAAAACTGGCAGGACGCCAGTGAGCGTAAGCGAATGCTTTTAGAATAATAAGCCAACGACTGCTATCTACTACAAGCTCTAGTACACCGTCATTGGCGCGCAGGAGAGAACCTTTTACAAGCGGCTGTAGTGCTAATTTTAATATAAACGTGATTTCACAGGTGTTGAAGGAGGTTACCGCCTGCGCGGTAATGACGGAGTGACAAGTAAGAGTGTAAGCGACCGCAATTGACACCAAGCTGAGATTCCCAATCGAGTTGGGAATGACGGTTGTAGGCACATTTTCAACTGGCAGATTAAATTAAATTCTGTTGTTCGAGTTAAAACTTATTCAAGTTAAGCATAAAAAAAGCGGCCATTCGGTCGCTTTTTTTAGTTTAGGGCTTTTTATTAATAACTATCTGAATACCTTACGGCCGTACCACTAATGCTAACCATTAGCATACTGCCACCTTTACCCACTACTTCATAATCAATATCAATGCCCACTACTGCATTAGCGCCTATTGTACGCGCTTCATTTTCGAGCTCTTGAAAACTAATTTTACGTGCTTTTGTTAATTCATTTTCGTAGGCACCTGAACGCCCGCCTACAATATCTCGAATAGAAGCAAAAACATCTTTAAATATGTTTGCTCCCATCACTGCTTCTCCTACCACTACCCCTAAGTATTGTTCAATCTTTTTGCCTTCTAGTGAATTTGTGGTGGTAACTATCATTCCTGACTCCTTATTGCTTCAGCAAGTAAGCTTAATCTTTTACTCAATTCCTGCTCAGTATAAGCTTTTGCCGCAACTCGCCCCCAAATGGGGTTAGGCCAGCTTATATCCGATTCGTAACGCACAATATGGTGAATGTGCAACTGAGCTACCATATTGCCTAGCGCAGCAATATTCAATTTATCAGGTGTAAACAATTGTGTAAGAGCACGACTTACTAGCGCCGACTCTTGCCACAGTAACCTTTGTTGGCTTGAGTCTAGCTCTATTATTTCGCTAATATTTGCCTGCCTTGGTACCAAGATTAACCAAGGGTAATGAGAGTCGTTAATCAACCGAACTTGGCAAAGGGCTAAATCACAAATTAATTCACTGTCTTTTGCTAATTGAGGATGTAACACAAATTCAGACATAACAATCTCATATAGTAGTAGGAATGACAGTTAACAAAGCCCGTTGGCCAATTTCTACATTTGCATTAGGAAAAACAATGGCCTCACCTTCTACTTGGGTTCGATACTCTTTGCCATGTTCGTAGGCTAATAAGTGATCTTTAGGAAAATCACTGAAGTTTGGCGTGTCATCGGCAAAATTCAATTTGAAGTCTGCTTGGCCTTTGTTGATCACTTGGTTTACTTGATAGATCAAAAAGTTGCTTGCATCAAACTCGGGTAAATCTAAGTTTTGACCACTAATTAACAAGGTTAGGCTTTGAATAACCTGACTAAATTGACTCATATCATTTTGCCCAAATGGCTGTACTTTACCTAACTCAACGGTAAAGGCATGGGCATTAAACTGGCTGGCACTAAAATAACTAAAAGTGGTGGTTGGGCTCCCTGATAATAAAATGGTATTTACCCCACAAGCTAGTAAAAAACGCAGCTGATCTTTGTTCCAAGGCTTGCCGTTTTGGAAAGGGTAAACTGCAAACTTATCGTTTTTTGAGGCTCGAATCGCAGTATGAAGGTCGTAATGTAGCCGTTGGCGCTTACCTTGCTCAAGAGCCGACAAATAAAATGATTGAATGGCTAATTCTAATTGTTGAGCTCGTAAACGTTCTGGATTAGGTTGTTGTCCTGCTTCAAATACCTGATGGGCACCGCTAAACAACCTATTCATATTTTCTTCAACAAAACGCTCTGCTATATCCATAGCCGCTAGATTGCCAAATAAAAACAATACCCTTTGTTTAGCTTTTAGTTTTTCTGTCAACAGAGCTTTTACCAACTCATCACAAATTTCTATTGGTGCTGTTTCATTGCCATGCACCCCACAGGACAGCACTATGTCAGAGTCACTCTTTGTTAAGGGTTCAAAAATTATGATCCCCTCAGCCACCACACTGACTTTTGTATGATCCGATAAAGTAAAATCAAAGGTTTGTCTAAAGCGCTCAGGTTGTTGGCGCGACAGGCGCAAAAAATCGCCAGTTAATTGTAATTCAGAAATAGTATCTAAAACTTGGTTTTGCTCATGCATAAATAAGGATTCTTAATTTGAATTCATTAAGCGCAATAATACGCTAAATAATGCTGACTGTAGATGTTTGCAAGGATTAAATAAGACTAAGAATAGTTACTTCTTGTCGTTAAATAATCATGCAGAATATTGATTACGAATATAAGAGGTGCCAATTGTCATATCTTGATTGGCTAATTCAACAAAATCTTTTAATGGAATGGCGCGAGAAAATAAAAAACCTTGGCCACTTAAAATACCAATTTCTCGCAAAATATGAAGATGCTCAATAGATTCAATGCCTTCCGCTATGACTTCACATTTGGCCGCTTTAGCAATCACTAAACTCGCTTCCACTATGGCTTTATTGACCGGTCCTTGATCAATTTGCATGATAAAAGACTTATCAATTTTAATGTTATCTATCTTAATATCTCGCAGATAAGCTAAATTAGAATAGCCTTTACCAAAATCATCAATGGCAATACTGACCCCTAAGGCACGTATTTGTGAAAGTTGTTTTTTAACTAACACTGAATTAGATAAGGCCACATCTTCTGTCAGCTCTAACTCTAACTGACTAAAATCCACTTGATGCAGTCTCGCCATATCGACCAGTCTTTTTACAAAGCCTAAATCATATAATTGTGAAGGTGACATATTAACCGAGACTTTAATATCTAAACCCACGCTATTTAAATAGGCAATGCCCTCAAATGCTTGTTCTAGCACCCAGTAGCCTAGTTCGTTCATCATGTTAAATGATTCTGCGGCTTCGATTAACGCCCCTGGAAATAACAAGCCATCTAGTGGGTGATTCCAACGCAGCAATCCCTCTGCCCCAATAACTTTTAAACTATTTAGGTCGATTTTTGGCTGGTAATAAAGTTCTAGTTCGTGATTATTAATGGCGCGGTTAATGTCTGCTTTTAGAGTTAGCCCACGACCTGATTCACTTTTATTTAGGTGATAAGTGTATTGAAAATTATCAAACTTATTGTCTTTAGCTTGTTTTAAGGCTGTTTCTGCCAAAGAAAAGAAAGTATTAATATTGGTATTATTCGCCGGGTTTGCAGCGGCCCCTACATTAAAATCTGCTATAAAAGAATAATCATCGCATTGTAATGGGGTTTTAAAATGATCGACTAAATGTAGGTATAACTCGTGTAGTTTTTCTTGTTGATGTACACCTGGGATCACTAAACCAAATACATCGCCGTCAATTCGACCAAGAATGCTTTTATTGGAAAATAAAAATCCAATACGATTGGCAATATCAAGCAGTATTCTATCACCATATTGATAACCAAAAGTTGCACTGACGTCTGAAAATCGCACCACATCTATCAACAATAACGACTGATTGGGTTCACTTTTAACCAAGCTCTCTATTTGTTCTAAAAACACATAGCGATTGGGTATAGTCGTTAAAGATTCATGCTGCATTAAAAAAGAATCACTCCATAAAACTATCTTGTAAAAAACAATAAAGCCCAAACCAATGTTTGAGCTTTATTTAAACAAAAATCACTATCAAGTTAAGTGATAGTTAAGCTACTAAGGCTAATTTACTGTACAGGGCGTTAAATGCCAAATTTTTTCGACATAATCTTCAATAGATCGGTCAGACGTAAACTTACCCATACGTGCTGTGTTCAAAATTGCCATTTTAGCCCATTTTGTTTTGTCCGCATATGCTTTATCAGCCTTTATTTGTGCCTCAGAATAAGACTCAAAGTCAGCTAACACTTTATATGGGTCACCGCCTTCTAATAAACTATGTTTAATTGACACTAGTGCCCCTGGTCTACCTGGCGTGAAATAGTCAGTTTCTAACCAATCTAGTACAGCTTTAATCTCTTGATTATTGTAATAATAATCAAAGGGGTTATAGCCTTGAATATTTAACTCATGTACTTGGTCTACTGTCAGTCCAAAGATAAAGATGTTTTCATCACCCACTTCTTCGGCAATTTCAATATTAGCACCATCTAAAGTACCTACAGTTAAGGCGCCGTTTAAGGATAATTTCATATTACCTGTACCCGAGGCCTCTTTACCTGCTGTAGAGATTTGCTCTGAAATATCCGCAGCTGGGATCATTTTTTCCGCCAAGCTCACACAATAGTTAGGCAAAAACACCACCTTGATTTTGCCTTGTACTCGCGGATCGTTATTAATTTTATCGGCCACTTTATTGATAGCAAAAATAATATCTTTGGCTAGCTTGTAGCCTGGTGCAGCTTTAGCCCCAAACATAAAGACTCTTGGTTGCATTTGGTAATTAGGATCTTCTAATAACCTACGATACAAGGCCATAATGTGTAATAGGTTTAAATGCTGACGTTTATATTCATGCAAACGTTTTATTTGAATATCAAAAATCGCCTTAGGATCAATTTTTATACCTGTTAAGGCCAGTACTTCTTTAGCCAATGCAACTTTGTTTTCATGCTTTATCTTCATAAATTGTTTTTGAAACTTAGCATTATCTGCATATTCGGCTAAGTCATTTAATTTATTCAGATGCAGCGGCCAATCGTCCCCAATTTTGCTATCGATTAAAGCAGAAAGTTTAGGGTTACAGGCCTTTAACCAACGTCTTGGGGTAATACCATTAGTAACGTTAGTTAATTTTCCAGGCCACATTTGATCAAACTCTGGAAACAGGTTTTTCTTCACTAAAGAAGAATGGATTTCTGCCACGCCATTAACTGCAAAAGAGCCAATAACCGACAAGTTACCCATACGCACCATTTTTTCATGCCCTTCTTCAATAATCGAAAGCTTTTGTTTGATTTCGTTATTGCCCGGCCACATTTTTTCCACTTCTTTCATAAAGCGGTGGTTAATTTCATAAATAATTTCTAAATGCCTAGGCAAGATTTTTTCAAACATGCGTGCAGGCCATTTTTCTAAAGCTTCTGGCAATAAAGTATGATTGGTATAGGCAAAAGTTTTAGTACAAATAGTCCAAGCACTATCCCAATCCAACTCGGCTTTATCAATCAATATGCGCATGAGTTCAGGAATGGCAACCGCTGGGTGGGTATCATTTAATTGAACCACTACTTGCTCTGAAAAACGACTCCAATCATCGCCATGTGCACGTTTGTAGCGGCGAATAATATCTTTTAATGAACAGGCACTAAAAAAGTACTGCTGAATAAGACGTAATTCTTTACCCGCTTCGGTTTCATCATTGGGGTATAACACTTTAGAAATGGTTTCTGCTTGCACATTTTCTTTTTGTGCATCCACATAACCACCCGCATTAAATACATCCCAGTTGAAATAACCAGAGGCTTGGCTCTGCCATAAGCGCAGAACATTCACGGTTTTACCACCGTAACCAACAACAGGGATATCCCAAGGTAAACCTTTTACTATATGACCAGGGTGCCACTCTTTCTTAATTTGGCCCTTTTCACCATATTTAGTTTCTACATAGCCATATAATGGAATTTCTTGAATGGACTCAGGACGACAAATTTCCCAAGGGTTACCATAATCACGCCAGCTATCTGGACGTTCGATTTGCTCACCATTTTTAATTTCTTGGCGAAATAGTCCGTGTTCATAATGTAAGCCATAGCCTACTGCAGGCAAATTAAGGGTAGCTAAAGAATCAATAAAACAAGCGGCTAAACGTCCTAAGCCACCATTACCCAGAGCCATATCTGGCTCTTCTTCCATAATATCAGTTAGGTTTACCCCTAGCTCTTGCAAGGCTTGATCGGTTTGCTCAAATAACCCCAAGTTGTGCAGGTTATTAGACATTAATCTTCCCATTAGGAATTCAGCTGAGAAATAATGTACTGCACGGGTATCGTTTACATAATGTGACTTTTGGGTTTTACGTAGTTGCTCTAACACATGATCTTGAACCGACGCACAAGTCGCCTTCCACCAAGCATGGTTATTCGCTTTATTTTCATCTGTTCCTAACGAACAATGTAAATGCTTCACTATTGCGTCTTTAATGTCATTTTTTGACACAGACGAAACTTGGCTTTTCTTAGACTTAGTACTCATTTCACACCTCAAACTAGCTAATCAAACTGATGAATTAAATGCGACTAAGGATTAGTTAGTGCATTTAATCCATCCATTAATTTTAGAATGAGATAGTTGTAGCAGGATTTTTTACTAAAGTTTGTTAAAAAAACGTTAAAAAACGCATAAAGCATACGTATTCAACAAACAAAACCGCTTTAATTAACAAGCCGTTAACATTTATTCAAAGTTATTTACACATTTGCTGATTTAAACACTTGTTCAACCAAATCTTGTGCTTCATTTATTAGTACTTTTAAATGTTCTTCACCATTAAAACTTTCAGCATAAATTTTATAAATGTTTTCGGTTCCAGAAGGTCGAGCGGCAAACCAGCCATTTTCAGTACTAACTTTCACTCCCCCTATGGCGGCATTATTACCTGGAGCATGAGTTTGAATTTGTAGAATCGCTTCTCCTGCTAACTCAGTAGATTGAATCGCTTGTTTATCCATTTTGCTGAGTGCTTGTTTTTGCTCATGACTCGCAGGTACATCAATACGGGTGTAAACTGGCGCGGCATATTTTTGCGTGAGCTCAGCATAATGCTCAGCGGGATTTTTGCCTGTGACAGCTAATATTTCGGCTGCTAATAAACACAAAATAAAGCCATCTTTGTCGGTGGCCCAAGTTTTACCGTTGCGGCGTAGGAAAATGCCCCCTGCGCTTTCTTCACCAGCAAAGCCTATCTCACTGTTTAACAAACCTTGTACAAACCACTTAAAGCCAACGGGCATTTCAGCAAGCTCGCGTCCTAAACCTTGCACCACTCTGTCAATCATACTGCTAGACACTAGGGTTTTGCCTACTTTGACATTTTGTGGCCAATCAGGTCTATGTTGATACAAATAATGTATGGCCACAGCTAAGTAATGATTAGGATTCATTAAACCTGCACTGCCTGAAACAATGCCATGGCGATCAAAGTCTGGATCATTGCCAAAAGCCAAGTCGAATTTATCTTTTAATTGGATCAAACCAGACATGGCATAAGGTGACGAGCAATCCATGCGAATTTTGCCGTCTTTATCTCTGTGCATAAAACTAAATTGTTGATCAACACTATCGTTTACCACTTGGATATTTAGGCCATAACGCGCGGCAATTTTATCCCAATATGCTAGCCCTGCTCCGCCTAAGGGATCTGTCCCTAACACTAAGCCTGCTTTTGCTATCGCTTGCATGTCTACGACTTGCTCTAACTGCGCAATGTAATTTTCAGAAAAATCAATTTCTTTAACTAACTCAGACTGATAAGCCTGCTCTAGGCCAATACGTTTTACCCCTTGCAGGTCTTGGTCAATGAGTTCATTGGCTCTTTTTTGAATGAGTCCGGTTACGTCACTATCTGCAGGACCACCATGCGGCGGATTATATTTAAAGCCCCCATCTTCAGGTGGGTTATGTGATGGTGTGATCACTACGCCATCGGCTTTATCGCCACCAGCATTTTGATTATGCTCTAATATGGCATGTGAAATGACAGGAGTTGGGGTATAACCACGATTTTCTTGCACCACTAACGCTATGTTGTTGGCCGCAAATACTTCAACAGCAGTTGAAAAAGCCGCTTCTGATAAAGCATGTGTATCCATGCCCATATACAAGGGGCCTGTGATATTGTTGGCTTGTCTATACTCGGCTAAAGCCTGGCATATGGCAGCTATGTGGGTATCGTTAAAGGTTTTGAGTAAAGCACTACCTCTATGTCCCGAGGTACCAAAGGTTACAGCTTGGGCACTGTTACCCTTTTCTGGTTTAAGCGAATAATAGGCACTGACCAATTTAGCTACATTAATCAATTGTTGTTTTGTTGCAGGTTTTCCAGCTTCAGGGTGCAGAGCCATATCTTTCCTTACTTTTAGTGTTATACCAATCCCATGGGACTACGCATTTAATCTAAGTGTTCTGGGGCGAATATGCTTAATAAACGCGTAATCTCTGTGTCTGTAAAGCCTACTACTAAAGCGACTTCTTTTAACATATTAATTTTCTTTACCGTATTATTATTGGTTATCACCCAATACGGTGAATCTGGCACGTTTTTTGGGTTGGTACTACTGCCGGTTTCTAACAGCGTATCTTTATCTAATGCAAAATAAGTGCGATTTCGTCCACTCATACCTAAAACCTTAGCAAACTGAGCGCTGTGGTGTTTATGCATTACAGACAAAACCTTTAACCATCTGTCTACCATCTTAGGCACAGCTTGTAACTGCTGCTTGTCTAGTTCATCAAAGACAGCTTGTGCTTGGCATACTGGAAGTGAGTCATAGTCACTATCTTGCTGTGCCTGTGGACTAGCGGCTTCTGCACTTGATGATTTGGCTGATGCTACCGAATCTGGCATCACCAAACGGCGTAAAATATCTGAAGCACTTTCGCCAATGTGTTGGGTTTGTGAAGCGATAAAGTGATAAAGGTCGTCGTCTATTTGAATGGATTTCATATTGCTCTTTTTTTAATTAGATTCCTTTAACTAAGATTATACGGATTGAGCCAATCAATTCATCGATTAATTTAGTTTGATACTCAAGTATTAGTTCAATCACCCAAAATTTAAACACATTAGACTAGAATACTAAGCCAAGAACGCGAAATACCTAACTGAGACTCGCTACTATGGTGCAAGATAAACTTAATTTAGCTATACAAGAATGCGGCAAAGTATTAATAGGCAAAGATCAACAAGTAAAACTAGCCTTAACTTGTTTATTGGCTAATGGCCACCTATTAATTGAAGATTTACCCGGTATGGGTAAAACCACCCTAGCCCACGCTTTAGCTAAGGTATTAGGCTTAGGCTATGCACGTATTCAATTTACCTCAGATCTTTTGCCAGCAGACATGCTAGGCATCAACATCTTTGACAACCAAGAACAAAGTTTTCACTTTCACCCTGGCCCTATATTTAATCAACTGGTGTTAGCCGACGAAATTAACCGTGCCAGCCCCAAAACCCAAAGTGCCTTGCTTGAAGGCATGGAAGAAAGACAAGTGAGTTTAGATGGCGAAACCCATGCCCTGCCCACGCCATTTTTTGTTATAGGCACGCAAAATCCATCGCATCAGTCAGGCACTTATCCCTTACCAGAATCTCAGCTAGACCGTTTTTTAATGCGGATCCAATTAGGCTATCCCGATGCTGCATCAGAAAAGCAGATGTTAAAGTCTTCTTTGCAAACTCAAAATAAATCGCTGCAAGCAGTAATGACACTTAGTGAGTTTAGTGTGTTACAAAACCAAGCCCAGCAAGTTTACGCATCTGACCAAGTTTTAGATTATATATTACGCTTAGTCACCTACAGTCGCGAAAGCCAAGCCTTTGCCCACCCTTTATCTCCTAGAGCCAGTAAAGCCCTGTTAGGCGCAGCCAAAGCCTGGGCTTGTATTCATAAGCGTGACTTTCTTATACCTGAAGATATACAAGCGATTTTACCCGCTGTGACAGAGCATAGATTAAGAAGTGCCTCTAGCGATTTTAGTACTTTAGGTAATCTAAGTAAGGTTTTGTTAGAAGCCATAGATCCCATTGCAGCTTAAAGCGAGTCAACTTTGTTTACCCAAAACATGCGATTAAACTGGTTAAACAAGCGGATCCCCGCCGCTTCAGAATTTTTGTTAAACCAGGGTAACATCTTTATTTTTCCGGCCAAATTTGGTTGTGGCTATATGCTACTAGTTGGCTTGTTATTTGTTTTAGGTAGCAATTATCAAAACAACTTAATTTTGTTTTTATGTTACTTTTTACTGGCGCTGTTTTTAGTTTGTTTATTGTCTAGCTACCGAAATTTTTCAGGCCTGCATATTCAAATAGGAAAAAGCCCAGAAGTTTTTGCCGGAGATAATCTGCACTTACCATTATGGGTAAATGCTAATTCGGCGAATTTAACCACTAATGGGTTAATCAACCTGTATTTTTATCAGCAAGCATCCAAACTTGAAAATCCACTTAATGATTTTATTGAGTTTGATGCCAATCAATTTACTAACCCCTTGCATTTAAGTTACCCCTGTCTAAAACGCGGGAAAATGGTTTTGCCTAGGGTGACAATTGAAAGCTTTTTTCCATTAGGCTTATTTAGATGCTGGAGTCATCTAGCTTTTCAGCATACTCAATGGGTTTATCCTAAACCTATCGCCAGCGATTTAAGTTTATATTGGGTCGAGCATGGGCATAACTCTCACACATTGTATGGTGCACAAGGAACCACCGGACAAGAAGATTTTTCACACCTTAAAGCTTATCAATTGGGCGACCCTTTAAAACATTTAGCTTGGAAACAATTAGCTAAAGGTCAAGGATTGGTCTCTAAAGTCTTTGCTAGTGAGACCAATAAAATAGGATGGTTATCTTTACCCCAGCCATGTCTCTCCCCCACTTATCAGCCTGAGCAATTAGAAGTGACTCTTGGGCATTTGTGTTTTCATGTGCTTGAACTGAGCCGACTTAATCAACCTTTTGGCATGAAACTGGGCGCCTTAGCAATTTCACCTAATACTGGCGCTGAGCACAGAATCAAATGTTTAAATGCCCTAGCGCAGTTTTCCAATGGCAGTAATCAAAGGTGATATTTACCTCTAGAAAACATCACACACAGCAGCGGCAAATAAACCCTTTGGCTATACTTTTAGTAGCCCTAGTCATGGTTAGTGTGAGCTTGAGCTTAATTCAAACCCTTTTGCCTTGGGTTGTGCTGTTGGCAATATGCGCCTTTATTATTCGCCTCTCTCTTTACCTAAAATGGTATAAACATTTGCCTAGCGTTCGCAGCCTAAACTTACTCGCAGTGCTAAGTATGCTTGGATTAGCTTATTTTGGCTTTTCCTCTGGCTTATTGTTTAGCATGCTAAATTTGCTGGTATTGGCCTGTGCTTTAAAGCTAATGCAAGTTCGCCATCTAAAAGATGTGTATCAGCTTATTTTAAGTGTGTGTTTTTTAATTGGTTGTGGATTTATATTTAATCAATCTATTGGTTTTAGTCTGCTCTACTTGGTATTACTTTTTGGTTTGTTAGTAAGTCTGCTCAGCTTACATGCACCTGGTTTAGCTTTTAGTCACCAACTAGCTAGGGTTCGAACTCTGAGCTTACAAGCCCTGCCTATTGGCTTATTATTATTATTGGTGATGCCTCAATTGTCACCTATGTGGCGATTGCCTGCAGCAAAAGGTATGCAAACTGGACTCGCCGATTCTATTACGCCCGGCGATATAGCAGAGCTTACTCAGTCGAGTGATTTGGCCTTTAGAGCAACCTTTAATTTTGCCCCCCCTAGTCCTTCACAACGTTATTGGCGCGCCATTGTGATGGAAGATTTTGACGGTAAAACTTGGAAGGTAAATAGCTATAGACCACAAAGCAAAGCGTATCTAATTAACAATAAACAAAGACTAAAACCTAAATTTTCAGATGCTGGCTTAAACTACGAATTAATAGTAGAACCAAACAATCAAGATTGGCTTTACACACTCGCTTTATCGCTACCTAGTTCAGAGTTAACTAACCAAGCGGTCATTTTAAATACTGATTACACCCTTAGCAGTCAACGCCCGTTAATTAGTCAGAGCGTTTATTCCCTTAACTTTTATCCTACAGCTTTAGCTGAGCAAGCATTAAGCGCAAAAGATCGACAAATTAATTTAACTGTGCCAACTCAATCCAATCCACAAACCCAAAACTGGGTAAAAACACTTAAACAGTCTAGCCAAAATGAGCAGCAAATTATTCAGGCAATAAAAGACTTTTTTACTCAACAAGCCTTTGTCTACACCCTTAGGCCAGTTCTGATGCAACAAGATCCAATTGATCAGTTTTTATTTGAGCAACAAGCTGGATTTTGTAGTCATTACGCCAGCGCTATGGCTTATGCCCTAAGGCTAGCTGATATACCGGCCAGAGTGGTAACGGGTTATCTTGGCGGCGAATTAATTAATCGACCACAAAGTTCTCCTTATATTAGTGTGTATCAATACGATGCCCATGCTTGGGTAGAAGCCTATACCGCCCAAACGGGTTGGCAACGTATTGATCCAACCGCGCTAGTGGCGCCAGATAGAATTGAATTTGGCTTACAACAAGCCATGCTAGCAGAAGGCAGTTTTTTAGCTGACTCTCCCTTTGCTTTAGCTAGATTGAGTCAATTTTCTTGGCTGAATGACATACGCTTATTTTTAGCTGATCTCGATTATAATTGGAGTCGTTGGGTACTAGGCTTTAATCAACAAAAACAAAGGCAACTATTTCAATCCATTTTGGGGCAACTTACGCCCATGCGATTAACCCTTTTTAGTTTTGCTGTGTTATTTATTATCTGTGCTTTATTACTGGTATTCTTTTTACCCCATTGGTTAAAACAACCTGTTCCTACCAGCTTAAAATTATACTTAAAAGCCTTGCAGCTTTTTGCTAACACAACTAACCCAAGGCAAAATTGGCAAGGCCCTGTTGAATTTGAGCAACAAGTACAATTGGCCTTCCCCACAGAGGTTAGTCAGCCTTTAGCCTCTATTACTGGCCAATACCTTAAATTAACCTACCAAGCGCAACATCTAGATAAAGACGCTGTAAACCGTGCGCATAAACACATGCGTAGTCAAATTAAATTACTAAAGTCAGCCTTAATTAAGCTCAAGCAAAAAGCCTAAAGATTCTGCTATTGCGCTTAGCTAAGCTTGCCATTTTATGCCATAATGCGCGCCGAAATTTTGCCGAGAATTTGTTCAATGAACCTAAGTTTGGCAAAACTTAGCTAAATACTACGACTGAGGTAAAGAACTTGCTTACAACTGCAAATATAACAATCCAATTTGGTGAAAAACCGTTGTTTGAAAATGTGTCAGCTAAATTTGGCAATGGCAATAAATACGGTCTAATTGGTGCCAACGGTTGTGGTAAATCAACCTTTATGAAAATAATTGGTGGCGATCTAGAGCCAACCTCAGGCAACGTGTCTATCGATCCCGGTGAGCGTATAGGTAAATTAAAGCAAGACCAATTTGCCTACGAAGAATTTAGTGTGATTGATACTGTAGTGATGGGGCACACCGAGCTTTGGGCAGTAAAGTCTGAACGCGATGGAATTTACGCTAAAGCAGAAATGACCGAAGAAGACGGCATAAGAGTGGCCGATCTTGAGTCAGAATTTGCAGAAATGGATGGCTATACCGCCGAAGCCAGAGCGGGTGAATTATTAATTGGGGTTGGCATTCCTGTTGAGCAACATTATGGCCCAATGAGCGAGATCGCCCCAGGTTGGAAATTACGGGTGTTATTAGCTCAAGTATTATTTTCTGATCCCGACATTATGCTGCTGGATGAGCCAACCAATAACTTGGACATTAACACCATTCGTTGGTTAGAAACGGTATTAAACGAACGTAATTGTACCATGATCATTATTTCGCACGATCGTCACTTTCTAAACTCAGTCTGTACCCATATGGCAGACATAGATTACGGTGAAATTCGTTTGTTTTCGGGTAATTACGATGAATATATGACAGCCGCCACTCAGTCACGAGAAAGATTATTATCAGATAACGCTAAGAAAAAAGCCCAAATATCTGAGTTAAAAGCCTTTGTGAGCCGCTTTTCGGCAAATGCGTCTAAATCTAAACAAGCCACCTCTCGGGCTAAACAAATAGACAAAATTCAGTTAGATGAAGTTAAACCTTCTAGCCGTCAAAGCCCTTTTATTCGATTTGAAGAGAATAAAAAACTTCACCGCCTAGCCTTAGAAGTAGAAGGTTTGGCTAAGAGCTATGATGAAGTATTGTTTAAAAACCTCGACTTAATGGTTGAAGTGGGTGAACGCGTAGCGGTTATCGGCCCAAATGGTGTAGGTAAAACCACCTTGCTTAAATGTTTAGTGGGCGATACAGAGCTAACTCAAGGCACAGTTAAATGGTCTGATAACAGTAATATTGGTTATTATGCACAAGATCATGCTGCTGACTTTGAAACCGATATGACACTGATGGACTGGATGTATCAATGGGCCCAAGAAGGTGACGACGAACAAGTCATACGTGGAACTTTAGGCCGTTTGTTATTCTCGCAAAATGAAATTAACAAATCGGTAAAAGTTATTTCTGGTGGTGAACAAGGTCGTATGTTGTTTGGTAAACTCATGTTACAAAAGCCTAATATTTTAGTGATGGACGAACCCACTAACCACTTAGATATGGAATCTATCGAATCACTTAACTTAGCCCTTGAAAACTACAAAGGCACCTTAGTGTTTGTTAGTCATGATAGAGAGTTTGTATCTTCAGTGGCCACTCGCATTATTGATATGCAACCTACTGGCATAGTTGATTTTAAAGGCGACTACGAAAGCTACTTGGCCAGCCAAGGGGTTTAGAAGTTGGCTTAAAAGCTAAAACCAAAAAAACCGGATTTTTAATCCGGTTTTTTTATGCTTTTTTTTACTTCGTGCTGTTTGCCTACAGCCTGTAACTGGCTCAGTTATTTAATATTTAATAACCAAGACACAAATTGTTTGGTTTCAGTGGTGTTGGCAAAAGTTCCAACTTTTAGTCCACACTTATCGGCAAAGGCCACTTTATTTTTATTCACAGAGATGTTTTGCACTGGGCAACTCACTGAAATCTGTGTTCCATTGTATGTATAAGACATAATAAAACTCACTACAAAAAGACCAAGGATTAACTTGCTCATAATTAAAATAAGCCCATTATAGTTTTGACGATACTACCCTAAGGTTTTTCATTGATTGAGAAATCGGCAATTTTCCTTTGCCAGAAGACTAAATACTCACTATTTCGTCGTACGATAATTCAGCTTGTTCGGGTAAATACACAGCTAATAACTGCTTCATTACATTATTAATGTTGGCTGACTGGATCAAAGAAAGACATAACATTGAAGGTTTGTGTTGAGAGAGGGTCAACAAACCGACCAGCAAGATACGTTGCTTTTATCCAATAAGCAATAATAATTTGACTATATGGTCAATAAATAGACTTTTCAAGCAAAATTTTACCTATTAAAAGTGTTATGCTTTAAAGCTAATTTACTTTTGAGGCAGTATTTTGTCGAGCATAGCGTTATTTGTAGATGTGCAGAATATCTATTACACCACCCGACAGGCATTTGGCCGACAATTTAATTACCGACGTTTTTGGCAACACCTTAGCAATCAAGGTGAAATCATTAGTGCCACTGCCTATGCCATAGATAAAGGCGATCAACAGCAGCAAAAATTTCAAAGTGCGTTAAAACACATAGGCTTTGAGGTTAAATTAAAACCTTATATACAACGCAGCGATGGCTCAGCTAAAGGTGACTGGGATGTAGGCATTGCTATAGATGTACTAGAGCAAGCTCCACAAGCCGATACCATAGTACTCTTGTCTGGCGATGGGGATTTTGATTTATTGCTAAATAAAGTACAACAAAAATACCAATGTAAAACCATAGTCTATGGGGTCGAGCAACTTACCGCGACGTCACTTATTCAGGCAACTAACGAATTTGTTAAAATAGAACAAGACTTGTTGCAATAAGCTTTATCTTAGAGATTTTATCTAAGGGATATTTAGCAGGAAAAGCCTAAGTATTTGGTTACTTTTAGTCACTCTTCTCTGATTTTACACTTGCAGTTTAAGGTTCAGACACCCTCTAACAGGTAACTAAAGACAAATTACAGAAGGTTATTAAAATCGGTTTTTAAATTGCAACTAAATGCCAATAACCGTCATTCCCAACTCGATTGGGAAAGCTCAGCTTGGTGTCAATTGCGGTCGCTTACACTCTTACTTGTCACTCCGTCATTGGGCTTGGTTTTTTGAAAGCACGCTTCGCGCCATCGTCCTGATGTTTTTCACACAGAATCCCTTCTGTGCGACTCACTTCTTTTCAACAGCCAAAAGAAGTAAGCAAGAAAGGCCGCTCGCCACTTAAAGTTCTTAACCGCAAAAAAAGGCTTATTTTATGGTCGCTAAATATAGTTCCCTCCGGATTTCACTCAAATGGCGTCCTTGCCATTTGCCCCTAAAATAAGCCATTTTTTGCTGAAACTTTAAAGGCGATTAACAGTGGCGGAGCCACTAAAATCTATGCTGTTATCGGCAAAGCCGATGCTTTTTTCTTTTGATTTTGACTCGTGTGTATGTTCGCCAATAATTTAGGTAATTTAGTAGGGCAATTTGCCGGGAGCAAATTGAGTTTTCATCGTAGGGAACGATGGAAAACGACCTGCTAAATTACCTAAATTATTGGATGAAGAACATAGTGACGAGCGGCCTTTTCTGGCTACTCTTTTTGGCTGTTGAAAAAGAGTAGCTGGCTCGAAGGGATTCGAGACATAAACCATCACGGATGATGGCGCGAAGCGTGCTTTTAACAGAGACAGCATTGACATTGTTTATCGTCATTTCACAGGTATTGAAGTGGGTTCCCGCTTTCGCGAGAACGACGGGGAAAGGTTAATTGGACAGTGTCTGCTTTCTCAGTGAACCTGTCATACGCCTTAGCCAAAGGCGTATGACAACTTCTCAATCAGTGCTTCATGAATTGGCTAAGCCACTCTTAGGTGATCAGCTACTAAAAATGCCATTTCTAACACCTGATCTGCATTTAACCTAGGATCACATTGAGTCTGATAGGCTTGGGCTAAGTCGTCATCACTTATTTTGTACGCGCCACCTGTACACTCAGTCACATGTTGACCAGTCATCTCTAAATGGATCCCGCCGGCATGGGTACCTTCGGCTTTATGTGCGGCAAAAAACTGCTGAATTTCACGTAAAATGTCATCAAAATTTCGGGTTTTATATCCGCTAGAAGCTTTAAAAGTATTGCCGTGCATTGGATCAGAACTCCACACTACATTTCGCCCTTCTCTTTTCACTCTAGCTAAAAGTTTTGGCAAATGTTGTTCGAGTTTATCAGCCCCCATTCGGGTAATCAGAGTTAAGCGCCCTGGATCATTGTCAGGGTTCAAGGCATCAATGAGTTGAATTAACTCATCTTCTTGCATGCTTGGCCCTACTTTTACCCCTATAGGGTTATGAATGCCGCGGAAAAACTCCAAGTGCGCATGATCTAATTGACGAGTACGCTCGCCAATCCATAACATATGCGCAGAACAGTTGTACCAATTTCCTGTTAGCGTATCGACTCGCGTTAGAGCTTGCTCGTAATTTAATAACAAGGCCTCATGTGAGGTAAACAAGGTGGTTTCATGTAAGGTTGGGGTATTAGTTGAGTTAATCCCCATCACATCCATAAATTCTAAGGTATCTTGAATACGCTTAGCCAAGTCTTGGTAACGATCTTTTAACGGGTTATTTTCTACAAAGGCCATATTCCAACGATTGACTTCATGTAGATCTGCTAAGCCGCCTTGTGCAAAGGCTCGCAACAAGTTTAATGTTGAAGCACCACGGTGATAAGCTTCGATCATACGGTTAGGATCGGGGCGGCGCGCCGCTTCTGTAAATTCAAAACTATTAATAATATCGCCACGATAACTCGGCAGCGAAACACCATTTATGGTTTCGTAATCACCTGATCGAGGTTTAGCATACTGCCCTGCCATTCGTGCCACTTTAGTCACAGGACAGCGCCCTGCATAAGTTAACACTATGGCCATTTGTAAAATAACTTTAAAGGTATCGCGGATCTTTGGTGCATTAAATTCATCAAATGACTCGGCGCAATCGCCCCCTTGGAGCAAAAAGCCCTTGCCTTTAGAGACTTCACCTAATTGTTTGTACAGATCACGTGTTTCGGCGGCAAATACTAAAGGCGGATAACTTTTAAGGGTAGCCTCAACATCACTTAACTGTTTTTGGTCTTCATAAACCGGTTGTTGCAATATTGGCTTTGCACGCCAACTATCAGGTTGCCAATTACTCACAATGCGTCCTCAAAACGTAGGATAGTAGAACTAAGGTAGTCGATAAAATCACTTATCAACAAGCAGTTGGTGAACTTAGAGGGAATAAAACAAAAATTCAATCACTAAGATTAATTTTAAACAACTATATTGGGATAACTTATGTCTCAGTTAATTTTAAGTGTGCAATCAAACCATCAGCACCTTGTTCAATTAAATCAAGTACATACTCAAAGCCACGTTTGCCACCGTAATAGGGATCGGGCACTTCACTTTCTTCGGCTGTACTAAAACTTAAAAATAATGCCAATTTTTGTTGATACTCAGAAGGGCAAATAGCGGTTAAATTAGATAGGTTTTCTTTATCCATAGCCAAAATATAATCAAAATACACAAAATCTTGCTCTGTGACTTTTCGGCATTTTATCCCGTCAAATTGATAACCTCGTTCTATGGCAACGGCTTGTGAGCGTTTATCAGGTGCAGCTCCATCGTGGTAACCCGCAGTGCCAGCTGAATCTATCTCTAGATCTATTCCATTTTCCGAGGCCTTTTTAATCAGTACCGCTTCGGCACTAGGTGAACGACAAATATTTCCTAAACATACTAGTAGTACACGGGGGCGGTAACCAGACATGTGATCCCTCTGCAATGAGTCGGTAAAAGAACTTGGCTATGCAAACTATTCTAACTAGCTATAATTGTGCGTCTAGTAGTAAAACGGATTAATTTTAAAAATGTCTCAATTAAAACAGCTTTTAATGTTAAGTAGTTCAAGAAAAGCCGACGAAGATTTCTTACAGCATGCCATTCCCCTTATAGACACGCATTTAGCCGGCATTACCAAACTTGTGTTTATTCCTTATGCTGGTGTTTCTATAAGTTGGGATGACTATACCCAAAAAGTACAAAATGCTTTACCTCAGTATCAGGTGCAAGGCATTCATCAATTTACCGATGCCAAACAGGCCATCCAGCAAGCTCAAGCTATTTTGGTAGGAGGCGGCAATACTTTTAACCTGCTGAATCAACTATACCAACAAGAGTTAATCAAGGATATTCAGACTAAAGTGAACCAAGGTACAGCTTATATTGGCTGGAGCGCTGGCTCTAATATCTGTGGCAACAGTATAAGAACCACTAACGATATGCCTATTATTCAACCTCCTAGCTTTGATGCGTTAAATTTGGTGCCATTTCAACTCAACCCACATTACACAGATTATCAACCACCAGGACACAATGGTGAAACTCGCGCACAGCGCATCCAAGAGTTTTGTATTTTGAATCCAGATATGCCGGTAGTAGGCATTCGTGAAGGTAGCGCTTTGTTAGTTCAAGGGAATAAGTTAAGCCTTATTGGGGATTTAACCGGGGTAGTCTTTCAAGGAACTAAGCAGTTAAGTCTGCAACCCAACCAAGATTTGAGTGAATATCTATAACATTTTAAAACTCAACTTAACCGTCAACATTCGCGCCACAGATGGGCTTTTAGGCCCATCTATTAATTGTTAGTTATACATCTTAATACCTATGTATTGTCATTTTTATATCCCCAAATCCAGAAATAGATTTTAATCCGCGCACTTAAGCAAAACTGCTTTAGAAAACCTTAAATCAAAAAAATTTTATTTCGAGAAAATTGATCATGTTGAAAATCGTAAACACCGCAATTTCACTAGCTTTAATGTCTAGTTTACCTTTAGCTTTTGCCCAAGCAGAAGTGAGTGATGCTCTGCAAAATATATGCACTATTGTAAAAGCTGACGACAAAGCAGAGCTACGCCAAAAGATGAAGCGTGTTCAATCAGACTACAAGCTAAGCTTAAAAGATTATTATTCTGGTATTACTTGTGGTGGTAACAGTTTAATTCGCACTGCTATGTTAAGTAATGCAGTAGAAACAGGCACCTTAATGGTGAAAAAAATGCCTAAGGGTGATTTAAGCTCACCAGAACAAGACGGTAAAACAGTGATAGCTTGGGCTCAAGAAAAAGGCTTAGCTGACTCCCCCATTCTTGCTGCTCTAAAAAGCAGAATATAATTTTATCTATAAAATTAAAAACGGCCTGTATTTAGGCCGTTTGGTTTTTAATCCAAGTCTTGGGCATGGGCACTGTCTAATAAATTAGCGTCCAGCTTTTTATTGCTCTGAACCCCTAACTTACGAAACTGTTCAACTTGGCGAATTAAATTGCCTTTACCGCTAGATAATTTGTTCATGGCGGCATCAAAATGTTTTTGTCCAGAATCAATGCTTTTACCTAACTTATCCATGTCGGCAATAAAGCCATGAAATTTGTCGTAGAGTTTGGCGGCATTTTCTGCAATTTTTTGTGCGTTTTGATTTTGGTATTCGTATTGCCATATATTGTTAATAGTTCGTAAGGCTACCAACAAGTTAGTCGGACTCACCAACATAATATTGTGGTCGAAAGCTAACTTCATTAACTCTGGCGCCTGATCTGCGGCCAGCAAAAAGGCTGATTCAATGGGAATAAACATTAACACATAGTCTAAGGTGCGAATGCCTTTTAAATCTTGGTAGTCTTTTTTGCCTAATTCTTTTATATGGCTGCGGATTGAATTGATATGCTCTTTTAAATGCACGGCGCGCGCGAGTTCATCATCGTGTTCATTAAAATAGCGTTCGTAGGCGGCCAAAGACACTTTAGAGTCAATCACCACATCTTTGTCGTTGGGTAAGTGCACCACTACATCAGGTTGAAAGCTTTTTCCTTGCTCATTTTTTAATGGCACTTGAGTGTCGAACTCATGCCCTTCACGCAAACCAGATTCTTTTAATACGCGCTCTAGTACCACTTCACCCCAATTACCTTGGGCTTTGTTGTCGCCTTTTAGTGCTTTGGTTAAGGCTGCGGCGTCGTGCGTTATTTGTTGATTTAATTCTTTTAGGCCTAAAATTTCAGTCTTTAAAGAGGCGCGCTCTTGGCCTTCTTTTACATATTGATCTGAAACTTGTTTTTTAAAGCCTTCTATTTGTTCTTTTAACGGAGTTAAAATTGAATCCAGCCCAGCTTTACTGGTTTGGCTAAACTTCTCTTGTTTTTGTTCAAATATTTTATTGGCAAGGTTTTCGAATTGGTCTTGTAGTCTTTTCTCAGCGGCTTCTAATAATTGTAATTTATCTTGGCTGGCAATTTGTTCTTGTTCAAAACGTGCAGCTTGAGCTTCTAACTGAGTGCGTAAATTCCCCGCTTCTTTATTGCTGTTTTGGTATTGAGTCTGCCAATAATTTTTTTCGTGTTCGAGCTCACTTATTCTGGCCACTTGTTGGGTTAATTGCCCCAGCTTGTTTTGCGTTTCCATTCGCTCGGCTTGGGCTAATTTTTGTTCTTGAGTTAGGGCATCTAAACTCGCCTCTTGTTGGGCTATGCGTTCTTTTAGTTGGTTTTCTTGTTGGGCAAAAATAAGATGATTTTGGTCTATTTGTTGCTGGGCGGCCTGCTTGGCTTTTCTAGCCATAAAAATAGTACCCAGAAAAATGCCAATAATTAGTGCAACAAATAAACAGGTTAGAATAAAGGGGTCATTCAATTGACTCATACTAATAGATTCTTCTATACCAAATATTAAAAAAAGCGGCGAAGTCTTTGTTTCTTCGCCGCTCGTGAGTGTTAGCGGTTAGTCTTTTTGCATGTCAGCAATTTTGACTTTCCAAATAGCTGGGCCCGTTTCGTGGGCATTAGCTCCTGTGCTATCAACTGCTACAGTCACTGGCATATCTTTCACGTCAAACTCATAAATTGCTTCCATACCTAAATCTTCAAAAGCCACTACTTTGGCCTTTTTAATTGCTTTAGAAACCAAATATGCCGCACCGCCCACAGCCATTAAATAAACAGACTTATGTTTAGCAATGCTAGCAACAGTTGCGGGGCCACGCTCAGCTTTACCTATCATACCGCTGATACCGGTTTGCTCTAGCATCATGTCAGTAAACTTATCCATGCGTGTGGCAGTAGTTGGGCCTGCAGGACCTACGGCTTCATCTCTAACCGCATCGACTGGGCCTACGTAGTAAATAAATTTATTATTAAAATCGACCCCTTCTGGTAAACCTTCACCATTGGCTAGCATAGTTTGAATGCGCTTATGCGCCGCATCACGGCCAGTTAACATTTTGCCCGACAATAATAAGGTTTCGCCCACTTTCCAATCTTGAATGTCTTCTTTCGTCACTGAGTTTAGGTCAACTCTGCGCGTGCTTTCGCCTACTTCCCAAGTTACTTTTGGCCAATCTTCTAATTTAGGCGGAGTAAACTCGGCAGCACCTGAGCCATCTAAATAAAAATGGGCATGGCGAGTAGCAGCACAATTGGGGATCATAGCAACAGGCTTAGAAGCAGCATGTGTTGGTAAAGACTTAATTTTAATGTCTACTACTGTGGTTAACCCACCTAAACCTTGTGCGCCTATACCTAAGTCGTTTACTTTCTTAAAAATATCTAAACGTAATTTTTCTTCAGTGGTCTGAGCGCCTCTGTCCATTAGCTCTTGAATATCCACAGGATCCATTAAGCTTTCTTTGGCTAATACAGCGGCTTTTTCTGCTGTACCACCAATGCCTATGCCTAACATGCCAGGTGGACACCACCCTGCCCCCATAGTGGGTAAGGTTTTGACTACCCATTCAGCAATATCATCACTAGGATTAAGCATTACCATCTTAGATTTATTTTCTGAACCACCACCTTTAGCCGCTATCATCACTTCGATTTTATCACCGGGTACAGTATCTATATGCACTACTGCTGGCGTATTATCTTTGGTATTAATGCGCTTACCTGCAGGATCAGCAACTATTGATGCACGTAATGGATTATCTGGATTTAAATAGGCACGTCTGGTTCCTTCGTCTACCATTTGTTGCACAGTTAAATCGGTTTTATCCCATTGCACGCCCATACCAATTTTAACAAAACAGGTTACAATACCTGTGTCTTGGCACAATGGACGTTTACCTTCAGCAGACATTCTTGAGTTAATTAAGATTTGTGCCATGGCATCTTTTGCCGCTTGGCTTTGCTCTTTGTTGTAGGCTTTTTCTACTGCCTTTATGTAATCTAAAGGGTGGTAATAAGAAATAAACTGAAGTGACTCTTCAATACTATCGATAAAATCCTGCTGACGAATAACAGCCATAGTTGCCTCTTATATTTTTTAAAATGAATACTATGCTGACTATGATAACCTGAACCGGTTTATTGCTCCACGACATTTCAGCCCAGCATCAAGACATTTAGCCACTAGCTCTTTATTTTTAAGGTTTGTAAAAGTTTTTATCATGTATAGCTCAAAATACCACCTCGCCATAGACACCCTTGACTTACCAAAGCACACCCCAATTACCGATATTTTCGCTCATTATGCGCAACAAGAATGGGCTATGTTACTCGACTCAGCAGACAGTAAACATCAAGACGGGCGCTTTGACATTTTGGTAGCAGATCCCATTGCCACAGTTACCACTAAGGGCAAAAATAGTGTAGTTTGGACAAAATCAAATAATCAACAAACAAACAACCAACAAAACCCACTAAAACTGGTTCAAGACTTGCTTCATAAATGCATGGATAAATCACAGTGTAGTCAATTATCTTCTTTGCCATTACCATTTAAAGTTGGTGCTTTAGGTATGTTTGGATACGATTTAGGCAAAGTATTTGAAGCCCTACCAGATAAAAATCTGGATCATTATAGTGCACCCGATATGGCTGTAGGTATTTATGCTTGGAGTCTCATTAAAGATAATCATCAGCAGCGGTTTTACCTTTGTTATCTGCAAGAATATGCGCATCCAAGCGCAAAAGACATACAAAACTTGTTGGATAAGCCTGCGCTTACTCAGGGCTTTAGTTTGACTAGCGACTGGCAAGCCAATATGAGCCAAGACCAATACAACCAAAAAATGAGCCGAATTTCGCATTATTTACAGGCTGGAGATTGTTATCAAATTAACTTGGCTCAACGCTTTACTGCTGATTATCAAGGCAATGAATGGCAGGCCTATCAAATGTTGCGAGAAGCCAATAAAGCGCCTTTTTCTGCTTTTATTCGGTTAAAAGATGCCACCCTACTGAGTATTTCCCCAGAACGCTTTATTTCTGTAGATCAAGACAACCAGGTACAAACTAAACCCATTAAAGGCACGCGCCCTAGGCACACAGATGCCAGCCTTGATCAGGCCCAAATCGAAGCCTTAAAACAGGCAGAAAAAGATCAGGCCGAAAACTTGATGATAGTAGATTTGCTAAGAAACGATTTAAGCAAACATTGCCAAGCTGGAACGGTAGAAGTGCCAGCTTTATTTGAAGTAGAAAGTTTTGCTGCGGTACACCATTTAGTCAGTACTATTACCGCCACCTTACCTCGTGAAAGTCATGCCCTAGATTTATTGCAAGGTGCCTTTCCTGGCGGCTCTATTACCGGTGCGCCTAAGATAAGAGCCATGCAAATTATTGACGAATTAGAGCCTAATAATCGTAATATTTATTGCGGTAGCATAGGCTATATGAGTGCAATGGGCGATATGGATACCAGTATTTGTATTCGTACCTTACTCTGTGAAACAGATCAGCTTCCCAAAAAACTACACTGCTGGGCTGGCGGTGGCATAGTGCTTGATTCTGATCCAGAGGCTGAATATCAGGAATCTTTAGACAAAGTGTCTAAAATATTGCCTATATTAAATCCCAAGCAAACAGATATTGAACTAGGTTAACACTCTATGGATAAAGCGGCGTTTCTAAATCAATTTCACCATGCTAGACAAATTAGCAAAGTGGCAGATTTTCCGTTACGAGAAGCGGGAAAACCCGCCGCTGTATTAATGCCTATTTTAGAGTACAACGAAGAACTCACTGTGTTGTTTACTGTTCGTTCCAAGCAATTAAAGCATCACGCTGGGCAAGTGAGCTTTCCTGGGGGTAAACAAGAGCCAGAAGATAAATCCCTTATCGACACTGCCTTACGAGAAACCCAAGAAGAAGTGGGAGTGGCGCCAATAGACGTTGAAATCATTGGCAATTTACCTCTATATCGCACTGTTACTCGTTATGAGGTTTTGCCATACATAGGATTTATTTCGGCCCCAATAAAATTACAACTGGATAAAAATGAGGTAGACAGCACCTTTGAAGTCCCTCTTAGTTTTTTGTTAGACAAAAACAACCACTATATTCATTGGGTTAAGCGCAAAAATGGGCATTTTCCTGTTTACTTTATCCCTTGGAAACAACATCACATTTGGGGGGCCACGGCAGCCTTTGTTCGCAACTTATCTAATCACTTTTAAGTGGCTTTGTATAAAGCTATCTTTACACAGTTAAGCCTAAGCTAAGTTCCCATGCCTATTGTGCTGTAGCCACTAAACCCGCACAATTCACCTCATTATTTTTATCTCTATGGATCAGCGACTATGATCAGCGTTTTTGATATGTTTAGTATTGGCATTGGGCCGTCGAGCTCTCACACAGTGGGCCCTATGCGTGCCGCAAAAGCATTTTGCGAGCAATTAATCGAACAAGCTTTGTTTGAGCAAACAGACGAAATTAAAGTGGAATTATTTGGCTCACTAGGCCAAACAGGTAAAGGCCATGGCACAGGTAAAGCGGTCATTTTAGGTCTGTTAGGCTATGCCCCAGAAACCATTGATAGCTCAATAGTTGATGGATTGTTAGTGCAAGTCAGAGAGCAACAACAATTAAACTTAAATGGTCAGAAAGTCATTCGCTTTCCGGATGAAAACGCCATTGTATTCCACAGACGAAAATCATTAAAACAACATGCAAACGGTATGACTATTCATGCCTTGTCTAAAAATGAATGTATTAGTTCGCAAACCTACTTTTCTATTGGTGGGGGATTTATCATTCGTGAACAAGACTTTGAAGATGAAAAAGTCGCTGCCCTTATCCATGAAGAGCAGCCCGTGCCTTTTAACTTCAGCAGTGCTGCACAACTTTTAGAAATGTGTAAAGAAAACGGCTTATGCATTAGTTCTTTAATGATGAAAAACGAACAAGTATTTCAGCCCAAAGAACAAATTATCGACAAGCTTTGGCATATTTGGCAGGTCATGTATAAAAGTGTAGAAACAGGTATTGAGTCAGAAGGTATTTTGCCTGGCGGCCTAAAAGTGACACGACGCGCACCCGCCTTGTATCGCCGTTTGCAAAGTGAACAATCTGCCGATCCTATGGTGGCCATGGATTGGGTAAACTTATTTGCATTAGCGGTTAATGAAGAAAACGCCGCTGGCGGTACTGTAGTAACAGCCCCAACTAATGGTGCAGCTGGCATCATTCCAGCTGTATTGTGTTACTTCAATAAGTTTGTAAAACCGGTTAATAAAGAGATTGTTAGTCGATATTTATTAACTGCCGCAGCAATAGGCATTTTATATAAAAAGAACGCCTCGATATCTGGTGCCGAAGTTGGATGCCAAGGCGAAGTGGGTGTTGCCTGCTCTATGGCTGCGGGGGCGCTTACAGAAATAGTAGGCGGTTCGGTGGACGCGGTAGAAAATGCCGCCGAAATAGGCATGGAACATAACCTTGGATTAACCTGCGATCCGGTAGGTGGACTAGTGCAAGTGCCTTGTATTGAGCGAAATGCTATGGGCGCAATCAAGGCCATCAATGCCTCGCGCCTGGCCTTACGCGGCACGGGTCAACACAAAGTTTCTTTAGATAAAGTCATTAAAACCATGTGGGATACAGGTAATGATATGAAGTCTAAATATAAAGAAACCGCCCGTGGTGGATTAGCGGTAAATATAATTGAGTGTTAGTTAAAGCAGCTAAGCTTTAATAAATCAGGTACTTAACTTGGTTTAGTGAGGCAAAGTCAACTGTTAGTAAGTTAACAAAAAACGGCGATAGGCATTGAGACTATCGCCGTTTTTTTTCATTTTAACTCGCTATTTAAACTGCCTAGCTTCTTAATACAAAGGTTCTTACTTTCTAATCAACTAACTGATATTGATCCGTTAAAATCTCAATAATTTCAGCTTTTGGATCTTTGCTAAGGAATATTTTTTGCCCGGTAATTTTTTCTGCTATAGACACATAGGTATCAGATAATTGCTTAAATGCCTCAGCAGGCAGAGCATTATCTTCAGCTAAAGCCAAACGTTCTTGCATACGATTTTTATTTAATAAAATATCTGGGTCAGGAAAATAATTAAGCAACATTTGACGAAAACTCTCTTTAGAATTTTCCACTACTTGCCCGTCTTTATAAGCTTGTTTATCCCAAATACGTGATGAGTCAGGGGTACCCACTTCATCCATATAAATGAGTTTTTGATTGCCGGATAAATCTTTGACGTAACCAAATTCAAACTTAGTATCGACAAATATTTGCCCCTGTTGGTCTAACGCTTGGCTGATCAGATTAAAACCTTCACGCAGTAACTTTTCGTAATATTGCACATCATCGGGATGCGAAAAATTAAAGGCCTTATAGTGCTCAACAATATCCTGACGACTTATGTTTACATCATCGGCTTCAGGTACATTGGGTATGCCTTTAAGGATCCCTTTAGTCGAAGGCGTCATTAATAATTCAGATAACTTACCGTCTTGTTTTAAACCTTCTTCTAACTCAATGCCACAAAAGTTGCGCTCGCCGTTTTGGTAGGCTCGCCACATAGAGCCTGTGATGTATTGACGGCAGATAGCTTCTATCATCACTGGTTTGGCTTTTTGTACTATCCACACTAAAGGATGAGGAATATCTAAAATATGACTGTCAGCTAAACCATGTTGTTTAAATAAGCTAAACCAATGATTTGAAATAGCATTTAATGCAGCACCTTTACCAGGTACGCCGTTTAGGCCCCCTTCGCCATGCCAAATACAATCAAATGCAGAAATGCGATCGCTAATAACCATTATGGCAAGAGGAGTATCTGCTGGTACTGGATAATTTTTCTGTTGGATCAGCCTTTGGCTATCTTGTTCAGTTAACCAATAGACTGAGCGAACTTTACCACTATGAACCGGTAAGTGACTGCGAATGGGTAAATCATTATTGACTGCTAAAATTGAATCTGCAATTGACATACCTTGCCAACTCCTTGCTGTGCTACTTGCCGAGAGAAAGGGCGACTTCTGCTTGCCTACACAAACAGAAGTCTTAATGGATTAAATATCTAAGTCGTCTGCCGCCATAGTGCGGCTAAATGTAGCAAATAAATCTGTTAACTTATCTACTGCAAATGCTTGGCTTTCTTCGTTCAAAAGAGTCACTGAGGTGTTTTCACCAGCCGAGGCTACTTTAATTCGATATTCTTTAGTATCTAACTTAAGGGCATCTTCACTGCTAGAGAATAAGCTACTCCACCACCCTTCTTGGGCGCCATTATACTTAACAAATAACAAACCATTAGATTTGTCGTAATCTTTAACATCAAAACCTAACTTACGTAAAACTAATAATAATCTAGGCCAAGTCACATCATAGTCAGCCTTGACTACAAAAGCTGCTTCACCATCGGCGTCAAAACCTAGCTCCATAGGCAGACCTTGACGAATTTGGCGGTAACGTTTTACGTCTGCCACTTTTAATTCAAACTCATAGTTTTTGACTACTTGATTTAAAAATTCAACTTCGTTACGTCTAGTGTCTTTTGCTTGAGTAATCTCTTGACTGTCAGCGCTGGCTTTTTCTTTATAATCTACCAATTTAGCGCTTAAACCAGCCGTTCTACCATGTGGTTTTTTATCTAGCCTAAATTCAAAACGTTGACCTACTTTGCGTTCAGACTTATTAATGGTGTACCACTTATTACTTTTGGCTTCATCTTGCATGATCCAATCGGTTAATAAACGCTGGTTGTCTTTATCAAACTCATGAATGCCAATGCCTTCTTTTTCTAGAAAACGGATTAAAGAATTCCAGATTGCAGTATCAAGAGGCTGACTGTCGTCTACTTGGTCAAACCATACTTTAGGCGCTTTAGACCCTTCTTCTACATGTGAACCCGCCACTACAGGTAATACCAATGAAGGAGATAACACACTTAAATTTTTGCCCACTTTGTCTTTTGGCGCCTCTGGGCTAATTTGTGGTAATTTGTACGCATCGTTAAATTTTGGCGTATCTACCCCTTCTGGGATTTTAATTTTCTGCCCGGGTTGCTCTTGAACATATTTAAACGAGCCACTGGCTAATTCTCTTTCTTCTATTGAACTACAGGCCGCCAATAGAGTACCTATTGCTATGCCAACGAATTGAAGTTTTAGGGTCATGCTATCTCCTTAAGATAATACGCCAGAACTGCGCATGACTTGTTCGATATAATTTTGACTAGCAAGTTCCGATTCAACTAAAGGTAATCGTAGAAAAGCCGAACTGGTTAATCCCATTTTAAATAAAGCCCATTTAGGCAACACAGGATTAGGCTCAATAAATAACCCTGTGTGTAATTCAGCAATTTGCTGATTAATTTTACTGGCTAAAGCAAAGTCTTTGTTTCGACTAGCTTTGCACATGTCCGCCATCTGTTTTGGCGCAATATTCGCAGTAACAGATATAACTCCATGCCCACCTTTTGCTAAAAACTCACAGCTAGTTTGATCGTCGCCACTTAACATTAAAAAGTCAGGGCCAACTAATTTTTGCGTTTCAAGCAAACGCTCAATATCACCTGTGGCGTCTTTTAGTCCAACAATTTTGGGATGTTTAGCCAATTCAGCAACGGTTTCAGGCAGCATATCAGCCACAGTTCTGCTTGGTACATTATATAAAATCACCGGCAAATCTGTGGCATCTGCTACGGCATGAAAATGCGCTATCATGCCTTTTTGCTGAGGTTTGTTGTAATAAGGCACCACACTTAAAAAACCCTTAATCCCTGTTTCGGCCATTTCTTGACTTAAGAAAATCGCTTCATCAGTAGAGTTAGCGCCACTTCCAGCAACAATTGGGATCTTACCTTGGGCATATTCAACGGTTTTAGATACCACCTCAATATGCTCTTCAAAAGGTAAGGTAGCAGATTCACCTGTGGTACCAACAGACACTATGCCGTCTGAGCCATTTTCGATATGAAACTCAACAAGTTTCTTTAACGAAGAATAATCTACTTGTCCATTTTCATACATTGGCGTAATCAGCGCCACATAACTACCAGTAAACATGCTTTCTCCCAAAAAATAAGCGCCTAATGGTAAAGATCTGGCCTGTTAAAAACAAGCACTGAATAACGCTATTTAAGGATTAGAATTGAAACTCAATCCTGCTTACGGCTATCATGTAATACATATCTATTCTAAACCAAGCAATTTGATTAAAAATGCCGCAACAATTAATAGTAACAATATTAGGTCAAGACCAATTAGGCGTGCTTAGCACCTTAGCTGACACTGTGTCTGGCGTGGGCTGCAACATATTAGATAGTCGTCAAGCGGTGTACGGTCAGGACTTTTCATTGACCATGATTATTGAAGGCAGCCAAAGTGCTATTGCCCAAGCAGAATGCTTATTACCGCAAACTTGTCATAAACATAATTTATTATCTATGATGAAACGCACTAAGCAACATTGTAAACAAAACCTTGAACATCTAGCTGATGTCATCATTGTTGGTAAAAGTGCCCCTGGTGCTATCGATCAAATCACCGCATTTTTCAGTCAAAGACACATTTCTGTCAGCGCATTTAGGCTTAAGTTTGTAGAGCTGCAAGAAAACAGTACCGAACAAAAACAAATGAAATGTAAGATGGTGATTTCGATACCCCATCAATTAGAAGTGTCAGAAATTGAAAGCGCCTTACAAAAACTTCTCGAGCCGTTAAAGTTACAAGGCACGATTAAACCAAACCATTAGGTTTTGCTAGCCAAATTTATTCTAAACATAAAAGGTTTATCACCATGCAAATGTTACAAGCTGGCGATCCAGCGCCAAAATTCACCTTGCCAGATCAAGATAACCAAGCGGTGTCTTTATCTGACTATTTAGGTAAAAAAGTATTAGTGTATTTTTACCCCAAAGCCATGACACCAGGCTGCACTGTGCAAGCACAAAATTTAAGAGACAGTCAGGATGCATTAACCCAAGCCAATGTAGTAGTGTTTGGCGTGAGTCCTGATCCAGTCAAAAGGTTGCCTAAGTTCATCGAAAAAGAGCAACTCAATTTCACTTTATTATCAGATGAAGATCATGCCCTAGCCGACCAGTTTGGTGTGTGGGGACCTAAAAAGTTTATGGGTAAAGAGTACGACGGTATTCACAGAATTAGCTTTTTAATTGATGAACAAGGCAATATCGAAAAGGTCTTTGATAAATTTAAAACCAAAGACCACCATACAGTAGTGTTAGATTATTTAACTAATGCCTAAACCGCTTTGCCTAAGCCAGTCTAAGGCTGGTTTAGGCTGGCTCTTGAACATCAACAGGGTTCGACCACGCATTGGCGACCGCTTTAACCAAGGTCGCTAATGGAATAGCAAAAAACACTCCCCAGAATCCCCATAAACCACCAAAAAACAGTACGGCAATAATGATATATACAGGATGTAAGCTGACTGCTTCTGAAAACAATATAGGCACCAACACGTTTCCATCTAATGCTTGAATCACTGCATAAGCTATCAATAGATACCAAAACTCTGGTGTGACTCCCCATTGAAATAACGCCACTATCGCCACAGGTATAGTGACCACTGCAGCACCTATATAAGGAATTAATACCGAAAAGCCTACCAAGACGCCTAGAAGCAGCGCATAACGCAGATCCATAAAGGCAAAAGTTAACGCTGAAACTGTACCCACTATGACTATTTCTATGACTTTTCCGCGAATATAATTGGCTATTTGTACATTCATTTCAGTGCCAACTTGTTTGATCAATCTGCGCTCTGTGGGCAACAATGCCGAGATGTTTTCCACTAACATGGATTTATCTTTAAGCATAAAAAACACCATTAACGGCACCAGTATCATATAGATCAGTAAAGCACCAATGCCGCCAAGTGAACTGACAGATGCAGATAATAATTGTTCAACTAACACCACTACCCTTTGATTTAGGCTATCTAATACATCTTGAATTTGGGTTAATTGAATCAGATCGGGATAGTTTTCTGGCAAGGTAAGCAACCATACTTGCCCCGAATCCCATATTTGTGGAATTTCTCTAATAAGATTGATACTTTGCTGCGCAACGACTGGCACCACACCAACAAATGTGAATATTGAGATACTGATAAAGCCAAATAATACTAACGCAGTGCTGGCGGCTCTAGAAAACCCACGGTTTGATAATTGCGATACAGGCCAGTCCAACAAATAAGCTATGACTGCCGCCACTAGTACAGGCATTAAAATTTTGCCCCACATCGCCAACAATATAAAACTAAACAATATAAGCAGCAGTAGCATTAACGAATCCGGATCGGAAAACTTGCGCTTATACCAACGTTCAAAAACGTTTAACATGAATATTCCTTGTTCTATTTAGCTGTGCTCAGAAAAAGAGTCTGTGCTTTAAAGCTTCATTATCGCATAAGCGATAGGTTAATATAACGCTCAGCACTAACCAAAGGGGTAATTTTTTGCAACAAAATTGGTCAATAGAATATATGGATGTAAAATCCATTATTCAACTAAAGAAAACCCTAACACTAGGCCAAGTTCCTGATGACTTTAATATAGTTGCAAACAAATTAAAGGAATTAGAAGGCACCTTTACCGATGGTTTTGCCAATAATATTACTTACCTATTAAACCCACAGAATTGGCAATTAAAAAATTGTATTAATGGCAAACCTCAGGTTGTATTGGTGCAACAAATCACTCCTTATGCTTTTGATTTACATTGTTTTCCGCTTATAAACCATGAAATTCAAGCTATGGTAAAAGATTACCACCCTAAATCAGGTTTTAAGGAATTTAATCCTGCTAGCATAGGTCCTATAGTTAGGATCCCTAAATTAAGTGAACTTATTGAACTTTATATTCGTTGCCCCGATGACGCAGATCTAGCATTATTAAAATATGCCCACATGCTTATACAGCAAACTATTGAATTAATAGAACAAAGATTAGAGGTAGTGGAAATCCGTGGTTTATCTATACAAAAAGTGGCGACAGACATTCAACAGCAAATACCCCAAAATCAAATGGGTTAACTGGCTTCAATTGAACTAATGCTATGAGTCGCGCTCAATACTAAACACCCAGTGTTGAACCGCTAATTTTTTTGCAAAATGACCTAAAAAGAAACACCCAAATAATGAATAAAGCTTTAATACGCACATGCATTTTAATCTTAACCTTAGCTATTCCTCAGTGGATCAGTGCGGCGAATAAAAAAAACGATTTACCAGAAATTGGGGTGGTTGCCTCTAGTGCCATTACCCTAGATAAAGAAGTGATTATTGGTGACGCCTTTATGCGTCAAATGCGAGGCCAAGCGCCACTAGTAAACGATCCCTTGTTAGACGAATACATTCAAGATATTGGCAACCGCTTAGTTGCCCAAGCAGATAATGTTAAGTTTCCGTATAAATTTTTTATCATTAACAATTCTGAAATTAACGCCTTTGCGTTTTTTGGTGGGCATATTGGTATTCACACTGGTCTCATATTAAACGCTAAAAATGAATCTGAGTTAGCCTCTGTTTTAGCTCACGAAATTAGCCACGTGACACAAAGACACATAGCCAGACGCATAGAAGCTCAACAAAAATCTTCACCTTTACAAATTGCCAGTTTATTGGGTGGCATATTGTTAGCTGTAGCAAACCCTGAAGCGGGTATGGCGGCAATTTCAGTTACCAATGCAGCTTCAGCCCAGTCTTCTATCAATTACACTAGACAAAACGAAAAAGAAGCTGATCGTGTAGGGATAAGCATATTAGCTCAAGCAGGATTTGACCCAAATGGCGCCAGTAGCTTTTTTTCGACCTTAACAGAAAAAAGTCGTCTTAAATCTAGCCCAATGGCTTTTTTATTAACTCACCCCTTGCCTGAATCTCGGGTAGCCGACGCGCGCACCAGAGCCGCTACTTATGCAGTAAGAAACATTCCAGAGAGTTTACCTTTTCATCTAGCTAAAGCCCGGGTAACGGCCAGATATTATGGAAACCCTAAGAATAACATTGCCTATTTTAGTGCGCAGTTAGACAACCAAAGTTATGTGTTTAAACAAGCGGCTGAATACGGTTTGGCGATTTCACATTTTGAAAACGAAGCCTATCAAGCGGCAAACACTATCATTCAGAAACTTTTAGCCAGAGATCCAGATAATTTATTTTATCTAGATCTTTACACAGACATTGCAATGCAAATCGATCAAGCACAACAAGCTATTGAAAGGTTATCTGCTCACATAGTGCATACCCCTCATAACCCAGTGTTAACCTTAAATTTGGCCAATATTTTAATTAAAAATAATCAAATAGAGCGAGCCATTGCATTATTAAAAGATTATTTGCTAGTTAATCCAGAGAACATGCTGGCCTATCAGTTGTTGTCTGATGCGTATAGAAACAGTCAACAGTCGTTAGAAATGCATCAGGTAAAAGCTGAAATTTATGCCTTAGTGGCGGCCTACCCCAGAGCGATTGATGAGTTACATACGGCTTATAATTTTGCCAATGATCGCAAAATCGAAAAGCAACGGATTAGAGCCCGAATTGAACAATTTAGAACCGCGCAAGAAAGATTACAAACTCTTTAATTGCTGCAATGTCAGGTATAATTTGTCGGCACTGAGTTCACCTTTTAACTGCTTTATCACCTGCCCTTGCGGATTTAAAATATAAGTAGTGGGTAAAGTAGCTGGGGGTTGTTGCCAAGGCATAGAGTCAAACTCAGTGATAATAGGAAAAGCAATTTGGTACTTTTGTTGTAGCTCAACTAACTTAGGCTTAGGTAACTTATCAAAATTAACCGCAAACACTTCAACCTGTTGTTTATGCTGCTGGTAGAAATGGTTTAACTCTGGAATTTCGCGAAGACAAGGGGCACACCATTCTGCAAAATAGTTCACCACTGTCCACTTTTGTTGTTTATTTTGCCAATTAAGCTGTTGCTCATCTAGGGTTTTAAAATCACTACTTAGGCTTTGATGCACAAACACACCGGCTAAAATAGCTACTACAGCAAGAACAAAAATCCACAACTTTTGCAAAATAAACCGCTCCTTTTAACGCTTAGTTTCATAACAATTTTAATTGTCGGTAGAATACAGGTAAAATTAAATTAAACCGAGTAAAAGTGAAGTCAACCTTATGTCAGATATAACCATTTTACACAACCCAAGATGCTCTAAAAGCCGTCAAACCTTAGCCTTACTGAATGAGCGTGGAATTGAGCCTCAAGTGTCTTTATATTTAACCACTCCCCCAGATGAAGCTCAACTGCGTGCCATCATCACTCAGTTAGGTTTAAGCTCGCCTCGTGATTTAATGAGAAAAGGTGAAAGCGAATATAAAGAGCAAAATTTGGCTGACCCAAGCTTATCGGAACAAGCCTTAATTGAAGCTATGTTAAACACTCCAAAACTGATTGAAAGACCTATAGTGTTAGCCAACGGAAAAGCCGCTATTGGCCGTCCTCCTGAAGCAGTTTTGGATATTTTATGAGCCAAGCTGTACTGATTTTATATTACAGTAAACATGGTGGTACGCAAAAGTTAGCCAATGCCATAGCAATGGGAGTAGAACAAGCTGGCTTAGAAGCCAAACTACGCACAGTGCCAGAAGTGAGTGACAATATTTCTCAGTCTCAAGCGGCTGTACCAGCCACAGGCGATCCGTACGTAAGCCTAGAAGATTTAGCCGATTGCAGCGGCTTAGCATTGGGCAGTCCTACTCGTTTTGGCAACATGGCCGCCCCGCTTAAATATTTCTTAGATACCACTAGCGCTCAATGGTTAGCCGGCGCTTTAGAAAACAAACCAGCTTGTGTGTTTACTTCAACCTCTAGTATGCATGGTGGTCAAGAAAGTACTTTGTTATCCATGATGCTGCCGCTACTACATCATGGCATGCTGATCTCTGGATTGCCCTATTCAAATCCTCAACTGCATACCACTACCACAGGTGGTACACCTTATGGGGTAAGCCATTTAGCCAGCAAAGTAAGCGCCGGTAAATTAAGTGAAGCAGAATTTCAATTAGCCATAGAACAAGGCAAACGTTTGGCTGATTTAGCCAAAAAACTGAGTAATTAATATGACTTTTAATACGGTATTTTTTAAGAAACTTAGCTTGGTGAGTTATGTTTTATTGATCTTATGGCTACTAGTTTGGCACTTTTTACTTACCCCAGATAAACCAACCTCTACCCTATTTACCTTATTGTTTTGGGTACTGCCAATATTATTGCCAATAAAAGGTTTATTCCAAGGCAAACCCTATACCTATGCGTGGACCAATTTTATTGTCATGTATTACTTGTTACATGGATTAACAGCTGTTTATGCGGTTGAAGGTGAAAGGTTATTTGCACTGGTTGAAATCATACTTTGTTGTATGTTGTTCACTGGCTGTAGTTTTTATGCTCGTCTTAGAGGTCGTGAGTTAGGTTTAGGAGTAGGAAAATTAAAAGACGAACTGCTCGCCGAAAAACAGGCCTTTGAAGGAGCTAAAGGCCAATCAGACAACTAATCAGCTTGGCGTATCGTTGCCTAAAATTGATTTAACAAAGGGAATGGTGAGCTTTCTTTGCTGTTGTAAAGATTGCTCATCTAAAATATCTAATGACGCTATTAAGGCTGGCATGTCTCTGCGCCAATGATTAACTAAGTATTTAGCTACTTCTTTGGGCATATGTAGCCCTCTGTGCTGAGCTTTAACAATTAAGGCTTGCTGTCTTTGTTCATCTGTTAATGAGTGCAACTGAAAGTTTGTTCCCCATAACAATCTCGACACTAGGTCTGCTAATTCTAGATTTAGCTTGGCTGGCGGTTGATTGCCTGTTATCACTAAGCAACTGGTGTCATGTTCTTTGACTCGGTTTATTAAATCAAAAACCGCCACTTGCCATTCTGGCTCGCCAGTTAAATGTTGAATATCATCTAAGCAAATTAACGGATAATGCTCCAGCCCTTGCAGTACCTCTGGAGTTAGATTACTTTTTTCATTGAAACTTAAATACACGCAAATTTGCCCATTATTTTGAGCTTGTTGGCAGGCGGCATACAATAAATGACTTTTACCTAATCCCTGCTCGGCAAAAAGGTAAGTTAACCAGTTATGTTTACGCTGTGATGGCTGGCTATTTAATAAGTTTTTTACATGGTTAAGCGCTTGTGCATTTTGACCCGCAATAAAACTACTAAATGAACCCGTTTCTTTTAGTGCAACGGGTAAAGACAGCTGACTACTTACTTGACCCAAAAGAACTGCAACTCCCCAATAGGTTGTCCAAAATCATCCACTACAGGTTTAATTTGATTATCTAAACTTAAAGCGTTTTGCAAATTTTCAACCTCACCTAACAAATCTAGCGCGAAAATAGCCTGGTTACCCTGTTGCTTAACTAAAGTTGCACTAGTGACCACACTTAGATTTTCTAACATGGTTAACGCCTGTTGATACAGAGTTAACGAGTTTATATTGTTAATCACTATTTCTACTTTTTGTCTATTTTGATTGTTTTGATCTAGATCTATGGCATATTTTGCCGCCAATTGGTCGGCCAAGATATCAACCATAATTTTCGCTAAAGCTAATAAGCTTTGTTGCTGAATTTTGCCAGACAAAATACTAGATGCTTCAAACATAGTCCAATCAGCTGTCCACTCGGGTAACGCAACGCTGCTGGTTTGCCCTTCTTCAGTGTTTGTTATTGATGCTTGGCTAGGATATACCCTAAGAGATAAAATAGAGCTCACATCATATCTTTCGCTTGCTAGTTTGATGGGGCGACTAAATTCTCCCCAAATATCATATACATCTAAATTTTGAAGATCGTCAATGTCCCAAAGAGGAAAGATAAGTCGAATGCCTCGGGTTTTAGCGACATCACTAAATTGCTGATAAATTTCGGCATAATCTGCCACCCGTGCGATTTTTTTATTGTCTTGCATACTTGGTTGTATCGCCATCCACACTAAAGTGTCGGGACGACGTTTATCCCAAATAGGAAAGTTTGCATCACGAATCGCGGCATCGACCCTAGTCTGATCAAAATTTATCACCACAAATAATTGTGCTGCTTCAATATCATATCGATATGAACGTACATATGGCTTTGGATTATTTATCATGCGTTTAATATCCGCATGCTTTAGCAGGTCTGGGTTGCCTCTCACTTTAACTAACACAGCTCTGAGTGCTACAGAAAAAGCCTGTTGCTGAGTTCGCTCTGATTGATCTTCTACCGCAATTTTAGCTTGATAGAGATCATCAATAATGGACGCTTGCACACTAGACATACAACTTAAGCAAAGAAAAATGCATAGCTTAACCACAATCAAACGCATGAATGGCATTGGGATCCATTCTCCTTTTAAAAATTTAACCTCAGAACAATTAATCTCTATTGTCTTTTATTTACCGACAAAATTCATCAATTGTTTGTAATTCTATAAAAGTCGTTAACTCTCGTTGGTAATAGCGCATCAAGCTGTTAAAATCGTCGCTCTTTTTTGCGGCCATCTTGAGGAAAGTTCGTGAGCGATAAAAATTCATCATTAAGTTACAAAGACGCTGGGGTTGATATAGACGCAGGAAACCAGTTAGTTGAAAGAATTAAATCGGTCACTAAAAAAACCCACCGACCAGAAGTAAAAGGCGGGTTAGGCGGATTTGGTGCCCTGTGCTCTTTACCTGAAAAATACAAAAAACCTTTATTAGTATCTGGTACTGATGGTGTAGGTACCAAACTTAGACTGGCCATGGATCTTAAAAAACACGATGGCATAGGCATAGATTTAGTGGCTATGTGCGTAAACGATCTTATTGTTCAAGGGGCTGAGCCGCTGTTTTTCCTCGACTATTACGCTACTGGAAAACTCAATGTAGACACAGCCACAGAAGTGGTTACTGGAATTGGCAAAGGTTGTGAATTATCGGGTTGTGCCTTAATTGGCGGTGAAACGGCTGAAATGCCAGGCATGTATCATGGTGAAGATTACGACGTGGCAGGCTTTTGTGTTGGTGTAGTAGAAGCTGATGACGTAATAGATGGTTCTAAAGTAGCGCCTGGTGATACCTTAATTGCGTTAGCTTCTTCCGGTCCTCATTCCAATGGATTTTCATTGATCCGAAAAATCATTGAAGTATCAAATAGCGATCCGACCCAAGCTTTTGAAGGCAAAACCTTAGCTGATTACCTACTCGAACCCACGCGTATCTATGTTAAATCTGTTTTACAACTATTAGAGCAAATTGAAGTTCATGCCATTTCGCACATTACTGGCGGCGGATTTTGGGAAAACATCCCCAGAGTATTGCCTGCTAATACTAAAGCCGTGATAGATGGGTCAAGTTGGCAATGGCCAGCTATTTTTAATTGGCTACAAGAAAACGGCAATGTCACAACGCACGAAATGTACCGAACTTTTAACTGTGGTGTGGGTCTTATCATTGCCCTACCCCATGAGAAAGCAGAACAAGCGGTGAAAATTCTAAATGAACTTGGTGAAACCGCCTGGAAAATTGGTCACATTGAAACCAGTGACACAGAGCAACAAGTTGAGATCAAATAAGTGACTCAGCCAGTGTTAACAAAATCCATAGTGGTACTGGTATCTGGTAATGGCTCGAATCTTCAAGCCATTATCGACCAGATAAAGCAGGGTAAAATTCAGGGTGAGATCCGCGCTGTTATTGCGAATAATCCAAATGCTTACGGACTAGAGCGCGCTAAAAATGCAGGCATACCTGCGATAGTGCTAGATCATAAGCTAACAGCTAGTCGTGATGAATATGATGCACAGCTGATGGCTAAAATTGACGAATTTAGTCCAGATTTAATAGTGTTAGCGGGTTTCATGCGGATCCTTACCCCACAATTTGTAAGCCATTATTTAGGAAAAGTACTAAACATTCATCCATCGCTATTGCCCAAATATAAAGGCTTAGATACCCACAATAGAGCCATAGCAGCAGGCGATACTGAGCATGGGGCGTCGGTTCATTTTGTCACCCCTGAATTAGATGGTGGTCCGGTGATTTTGCAGTCCAAAGTGCCAATTTTTGCCGACCAAGAAGTAGACGAACTGATTGAGCGAGTGCAACAACAAGAACGTCAAATGTATCCCTTAGTGATAAAATGGTTTTGTGAAGACCGTCTAAAGATGGTACAAAACAAAGCGGTATTAGATGACGAGATATTAAATGATAAAGGTTATGCTTTTGGTTAAATCAGTAGTTTTATCAGCAGTACTATTTCTAAGCTTAGCTTGGGCAAACCCCAATAAAGCTTTAGCCGATTCTATGCAATTAACCGCATTTGATGCCGAATACATTTTTTATCGATTTGGACGAAGCTTAGGCCAAGCTAAATTAAGTTTACAGCCTGAGCAAAACAACCAGTACAGGTTAGACTATTACTCTAAAGTCTCGGCGTTTTTCTTATCTGACATTCGCTCTGAAACCAGTATTTTTACCCTTCAGAAAAATCAACTTCAGCCACAAACCTATGCTTATAGCCGCAGTGGAACAGGCTCAGACAAAAGCACAAAAATTGAATTTGATGCTAACAATTCACAAATTATTATTAATCAGGGTCAACCCATTAATTGGGCAGGACAGCTAGACAATCAACTTTATCGGTTAGATATTCAACTAAAATTAGCCAGCGGCAAAAAGACCTTTAGTTACGATATTATTAATAATAGAGGCGAGTTACGCCACTACGACCTAGAAGTTGTAGGTAAAGAGCAGCTTGACCTACCCTATGGTTTAGTTGAAGCCATAAAAGTTAAAATCATTCGTAACAACTCCTCGCGCGAAACCCTAGTTTGGTTTTCTCCTAGCCTAAATTACCAATTAGTTAAACTAAAACAATATAAAGACGGTGATGAACAAGGTGAGTTAAGACTACGTAAATTTACCCTTGGCGACACAAGTAAAAAACAAAAAGTCACTCAATAAAAAACATCTCTTCTATACTTGATGGGTAATTATCAGTATTGCTTATCAACCCATTTATTAAGATAAGCCTCTGAATTAAGGCAACAAAATTCACCACTAAAACAGTTGATACCCTTGCTTTTTTCGAGGCAAGCTTATACTGTTAAGAGCGTGGTCAGACCTCTAGTAACCGGAGTACATATGCAAGTTTTAATTTGGTGTATTTATCTATTTGCGGCTTTAGGCGCCGTTAGTTATTTTAGAATGAAATTATTTAATGCCACTGTGGCGATGTTTTGTTTACTGGTAATAGGCAGCATCTTAGACATAGTGGGTGAATTAACTTGGTTGCTATTTTTAGTCGTGGCCCTGCCATTAAATATAGAATCTATTCGTAAACAGTATTTAAGCGAACCTATGCTTAAAATGTTTAAAGCCATAATGCCAGAAATGTCTAGCACCGAAAAAGAAGCCATTGATGCCGGTACAGTCTGGTGGGATGGCGAAATTTTTAGTGGCAACCCTAATTGGCAAACCTTACACAATATTCCTAAAGCTCGATTAAGTGCAGAAGAACAAGCGTTTTTAGACGGGCCAGTTGAAGAAGTTTGCAAAATGTGTGACGACTGGGAGGTCACACACAAAAACGCTGACTTAAGCAAAGAAGTATGGCAATACTTAAAAGATAATAAATTTTTTGCCATGATCATTAAAAAAGAATATGGCGGCTTAGACTTTTCTGCCTATGCCCAATCTCGCGTATTACAAAAGCTGTCTAGCGTAAGTGCAGTTTTGTCTACCACTGTAGGGGTGCCTAACTCATTAGGTCCAGGGGAACTACTGCAACATTATGGTACCCCCGAACAACAAAAACATTATTTGCCTAGGCTGGCTGTAGGTGATGAAATTCCTTGTTTTGCCCTAACAGGACCAGAAGCAGGCTCTGATGCAGGTTCATTACCCGACACCGGTATTGTTTGTAAAGGCCAATGGCAAGGTGAAGAAGTGATAGGCATGCGCCTAACTTTTGATAAGCGTTATATTACCTTAGCGCCTGTTGCTACTGTTATTGGTTTAGCATTTAAAATGTACGATCCTGAAGGATTATTGGGTGAAGAACAAGAATTAGGCATTACTTGTGCACTTTTACCACGAGATACTGAAGGTCTAGAAATTGGCAACCGCCACTTCCCACTTAATGTGCCTTTTCAAAATGGTCCCATTCGAGGCAAAGATATTTTTGTGCCATTAGACTTCATCATTGGTGGTGAAACTATGATTGGTCAAGGCTGGCGCATGTTAGTTGAATGTTTGTCAGTTGGGCGAGTCATTACTCTACCTTCAACTTCTGCAGGTGGAGCCAAGAGTATTGCCCTAGCCACAGGTGCCTATGCAAGAATTCGTCGGCAATTTAAAATGCCCATAGGCAAAATGGAAGGCATTGAAGAAATGCTGGCCCGAATTGGTGGCAATGCTTACTTGATGGACGCAGTTACCTCATTTTCTACTAAAGGCGTTGATTTAGGGGAAAAACCTTCGGTTATTTCAGCTATATGTAAATATCATCTCACCGAAAAAATGCGCGAAATTATTAGCGACTCAATGGACGTGCATGGGGGTAAAGGCATAATGTTGGGGCCAAATAATTATTTAGGTCGAGCCTATCAAGGGGCCCCCATTGCCATTACGGTTGAAGGTGCAAATATTTTAACCCGTAATATGATGATATACGGTCAAGGCGCCATGCGTTGCCACCCTTATGTGTTATCAGAACTATTGGCAGCCAGTCACCCTGATCAAGAACAAGGGCTAGAGCAATTTGATCAAGCAGTCTTTGGACACATTGGTTTTGCCGTAAGTAACTTTTTTAGAAGCTTATGGTTTTCCTGCACAGGTGCACGTTTAACCAATGCGCCTTTTACTGATGAAACTGCGCAATACTACCGCTCTATGCAAAGGTATAGCGCTAATTTAGCCTTTCTTTCTGATGTGTCTATGGCGGTTTTAGGTGGTGAGTTAAAACGCCGAGAAAGAATTTCGGCCCGTTTAGGCGACCTACTTAGCTACTTATATTTAGCCTCTTGTGTGCTAAAACGCTTTGATGATGAAGGACGCAAAACGGTAGATTTACCTTTTGTACATTGGGCTATGCAAGATTGTTTGTATAAATTAGAAGAAGCCTTAGAAAACTTATTAGATAACTTCCCTAACAAGCTTTTGGGTAAAAGTCTAAAATTGGTGATCATGCCGTTAGGTAAGGCCTATAAAAAGCCTTCAGATGAATTAGAACATCAAGTCGCGCATATATTACAAACGCCGTCTGAAGCTCGTAGCCGTCTAGGAGAAGGGCAATTTATTCCTACCGATGGAGATAGTTTGATGGGCGATCTTGAACTAACTCTTAAACAAATCATTGCTGCCGAGCCTTTGTATAACAAGGTTTGTAAAGCAGCAAAAGAATACCTGCCTTTCACTCAGCTTAATGAAGTGGCGGCTAAAGGTATTGAGCTAGGTGTATTAGATCAAGCCCAGGCTGATATTTTGATTGAAGCCGAAAAGGGCCGATTAAGAGCCATCAATGTAGATGACTTTGCACACAGTGAATTAGTGCAACAAGTTGAAAAGCCCAAAGCTAAAGCCAAACGTAAGCCTAAAGCCACCAAAGCGGCTTAAAGCTAGCAGCAATAAAAAAGCCCTGTTTATGAAGTGACCCCCAATAGTTGGACATACCAATTACTGGGGGTTTTATGTCTGCATACAGTAGAGAGTTCAAACTAGAAGTAGCAACGCAAGCCAACACCAAAGGTTCGCGTCTGCTTTCAAAACAATTCAACGTCAGTTCAAGGCAAATT